>JAUXRY010000011.1 GCA_030679915.1 Thiobacillus sp.
CGGCAAGGAAACGCGGACTGGTGTCGATATGCTTGTAACGTGCCATGCCCTTCTACCCATGCCTGTTGTTGACTCCGCAGTTCGAGGATTGATGGGCGCCAGGGTTCCGGATAGGCTGGGGTTTTTCTACACCCTCGTTAGCTATCGCAAAGGGTTTTTGGAAATCACACCCAATATCCATGATGGTTGCATTAACTTAGAAACTTGGGGGGTCCACTCAGAAGTCGATATTACTAATCTAGTTATGACTGATGAACGATTTCCTGAAGACGGAATCATTGGGAACACGGAGCTTGAAATGAGTATTGAAACTGCTGAATGGTTGATTCAAACACTACAGGCCGCCATCCGAAGGGTTCAAGCTTGTGATTACCAGGACTAACCTGGTTCCAAGAGATTGACACAAGCCCCGGAGGCATCGTGGCGATTGTGGCGGGCGATGCTGCAACAAAGGTTACGGATTTGGCGTTGACGGTAGTGCTGCTGAGTCTGCTGCGAACCTATGAAACCAAAATAGAGCACACAGTTGTTCAACCGAAAGGGGAAGAACTAAATCCCTCTGGACGCCTGTTTGGCGACGATGCATACAAGCCCTTTCTACGATCCAATAGCCTTCCTAGCGTCTATGCACAGTAAGTGCTGTAGGTGGTTGAGGTAGGGTCTGTATACGAGGCAGACCCTGCAATGGGATTCCATCGAATTTCGTCATGGCTTAGGGAGGCTGATTTTGCATCAAACAAAGGTGATGTAGCGTTTCCGTGCCTGCATCGTCTTATGCGGCAAGAGTTAGTCAAAAGTTCTTGAAAACCAGCAAAAACCCCCGGAATTAAACTAAATCATCAACCTATTCAACTGGTTGCCACATCTACAACTAAAGTTGTATAGACAACGCCCAAGTCGCTGCAACACAGTCTCGCGAAATCCTGAGAGCAATTCTCAGGAACCATAAAAAAATAGGGGAAATTTCGTGCTTCATCCATTCAAAAACCACCGTGTAAATAAACATGCGGGTTGTGCTTCGCGCAGGCTGCGAACCCCCGGTTTGGGCTGCCTGAAAATGGTGCTGACCCCATTAGTTCCATTAGTTCAAAAATGAGTCTGGGCCCATTAGTTCTTTGCATTAGTTCATTTAACGAAATGTGGAAGGTTGCGGTGTGATAAATGGAAATCGTGGGCTTCTTTTCTTGGTTCGGGTGGGTATAGCAGGTTTAGTCATTGCAAATTTACTTTATGTTTTTTCGCCGGAGACTATCTATTCGTTTACGGAGTTTTCCTCTTTACGCCAAGTATTCATTGATGTGATTGAAAACTATTCGGGCTTTGATCAGGATTGGTTGTTAATAACAAGCCTTGTTGCAATCTCGATCTATATATATGCCTATTTAGCCATAATCATCGTCACGGCGAATCTTCTTTGCCAGCCGAAAATGACAAACCCTCAAAGTGGTGGCGGTAGAGATCAATGGAATTTATTGTCATATGTAATTCTGGGTCTTCTTGGGCCCCAACATAAAACATTAAATAGTGCAGGGCTAACCACAGAGTCTCGAAGCATGTTTTGTGTCGTTAGTGCTTATTCGAAGAGCCGAGAGGGTATAGGGTCCGTTGCGCTTGATGTTGTGTCCGTAGTTGCCGTGTCATATATAGGCTACACCGCACTGCAAGCGCCTCCAGCTTATGGCGGCCTTTTAACACGTCTTGTTGATGGATTAATGGTCGGGCTTTGGTGTTATTGCATTTTTTCCATTCTTATGTGGTTTGTTTTTATTCTGGCTGCTTGGTTCCAACACCTCGGTCGCCGCGCCTAAATCAGGGAGATCATCATGGCTTTATCTAATGCATTAAGTTTGGCTCAAAAAATTGAAGGGGTGGTAACAGCGATCGAAACGGGTCAGGCGTTTACGGATTCAAATACGGCTCTCGAAGTCACGGCGGCGTTAGCTCAAATTGCCGGAGTTACGGCAGTCGGCGGACTTGTGGCCGCGGCTGGACGCTTTACAGACCCACTGGTTCGTTTGGGGGCAGCAATATCTGGGAATAGGGATGCACTTACAGCAAAAGGCTGGTTGTCTGGCCTTGTAGTCGCAGAAGCCTTGTCCAAGGCAATTGATGATTTTAATAACCGAGCAAATTTGGGCGGCAAAATTTATGATTTGCTTCACCCTAATGCATTCAACGACGCCCAACGCTCCCGGCCCCGCTTCGACCCCCTCACCTTCGACCTCGACGGTGATGGCATCGAGACCGTCGGCTTTGATCCCTCCCGCCCCATCTACTTCGACCATGATTTGAACGGCAGCAAAGAAGGCACCGGCTGGATCAAACCCGACGACGGCTTCCTCGTGCTTGACCGAAACGGAAACGGCGTCATCGACAACGGCGCTGAGCTCTTCGGTGACCACACCCCGCTGAGCGGCGGCGGTTTTGCGGCAGACGGCTTTGGTGCGCTGGCGCAGGAAGACACCAATGCCGACGGTAAGGTCGATAGCCTGGATGCTCGCTTCGCCAATCTGCGCATCTGGCGTGATTTGAATCAGGATGGCATCAGTCAAGCTGGCGAACTCACTACTCTCGCTGAGCAGAACATCGCCTCCATCAACATCGCTAAAACTGCTAACAGCCAGACGTTGGCTAATGGCAACCAGATTGCCGACATCGGTACCTACACCCGCACAGACGGTAGCTCGGGTGGATTGGGCGAGACCCATCAACTTGCCGATGTGAACCTCGCCGCCGACACCTTCCACCGGCAGTTCACCACGACCATTCCGCCCACTGCCGCAACCGCAGCCTTGCCTGACATGCGGGGCAGCGGTGCGGTGCGCGACTTGCGCGAAGCCGCGACTCAGTCGAGTGCGCTTCAAACCCTACTCACCCAGTACGCCGCCGCCCCCACTCGCGCCGCGCAGATGGGGCTCATTGACCAGATGCTCGATGCCTGGGCCGACAGCAGCGGCTATGCTGAAAACCTCGATGAACGGGCCGGTGCCCGCTACATCATCCGTTACGACTCCTTCGGCAACAACACCCGTTCGACGCATCTGGTCAGTGGGGCTACACCTGCGGGCGGCCTGACTCCCGACGTGGAAAATACCCAGCTTGATGCCGCCTACCGCGGCACCATTGCCACATGGAGCCAGCGCATCCACATTCTGGAAGCCTTCAATGGCCGACATTTCTTCAACCTGCCCAGTGAGGCGCAAGCCGGTGGCGGTGCGGTAATGGGCATGAACTTCAGCAGCGCAACCACAGGCGGCATATCGGGCGTCACACTGGGCACCCTGTCCATCAACTACACTCAGGCGCAGCTCGATCTGCTCAGCCAATCCTACGATGCCCTCCGGGAATCGGTCTACAACGCACTCCTCCTGCAAACCCGCTTCAAACCGCTGATCGACAGCGTCAATCTTATCTTCACACCTAACAATGTCACACTCGATTTCAGTACTGCGCTACAAACGCTGCAAACCCGGATCGACACTGATCTGGTCAATGGCATTAGCGACCTGATCGAATTTAACCGCTATGGTCAGACCCTGCTGATGGGCTCAGCTTGGAATGGCTGGACGATGCTGGAAAATGCCATCCGCACCTCACCCGTCACCCCTGAACTACAGGCCGTGTACGACACCTTCGGCCTTAAGATTGATGGCGCCGCCGGGTTTAGTAGTAGCGCTACAGAAAAGGCCGACATTCTCGTAGGCGGCACGGCGGCAAATACGCTCTACGGCAACGGCGGCAACGACTTGCTACTGGGTGGAGACGGTAATGACTCGCTGTATGGCGGCAATGGTAATGACGTATTGATAGGTGGCGCCGGGAATGACACCCTGAACGGCGGCGCGGGCAACGATCTCTATCTGTTCGGTCGCGGCGCGGGACAGGACTTCATCAACTATGCGTATGACAATACGGCGGGACGTATCGATACCGCGCAGATGGCGGCGGATGTAGCTTCCACCGACGTTAGCCTCACCCGTAGCGGTAATGATTTGGTGATCGCTATCAATGGCACCACCGACAAGATCACTGTGGGGGGGCATTTTTACGGCGACGGCGCGGGCGGCTACCAGATTGACTCGCTGGTGTTTGCCGATGGCACCAATTGGACCGTAACCGATATCAACCGCATTGTGCTGCAGGCGACTTCAGGTAACGATGTGCGCACTGGCTACGCCACGGCGGACACGCTGGATGGGCTTGATGGCAACGACATGCTCTATGGTGGTGGCGGTAACGACACGCTAATTGGCGGCCTGGGCAACGACTACCTTCAAGGCGACGGCGGTGCGGATATTTACCGCTTTGGTCGCGGCGGCGGCAGCGACACAATTAACAACTACGAATACCTGGCTGCGGGTGCAGTCAACCCGGTGGATGCGATTGTGTTCGATGCGGATATTGCCCCAGCCGACATCTTGGTGACGCGCAACTGGTATGGCGACCTTACTCTCGCGATCAATGGCAGCACCGACAAAGTAACCGTGACCGGCTATTTTCAGAACGATGCTGCCACCAGCTATGCGGTGGAAGAAATCCGTTTTGCCAATGGCACCGTATGGAATATCGACGCTGTGAAGGGGATGGCGCTGGTGGCCAATGAAGCAGGATCCACGCTATATGGCTTTGAGTCGAATGATGTGATTACCGGGGGAGTCGGAAATGACATCGTTTACGCCCGTGGTGGGAACGATACCGTGGATGGCAACGATGGTAATGACGGGCTATATGGCGAGGCGGGCAACGATACATTGCGCGGTGGCGCCGGCCGTGACTATCTCTCTGGCGGTGACGGCGACGACCGGCTTGATGGTGGTGCCGGCGATGATCAGCTTACGGGCGATGCCGGTGCAGATACCTATGTGTTTGTTCGTGGATACGGCAAAGACACGATCAACAATTACGAATATATCGCCAATGGTGCTGCTAATCCGGTCGATAGCATCGAGTTTGCCACCGGCATTGCGCCTGCGGACATCGAAGCGCGCCGCACCGCGTGGAACGAACTGGTGCTCACTATCAAGGGCACGACGGACACGCTGACGGTTTCGCAATACTTTTACAACGATGGCGCTTCACCCTACGCGGTCGAACTCATCAAGTTTGCAAATGGCACGATCTGGGATGTAGCCACGGTCAAGGCACGTGTGCTGGATGCCACCGAAGGTGCGGATGTATTTACCGGCTATGCGACCGACGACACACTATATGGTGCGGGTGGGAACGATACGCTGAGCGGCGCAGACGGCAACGATACGCTTGATGGCGGCGACGGCAATGACAGTCTCAACGGAGGCGATGGTAACGATACCCTGCGGGGTGGGTCTGGTACTGACACGCTGTATGGCGGCAACGGCGCAGATATTCTGCAAGGCGGCGATGATGCTGATTATCTATACGGCGAACAGGGCAACGATACGCTGGAAGGTGGCCGGGGCAACGATGTGCTTAACGGCGGCGAGGGCGACGACACCTATGTGTTTGGCCTGGGTGACGGCAACGACACCATATTTGAACAGGGCTATTTCCCCAATGGTGCAGGCAACGACACCGTAAGCATGAGGGCGGGCGTATTGGCCGCCGATGTGAAGATCAGCCGCGCAGGGAACGATGTGATCCTCGCGCTACCGGGTCAGATCGTGGGTGAGTATTACATCTATGACAGCCTGCGCTTACAAAGCGTGCTCGACAACGATGGCGACAATGTCCAGAAAATCGAGCGCGTGGTCTTTAACGACGGCACGATCTGGACGTTGGAGGACATTAAGGCTCGCCTGATGAGCGGTACCGAAGGCAACGACATTCTGTATGGTTTCGCCACGTCTGACTCGATCAGCGGTGGTGGGGGCGACGATCTGTTGTTTGGCATGGGCGGGGCTGACACGCTGCTGGGTGGTGCGGGTAACGACACTATCGACGGTGGTGACGGCGACGACTTTATCGACGGTGGTGCAGGTAACGACACACTCAAAGGCGGCGCTGGACAGAACCTGTATTTGCTGCAAACGGGATCGGGTCAAGACAATGTCATCCGCAATCCATTTGATGGCCTGGTTGCGACCGATATCGTGGTGGTACCGGAGGCCATCGGACTGGCCAACGTCGAATTCATTCGCGAAGGCGCGGACGTACTGTTCCGCATCAAAGGCACCACAGACAGCATCCGTTTCAACGGCATCATGGCTAACGACGGGGTGTTCTCCTCCTACAGCTTTGGCTTCCGGACATTGAACGGCACGACCACACTGGATTTGAACGCGCTGAAGCAAGCTATGCTCAATGGCGGTACCGGCGATGATGTCCTGACGGGGTATGCGACAGACGACGTGATGACCGGCGGTGCGGGTAACGATACGCTAGACTGCCTGGCGGGGAATGACACCCTGGATGGTGGCGACGGCAACGACAAGCTTTATGGTGGTGCGGGTAGCGATGTCCTGACAGGCGGATCGGGCAACGACGTGCTTGATGGGGGCGCCGGTGCGGACACCATGACGGGCGGTTTGGGCGATGATACGTACGTCGTCGATAACGTAGGCGATGTAGTGAATGAAGCCGCTGACGAAGGGATTGACACGGTAATTAGCGCAGTGGATTACACGTTGGGTAGTACGGTCGAAAACTTGTTTTTGTCTGGCAGTTCAGCGATCAACGGCTTTGGAAACTCGGGCGCTAACGTTCTGATCGGCAACGTCGGGGCGAATACGCTCTCTGGCGGTCAAGGTAACGATGAGCTGGACGGCGGTGCTGGTGTGGATACCTTGCTGGGCGGCGCGGGTGACGATTTGTATCGCGTTGACGATAGCAACGATATCGTCATAGAAAACGCAGCGGAAGGCATTGACACAGTAAGGGCAAGCGCAAGCTTTACGCTATCGGCCAATATCGAGAACCTGATTCTTGAAGACGCCGGCGGTTATATCGATGGAACCGGCAATGCTGGGGCGAACCATATTATCGGCAATATTTACGCCAACCGGCTGGATGGTGGAGCAGGTGCGGACATTCTGGAAGGCGGCGACGGCGACGACACCTACGTTGTAGATGTCGTAAGCGATCAGATTATCGAAGCGGTTGACGGCGGCATGGATACAGTGGAAGCGGGATTTAGCTACACGCTTGGCGCTACCCTAGAGAATCTGACTTTAACCGGTACTGAAAACATCAACGCCACAGGTAACGTTGGCAACAACCAGCTCCTTGGCAATAGCGGAAACAACCGGATCGATGGTGGCCTGGGTTCCGATTACATGGCAGGCGGGGACGGCAACGACCTGTACATTGCCAATGAGCAGGGCGACACCATTGATGAGTCTTTTGGCCAGGGCATCGATACCATCGAGCGCGGCTACGATACGCTCTACATACTGGAAAGCAACGTAGAGAACCTGACGCTCACGGGTGCGGTCATCCACGGCAACGGCAACGACCTCGACAACGTCATCATCGGCAATGCGGCCGACAATACCCTGCTCGGCCTGGCCGGTAACGATACCCTGATCGGCGGCGCTGGCAACGATGCGCTGTTCGGCAGCGAAGGCGCGGACACCCTGATAGGCGGTACGGGCGACGATTACTACGAGATCGACAATGCTGGCGACGTCATCATCGAGAACCTTAACGAAGGCGACGATTTTGTACGCAGCACTGTCAGTTGGACTCTGGGTGATAACCTGGAACGCCTGGCGGTGGATGGCACCGACGATCTGACTGTGACCGGCAACGCGCTCAACAACGGCCTATGGGGTAACCTCGGCAACAATATTCTCACTGGCGGCACCGGCAATGACTACCTGTTTGGCGATGCGGGCAATGACGTGTATGTCTTCAACAGGGGGGATGGACAGGACTCCATCGACAATACCGATCTATTGGGCGCCACCGATACGCTGCGCTTCGGTGCAGGTATTGCGGACACCGATGTGCTGGCTTTCCAGTACGGCACCAGCATGTTCCTCAAGATCAAGAGCACGAGCGACCAGATAGGTTTTATCAATTACTACGGGGCTAACACGGTCAACGGCAGTGAGGTGTCGGATCACAAGATTGATCGTGTTGAATTTGCCAATGGCACCGTGTGGAATCAGACCATGATTCAGACGGTGGTGGATCGCGCCAACAATAACAGCGCGCCAACAATCAACAGCTACCTGCCCACCCTGCAGGCCCGTGCAGACTCTACTTTCAGCTACACGGTCGCAGCCAACACAATTACCGATCCCGATCCCTGGGATTCGATCACCTACAGCGCCAAGATGGCCAATGGCGCGGCGCTGCCATCCTGGCTCTCCTTCGATTCGGTCACGCGGACATTCAGCGGTACCCCAACTGCGGGTAATGTCGGGTCGCTGCAATTCGTGCTGTGGGGCACTGACAACTATAACTACTCGGCAGGGCAATACGTCAACCTGACTGTCGGTTCACCCAACCGAGCCCCCGTTCTATCCACAGCCTTACCTGACCAGACAGCGCCTCAAGGCGGTGTCTTCAGCTATACCGTCGCGTCCAATGCTTTCACCGATCCTGATGCGGGCGACACACTTACCTACAGCGCTACCCTCGCTGATGGCAGTGCACTGCCATCGTGGCTTGCCTTTAACGCCGCGACGCGTACCTTCAGCGGCAGCCCTAGCATCTTGGGCGCGATCAGCGTGCGTGTAACGGTGAAGGACACCGGCAACCTGACGGTATCGGACATCTTCGACCTCACCGTCAGCGTGCAGAACCTTACCCTCAACGGCACCTCGGGCGTGGATACGCTCAATGGCGGTGCCGGCAACGACACGCTCGATGGTCTTGCAGGTAACGATGTGCTCAACGGTTTTGCCGGCAATGACACCCTGAACGGCGGAACAGGCAATGACACCATGATCGGTGGCATCGGTGATGACACCTATATCGTCGACAGTGCCACCGACGTCATTACCGAAAACGCCAACGAAGGTATCGACAGCGTGCAGTCCAGCGTGACGTATACGCTGGCCAACAACGTCGAGAACCTCACCCTGACCGGTACCACCGCCATCAACGGCACCGGCAACACCCTCGACAACATCCTCATCGGCAACAGCGCCAACAACACCCTCACCGGTGGCGCAGGCAATGACCGTTTGGATGGTGGGTTGGGTAATGACACCATGATTGGCGGCACCGGAAACGACACCTACGTCGTCAACGTGTCCACCGACATCGTCACCGAGAATGCCAACGAAGGCACCGACACTGTCGAATCTAGCGTGACACTCACGCTCGCCAATAACGTCGAGAACCTCGTCCTCACTGGCACGGCCGCGATCAACGGCACCGGCAACACGCTCAACAACATCCTCACCGGCAACAGCGCCAACAACACCCTGTCTGGTGGCACCGGTGCAGACACCATGATCGGCGGCGCGGGCAACGACACCTATGTCGTCGACAACGTTGCAGACATCGTGACCGAGAATGCCAACGAAGGCATCGACCTGGTGCAGTCCAGCGTCACCTACATGTTGGCCAACAACGTCGAGAACCTGACGTTAACCGGCACCACCGCCATCAACGGCACCGGCAACGCCCTCGACAACATCCTCATCGGCAACAGCGCCAACAACATCTTGACCGGTGGTGCGGGCAATGACCGTCTTGATGGTGGACTGGGCAATGACACCATGATCGGTGGCACCGGTGATGACACCTATGTCGTCAACGTCGCCACCGACATCGTCACCGAGAATGCCAACGAAGGTATCGACACCGTTGAGTCCACCGTGACCCTCACGCTGGGCAACAACGTCGAGAACCTGACCTTGATGGGCACCGTCGTCATCAACGGCACCGGCAACACCCTCGACAACATCCTCATCGGCAACAGCGCCAACAACATCTTGACCGGTGGTGCGGGCAATGACCGTCTTGATGGTGGCCTGGGCAATGACACCATGATCGGCGGCACCGGAAACGACACCTACGTCGTCAACGTCGCCACCGACATCGTCACCGAGAACGCCAACGAAGGTACCGACACCGTCGAGACGGGGATCACCTACACCCTGGGTACCAACCTGGAGAACCTCACCCTCACCGGGGCCAGTGCAGTCAACGGCACCGGCAACACGGCGAACAACGTGCTCAAGGGCAACAGCGGCGTCAACAGCCTGTCTGGTTTGGCGGGCAACGACACGCTTGATGGCGGCGCTGGCGCTGACACCCTCACCGGTGGCACCGGCAACGACACCTACATCCTGGGTCGTGGCTACGCCGTCGACACCGTGGTCGAGAACGACGCGACCGCCGGCAACACCGACATCGCCCAGTTCCTGACCGGTGTAGCGGCTGACCAGATCTGGTTCCAGAAAGTGGGTAACAACCTGGAGTCCAGCATCATCGGCACCAGCGACAAACTGGTGATCAAGGACTGGTACCTTGGCAATGCGTATCACGTCGAACAGTTCAAGACCACCGACGGTGCCAAGACCCTGACCGACAGCAACGTGCAGAACCTGGTCAACGCCATGGCCAGCTTTGCGCCGCCTGCTGCCGGCCAGACCACCTTGCCGACCACCTACCAGACCAGTCTGGCTCCGGTGATCGCAGCCAACTGGCAGTAATAATAATGAAGCGGGCCGTGCTTTGACGTTTGAAGCGCGGCAATGAACAACCTGACCTGTAAAGATGCACGCCCTGACATGTAACCGTGTCAGGGCGTGTGCGTGTGTACTGCCATGAACATCACCCTTGATTCTTCTCCGCCGTCCAGCCCACCGGTGCTCGACACCGGCCTTGCCTGCCTGGTGATGCTCGCGCGCTTTCATCAGATTGCGGTTGATCCCGAACAACTCGCGCATCAATTCAAGGTGTCGGGCGAGCCCTTCAGTCGGTCTAACATTCTGCTGGCATCCAAGCATCTCGGCCTGCAAGCCAAAGTCGTCAAGACCACTCTCGAGCGGCTCGACCGCACCCCCTTGCCTGCGATGGCAATCGACAAAGACGGTAGCTACTTCATCCTTGCCCGCTTTGAGTCGGACAAGGCTCTGATCCACGACCCTAAGGCTGAACGCCCGGAAGTGATGTCGCGTGACGACCTGCTGGCCCGCTGGAGCGGTGAGGTCATCCTCTTTACCTCGCGCGCCTCGATGGTGGGTGAGATGGCCAAATTCGACTTCTCCTGGTTCATCCCCGCCGTCGTCAAATACCGCAAGCTGCTGTATGAAGTGCTGCTGGTGTCATTCGTGCTCAACCTGTTTGCACTGGTGACGCCCCTGTTCTTCCAGGTGGTGATGGACAAGGTGCTGGTGCACCGGGGCCTGACCACACTCGACGTCATCGCCGTCGGCCTGTTGGTGGTGTCGATCTTCGAGGTCGGACTCTCCGGTCTTCGTAGCTACGTCTTCGCCCACACCACCAGTCGCATCGACGTCGAACTCGGCGCGCGGCTGTTTCACCATCTACTGCATTTGCCACTGGGTTACTTCCAGGCGCGCCGGGTGGGTGACTCGGTTGCCCGGGTGCGAGAGCTGGAGAACATCCGTGCCTTTCTTACCGGCAACTCGATCACCGTGGTGCTCGACGTGCTGTTCTCGGTCGTCTTCATTGCTGTGATGCTGTTCTACAGCGGCTGGCTCACCCTGGTGGTGCTGGCCTCATTGCCGCTGTACTTCGTGATCGCCTTGTTGATCACCCCGCTACTGCGCGCACGCCTGCACGAGAAGTTCAACCGCGGCGCCGAGAACCAGGCCTTTCTGGTCGAAACCGTGTCCGGTATCGACACCTTGAAGAGCATGGCGGTCGAACCGCAGATGCAGCGCCGCTGGGACACCCAGCTGGCCGGCTATGTTTCCGCCGGGTTCAAGTCCGCCACGATCTCGACCATTGCACACGAGAGTACCAATCTCGTCGGCAAGCTTGTCACCGTCGGTACCCTGTGGCTCGGCGCCAGGCTGGTGATCGAAGGCCAGCTCACCGTGGGTCAGCTCATCGCCTTCAACATGCTGGCCGGTCGGGTCGCGCAGCCCATCATGCGCTTGGCGCAGCTATGGACCGACTTCCAGCAGACCGGTATTTCGGTGCAGCGCCTGGGTGACATTCTCAATTCACCGACCGAAGCTGCGGGTGCCAAGAGCAGCCTGCCGCCGATTACCGGGCGGATCACCTTCGATCAAGTCAATTTCCGTTACCGGCCCGATACCCCGGAGGTGCTCAAAGGCATCACCCTCGATATCCAGCCCGGTGAAGTCATCGGCATCGTCGGCCGCTCGGGTTCAGGCAAGAGCACCCTGACTAAATTAATTCAGCGCCTGTATGTGCCGGAACGCGGCCGGGTGCTGATCGACGGCATGGATCTGACGCTGGTTGACGCCTCCAGTCTGCGGCGTCAGATCGGTGTGGTGTTGCAGGAGAATGTGCTGTTCAATCGCACCCTCAGAGAGAACATCGCCCTGGCCGACCCCGGCGCCCCGCTGGAGCAGGTGATCCAGGCGGCCAAACTGGCCGGTGCCCATGAGTTCATCCTCGAACTGCCCGAGGCCTACGACACCATGGTCGGTGAGCACGGCTCAAGCTTATCGGGTGGCCAGCGCCAGCGGATAGCCATCGCCCGTGCCCTGATGAGCGAACCGCGCATCCTGATATTTGACGAGGCCACCAGCGCGCTCGATTACGAATCGGAACGCATCATCCAGCAGAACATGCAGGCCATCTGCCAGGGTCGCACCGTCATCATCATTGCCCACCGCCTGTCGGCGGTACGCCATGCCAACCGCATCCTGGTGATGGACCACGGCCAGATCGTCGAGGCCGGCACCCATACCGAACTGCTGGAACACGAAGCCGGCCACTACTCCCGTTTGCATCGTCTGCAACACGCCTGAGATCAGAATATGAAACGCCAAGCCTTCGCCGACCTGTTCAAGCGTTATGCCAGTGTATTTCGTCATGCCTGGTCGCATCGCAAAGACACCGACACCCCCGATCTGCAGTCCCACGAGGCCCAGTTCCTGCCTGCCGCCCTGGCCCTGCGCGATACCCCGGTGCACCCCGCACCGCGCATTACACTCTGGGCAATCATCGTCTTTGCCCTGATTGCCGTATTGTGGGCGACCTTCGGCCGTATCGATGTGGTGGCCACTGCCGTGGGCAAGATCATCCCCAACGACCGCACCAAGGTCATCCAGCCGATGGAAACGGCGGTGGTCAAAGCCATCCACGTGCGCGATGGGCAGGAAGTCACGCTCGGGCAGGTTCTGGTGGAACTCGATGCCACCACCGCGGTGGCCGACAGCGACCGGCTGGATAGCGAAGCGCTGACCGCGCGCCTAGAAGCCATGCGGGCCCGCGCCATGCTGGCGGCGCTGGCATCTGGACAATCTCCCAAACTGGGCGAAGTCAGCGGGGCAGACGCGGCTCGTATCATCAATGAACAAATCCAGCTCAGCGGCCAGTATCAGGAATACCAGGCGCGCAAGCTTCGATTACAGAGTGAAGTGACTCGGCGCCGGGCAGAACTCCAGGCCACGCGGGAACAAGTCACCAAACTGGAACAGACCGTTCCCATTGCACGCCAGCGGGCAGCGGACTACCAGCGCCTTGTCAAAGAGAACTTCATGTCGCAGCACGGCTACCTGGAGCGTGAGCAGGAGCGCATCGAACTCGAACAGGATCTGGCCGGTAGCCGGGCCAAGGTAAATGAAATCCGTGCAGCCCTGGCCGAAGCCCAGCAGCAACAAGCCACCCTGACAGCGGAAACCCGCCGTCAGCTGCTGGACCAACAGAATCTGGCCGAGCAGAAAGCCGCTTCACTGGGTCAGGAGTGGGTCAAGGCCGACCAGCGCGGCCGACTGATGCGGCTGACCGCCCCCGTCGCCGGCACCGTCCAGCAACTGGCCATCAACACCGTCGGCGGCGTGGTCACCCCTGCGCAGCCCTTGATGGTGATTGTGCCCAAGGAGAATGTGCTGGAAGTCGAAGCCATGCTGCCCAACAAGGACATCGGCTTTGTGAACCCCGGACAGGAAGTTGAAGTGAAAGTGGAAACCTTCCCCTTCACCAAATACGGCGTCTTGCACGGTACGATCACCCAGGTGTCATCCGACGCGATCCAGGACGAAAAGCTGGGACTGATTTACTCGACCCGAGTGAAGCTTGCCAAGGACACGATCCGGGTGGAGAACAAGATCGTACGGTTGAGCCCGGGCATGGCGGTGACGGTTGAGGTCAAGACCGGGACGCGACGGGTGATTGAATACTTCCTGAGTCCGTTGATGCAGGTGACGAGTGAGAGTTTAAGGGAGCGGTGAGGCCGGTCTCAGCCAGGATGCAGCCGATTAATCAAAAACATCCGGCGCGAGAGTGGGAATACTGCGGTCTAATTCGGAAGGTTCGATCGTTACTTCCTAGCGACGCGATAGCTGCCCATGGAAGGGCGCACGGTTATTTCATTATTCATGGCATGAAACCCGGGTTCTTCCATTTTAAGTGTCACAGGGCTTCGTTCCGTGTGACATATAAAATGGAATAGCGCATATTTATCAAAGGCCGAGTTGTCACTTTATGTGTCACCCGACAAGAGATACTGTGTAAGTAAACGGAAATAGTGTCACTAGAGGCAATCTTGTGGCACTGGATTTACGAAATTACTGACACTGCTACGAAATAAAAGCCAACCAACCAGGTTGGCTTTTTTTCGGGTTGCCTTTTGGAAATTACGCTTAGCTAGATTCATATTCATCCAATCCGTGCGCCAGCACACAGACAGGGCGCGCATGGGAATGTATTCTGTACCTATAAACGTGGCGTAAAAGCAGCGATTTCGAACCTCTTCCAGCATTGCTGGCTGGGTTTGCGAGTCGACTTTTTAATCCATCCCATACAGATTTAAGGATTTGATCCCGACAGGAGATTGATTATGAAATGGGCAGGTATGTATTTTGGTGGTTTTGTTGTCCTGATTGGCGGCGTTTTGGCCGCGCTCTGGAAGCTGGGTATTCTGGCTGATATTGGTGCCACCTGGACGGTGATCGGGATTGTGATCGCGGTGGGTATCGGCATCATGTTTGCTGTCTCCAATAGCGGCAGCAAAGAAAACATCCAGATCGACCGGAATTGAACGGTTCGCAGGAACAACAGCAGACAGACCACGGTTTTTAGACTCGATGGTCGTCTGCTTTGACAGATGAAGGAAGGGTGGGTTGTCTGGCTTCAAACGGCGGATTACCGGCTTTGGCATGCGCTCTTGTATTGCTCAAGGCTGGCTATGCTCCGGGAGGATGTCCAGGCAGCGCACATGCCTGTAATTGAAATACCTTGAAAACGATAGGACTTAATCTAATGAACAAAATTATTGTTTCTTTTAGCGCCATTGCATTGGCTCTTAGCGGCATTTCCGGCTGCGCCAACATGTCCGAAACGCAAAAAACCACCGGCACGGGCGCGGCAATCGGCGCAGCTGCCGGGGCGGTCATTGGCGTGGCAACAGCTGGCGGCAACAAAGGAAAAAGTGCCGCAACCGGCGCGGCAATCGGCGCGGCAGTGGGTGCGGGTGGCGGCTATATGTGGTCGAAGCACATGGAAGCGCAGAAGGCAGAGATGGAGAAAGCCACCCAGGGAACCGGCGTGAGCGTAAGCCAGACCGCCGATAACCAGCTCAAGCTGGACATCCCGAGCGATGTTTCTTTTGACACCGGTCGCTATGACATCAAGTCGAATCTGCGTCCGGTTCTCGATCGCTTCGCCACCACCCTGAATCAAAATCAGGTGACGACGGTGACCGTTATCGGCCACACAGACAGCACTGGCTCGGATGCGATCAATAATCCGCTTTCGGTCAATCGTGCCGCCTCGACGCGCGACTACCTCGTCGCACGCGGCGTCTCGGCAAATCGTATCGCCATCAATGGGCGTGGTTCATACGAACCGATCGCTAGCAACAGCACGGCAGAAGGCCGTTCGCAAAATCGCCGCGTCGAGATTTTCGTGGCAGAAGCCGCACGCTAATCATCGCGTACTCGGGCAATCTGGCAATCTTTACGCCGGATTGCGCGTCTGCAGTTCCGCTTTGCCGATGAATGATAGATTTTTATTAGCTGTTTTATCCTCAGAAAGAGGACAAACGCTTTCATTTGGAGTCAGTCGATTTGGGGCCGATTTAAGCCAGACATCCCAATAGAACGGGACCAGGTTTTTAGTTCAACCAGGCCTGCAAGGTAGCGCGCAACTTATCCTCCTGAACCGGTAGGCTGAATGCGGCGTCGACGCGTAAACGAGCACTGACGGTGTCGAGTACTGCCTGGTGTGCCGCTTCATAAAAAACCAGGATGCGGGTGTTGGGCGCGCTTTGTACGGCGGCCAGCAGGGATTCGAGGTTGGATAGGCGATCGCGGAAATCGGACTGGTGGTAAAAGTCCGCCACGATCACCGCGGGGGGGCTTTTGCGAACCAGGCTGATGGCCTTGCGCTCCGACCATTCGGCGGTGACGGTGTAGCCCAGCTCCTGATACAGCTTTTTATAGCCTGCCGTGCCGATGAAGGCATTGACCATGAGCAGCGTGCTCATTCTGCCGCTTTTTTGGCAGGCTTTTTGGCAGCTGGCTTGGTCGTGGCTTTTTTAACGGCCGGCTTTTTGGCAGCGGGCTTTTTCGCAGCAGGTTTCTTGGCCGCGGGCGTTTTGGGCTCGGCCTTGGCTTTCTTTTCGGCAGCGGGCTTGGCAGCCGCTTTCTTCTTGACCGGCTTTTTGGCCGGGCCCTTGGCGACCCGGGCAGCGATCAGGGAGAGCGCCTCGTCCACTGTGATCTCTTCTGGCGTGATGTCCTTGGGCAGGGTGGCGTTGGTGGCGCCGTGCTTGACGTAGGGGCCGTAGCGGCCACTGCGGACAGTGATGTCCTTGCCGTCATCCGGGTGCGGACCGAGGTTTTTCAGCAGTGAGGCGGCGGAGTCGGCCCCGCGCGCTTCGCGTTCCATCACCAGCACTTCAAGTGCGCGTGGCAAGTCGATCATATAGACGCTGTCGGTCTTGGGGATCGATTTGAACTTACTGTCGTGCAGCAAATAGGGCCCGAAGCGGCCATTGTTGGCGACGATGGGCAAGCCGGTTTCGGGATGGATGCCGACTTCACGCGGTAGTGAAAGAAATTTCAGCGCCAGTTCGAGCGTCGCGGTTTCCAGCGGGATGTCTTTAGGCCAGGAAGCGCGTCGTGGTTTCGGCGCCTTTTTGTCTTCGGGCATGTCGCCGATTTGCACGTAAGGACCGAAGCGGCCAGACAGCAGTTTGACGTCCAGGCCCGAGTCCGGATCCTTGCCCAGAATATTGTCGCCTTCGATGGCATTGGCGTGCAGCGGGCGCGTGTAATCGCACTCCGGGTAACCGGAGCAGCCGATGAACAGGCCGCGCTTGCTGGCCTGCATGAACAAGGGTTTGGCACATTTGGGGCAGGCTTCCGGAATCGGACAGCCGCGCTCAACGTCAACCTTGGCCTTCAGTTCGCCGTCGAACTCCTTCCAGAACTCACCCAGCAATTGCGACCAGACGCGCTTGCCGTTGGAGACATCATCAAGCTTGTCTTCCAGCTTGGCGGTGAAATCGTAATCGACGTACTGGTTGAAATGCCGGGTCAGAAAACAGGAGACCAATCGGCCAATATCGGTGGGCTGAAAGCGCTTTTTTTCCAGCAGGACGTATTCGCGATCCTGCAGGGTGGAAATGATGCTGGCGTAGGTGGAGGGACGGCCGATGCCGTATTCCTCCAGCGACTTCACCAGCGAGGCTTCAGTAAAGCGCGGCGGCGGCTGGGTAAAGTGCTGTTCACCGTAGAGTTTGTCGACCGGCAAGGTTTCGCCTTCGGCAAGCACGGGGAGCTTGGATTCTTCTTCGTCCTCATCGTCCTGATACACCGCCAGAAAGCCGGCAAAAGCCAACGTTTGGCCGGTCGCGCGGAAGGTGCCCTCGCCTACCGTGATGTCGGCGGCGACCGTGTCAAATTGCGCTGCCGTCATCTGGCAGGCAACCGTGCGCTTCCAGATCAGCTCATAGAGCTTGGCTTGGTCGGCCGATAAAAACTGCTTCACGGCCTCGGGCGTGCGGCTCACTGAGGTGGGGCGTACGGCTTCGTGCGCTTCCTGCGCGTTTTTGGTTTTGGCCTTGTATTGCGGTGCGGTCGGCGGCAGATAATCCTTGTCAAAGTTAGCGCCCACATACTTGCGAATGTCGGTGATGGCTTCTTGTGCCAGATTCACCGAGTCGGTACGCATGTAGGTGATGAGTCCCACCGGGCCTTCGCCGAGGTCCATGCCTTCGTATAGTTGCTGGGCGGTGCGCATGACGCGATCGGTGGTCATGCCGAGCTGGCGTACACCGGCCTGCTGCAGCGTCGAGGTGGTGAACGGCGCGCCGGGATGGCGGGCGCGACGCTTTTTCTCGATGCGCATCACGGTGGCATCTTTGCCTTCCAGTGTGGCCAGCCACTCTTTGCTGCGCGCTTCGTGCTCAACGGTGAACTGTTCGAGCTTTTCGCCCTTGAAATGCGTGAGCTTGGCGGAAAACGCCTGCGTACCCTTGTGGGTATCGAGGTGCATTGACCAGTATTCGCGCGGCACGAAGGCTTCGATTTCCTCCTCGCGCTCGACAATCATCCGCAGCGCGGGGGACTGCACGCGGCCTGCACTCAGGCCGGGGCTGATCTTGCGCCACAACAGCGGCGACAGATTGAAGCCGACCAGATAGTCAAGCGCGCGCCGTGCTTGTTGTGCATCAACCAGATCGGTAGCGATTTCGCGCGGGTTGCGCACCGCATCCTGAACCGCCGATTCGGTGATTTCATAGAAGGCCACCCGCTTCATCGGCGTCTTGACCTTGCGCTCCTTGAGGATCTCGCTGATGTGCCAGGAAATCGCTTCACCTTCGCGGTCCGGGTCGGTTGCCAGCAACACTTCGTCGGCTTTTTTCGCCGCTTTGACGATGGCTTCGACGTGCTTGGCGTTGCGCTCGATGATCTGATATTTCATGGTGAAATTTTCAGTATCGACTGCGCCGGTTTTGGGCTGCAGGTCGCGCACGTGGCCGTAGCTGGCGAGAATGTCGTAATCCGCGCCGAGATATTTCTGCAGCGTTTTGGATTTCGAGGGGGATTCGACGATAACGAGTTTGGACATAGTTGGTTTTTAGTGCAGGCGCCCCGGCTCGTGATTCAGCAGCATGTCTTCAAGGTGGGTGAAATGTTCGATCAGGCCGCGGCTCCACAGCACGATCAGCGTCATCCAGCGTACGTGGTCCGGCTCGATATCTTCACCGCCGAGCGCCATCAGGCCGGAAATGACCCATTCGCGCGATTCGGCGTCGATGATCTCGGCGCTGACCAGGTACGCCAGTTCGTCGCGACAAGCCTCGTTCAGGCGTTCGAGCTCCTGCGCTGCGTAATGACGGTAGTGCACATGAGACAGCCGCTCATGCGCGGAGCTACCCGCCAGATGGGCAAACCAGTCAAGCGCGGCGTTGATGTCGGATTCTTCAAAACCCGCAGCAAACAGGCGCTTTTCGAGCGCATCGCGATCGGGTGCCAGCTCCGCCATGCGGAAGCTTTCGTATAGGTAAACCAGGATATCGAGCATAGGGTCAGTGAATTTTTTGGTAACGCCCGCCGGGCAAGGAAGCAATCCGCCCATCAAGTTCCAGCGTCAACAGCTTCGCTGAAAGCGCATCCAGCGTCAACCCGCTCCTTTGCACCAGCGTGTCGAGCGTGGTGGGCGCACCGTCCAAGGCGTCCAGCACCGGGTCGGATCGGGTTTCGGGCAAGATGGGGGGTGCCAGCCGTTGTTGCCAGGCCAGCTCATCAAGAATGTCGGCAGCGGATTCGACCAGTTTGGCGCCCTGCTTGATCAACGAATGGCAGCCACGCGCCAGCGGTGAATGAATTGAGCCGGGAATGGCAAACACCTCCCGCCCCTGTTCGGTGGCGACGCGAGCGGTAATCAGCGAGCCGCTGTCTGGGGCGGCCTCTACCACCAGCACGCCGCGACTCAAGCCGCTGATTAACCGGTTGCGGCGCGGAAAATGGCCCGGCAAGGGCGGTGTCCCCAGTGGGAACTCCGACACGATCAGTCCATTTTCGGCCAGCTGGTGTGCCAGTGCCTTGTTGCGTGCGGGATAAATCCGGTCGAGACCGGTACCGACAATGGCAATACTCGAGCCTGCTCCTGCCAGTCCGCCGCGATGTGCCGCCGCGTCGATGCCGAGCGCCAGTCCGCTGACGATGGTAAGCCCGGCATCTGATAATGAATGGGCAAAGGCTTCCGCATCGCGCACCCCTTGTGGCGTTGCATTGCGGCTGCCGACGACGCCAAGTGCGGGTTGATTAAGCCAGCTGCGCTGGCCCTTGCAATACAGCATGGCGGGGGGATCGGCAATTTCGAGCAGGGCGCGCGGATAGTCGACATCCGACAGCGTCATCAGGCTATTACCGGTTTGTTCCAGCCAGGCATGGGCTGCGTCAAGCATGGCGGCGTCGGGTTCGGCCAGCAGCGCATCGCACTGCGCAGTGGAGAGATGCGCTGTCAAGACGGCGCGGCCGGACGCCAAAACGGCCTCCGGAGAACCGAAGGCCGTTAGCAGGCGGATCAGGCTGGTGTTGCCCACGCCTGGTGTCAGGCTCAGGCGCAACCAGGCATCGAGATCGCTCAGGGGTTTCTCACCGTATCGAGCAGATACACCGGGCCATCGGACTCCATGATGAGCGCGTATGACACCCGGTCGTAGACGCGATAGACCATCACCAGTCCGCTACGCGCATCAGGCAGTTTGACGGCACGGTCATTCTTGTTGCCGAGGCAGGTGTTGCGGAAGGTGTTGCGGACTTCCGCAGTCTGGTCATAGGTGACCTTGCTGTTTTCCTTCAGGCAACGGACATCGCTATACAGCCATGCGCCCCCATCGGGTATGCCTTTGGATTTTTCGTTGACCCAGGTCATGCGGTCTTTTTCGTCGCGGGTGAGGGTGACGGCCTGCCCTTCGCGGAAGACAGTCAACACATGGCCTTCCTCCAACCCGTCGTTGCGTCCCCGGTTGATGACGACCGTCTGATAACGACCGCTGTCGGTCATGCCACCATAAGCCGAGATGATCCGGCCGCTGATTTTAGTTTCAGGTGCGTGCGGAACGAACTCGTAGGTGGTGGTGTTATCCGCTTCTACCAGCTTGTCCTTGGGCAGAATTTCCTGGGTTGACCGGGTGATACGTATTTTTTGCGGAGCGCCTTCTACCAGGGTGCGTGCATCGCCCAGATATTCCACTTCGTAGCCCAGCACTTCACCGCTTTCCGGGTCTTTGAGGGCTTTGCCAGGACGCAGCAGGTTCCAGCGGGTGACGCCGGGTTTGCCGCCGGTGGCAAATGCGTCATCGCCCGAGGCCAGAACCACCCGTTCGTCGTTGCTCCCGATTATGAATGGTGCATCGTCGAAAGCCCCTTTAGGCACTACGCGCGGCTGCGACAGGAAAGGATGGATTACGCTGATCGGGATGGCGGGAATCGCATCGTTGCTGATGTTGGTTGAGCGTACGCCCGGAGACAACTTGACGGTCGTCATGCCCCCCGCATTCCCCTTGACCAGCGACAAGCGCGGCTCCTTGCCGCTACGGTCGAGCACCACCATGTCGCCGGGATAAATCCAGTGCGGGTTTTTAATCTCCGAACGGTTCATATTCCAGATCTGCGGCCAGCGCCACGGGTCTTTCAGGAAACGGCCAGAAATATCCCACAACGTGTCGCCTTTGACCACGACATACTTTTCAGGCGCGTTGTCCTGTAATTTAAGGGTATCGGCCAGCACCGGGGTGGTAACCAACAGCAGGGCAAGAGAAACAACGAGTTGACGCACGGGGGAACCCTCCATTTAGACCTTGTCTAATTTTTCTGCATTGAAAACATACTGTGCGCTTAGCTTACGGCTATCTGTGGCCTTATATTTAGGGTGAGGCGCCTTGTTATAAAGATTTTGCATCAAAGTGTGCACCCAGCCCATTCATTCGTAAAGCATTTATTGGTTAGTACAGGTACTGTAGGTATGGCTCGCTTTTGGGGGCAGGTGGGATTTCCCTGGCTGGATTGGTTGGAAACTAGCCAAAAAATACATTTATTAATTATGATTGATACAGGTCATCCCGCCCCGAGCTGGTAGATCAGACATTACTCGTTCGCGAACTTTTTTAACTTTACACGCGCCGAATCCATTATGGCCAGACTCGACATTCTTCATTATCCCGATGCGCGCCTCTACACCGTAGCCAAACCGGTGGCGGCTGTGGATACGTGCATCCGCCAGCTCATCGACGACATGGCTGAGACCATGTATAACGCACCCGGCATCGGGCTTGCCGCCACCCAGGTCAACGTTCATGAACGTGTCATTGTGATCGACATATCTGAAACGCACGATGCATTGCGGGTGTTCATCAACCCGGAAATCATCGCCCAGTCGGGGCGTGCCGAGGGCGAAGAAGGCTGCCTGTCGGTGCCCGGGGTGTTTGATCTGGTCGAGCGCGCCGAGCGCGTCACGGTGCGCGCACTCGATCGCGACGGAAAGGCCTTCGAACTGGAAGCCGATGGCCTGCTGGCAGTTTGTATTCAGCACGAAATGGATCATTTGTTAGGCAAGGTCTTTGTCGACTATCTGTCCAACCTCAAACGTAACCGCATCAAGGCCAAGCTCCTGAAACAGGCCCGCGAACACCGGCCCGACGCGCCTCCTGTGCGCGCGTCGCTCTGAGTTCAGGCAGCTGTGCGCATCATCTTTGCGGGCACGCCGCCGTTTGCAGCGGCAGCACTCAACGCCCTGGCCGATGCGGGACATGACATTGCACTCGTGCTGACGCAGCCTGATCGCCCGGCCGGACGCGGCATGAAACTTACGTCCAGCGCGGTCAAACAGGCCGCGCTGGGGCGCGGACTCCCGGTCAGCCAGCCACCCAGTCTGAAGACGTCCGAGGCTCAGGCTGAATTGCGTGCCGTAGACGCCGACATCATGGTGGTTGCGGCATATGGCCTTATCCTGCCGCAAGTCGTGCTCGACCTGCCCCGTTTGGGCTGCCTCAATATCCATGCCTCGTTGTTACCGCGCTGGCGCGGCGCGGCACCGATCCAGCGCGCCATTCTGGCAGGCGACGCTGAAACCGGTATCACCATCATGCAGATGGATGCGGGCCTTGATACGGGCGCCATGCTGTCGAAAACCCTCATTCCCATCAACGATAACGACACCGCAGCCAGCTTGCACGACGCGTTGGCCCGGGCCGGGGCGACGGCTATCGTTGCCGCGCTGGCGGATTACCCAGCCCTGATTCCTGCGCCGCAGAACAACGCCGAGGCAACGTATGCGGCCAAACTGACAAAAGACGAAGCGCAGCTGAATTGGAGCAATCCTGCAGACGAACTCGCTTGTGCAGTGCGTGCCTATAACCCGGTGCCGGGTGCGTGGACGTTGCTGGACGGTGCACCGCTGAAAATCTGGTCGGTACAGGCTTGTTCTGATAGCGGCTTACCGGGTGAAGTGTTGCGAGCCGACCCGGAACAGCTGACCGTCGCATGCGGTACCGGTGCGCTGGCCCTGCAGGAAGTCCAGCCCGCGGGCAGCAAGCGGATGACGGCTGCAGCCTTTCTGGCTGGCCGCTCCCTGCTGCCAGGCACGCGTTTCGGAAGCTAAGGCAGCGCAAATAGCCGGCGTCAGGTGCAGGTTGACGTGGGTGCCCTGTTATCATGCCTGGCTTAATTACCGTAATCGAAAACGAATGAATCCCCTTTCAAAACGAGGCTTGTCCCGGCATGCGTAAGCTGCAGAAATTGGCGGCCGATACACTCGAAGACGTGCTGGCGGGTGCGGCCTTGCATCAAGTGTTGCCGCATCGCCTGCAGAAGCTGGAAACGCCGGGCGAACGGGGTGCATTGCAGGACATCGTGTATGGCTCTCTGCGTCAATTGGGTCGGCTGGATGTGTGGCTGGAGGCGTTGCTTGAACGGCCGCTGACCGATCCGCAACTTGGCTGGTTGTTGCGCGTGGCGCTGTATCAGTTGGCCTACACGCGCGCCCCTGCGCATGCTGTGGTGCACAACGCCGTCACTGCAGCGGGCGAAGGCTGGCGCCGTGGTCTCGCCAATGCCGTGTTGCGCAATTTTCAGCGCCGCCGTCCTGAGCTGGAAATAATGGCTGACGATTCGCCCCGTGGACGCTGGTCGCATCCCGGCTGGTGGATCGAAAAACTGCAGGCGGAACATCCGGCACACTGGCAAACCATTCTGGAAGCCGGTTTGCAGCACCCCCCCTTCACCCTCCGCGTCAATGCGCGCTGGGGCGACGCGACAAAATATTTGCAGCTTCTGTCCGAGGCGGACTTGCCTGCGCGGCAAACCGGTGTGGACGCGGTCACCCTCGATAAGGCCGTGTCTGTACATAGCTTGCCAGGCTTCGATCAGGGTTGGGTATCAGTACAGGATGCGGGCGCACAATGGGCCGCACGCTTGCTGGATGCGCAGCCCGGAGAGCGAGTGCTGGATGCGTGTGCTGCGCCCGGCGGCAAGACCGGCCATATTCTGGAGCGCATTGCGCCCGACGTAAATCCCGTCATGCTCAGCGCGCTCGACATCGATGCAACCCGGCTGGCGCGGGTGCAGGAAAATCTCGATCGCCTGCATTTGGAAGCAGCCCTGATCGAAGGGGATGCTGCACACCCGGAAGCCTGGTGGGATGGCCAGTTGTTTGATCGTATTCTGGCTGACGTGCCGTGCAGCGCGTCCGGTGTGGTGCGACGCAACCCCGACATCAAGTGGTTGCGTCGTCCCGATGATATCGCTCAATTTTCTACGCAACAGGCCGTTATGATGGATGCGCTCTGGCCGCTGCTGGCGCCCGGTGGTACATTGCTTTACGCTACCTGCTCGATATTCAATGCTGAAAACGATGGGCAAGTGCAAGCATTTCTGACGCACCATGCCGAGGACGCCGTGCGCTGCCCGCTTCCTGAACCTTTATCCGATGGGTCTTTGCTGCCCGATGCTGAGCACGATGGATTTTTTTACGCCCTGCTGCGCAAGACGTAAGGCCGCTATCCGTTGGCTGGCAGGACTGTTTCTCAGTTTCTGGCTGTCTGGTGCGGTTGCCGCGCCCGCTCCAGACAAGAGTGCGGTCAAGCAGGCCGCCATTCAGACAACCCAACAGGGCTATGCGCTGGATGCCGATGTCAACATCGTGCTCAATCGCACCCTGGAAAACGCGCTGACCAAGGGCATCAATCTGTATTTTCTGCTCGAGCTGGAAGTGGCTCGGCCCCGTAACTGGTGGTTTGATGAAAATATCGGCGAGTCGGCGCGCAAGTTGCGGATTTATTACCATCTGCTGTTGAGGCGCTATGTCGTTGAAACGGGCTATACCACCCAGACTGCAGCCAGCCTGAGCGAAGCGCTCGCAATGTTGGGGCGGGTTGAGGCGTGGCATGTGCTGGATCGCGATGCGCTTAAACCCGGGCAACGTTACGATGCACGGTTGCGTCTGCGTCTCGATACGGCGCAGTTACCCAAACCGCTTTCAATTGGCGCTGTCACGGGCGACAAATGGGAAATGACCACATCCTGGTACGACTGGTCGTTTGAAACCCCCGCCCCCCTCCCTGCTCCCGTCTCACAATCCTTGCCCTGATGCGTAGCCTGATTGCCGTCGTCCTGATCATGGGCGCTGTTCTTTTGGCTGTGATGTTTTATGCCAGCGGAGACAGTGGTGTGTTTTCAGACACGCTGCCCTCCTTGTTTGTTGGCGGCAGCGTGTTGGGCGTGATCTTGCTGGGGTTGCTGGGTTGGCGGTTGTGGTGGTTGCAAAAACGCATTCGGCGGGGTGTCTTTGGTGCCAAGCTCACCCTCAAATTGCTGTTGATGTTTGGCGTTGTCGCTATGTTGCCCGGCCTGGTGGTGTATGGTGCTTCGGTCTTTTTTCTCAATCGCTCGATCGAAACCTGGTTCGATGTCCGGGTCGATAATGCCCTGACTGCCGGCGTCAACCTGGGGCAGGCCGCACTCGACGATCTGTTGCGCGAACTCGACAAGAAAGCCCAGCGTATGGCGCTGTCGCTGTCGGATGAAGGCATGGGCTCCATCATCACCAGCCTGTCCACGCTGCGCGAGCAGAGCGCGGTACAGGAATTGACCTTGTTCGATGAACGCGGCGGGGTCATCGCGCACGTCGGCAGCGAGCGTGGCACGCTGCTGCCCTTGCTGCCCGAGCGCAGTGTTCTGTGGCAGGTGCGGCAACAAAAACCCTATAGCCGTATTGAGGAAGTGCCGGAGCGCGGACTCATCATGCATGTGATCGTGCCGGTCTACACCAGTGCGTTGACAGACGAGACGCGCGTACTGCAATTGGTGCAGCCGGTTCCGAGTACCCTCGCGAGTGACGCGCAGGCCGTGCGCCTGGCCTATCAGGAATACCAGCAAATATCGGTTTCTCGCCTCGGCTTGAAACGTATTTATGGGGTGGCGCTGACGTTGACGCTGATGCTGGCTTTATTGATGACCTTCGTTATCGCGTACCTGCTCTCAGAGCGGCTGGGCGCGCCGTTACGTACGCTGGCACGTGGCACCCGCGCCGTGGCCAAGGGCGATTTTTCCGAAATGCCCATGGTTAAAAGTCGAGACGAGCTGGGCGTGCTGATTCAGTCGTTTAACCGGATGACCCGTCAACTATCCGATGCGCGCGAACAGGTTGCCAGAAACCACCAGGAAACCGAGCAGGCCAAAGCGTTTCTGGAACGGGTGTTGGCGAACCTGTCCTCTGGGGTGGTCGTGCTGGACGAAACGTTGCGGGTTCGCACAATGAACGGTGCGGCCGTTCAGATTCTGGATGTGACGACCGACGTGCTGGATGGGCAAGCGCTGACTGAATTGGGTCAGCCGGAAGATGCGCTGCACACTTTTGGCGTCATGGTTGCGGCGCGCTTTGGCGACAACGAGGGCGAATGGCAAGAGCAGATAAATTATGCCGGCAATGGCATCAGGCAGACCTTGTTGCTTCGCGGCACGCGCCTGCCGCCAGGTGTCGAGCGTGGCTATGTGTTAGTGTTTGATGACGTGACCAAACTGATTGATGCCGAGCGTAATGCGGCATGGAGTGAAGTGGCGCGCCGGTTGGCCCACGAAATCAAAAACCCGTTGACCCCCATTCAACTATCGGCCGAACGCATTGCGCACAAACTTGACGGAAGGCTTCAGCCTGTAGATGCCGAGTTTGTGAAGCGGGCGACGCAAACCATCGTCAATCAGGTCGCCGCCATGAAAAGCATGGTGGATGCATTCGCTGGCTATGCGCGGATGCCGCGTGCCAAACTGGAAGCGCTCGATATCAATTCGCTGGTGCGTGAGGTGCTGTCACTTTATGACGCCAACGCACTGGGCTTGCAGTTAAGCCTCGACGAAAATTTGCCCAGTATTTCTGGCGACTCCACATTATTGCGACAGGTAATACATAATCTGTTGCAAAATGCACAGGACGCTTTGGCTGACCTTTCAGCACCTTGTGTCGAGGTCAGTACGCAACTCAAAAACAAGACGGTTTGCCTGACCGTAAAAGATAATGGAGCCGGATTTCCGGAGCACTTGATGACACGGCTGTTTGAGCCTTATGCAACCACCAAGGCCAAAGGAACGGGCCTGGGGTTGGCCATTGTTAAAAAAATTGTAGAAGAGCATCAGGGCAAAATTCAGATCGAAAATCGCAAGTCGGGCGGTGCGGCCATTCGCATTGCACTGCCGGTTTTTGCGGCAGCAGAGGAGAGCATGTGAGCGGGCATATTCTCGTCGTCGACGATGAGGTGGGCATTCGTGAATTGTTGTCGGAAATCCTTACTGACGAGGGTTACGACGTTCACTTGGCGGAAAACGCAGAGGCGGCGCGCCTCTTTCGTTCCGCGCGGCGTCCGGATCTGGTTTTGCTTGACATCTGGATGCCCGATACGGATGGCGTCACGCTATTGAAAGAGTGGGCGGGCAGCGGTCAGCTCACCATGCCGGTGGTGATGATGTCTGGCCATGGCACGATCGACACGGCAGTCGAGGCGACCCGGCTCGGGGCCACGGATTTTCTGGAAAAGCCCGTGACTCTGGCCAAGCTGCTGGACACGGTGAACAAAGCGATCAAGCGCGGCGCGGTTCTGCCCCGGCGTTCTCCGGGAATGGACTTGTCGTCCCTTGGCAAAAGCCCGTTGATTCTTGAGCTCAAAAAACGCCTCACCCAGATTGCCAGTAACACTGCGCCCGTTTTGCTGTTGGGTGAACCCGGCAGCGGATTCGAGATCTGTGCCCGCTTTTTGCATCAACCCACCACGCCGTGGGTGGAAATCAAGGATCGCGCACGGCTGGTGTCCGACCCCTTGAGTTACGTCGAAACACTTGGCAATGGCACGCTCTTTCTGTCCGATGCCTGTGAGTTGGCGCGCCTGGAGCAAAAGGGCCTGGGCCTGTTGCTCGATCGCATAGAAGGCGGTGGCGCGCGATTGGTGTGTGCCAGCAGCCGAAACCTGGATGCCATGGTCGCAGCAAATGAGTTCGACAGCCGCTTGTTCTACCGCCTGTCCAGCCTGGCGATTCAGGTGCCGCCGCTGCGTGACCATCGCGAAGACGTACCCGACATCGCCAATATCATGTTGTCGCATCTGGTGGAGGAAGGCGCCTGCCCGGTGCGTCGGCTCACCACCCCTGCGATGAACCAGCTGCGCAACTTCGACTGGCCGGGCAACCTGCCACAGCTCAATAACGTGGTGCGCACCCTGGCAGTGACTGCGCTGTCGGCCGAAATCGATGCCATCGACGTGAATCGTGTGATTGCACCCATCAAGCAGGCCGCGCCCGCGGTGTCGCACGGCATCTCGTTCGATATTCCGCTGCGCGAGGCGCGCGATGCATTCGAACGGATGTATTTCGAGCATCTGATCCAGACAGAAGGTGGCAGCATGACGCGGGTTGCCGACAAGTCCGGGCTGGAGCGCACCCACTTGTATCGCAAGCTCAAGCAATTGAATATCCGGCATGGCCGGCGGCTGGACGAAGACCTGTTGTAAGTTTTAAGGAACGCGCGTGAAAATCATCATCCTCGGTGCGGGCCAGGTTGGCTCCAATCTGGCCGAAAGCCTGGTTGCCGAAAACAACGACATCACCGTCATCGACCTCGAGGCTACGCGTCTGGCGCTGCTGCAGGATCGCTTTGACCTGCGCACCGTACGCGGCCATGCGGCGCATCCCACGGTGTTGCTGCAAGCCGGTGCCGAAGACGCCGACATGCTGGTCGCGGTCACGCAAAGCGATGAAACCAATCTAGTGGCGTGTCGCATCGCATCCACCCTGTTCAATGTGCCTACGCGCATTGCGCGCATCCGCTCGCATGATTTTCTGGGACAGAAAGCGGGTTTTCTGGCCGAGCACTTCGGCGTCGATCACGTCATCAGCCCCGAGCAGGAAGTGACTGAAACCCTGCGGCGCCTGATCGAACACCCCGAGGCGCTACAGGTGCTCGACTTCGCTGAGGGCAAGGTGCGGTTGGTGGCGGTGCGTGCTTACCACGGCGGCCCGCTGGTGGGGCACGAATTGCGGGACATCAAGCGCCATATGCCGAACCTGGAATGCCGCATTCCAGCGATTTACCGGCGCGACCGCGGCATTGTCCCCACCGGGATCACCGTGATTGAACCCGGCGACGAGGTGTTTTTTCTGGCGCGCAAAGCGGACATTCCCTTCGTCCTGCGCGAGTTGCGCCGCATGGAGCGTCCGGTCAAGCGCGTCATGATCGCCGGCGGCGGCAATATCGGACGGCGACTGGCGGCGCGGATCGAGAACAATTACGACGTGAAGGTGATTGAACACAACAAGGCCGTCAGCAGCCTGTTGGCCGAACAGCTTCACCATACGCTGGTGCTGCATGGCGACGCGACCGACGAGGAGTTGCTGGAGCAGGAGAACGTCGCCGCCATGGATGTGTTCTGCGCGCTCACCAACGACGACGAAGACAACATCATGTCTGCGCTGCTGGCCAAACGCATGGGCGCGCACCGGGTTATCGCGCTGATCAATCGCTCGGCCTATGTGGACCTGGTGCAGGGCGGCGAAATCGACATCGCCATCTCGCCGGCGCAGGCCACAGTGGGGCCGCTGTTGTCCAAAATCCGTCGCGGCGACATGGTGGCGGTGCATTCCCTGCGGCGCGGCGCGGCCGAAGTGCTGGAAGTGGCGGTGCATGGCGACGCCAAGACCTCTCGTGTGGTGGGTCGGCGCCTTGATGAAATCGACTTGCCGGACGGCGCAGCGGTCGCTGCCGTCATTCGCAACGGCGACGTCATCATCGCCCACCATGACACGCTGATCGAGGCGGAGGACCATCTCATCCTGTTCGCGCTCAATAAACACATCATTCCCAAGGTGGAAAAACTGTTCCAGGTCGGCTTCGGCTTCTTCTGATGTCCCGCATTGCCCCTGTATTAAATGTGCTGTCCAAGGTGATCATGTTGTTCTCGATCGCCTTTCTGCTGCCGTTGACCCTGTCCTGGATACTCGCCGACGGGGCGCAGCGTGCCTACGATGAGGCCATCCTCATCACGTTTGCCGCAGGTGTGCTCACCTGGCTGTTCACCCGGAAATCGCAGCGCGAATTGCAAACCCGCGACGGATTCCTGCTGGTGGTGCTGGTGTGGACCACCCTGCCGGCCTTTGCCACCCTGCCCCTCTTGATTTACCTGCCCGATCTTTCGTTTACCGATGCTTATTTCGAAACGGTGTCGGGCATTACCACGACGGGGTCCACGATTCTGTCCGGCCTGGATGCGCTGCCCATGTCCATCAATCTGTGGCGCGGCCTGCTGGTCTGGCTGGGCGGCATGGGGCTGATCGTGCTGGCGGTCGCCATCCTGCCGCTGCTGGGCGTGGGCGGGATGCAGATCTACAAGGCCGAAACCCCGGGGCCGATGAAAGACACCAAGCTCACGCCGCGCATTACTGAAACCGCCAAGGGCCTGTACTTGGTCTATGTCGGCATCTCGATCGCGTGCGGCCTTTCCTACTGGCTGGCCGGGATGACGCCGTTCGATGCCGTCATGCACACCTTTTCCACGATGGGTCTGGGCGGGTTTTCCTCGCACGATGCCAGTTTCGGTTACTGGAACTCGCCGGTTATCGAAGCAGTCACGGTGGTGTTCATGCTGGTGGCCGGGATCAATTTCTCCACGCATTTTCTGGCGTGGCGGCAACGTTCGGCGACCGCCTACCGACTCGATCCGGAAGTGCGCTGGTTTCTGACCGTGACCCTCGCCAGCGCTCTCATGATCGCGATTTATCTGACGGCCCTGCAGGTCTATCCCGACTTTTTTCAGGCGCTGCGCTTTGCCCTTTTCAATACCGTCTCGATCGCCACCACAACCGGATTTGCCAGCACTGATTACAATCTTTGGCCGATTTTTGCGCCGCTGTGGATGTTGTTTTTGTCCTGCTTTGCCTCCTGCTCGGGCAGTACCGGCGGCGGCATGAAAATGGTGCGCGCCCAGCTTCTGTTCCGGCAGGGACGGCGCGAACTGACCCGCCTGATTCACCCCGCGGCACGACTGCCGGTCAAGCTGGGCGGCCAGGTGGTGCCCAACAATGTCATCTATGCCGTGCTGGCCTTTGCCTTCCTGTATGTGTTCGCCATTATTTCCATGACGCTACTGATGACCGCCAGCGGGCTGGAGTTCATTACAGCGTTTTCTGCCGTGGTGGCCTCTATCAACAACACCGGTCCCGGGTTGAACCAGGTGGGCCCCGCGACCACCTACGCGAGCCTCACCGATTTTCAGACCTGGATCTGCACCGTTGCCATGCTGTTGGGACGGCTCGAGTTGTTGACCGTGCTGGTGGTTTTTACCCGGACGTTCTGGCGTGCCTGAGCCACTGGAAAACTTTCTCGCCATGCTCGCCAGTGGTCGCGACAACGCGCTGCTGCGGTTTTCGCTCGGCAATGAATACCTCAAGCAGGGCGATGCTTTGAGCGCCGCCGAGCATTTGCGTCGTGCGGTCGAGCACGATCCGAACTATTCCGCTGCCTGGAAGCTGCTGGGCCGCGCGCTGACCGATACAGAGGCCTGGCCGGAGGCACTGGCGGCCTATCAGCAAGGGATTGCGGTGGCCGAGGCGCGGGGTGACAAGCAGGCCGCCAAGGAGATGGGCGTATTTGCGCGAAGAATTGAGAAGCAGCTTGGGTTAAAATCCGGGGATTGAGTTTTTCAGGAGCAGCAAATGACGCGGATGGTAAATTGTGTGAAGCTCGGGCGCGAAGCTGAAGGCCTGCCCTTCCAGCCGGTGCCGGGCGAACTGGGCAAAAAAATTTTCGAGAACGTGTCGAAAGAAGCGTGGGGAGGCTGGCAGCGCCACCAAACCATGCTGATCAACGAGAATCGTCTTAATCTGGCTGACGCGCAGGCGCGCAGCTACTTGATGGAACAGATGGACCGCTATTTATTTGGGGGCGGTGAGGTTGATGCTGCTGCAGGTTATGTGCCCCCCGGTACACCCAGTAAGTAAGCAGGGATGACTGAAAAAAACGGGCTCCAATGGGAGCCCGTTTTTTTTGGTGTGCAGACTGGTTACAGCACTTCTTTTTCGATCTCTTCCAGTGACGTGTGGCGCACGTCCTTGCCTTTGACCATGTAGACCACGTATTCCGACATGTTCTTGGCGTGGTCGCCCATGCGTTCGATCGCCTTGGTGACAAACAGGATATCGATGAATACCGAAATGGTGCGCGGGTCTTCCATCATGAAAGTGATGAGGTGGCGCAGGTTAAGGCGGAATGCCTCGTCCACGTCCTGATCCTGGCGCGCGATTTCCACCGCCAGCGTCGCATCCAGGCGGGCAAATCCGTCGAGCGCCTTGCGCAACATGTCGAGCACCATCGTCGCCATGTATTTGACTTCAGTAAAGCGCGGCTGGCCGAGGCGTTCGGATTTGTGGATAAAAATGGCCATGCGTGCGATCTTGGCGGCTTCGTCGCCGATGCGCTCCAGATCGGTGATGGTTTTGACGACCATCATCACCATGCGCAGGTCGGATGCCGTAGGCTGGCGACGCGCGATGATGTGGGTGCAATCTTCGTCGATGGACACTTCCAGTGCGTTGACGTTGTGGTCGTTGGCTTCTACGCGCGCGGCCAGGTCGAGATCTCCCGTGACGAGGGCTTCAACGGCGTTGGTGATTTGTTCTTCGACCAGGCCACCCATTTTCAGCACGTTGGCGCGCACGGCTTCCAGCTCGGCGTCAAATTGCTTGTAGGTGTGTTCGGTTAGCATTTTTCGGTCTCTCCAATAATCCGCTTCAATTATATGCCGCGTACATGACGCTTGCATGAACGGCGCGTTTCACTGCGTTCTGAAGGGCAAGGCGTAACGGGTCCCGTCAACGTCAAGATACATTGTCCAGTCATGCCGCCCACTAACGCAAACGGGCAAAGTGACTTTTGCGGAAAACACCGCGTTTCCGGAGGTGCGCAGGTCATAGCGGTTAAAGCCCATTTCCATGCTGTTCATCTGAAATTCCGCACTGATCCGGTTTACGCCTGGCGCGCTGAGGCTGAGATCAAATGCTTTTAGCGGCGTCGGCGGGGTTAAAAACCTCACCTTAACGGGGGTGCCGCGATGGCTGAATGCGCAGCCTGCCAACGGGTCGATACACGCGATTGCCTGCGCTTCGGTTGGGCGTTTGAACCAGTAGCCCGCAACAGCGATCGCCACCAGTAAGCCGATCAACAGCAGCGGCACCGCGACCCGTTTCATCTCCACGCTCCGCGCAACAGTGCCACCCCGTGCGCACCATGCGACTGCGCCAACGCCACATCGCCATGTTCCAGACCACCCAGGCCATAGACCGGAATCGGGCTGGCCGCGGCGAGCGCAGCAAAGGTATCCCAGCCCAGCGTGGCCGCGCCCGGGTGCGTCAGCGTCGGCAGCACCGGGGACAGCAGCGCGTAATCGGCTTGCAGTGCTGCCGCGTGTGCCAGTTCGCTGGCGTCATGGCATGACACCCCAATCAGCAATGAATCCGGCGCGCCGCAATCCGAGCGGGCGGTCAGCTTGGCAGCGGCGGATGAATCGAGATGCACGCCGTCAGCCTCCGCTGCAAGGGCCAGTTCCAGGCTACCGTTAACCAGCACCCGCGCACCATGTGGGCGGGCATGCTGAACGGTCGCACGCGCGAGCAGCAGGCGGGCGTCTTCCGGCAGGGTTTTGTCGCGCAACTGGATCAGCCGCAGGCCGTTATGCAGCGCCACATCCAGCCGCGCCAGAAAAGTGTCGACGCCAAGCGACTCAGCGTGAGAAATGCCCAGCATCGGTGGCAGCGTCAAGGCTTTCAGGATGGGAAAGTTCGCCGGTAGCAGCGGCGTCACTTCTACGGCATCGGGCCGCTGCCACGATAGCACCTGCCCCTCATGCGGAAACGGCTCGCCTTGCCATTCAAATACGCGAAAAAAATTCAGCCTGACTGTGGCGTGGGGATAGGCAAATACCCGAGTAATCCAGCGATGTGCGCGGGTGACGACAATTCCCAGCTCTTCGTGAAGCTCGCGTGCCAATGCGACTTCCAGTGACTCATTCGGCTCTACTTTGCCGCCCGGAAACTCCCAGTAGCCCGCATAAGCTTTGCCTTGCGGGCGCTGTGCCAACAATATGCGATCGTCAGGCTGGATGATCACTGCAGCCACAATTTCTGTGATCTCGGTCATGCGTGGTGTCCTGCCCAGTCACGTGCAAACTGCCATGCCACCCGTCCATTGCGCGCCCCGCGCCCCAATGACCATTGCAATGCAGCGCGATCAAAGCTTTCGTCGGCGGGGGCGCCCAAGGCCTCAGCCCAGTGGCGGGCAATGGCGAGGTAAGTGTCCTGCTCCATTGCGTGGAACGATACCCATAGCCCAAAACGGTCAGACAGCGAAATTTTTTCCTCGGTCGCTTCGCCCGGATGCACTTCGCCGCCGAGGTGCTTCGTCTCCAGGTTTTCTGCCATGTATTCCGGCATTAGATGACGGCGGTTGCTGGTTGCGTAGATCAGCACGTTGTCCGCCGGCCCTGCCAGCGAGCCGTCCAGTGCGGCCTTCAGGCTGGCATAACCCGGTTCGTGTTCACCGAAGGTGAGGTCGTCGATGAAAACGATGAAGCGATATTCCGCATCCGCCAGCAGGTCGAACAGATCAGGCAAGCTGGGCAGCCCGGCCTTGTCGACTTCGATCAGCCGCAATCCTTTCGACGCATATTTGGCGTGCACCGCCTTCACCAGCGAGGACTTGCCGCAACCGCGCGCGCCGGTAAGCAAGACGTTGTTGGCGGGCTTGCCGGTTACGAACTGGCGCGTGTTGGACTCCACGCGTTGTTTTTGCTCGTTGATAGCCAGCAAGTCTTTAAGCGCAACACGTTGCGGGTGCAGGATCGGCTTCAACCCACCCACCTGTGCCGACCAGCGGGCGGCGCGGGTGGTTTTCCAGTTCAGTGGTGTGGAGGATGAAGCGCTGTCGAGACGGTCGAGCAAGCGTTCGATGCGGGGCAAGAGGGGTTTAAGATCAGGGTCCATGCATGAATTCTAGCGGACGACCCCGTGCTGTTGAATGGAAACGGGCGGAGTCGTGTAATTTCTCTGGGCGATGAAGCAACAGATTGAAGCCCGCCCAAAGCAGGCTGCACAGTGGCGGGAGGGGATCTACTGACCCGTGGCGGTTAGGCGGATTCATTTTCGCTGCCGGGTGCAGGCTCGGAGCGAGCGACAGACCGGGGCGCATCCCTGTGCTTGTTTGATCCAGCCGCCCCAAGCCGGGAAAAGCTGCGTACCATTCACCGGCTTATGTGTCCCAGCACACAGACACGCTTCGGAAAGGCAGTGATGATGCCTCTTCGCCTCGGGGAAGATGCACACTTCCTCTATTGGGCGGGCGTAATCATCTGTTGCGGGTTGTGCATGCACGGCCCGTTTCCGGATTGATGCTCGCTTTTAACGGAAATCAACCATGTCCGAAACAGTAAACGATTCCACCCTTGCCGACCATGCCGGCAAGGGTGAAGGCATCACCGAGCTCCGCCGTCAGGAGACCTTGCTTAAAACCGGGGCCCTGCAGAATGCGATTCTCAATAGCGCCAACTTTTCGAGTATCGCCACCGACGAAAAGGGCGTGATTCAGATATTCAATGTTGGCGCCGAGCGCATGCTGGGCTACGCGGCTGCCGATGTCCTGAACCAGATCACTCCGGCTGATATTTCCGACCCGCAGGAAGTGATTGCGCGCGCGCAAGCGTTGAGCGCCGAACTTGGCACCCAGATCGAGCCGGGCTTCGAGGCTTTGGTGTTCAAAGCCTCGCGCGGCATCGAGGACATTTACGAACTAACCTACATCCGCAAGGACGGCAGTCGCTTTCCGGCCATTGTGTCGGTTACCGCGTTGCGCGACGACCATGGCGTCATCCTCGGTTATCTGTTGATTGGAACCGACAACACCGCACGCAAACAAGCGGAAGAGGCGCTGCTCAAGGCGGGCGCCCTGCAGAGCGCAATTTTCAACAGCGCCAATTTCTCGAGTATCGCCACCGATGCGAAGGGCGTGATTCAGATCTTTAACGTCGGCGCCGAGCGAATGCTGGGCTACACGGCTGCCGAAGTGATGAACAAGATCACCCCTGCTGACATTTCCGACCCGAAGGAAGTAGTCGCACGTGCACAGACGTTGAGCGTCGAACTCGAAACCCTGATAACGCCGGGCTTCGAGGCCCTGGTGTTCAAAGCTTCACGCGGCATTGAAGACATCTATGAGCTGACTTACATCCGCAAGGATGGGAGCCGTTTTCCGGCAGTCGTATCGGTCACGGCGTTGCGCGACGACCAAAACGCCATCATCGGTTATCTGCTGATCGGCACCGACAACACCGCTCGCAAGCAGGTCGAGGCAGAGCGACAGCATCTGCTCGAAGTTCAGGAAGAGACGAATAAACAGCTGCAGCAGACCAACGTCACCCTGCAGGTTAGCGAGGAAAAGCTCGCCGTCACGCTCCACTCCATCGGCGATGGGGTGATCGCCACCGATGCCGAGGCGCGGGTGACGCTCCTTAACCCGCTTGCCGAGAAGCTCACCGGCTGGACGCAGGCGCAAGCCAGCGGTCGTTTGGTTGACGAGGTTTTCAATATCATCAACAAGGAAACGCGTCTGGCGGCCGCCATCCCGGTTATGGACACCTTGGCGCACGGCACGATACAGGGCCTGGCCAACCACACCGTGTTGATTGCGCGCGATGGCAGCGAGTGCGATATCGCCGACAGTTGCGCGCCGATTCGTGATCGCGATGGTGTGGTGATTGGCGCGGTGCTGGTGTTCCGTGATGTCACCGGGGAATATGCGGCGCAGCAGGCCTTGCGCGACCAGCAGTTCTATACGCGTTCGCTCATCGAATCCAACATCGATGCGCTGATGACGACCGATTCATCCGGCATCATCACCGACGTTAACCAGCAAATGGGGGCGCTTACCGGATGCACGCGTGATGAACTGATTGGTACGCCGTTCAAGAATTACTTTACGGATCCGGTGCGGGCCGAGGCAGGTATCAAGCGGGTACTGAAAGAAAACAAAATCACCGACTACGAACTGACCGCACGTCACAAGCATGACGGGGAAACAGTGGTGTCGTATAACGCGGCGACTTTCTACAACGCTGACGGCGAGCTACAGGGCGTGTTCGCCGCCGCGCGCGACGTGACCGAACGAAAACGCCTGGACCAGGCGCTGCAGGACAAGAACACCGAGCTGGAAAGTGCCCGCTTCGTGGCGGTGAAAGCCAATCTGGCCAAGTCGGATTTTCTCTCCAGCATGAGCCATGAACTGCGCACCCCGCTCAATGCCATCCTCGGCTTCGCCCAGTTGCTGGAGGCGGGTTCGCCGCAGCCCACGGCCGCTCAGCTCGTCAGGCTGCACCAGATCATCAAGGCTGGATGGTATCTGCTGGATCTGATCAATGAAATTCTCGATCTTGCGGTGATCGAGTCCGGCCAGCTCTCGCTGTCGCGAGAGTCGGTGTCGCTGATCGATGTCATGCGCGAATGCCAAGCCATGATTGAACCGCAGGCGGAACAACGCGGTATCCATATCGATTTCCTGCCGTTTGACCACACCTGGTTTGCCAATGCGGATCGAACGCGCGTCAAGCAGGTTCTGATCAACCTGCTCTCCAACGCAATCAAATACAACCGCAAGCTGGGAACCGTCAAGGTTGCCTGCACCGAAAGCCTGCCGAATCGTTTGCGCATCAGCGTCAAGGATAGCGGCGAGGGTTTATCCGAAGAAAAACTGGCGCAGCTATTCCAGCCTTTCAATCGTCTCGGACAGGAAACGGGTGGCGAGGAAGGAACGGGCATCGGCCTGGTTGTCACCAAGCGGCTGGTTGAGCTGATGGGGGGCACCATCGGCGTTGAAAGTACGGTTGGCAAAGGGAGTGAATTCTGGATTGAGCTGGTCGTGGACGCTGCGCCGCAGCTTGCCACGGGAAGCATCATGCCTGTTGATCTTGGTCTTGGTCTGCGGGCCGATGGAAACCACGTACTGCGCACCCTGCTGTATGTGGAAGACAATCCAGCCAACCTGATGCTGGTCGAGCAAATCATTGAGACCCACACCCACGTCCGCATGCTGAGTGCGCGTGATGGCAATCTCGGCGTTCAATTGGCGCGTACACATATTCCGGATGTCGTCCTGATGGATATCAATCTGCCTGGCATGAGCGGCATTGAGGCGCTTAAAGTCCTGCGAAATGATCCGGCAACGGGGCACATTCCGGTGATTGCGCTGAGTGCGAATGCCATGCCGAGTGATGTCGCGAAGGGTTTGGCAGCGGGATTCTTCCGCTATCTGACCAAGCCAATCAAAATAGATGAATTCATGAAGGCGCTGGATAGCGCGCTGGAGCATGAGGAAACAACGCCAGCGCGCGCAAATCGATCGAGGCTGCGCGATGATTAGTCGAGACGACATCCTGAATGCCAGCATTCTGGTCGTCGATGACCTTGAAACCAATGTGTTTTTGCTGGAGCAAATGCTGCGTGAATCCGGTTATCGCTGCGTGACCTCGACGCGGGACCCCCATGCCGTTTGTGCGCTGCATCGCGACAATCAATATGACTTGATCCTGCTCGACCTGCAGATGCCCGGTATGGACGGTTTTCAAGTGATGGAGGGGTTGAAGGAAATTGAAGTCGACAGCTATCTTCCCGTCCTTGCAATCACGGCTCAGCCAGGACACAAGCTGCGGGCGCTTGCTGCGGGGGCGAAGGACTTTATTGCCAAACCCTTTGATTTCATGGAAGCCAGGACGCGCATCCACAACATGCTGGAGGTGCGTCTGTTGTACAAGCAACTCGAGCAATACAGCCGCGCACTCGAATCCATGGCGATGCACGACGCATTGACCGGGTTACCGAACAGGCGGCTATTAACCGATCGGCTCTCGCTGGCTATTGCCCATGCGCACAGAAACAAGAGCGCCATGGCGGTGATGTACCTTGATCTTGACGGCTTCAAGCTGATCAACGACAGCCTGGGTCATGATGCGGGGGACATGCTGCTGAAAATGGTCGCCGATCGGCTGGTGGCCGCGGTGCGTCAGGAGGATACGGTGGCACGCATGGGCGGCGACGAATTCGTGATCGGCTTGTGGGAAATAAATGATGTCGACGGTGTTGCCGGACTGGTGTCAAAATTAATTCTGGCGCTATCACAACCTTACCTGATTCAAGGCCGAGGTGTGAGCGTGACTGCAAGCATCGGCGTCGGCATGTATCCCATGCACGGCGAGGACGTCGAGGCGCTGATGAAAAGCGCGGATTTGGCCTTGTATGAAGCCAAGCACGCAGGCAAGAACAATTACCGCATCGCAGCGCGCACTGATCTATTGGCAATGGAGGGGTGATGTCTATGAACCCCGAAGAACTGGATTACAGTATTAATAAAAGCAATCGGACGGATACCATGATCAGCAAACAGGACATTCTTAACGCCAGCATTCTGATCGTGGACGATCAGGAGGCCAATGTGCGCTTGCTGGAGGACATGCTGCGTGAAGTGGGCTATCAGCGCATGACGTCGACGATGGATCCGCATACCGTTTGTGCACTGCATCGCGCCAACCACTACGATCTGATCCTGCTTGACCTGCAGATGCCCGGCATGGATGGATTTCAGGTGATGGAAGGGCTCAAGACTAACGATACGGACGGCTATCTTCCCGTCCTTGTGATCACGGCCCAACCGGGTCACAAGCTGCGTGCGCTGCAGGCCGGCGCCAAGGATTTCATCAGCAAGCCATTCGATCTGGTCGAAGTCAGGACGCGCATCCGCAACATGCTGGAAGTGCGGTTGCTGTACAAAAAGCTCGAGAATTACAATAAAGTACTGGAGCAAACGGTGCAGGAACGAACCGCTGAACTGCGCGAAAGTGAAGCCCGTTATCGCAGCCTGACCGAGCTGGCTTCCGACTGGTACTGGGAACAGGATGAGAACATGAACTTTACCAAGGTGTCCGGCCCGGTTCTTGAGATGCTCGGAATCCGGGTTGATGCCCTGGCGGGCAAGGCGCTCGAAGCTCAGGATGTGGGCTGGAATGAAGCTGAGCGGAAGACGCTACAGACCATCATTGCCGAGCGCCAGCCATTTCTGGATTTTGTCTTCCATCGTGTCAATGCCGATGGTTCGTGTCAACAGTTTCAGGTGAGCGGGGAACCGATGTTCAATCAGTCCAGCCGCTTTGTCGGGTACCGTGGAATCGGCGTCGAACTTACCGCAAAGAAATAGAACCCAGGGTGCCGACTGTCAGCAATGTCTTCCATTCATAATCCGAGTCAAAACCATCTGCTCGCCGCGCTGCCCACGGCGGAATTCGATGCCCTCAACGCGTATCTGGAGCTGGTCCCGTTGCGGCTCGGTGAAAGTCTTTACGAACCCGGCGAAAAGTTGCAGCACGCATATTTCCCCACAACCGCCATCGTGTCGTTGCACTATGTGACCGAATCGGGTGCCTCGGCCGAAACGGCGGGGGTGGGCAATGAAGGTGTCGTTGGGGTATCGCTTTTCATGGGCGGAGAGACCACCCCCAGTTCGGCCGTGGTGCAAACCGCAGGCCACGCTTACCAAATGGAGGGGCAAAGGCTGAAGGAAGAATTCAGTCGTGCGGGTTTATTCCAACGCTTATTGCTTCGTTACACCCAGGCATTGATGACACAGATGGCGCAAACAGCGGTATGTAACCGGCACCATTCACTGGTGCAGCAGTTGTGCCGCTGGCTGTTGTTGACGCTCGATCGATCGCCTACGAACGAATTGATCATGACGCAGGAATTGGTTGCCAGCATGTTGGGGGTGCGGCGCGAAGGCATTACTGAGGCAGCCGGGAAATTGCAGCGAGCCGGGTTGATCAGTTACCGCCGTGGTCACATTTCAGTGCTCGACCGCACTGGGCTGGAGAGCCACGCGTGCGAATGCTACGCCGTCGTCAAGAAAGAACTGGTTCGTTTGTTGCCCGATGTGAAATATCGTCAGGACAGCGCTACAAAAAACGCATAACTGCTTCCCCGCCTGCCAATCTCCCCACTGTTTTTCAATTGATGTCGGGACGCAATCTGCCCTGCATGTGCTTAGTTCGATTGCTGCTTATGTGCGTCAGCAGACAGAACAGCTAACGCCTTTTCCGTAGGCTTCAACTATCGGAGCCAATCCAACGAACTGCTTGAGAGCGGAACGTCCCTGGCGAAGAGAAATGCGTGCCCGGCACGACCTGCCGTTGCAGCCACCCCAGTCAAACCTTCTGAAAGAACGCAATGAAAACACTCAATCTGAACGTGATCGCGCTTGCAGTCAGCCTTGCACTCAGTACCGGTGCGATGGCGCAAAGCCTGTCGAAGGACGACTACAAGACTGGCAAGGACAAGATCGCAGCTGAATACAAATTGGCCAAAACACGTTGCGCGCCGTTATCCGGCAACCCGAAAGACATCTGTGTGGCCGAAGCCAAAGGCACGGAGAAAGTCGCACTGGCTGATCTCGAAACCAGCTACAAACCTACCCGTGAGAACCGCTACGAGGCAAGTGTGGCCAAGGCGGATGCCAGCTATGCCGTGGCGATGGAGCGTTGCGACGATAAGGCCGGCAACGCGAAGGACGTTTGCGTGAAGGAAGCGAAAGCCGCACAGACGACTGCCAAAGTGGACGCCAAGGCGCAGTTGAAAACGTCCGGTGCGAACGCGACCGCCGACAAGAAGTCTGCCGAGGCACAAAGCAAGGCGAATGAACAAGCCACGGAGGCCAATAAGGATGCGACCAGAGCCAAGCTTGACGCCGAGTACAAGGTGGCCAAGGAGAAATGCGACACCCTGGCAGGCAACGCGAAGGATGTGTGCGTGAATAAAGCCAAACTTAGCTTCGGTCAATAAACCGGACTCGACCCGGTGCGAATCACCGGGCGCGTGGCTTTTAATAGGAGTGATGCCATGAACACAAAGCATAGATTAACGCTTGATGCCATTTCCGCAGCCTTGCGGCCTGGCTTGGATGGGTGTGCCGGCATGTCGGCACAGGATAAGCGGACCGCCCTCTCCCACGAAGTAGGTAAATGATGATCAACGTACTCAGCGCCCGGCTACCAGGCAGGTGCATCACGCTTACTCAACGCAATGATTTCGCAGCATGCAGGCGCGACACGATCATGCCCGCTGCCGGGCAAGCAAGTTACCAGGAGAACCACATGATGAAAATCAACAAGTTGGCCGGCACGTCTCTGGCAATGGGGGCGTTGCTTGTCGCGCTATCCGGCTGCCAGAAGCAGGAAGGCCCCGCGGAGCAAGCTGGCAAGGAAGTCGACCAGGCGACAGAAAAGGTCGGAGAGCAGATTGAAAAAGCCGGTGAAAGCATTCAGGACACGGCAAAGGGTGACAAGGAGTAGTCCTTGCTTCACCCCACGTAGCTAATGGGGTCCAGCCGGTGCGCTGAAAGCGGGCCCGCGAAGGATAGCGACACACCGGCTCACGTTGTGGGGTTCGACGAGGAATTCTTCGCCGGCTATTTGCAGGGCCCGATGCAGGTTCTGTTCTGCACCGTTCCTGCTGTGGCTGGCTACCATCCGCGTCGAAAGTTACGGTGAACACCATTCGAACAAACAAAGACGAGTGCGCTATGGTTTCTGCTCGTGGTCAGCGTCGCCTCGAGGCGCACGTTCAGCATGTTAACGATCAATCCTGGAATGTCATTCGATTGCCGGCTATGTACGACAGCAGACAGACTGTGAGCACGCCCCCTCTTATTGTTAGCCCCTAGTAGCCAACATGCGTGCACTGCCTACATCACGGCGATTGCAATGATTGAAAGGCGTGTGTTCCTGGCGAAAAAAATGGCATGCGCGGCAGGGTGTGCCGAGACATCATCTCCAAGGCCATCAACTCTATAAGGAATATTCGTGAACACAATTAAAATCAATGCAATCGCGCTTGCGGTCAGCCTCGTATTCAGCACGGGAGCGAAGGCGCAAAACATGTCTAAGGACGCTTACAAAGCGAGCAAGGACAAGATTTCGGCTGAATACAAGCTGGCTAAAGCGAGTTGCTCCCCGTTGTCCGGTAATGCACGTGACATCTGCAAGGCTGAAGCCAAGGGTCGCGACAACGTCGCCTTGGCTGAACTTGAATTGCGCAACGAGCCCACTGCGGAGAACCACTATAAGGCGAGCGTCGTCAAGGCAGAGGCCGTATTTGCGGTAGCCAACGAGCGATGCGATGACAAGGCCGGTAACGCGAAGGATGTTTGCGTGAAGGAAGCGAAGGCTGCCGAGATTGGTGCCAAGGCGGATGCCACGGCACAGATGAAAGCCCTGGATGCGAATGCGGCTGCCTACGAAAAATCAGCCATGGCAAATGACAAAGCCACAGAACAAGCTGTCGATGCCTATAAGAAAGCGAACGCAGACAAGCTTGCTGCCCAATATCAGGTAGCGAAGGAAAAATGTGACGCCTACACAGGCAATACGCAAGATGTTTGCGTGAAGGAAGCCAAGGTCCGTTTTAGTCAATAACACGTTGCACCTGACCCGGCATAGCATGCCGGGATGCTTTTGTGGGTCAAAGCCCCCCGCACGCAATCAGGAAAAGATGAGTGTAGTTTGATGCGTCTGTCTTTCCTGAACAGGCGCATCACCCGTTTCTTTCGCTGATCCCGCAAATTGAGTCGATCAGGCAACCGTGCAGGTTGGACGGCAGGTCGAGACGGGGGTGGCCGAATCAAGGTACGGAGCAGGATGGCAGGCTGGCATCCTGACACAAAGGAGTGATCATGCATAAGCGTTTCTGGTCAAGACCAGCGAGCTGGTTGAGCAGCATATTGCTGCTTTGCGCAGCGGGTGTCACCAGCGCTGCGATAGCCATGCCGGACCCCGCGGCGATCCTGCGCACAAAATTCGTATCGTTGGAGGAACCCCTTCGGCAGAACCAATTCAAGCGACAACTGGTACTCGATTCTTCTGAATCGAAGGGCCGCCTGAAAGGCGATATTTACGCAACTATCAATTATCCGTTTGCCACGGTAAATGCCGGCCTGAATAATCCGAAAAACTGGTGCGACGTAATGCTTTTGCATATCAACACCAAATACTGTCATGCGGAAAGCAGGCCCTCCGGTACCGTTCTGAACGTTAATATCGGCAAGAAAACACCCGAAGAGCTGGCCGATGCGGCGCGTGTCGAATTCAACTACAGCGTAGCTGCGGCGACACCGGAGTATTTCGAAATCAACCTCAATGCCAAGGAGGGCCCGCTGGGGACCAGCGATTTTGTTATCCAGCTGGAAGCCGTGGCGCTCCCGAACGCCAAAACGTTTTTGCATCTGACCTATTCTTACGCCATCAATATGTCCGGACGTTTATCCCTTCAGGCATATCTTGGCACGATCGGCAGTCGTAAAGTGGGGTTCACCGTGATCGGCAAAAAAGTCGATGGTCAGCCCGATTATATCCGTGGGGTGCGTGGCTTGATGGAACGCAACACGATGCGTTATTACCTGGCAATCGATAGCTTTCTCGGGGCGAACCGTACGGCATCGACTGGGCGATTCGAAAAACAGTTACAGAGCTGGTTTACGGCAGCCGAGCGCTATCCTAGGCAGCTTCACGAGATGGATCGGCGAACTTATGTTGAGATGAAACGTGCCGAGTATGTTCGGCAGCAGGCTGTGAATTAGCGCCTGGACCAGATTGCCTCAGCCGCCATTCTCCGTTTCGGCTCACGGCACCATGAGCTGCGACGGTACTGTGCGCCACCGTACCGACCGAAGATTTTGAAGTGACTAAGCTTGCACTCAAATCCGGGACATTCGTCATCAGGCCCGGGTTGTTACCCTGTTATTTTATTTGCCCTGCAGCCTGATGCTCAAGCGGTGGGGAAGGATGGTGGGGGCTCGGTTGGAAATTTCTTCAACCGGTTTACGCGAAAAAGGAATCTGAAATGAATTGGAATATTGCAGCAGGTAACTGGAAGCAGTTCAAGGGCCAGGTAAAGGCCCAGTGGGGCAAGCTCACCGATGATCATCTTGATCAGATTGACGGCAAACGCATTGAGTTGGCGGGCAGGATTCAGGAGACCTACGGCATCACAAAGGACGAAGCCGAGTTGCAGATCAAGCAATTTGAAGAGAACAACAAGGACACCCATTCCTGACACGTTTCATTCCCCAACCGCTTCCGTCACACGATGGTCTGCGGAGGGGGCGGGAATCGGTGCGTAGGCAGGATTGTTAGCAACAGGAGAACTCACATGAAACATTTATTCATTGCAGCAGCATTCACTCTCGCCGCAGCCGTTCCGGCACTCGCGGCCGATGTTGGCGTGTCGATCAGCATTGGCGACCCCGGCTTCTATGGCCGCATCGACATCGGCGACTATCCTCAACCGCGACTGATTTATCGCGAGCCGCGTGTCATTTATCGGGAAGCGGCAAGAGAGCCGATCTACCTGCGCGTGCCACCCGGCCATGCGAAGAACTGGCGCAAACACTGCCGTAAATATGATGCCTGCGGCGAGCGGGTTTATTTTGTTCAGGACAGTTGGTACAACCAGGTGTACGTTCCGCGTTATCAGGAACGCCATGATGATCGCCGAAGTGGCCGCAAGGACGAGCATCGGGATAAGCATCAGAAGGACCGGAACGACCACCACGACAACGATCGGAAGCATGGCCGGGATTAATACGGCAGGGTGTTGTCGCCATCCAGATAGCAGAACGAGGGAGGGGTTCCGTCTCCTTCTCTGTGTGATAGCGAACAGAACCTTTTAACGAATCGCTGGATCATCGTATTTCCTCCCTCACTGAATATAAGGACAGACCATGAAGAACAAACTTGTGGCATCGCTTTTTGTTATTGGCACGTTGCTGGCCCCGGTTGCTGCGATTGCTGCCGATTCGGCCGAGCGTAGCGAAGACCGTGCGCATCCCCTGACTTGGGTCAAGGATTCGATGATTACAACCAAGATCAAGGCCAAACTGGCTGCGGATCATCCGGGCAGCATGAAAAATATCCGGGTTGATACCGATAAAGATGGCGTGGTGTGGATGACCGGCACAGCCAATAATCAGGCGGAAATAGACCAGGCGGTTACGACGGCGCGTAGTACTGCAGGCGTTAAATCGGTCTGGACTGATCTCACCATCAAGAAGGACAAATAAGGTCTTGGCGTCGATGCAGACGTCCAGTCCGTAGCGCGTTCGCGCACGACAAAACAAGGCCAGAAGCGATGTCATCGCTTCTGGCCTTGTCATTTCTGTGCATACCCTGGCTGTTGGTGATCAAGCTGATAACGGCATGCAGCATTCTTGGTTGGTGTGCAGATCTCAACGAAACATGGCGCTATGTGCGATGGCGAACGGAACGGACTGGGTATTGAGTGTACTTTTCTACTCATGCTGATATTGCGTGTAACAGCATAACCGGCAGGATCCAGGTAAGACGGAGAACATTCCGACCAGGGTCAGCGCAGGACTCTTGTTACCGTTTCAGTGTGGGCAAGGAAGTCCGGTTCCCTGCAATGAACGCCTCGTCTGGAGGTGTCTTTGATGGGGTTGAAGTTAAATGAATAGGGGAGTTGAAAACATGCTTGAAACGATTGCAGTCATCCTGATCATCCTTTGGTTATTGGGTTTGGTTTCCGCCTACACCCTGGGCGGATTCATTCACATTCTTCTGGTTATCGCAATTGTGATGCTCCTGCTGCGTTTTATACGGCGTTGAGCGGCTTCACCTGTTTACAGGACGGCGCTGGATAGGTGCTCGAAGTCGTCTCCATCCAGCAACCGTCAATGATGACCTCATCTGGCAGCCGTTTGGGCTGCTGGGGCTGATACCGGCTTGGCCTGTTCATGCCGTGTTCTGCATGTCTGGTCAAAACACACCGTGCTGAAATGCTTTTAATGAAATTGTCGTAATCACGTGGAGGCGTGCCACCAGAATGGGCACATGCCTGGATCGGGCCAATGTCAAAATCACTTAAAACCCTCAGCATTGTCATTGGCGGGCTCATCGGGCTGCTTGTCCTCGTCGCAATCGCACTGTTTGTGTTCCTGGATGCAAACGCTTTCAAGCCTCGATTTGAAGCGGCTGTCTCGGACGTTTTCGGGATGGAAGTCAAAATCGGTGGACGTTTGGGCGTGGGCCTTTTTCCTGACTTGCTGGTCACCCTTGAAGACGTGCACATCCGTAACCGGGAAACGGAAGTCGCCACCGCAAATGAAGCCAGGATTCGAATCGACTTTCTCCCCCTGCTTTACAAGCGAGTGCAGATCAAGGCGATTTCGCTTGAGCAACCGAAGATATTCATCGAGCGGGATCACGATGGCACATTCAACTTTGAGAAAGCCGTGGCGACCCGGAAAAGATTGCCTGACCTGAACCTGGCAAAAATATCCCTTTCAGGTGGCACGATCATTTACGCTGATAAACAGTCCGGGAGGGGATTCGAGGCGGCGGATTGCAGCCTGGACGTGAACCGGTTGCGGCTAACGGAGCGGAATCGCCCGGGCATCATGAAGAATTTATCCTTCACCGCGGAAGCCACCTGCGGTGCAATCCGGACCGACGACTATGCCGCATCCGGCTTGCGGTTTTCGGTTGCCGGGGAGCGTGGGATTTTCGATCTCAAGCCTGTCACGATGCGTGTATTCGATGGTCAGGGTTCGGGCAGTATCCGGGCGAGTTTTACAGATTCGCTTCCCAACTACCACGTTCGATATTCCCTATCACCGTTCCGCATCGAGGCATTCCTCAAGCACCTGGCGCCGCAGAAGGTCGTAGCAGGGCCGATGGATTTTTCCGCGAACTTGTCGATGCAGGGGAAAACCATAAAGGCGTTGAGACAGACCGCGCAGGGGTAGGTCTCGCTACGTGGCAAGCACCTCAATTTGTATGGCCACGATATCGATCGGGCGTTCGCCCGGTAAGGGTCGAGTCAAAACTTCAATCTCGTGGACGTGGCCGCGCTCTTCCTTGCCGGCCCGGCCGGTCTGGCGGTTACCAAGGGCTACAATTTTGCGAGCAATTTTCAGACATCGGAGGGCCGCAGCGAGATCCGGACGCTCGTTTCAGGTTGGAAAGTCGAGCGCGGCGTGGCGCAGGCGCAGGATGTGGCCATGGCGACGAAGCAGAACCGGGTAGCTCTCAAGGGCGGGCTTGATTTCGTCAATGAGCGGTTCGGTAACGTGACCTTGGTCGATAACAGGGGCTGCATCACGGCGAAGCAAGCCATTCATGGCGCATTCAAAAAGCCGGGCGCAATCAAGTCACTTAGCGGGCCAGTGGTCAAGTTGCTCAAGCAGGTTGAAAGCAACTTGTCTGGCGGTGCGTGCGAAGTGTTCTATGCCGGTTCGATCGTGTCGCCGACGTAAGGGACTTGCAACGGAGTTCAGCCGAGTGTATCGGGTTTGGTCAAGCAGGAGGGGGCGCAGATAAGCCACGAGAAGGCCTGCGCAAAGTATTGCCAGGGTGATGGTGGCCTGCCGCATTCGACTCGTTCAAAGCCGTTCAAAAGCGCCTGCTACAGCTAATGGGTCGATTTCAGGTTTGTTTAAAACGTAACCCGCCAGCAGCAGCGTGTGCGGTCACAACAAGTGACCGCACAGCGGCGCAATGCATCACCCGTCAAATTTTACCCAGCAACAGCAGAATAATCAGGATGATGACGATCAATCCCAATCCACCGCTGGGACCATAGCCCCAGCCCTTGCTGTGTGGCCAAGCAGGGATGACACCGATCAGCATCAGGATCAGAACAATTAACAGTATGGTTCCCAAGCCCATGGGGTTCTCCTAGAAAGTGTGAGTGAAATTATTGGGCAGGCTCGGCCGGCACCACGATCACCGTGGTGGCATCACCGGTTTCGCCGGTCTTGCCCTGATAGCCTGTTGCACCCTGTTCGCCGGTGGCGCCCTGATAGCCGGTTGAACCCTGGCTACCGGTCTCACCTTGAGGACCTGCGGGACCTGGCACAGCTACTGGCGAGGCAGGCACCGTAACTACGGTGGGCTTGTCACAAGCGGCAAGGGTAAGCGTAGCAAGTATTGCTGAAATCAGTATCGAACGGTTCATGGTCAATCCCCTAAATGAAAAATGGTGGTGCGAAAGGCTTCGAGCTATCCGCAAACAAACCGGTTTGACTTGAAATGTCGCACTCGGCAGATAAACAGCGTAGGCGCATGTTGTGCACAGTTCAGTGCGGTGGCGAACATAGATGTGTTCTTTCGAAAATGATGACCAGCTCGCGGCTGGATGCCTACGTGCCGCTATGTTCGGACCCGCACAGACCCGTTGTGGAAGGAGCCTCATATTGAGAGTCGGTTGTGCCGAATGACGGGATCAAATTGCCCGGTCCGGCATGGGCTTCACGCACCATAACGTTAGGGAAAAGTTATGAATGTCATATTAAGAATCACCTTGGCAGTGGTGGGCGTGGCGCTTGCTACGCAGGCATCAGCCCAGATTACGTTTTACGAAAATCAGGGTTTTACTGGCCGGTCATTCACTACGGAAAAACAGGTCAAAAACTTTACGCGCCATGGCTTCAATGACCGCGCCTCGTCGGTCAAGGTTCTCCACGATCGCTGGGAGGTTTGCGAGGATGTCCGGTTCGACGGGCGATGCGTCGTCCTGCGCGCGGGCCGCTATCCCTCGCTGGCCGCGATGGGCTTGAACAACCGGGTTTCATCGGCAAGGGCAATCAACCGAGACGCACGCATCGATGATCATCGTTATGCGCCAGTTCCAGTTACTGCCCAGATTATCTTTTATGAACATGAAGGTTTTCAGGGCCGCTCTTTCACCACCGAACAACAAATCAAAAACTTTACGCGCCATGGCTTCAATGACCGGGCCTCGTCGGTCGAGGCGCTCGGCGACCGCTGGGAGGTGTGCCAGGATGTCCAGTTCGACGGGCGGTGCGTTGTCCTGCGTCCGGGCCGCTATCCCTCGCTGGCCGCAATGGGCTTGAACAACCGGATTTCATCAGTAAGAGCCATTAGCCCAGACGCACGCATCGAGGACCATCATTACGCGCCGGCTCCGGTTCCGTCAATGATTACCGCCGCCGCAACAACGAAAGGCTGTACGAGGCGAACGTCACTTCAGTCCATGCCGTGCTCGGTACCCCTGAACAGCGATGCTGGGTCGAAAGCGAGCAAATCATTGAGGAGCGTCGTCGCGCCAATGTACCTGGGGCAATTGTCGGAGCCGTCATTGGCGGCATTCTCGGCCATCAGGTTGGGGGCGGACGCGGTCAGGATATCGCCACGGCCGGCGGCGCAGTTGCAGGGGCCGCGGTCGGCGCCAACGTGGGCCGAAACAATGGTGGACAGGAAGCTTCCACTCGAGATATCCAGCGTTGCGAAAGCGTTCCCAGCCAAGCCCGTCCAGACTATTGGGAGGTGACCTATATCTTCCGCGGTCAGGCGCATCACATGCAGATGAGCGCCCCTCCCGGACCCACCGTGACCGTTAACGAGTGGGGTGAGCCCAGGGCGTAATGCCTGGACGCACCGCAACCCATCCAACGTGTCTCCATAGGGTTTCTTCGCAGCGTATCGCGGTTTGAGGGGCATACGTGCCGGCAGGTCGAACAAAGGGTGCCTGACTGATGTTTTAGCCAGGGACGCACTGAATAACAGGAGTTAGAAATGGATCGGGATACCGATAAACGCAACTTGAAGCCGTTAATGGAAGAGGGTAAGGTCAATTGGGGTCACCCCACCGCCGATCACGAAGTTGCGCGTGAGTTGTTTCGCTTGCGTGAGTCAAAGCGGCAACGTTACAGAGGTGCGGCTGAACGCATGAAAGCCTCTGCTGCTGTCTGCGATCGCGATGCTGAAACCGGTAATACCGCTTCAGCATCCGCATGCCCTCGCTGTAAGGGCTCAGCGTATCGCGTCCCGCGTCGTTTGGTGGATTGGCTCATGAGCCGCTTTGTATGGATCAACCGTTACCGCTGTCGTTCGATGGTCTGCGGCTGGGAAGGCAATCTGCGCGTGAGCCGGCGACCTTTGTTAATCCAGGGACCGTGGTAAGCCGAACGACGATATGGAGAACACGGTCTATCAGATGTACTGCACCACCACATGGCGGAAAGGTGTCGATACGCAACCGGGTCATCCGGACGTGCCTGGCGTACACGTGACGATACATTGACGTGCATCAAGCCAGGCCACCAAGCAAGAACCACATAATCTTTAGGGGAAAAAAATGTCCAGCGTTGGTTACCACGAACCTGTAGAGGAGCTGTCCGCTGAAACGCGCGACATGCATAGAGCCATTGTTTCGTTGATGGAAGAACTGGAAGCCGTGGATTGGTACAACCAACGCGCAGATGCGTGCAAAGACGCGGAACTCAAGGCCATTCTTGAGCACAATCGAGACGAGGAAAAAGAGCATGCAGCGATGGTGCTGGAATGGATTCGGCGCAAAGACCCCCGGTTTTCCAAAGAACTACATGAATATATGTTCACCAAAAAACCGATCGCGCATAAGCGTTCGGAAACTTAGGTATCCGCTGAATTCAAGGGTTGTTTCAGGGATATCCGCTTCTCGCTCGGGCTAGAACCGGACAAGTTGAACGTGCGCCGGTCGGTTCGGTAACGGAACCTGACCGGTATCAATGCGTTGTCGTGATTGCGACGAAGATCGATCCAGATAGCGTTCCCGTACTATGTTCGTCAACGCACAGACGCTGGTTGACCGCGAGATTAATCTGTTCTTACGGTATCGACACGGGTTTGCTCAAAACACTGAGCGCCGCCGGGTCGAAACTGAAAACACCTGGGTCAGACCGTGTCGGCTAGCGGTTAGAGATCAGCGTTAAACAGCACGCTTAACTAACATTTGGAGTACTAACCATGAACAAATTCAACAAATATCTCTCCGCAGCGCTTCTGGCCGTCACGCTGGTGTCCGTTGTGGGTTGTGCTTCATCCAACAAGCATTCAGGAACCGGTGAATACATTGATGACAGCGTCATCACCACCAAGGTGAAAGCCGCCATTTTCAATGAGCCCAGCCTGAAGGTTGCTGAGATCAACGTCGAGACTTTCAAGGGCGTAGTTCAATTGAGCGGCTTCGTCCATACCGCTGCTGACATCCCCAAGGCGATTGAAGTGACCCGCAGCGTCAAAGGCGTGGTATCCGTCAAGAACGATATGCGTCTCAAGTAAACGACAGCTGACGTGAGCCAGTACCAGAACCAAGTTCTGGCACTGGCCATGTACGTTCAGGCTTGCAGGCTTGATATGCAAAACCTGAAATTGATTGTAGGGTTAGTGAAAGGCAGTGTGCGTTATCAACTTGGTATCCAAGTGTGCTGTCTGATAACCGGGCTTTTTTACCATGAACGAAAAAGGATTTATCCATGAACGCTAAGAGCATGTCTGGTGATACGGACACAAATGACGTGACGAAAGAGCAGCTGATCCAGGACTTCAAGGTCGTGGTCGCTGATGCCGAGGCGCTGATCAAGGCCACAGCGGGCCAGGGTGGAGAGGCCGTGGCCGCCATGCGCGCCAAGGCCGAAGCCTCGCTTGCTGCAGCAAAAGTAAAAATGAGCGAAGCCCAGGCCGCACTGATGGTCAGGACGCGCGCCGCCGCCAAGGCCACGGATGAGTATGTCCATGTACACCCCTGGCAGGCCATCGGTGTGGGCACTGCGGTTGGGCTGCTGGTTGGCCTGCTGATTGCCCGGCGCTAAGCAAAGCGATGGCTGAGGAATCGCAAGCTGCGCCGGAGGGGTTGTTTGAATCCCTGAAGACGTTGTCAGTGAGTCTGGTCAGCATTGTTCATACCCGACTTGAGCTGTTGTCCACGGACGTGGCTGAAGAGCGGGAGCAGCTGACCTCATTTCTGGTGCTGGTGCTGATTGCGCTGGGGTGTCTGGGTATTGGTATCGTGCTGCTGACGATTCTGGTTGTGGTCGTCTTCTGGGAGACGCACCGGCTGCTGGCGCTGTCTGGCATGACCGGCCTATTTCTGATGGTCGGCGTTGGCTTGGGGTGGTTTGCCCTGCATCGGGTTAGAACCAAGCCAAGGTTATTTGAAGCGAGCCTGACCGAACTATCCAAAGACCGGCAGCAACTCCGTTCGGGATCATGAGCGGCAAGCTTACCCAGCTGTCCAAACGTCGCCAGCAACTGGTGGCGCAGGCGGACGCGCAACGCGCCACCCTGGTGGACACCCTCGAACCGTGGCGTGCGCGCCTGGCGCGGGTGGACCGCGGGGTGGCTGTGCTGCGTTATGTGAGGCGCCATCCCGTTCTGATGGTGGGCGCCTCGCTTTTAGTGGCTGCATTGCGCCCGAAACGCGTTGGCAGATGGCTGCAGCGTGGCTTGATGATATGGCAGCTTGGGCGCCGGTTGCGTAAACATTGAGCATTACAAACCGGGTCATCAATCTGATACCAGATGAAACGGTCGTCTGGCGGGCGCGAGCCCTTTGCGAACCGGAATAATCAAGAAAATGCCCTGCCAGAATGTTGATCAACCCGTGCCATCGCGCCCGCTTACTTTCTCCTGCGTGGTACTCAAACGCATGGCGGCAGCTGCCTGCTGCCTGCTCACATTTGCCGGATGCGCAACCATCCCTGACGCCGCGGCAGAACGCGAAATGGACAAGCCGCGCGTACAGGCTGTGGCGTTCGATAACGCGCGCGGCCCGGTTTCCGTCAACAAGAACTCGGCCATTATTCGGGGACTCAAGCGCGAATCCGGCAACATCGACATCCTGCAGAAACACTTGGCCCTGGAACAGACGATTAACGTCGACAGCCCCCTGGTTCTGGGCAACAAGCTGGTTTTGCTACAAGACGGACCGGCAACTTATCAAGCCATGTTCGCGGCCATGCGCGCGGCCAAAGACCATATCAACCTGGAAACCTATATCTTTGAAGACGACGAGATTGGTAATCAGTTTGCAGACCTGTTGCTGGAAAAACAGGCCGCGGGCGTTCAGGTCAATCTGATATACGACAGCGTCGGCTGCCTGAATACACCCAAGGCATTTTTCGAGCGCCTGAGTGCCGGCGGTATCCAGGTGCTCGAGTTCAATCCAGTCAACCCCTTGGCCAGAAACAAGAAGGGGTGGCTGCTTAATAACCGCGACCACCGCAAGTTGCTGGTGGTCGATGGCCGCATCGCTTTCATCGGCGGCATCAATATCAGTGAATCGTATTCCAGCGGACCTTCCCTCAGGAAAGCTCGAAAGAAGGACGCGACGCCGATTGGGTGGCGGGACACCCACTTGCAGATCGAAGGACCGGTGGTGGCGGAATTTCAAAAACTGTTCATCCACACTTGGGTGAAGCAGGAAGGTCAGCCACTGGCTGAAAAAAGCTACTTCCCCAAACTCGACAACAAGGGGGACGCGATCGTGCGTGCCATCGGCAGCGCCTCTGCCGACCCGCACAGCCTGATCTATCTCACACTGCTATCGGCGATCGACCATGCAGAACAGCGTGTAAACCTCACCAACGCCTACTTCGTTCCCGATCCTCAATTGCTCAAGGCCTTGACTGACGCGTCGCAGCGCGGCGCCGACGTGAAGCTGGTCTTGCCGAGTCACACCGATTCCTGGGCGGTATTCCACGCCGGGCGCTCGCATTATTCAACGCTGCTGCGTGCGGGTGTCAGGATTTATGAGCGGCGCGGTGCGGTGATGCATTCCAAGACGGCCTCCATCGACGGCGTCTGGTCGACTATAGGTTCAACCAACCTGGATTGGCGCAGCTTTCTGCACAATGACGAAATCAATGCAGTGATACTCGGTAGCGATTTTGCAGGGCAAATGGATGCCATGTTCGCCCGTGATCTGGCAGAGTCTGATGCCATCGATCTTGAGGGCTGGGAGCGCAGGCCATGGCTGTTCCGGCTGAAAGAGTGGACGGCACGGCTCGCAGAATACTGGTTGTAGTCTGAACAGGTTGGATGACCGTTGCCAAGCCGGAGCGCCCCACACCCTAATAGTGCCTTATGTGCGTTACCGAACTGATGGGTCCGGATGCGCCAGCTAAGCTGTTCGCTTGTATTGTTTTTGACGCGGAATGTGATGCCAGGCGGAGAGGGCGATGCTGAAGCATCTGCCATGATCACTTTGCTGGTGACGCACAGTCACTGCCCACCTCGTTGACCCACGCACCATAAGGAGAAAAAATGAACGCTGTTAAAGGAATCGCATTGGCGCTGATTGTGGCGGGCATACTGAGCCTGGCATACGGCGGATTCAGCTACACCAAGGAAACGCATGAGGCCAAATTGGGTCCGATCGAGTTTTCGGTTACGGACCGGGAGCGCGTCAATATCCCCGTCTGGGCAGGCGTGGGCGCCATTCTGATTGGCGGAGCACTGCTTGTTTTTGGCGGCAACAAACGCTAGGCCCTTTTTTGCACCAAGCGTTCTGGCCTTCTTGAGGGGCTGCACCCTATGATTCCCCCTTCCCTTCCAGCCTCTCCAATTGGGAATTCAGCATCCGAGCCAGCGGTTGCTGATGCCATTCCGCACACCGCTCCTTTGCCCGTAGATGCACGCGGCGTCGCGCTCGTCATCATGGCGACCGTGGCGTTGATATTCGCACTGAACTGGGCGCAGCCGTTTCTGATCACCCTGTTGCTGGGGATCCTCTTTGCGTACACCCTGAACCCACTCGTGATGTGGCTGGAGCGGATCAGGATACCGCGGGTCGCGGGCGCCAGCCTGGTCATGCTGGCCGTCATCTGTGCACTCGTGTTTGGCACCTATGCGTTGCGAGGGCAGGTTCAAAGAATCATTGCGCAATTGCCTGAAGCGGCGAGCAAGGTGTCGACCGGGCTCGACAAAATGCGCAGCGGCCAGCAGAGCAATATGAAGCATGTTCAAGCTGCTGCGGAAACAATTGAAAAAGCCGCGAGTAAAGCCGACCTCTCGGCGCCACCCAAATCGCGCATCACGCGCGTTGTAATTGACGAACCTGCTTTCAAACTGAGTAACGCCTTATTGGTGGGATCCAAAGGGGTGCTCACGATCATTGGCCAGGCGGCCATGGTGTTTTTTCTGGTGTTCTTTTTCCTGCTGGGCGGTGATTTGTTCAAACGCAAGCTGGTGCGGCTCGCAGGCCCGACGCTGTCGAGAAAAAAGATCACGGTGCACATCCTGGATGGGATCAATGATTCCATTCAGAAGTACATGTTCATGTTGTTGGTGACCAACGTTTTGTTGGGGCTGATCACTTGGGTCGTATTGCGATGGATCGGTTTGGAAAATGCCGGTGCCTGGGCCGTTGCTGCCGGTTTGCTGCATCTCATCCCTTATGCGGGTCCCGCCATCACCGCAGTCATCCTCGGTATGGCTGGTTTCATGCAATTCGATTCACTAGCTGTGGGGCTATTGATCGCAGGCACGTCGCTGTTGATTGCGACCTTCATCGGCACCATTGTCACCACCTGGATGACCGGCAAGTTTGCAAAAATGAACATGGCTGCCGTGTTTGTGTCGCTGCTGTTTTGGGCCTGGTTATGGGGGGTGTGGGGCATGCTGCTGGGCTTGCCGATCATCGTCATCGTGAAAGTCGTGTCACAACATGTGGAGCAGTTGCATCCCGTGGCGGAATTGCTGGGTAAATAATACCCCCGGGTTCGCCCCTGGAAAGGTTAACCCGGGATGCAGGGAGCACCTGGGTTAACCTTTCTGTCGCCGCAGAGTGTGGTTCAGGTGCGATATTCCGCGTTGATCTTCACATAGTCGTAAGAAAAGTCGCAGGTCCACACCGTGGCAGAAATTGTGCCGCGGTTGAGTGCCACGCGTACGGTGATGTCCGCTTCCTTCATGACAGCGGCGCCCTGCGCTTCGGTGTAGCTCGTCGCCCGCCCACCTTTTTCAGCCACCAATACGTCGCCCAGATATACCTGCAAGGTGTTCACGTCGAGATCCATGATGCCGGCATAACCAATCGCAGCAAGAATGCGTCCGAGGTTGGGGTCACTGGCGAAAAACGCGGTCTTGATCAGTGGGGAACGTGCGATGGCATAGGCAATCTGCTTGCATTCCGCATGGTCGCGCCCGCCTTCGACCTGTACGGTAATGAACTTGGTTGCGCCCTCGCCGTCACGCGCCATCGCCTGTGCAAGCTCGATTGAAACCGCGCTGACAGCGGCTTTTAGTGCCAGGTAGTCTGTGCTGAATGCATCGCTGATTTCCGCATTGCCGGCTTGTCCGGTGGCAATCAGGATGAAGCTGTCGTTGGTTGAGGTGTCGCCGTCCACCGTGACGCAGTTGAACGACACATCGGCGACGTCTTGCACCAGCTGCTGCATCAGCACAGGTGCGATGGCGGCGTCAGTGGCCACATAGCCCAGCATGGTCGCCATGTTGGGGTGGATCATGCCCGAGCCTTTGGCGATGCCGGTGACGGTGATGGCTTTGCCGCCGACCTGCGCCTGACGTGTGGTGCCCTTGGCGACGATATCGGTAGTCATGATGGCGTGGGCGGCTTCCGACCAGTGATTTGGTGCCAGATCGGTTTTCGCGGCAGGTAGTGCGGGCAGGATCTTGTCGATCGGCAGCGGTTCCAGAATCACGCCGGTGGAAAACGGCAGCACGTTTTCTGCCGTGCAGCCCATCAATTGCGCCACCGCTTCGCAGGTCTGGCGCGCGCGGTTCAGCCCTTCCTCGCCGGTGCCGGCGTTGGCGTTACCGGTGTTGATCACCAGTGCGCGGATGCGCCCGCCGTGCTGATTATTCTGACCCAGATGCTGTTTGCATAGCGTGACCGGTGCCGCGCAAAAGCGGTTCTGCGTGAACACGCCCGCGACCTGGCTGCCAGGTGCGAGTTCGATCAGCGTGAGGTCGCGCTTACCGGGTTTTTTGATGCCGGCAGAGGCAATGCCGATACGGATGCCCGCAACAGGTAACAGGGAGGCGGGATCAGGGGCAGTGAGGTTGACGGGCATGGCAGCGTAGAAGAACGGAAAACCGTTATTTTAAGCCGGGCAGCCGTTTTGATGGCACGTCCTAGGGTGTTTGTCTAAACAGCGCGTTCACCAAACGGCGAAATTCCGGCCGCCATGGCCACACTGGATCGCTTTCAATCGAACGTGACAAAGCGGCCAGTGCGATCAGGCCAAATATGAAAAACAGACATTCCGAAATGAGTTGGCTTGGTGTAAGTAACCCGAATGGAATGTCCATAAAGCCGGGCACATAAAACAGGCTGGCAAACGCGGTAAAAAGAAGCGTTGGGCCGAGGTACATGGAATTGCTCCGTTATTTTGCTATTTATAGCGTCCAACATAGCAAACGTTGTGCCAGAAATACAAAATTCATTTAAAACAAAGGCTTGGTTATCTGGCTGAAGCTGGATTAATGGTCAAGCGTAAACAAATCCGACAGCTATTTTTCTAACGGCAAGGCTGCGAGTTTGCGCAGTATCTCGTGAGAAAGTGAGTAAAACTGCGGCGTAGGACCCAAATCCTCGTAGATCGGGTCGCCATAATCGTCTTCGGCGATGATGCGCTTACCGGGGATATAGGGCATGGCCACTTCGAGCTCGTCGAGCGCTGCACGAACCAGATCGGCCATCAACTGGGACTCGCTGCGCCCCGGATACATGACGTGTAGCGCTTCGATGCGGGCGGCATCACGGAGCGGCAAATGAACCGTATAAGCCCGCACGGACGTGCGCTCATGTCCTTCTTTGCCCCAGCGTTGAATCAGTTCGGCGATGCGCATGCGCTTTCCTATGCATTGCGATGGTCTTGTTATAGCAAAGACCCGCACAAGGCAAAGCAGGATTCAGTCCATTCGCTTCCAAACCAGCGTGCGATTGTTGGCCGGCATGGCGATGTCCTGCTGAAGTGATAACCCTTGCGCACGCGCCAGCGCGTCCACCGCTTCAAAATCGCGCACGCCCGAAGCCGGATCTCGCGACTTCAGCCAGATATCGAAACGGGCATTGCTTTCCGAGGTAAACGCGCCGTTGTAGTTAAACGGACCATAAATCACCAGCACGCCACCCGGCTCCAATACAGCGCCGATGCCCGCAAAAAACTGTTCAACCGAGTCCCAGCCCATGATGTGCAGGGTGTTGGCCGAAAACACCGCGTCATAGCGGCCATGGCGCCAGGCTTGCTGGTTCACGTCCAGTTCGATTGGGGGCAGCACATTCGGCAGTGCTGCGTCGTTGAGCCACATCTGGATGCCCGTGTGGTGTGGCCGTACATCAGCGGTTTGCCAGCGCAGATGCGGCAGTGCCGCGCCAAAATCCACGGCGTGCTGGCCGGTGCCGCTGCCGATTTCCAAAACCGTGCTGCGGTCGGCAAACGCCTCGTGTAGAACGGCCAGGATCGGGTCGCGGTTTTGTACGCAGGATTCGGAAAAAGGTTTATTGCCCAAGGGGTGACTCCAGTTTTATTGCGTGCGCATACTGATGAACCGGCCATCAGCCAGAAGCAATGCAGCGTGAATAGGCTTGCCGGGATACAGCCCGGCAAGCAGGGTTTGGTAGTTCGACAGCTGCGGGCGGTGGCGTTCGGTCAGCAGATCGTCCGGCAGGCCCACGCTGTCACCGCCTGTTTTGTAGTCGATGATCCACACCGCATCGTCAAATTCCACCACGCGGTCGAGCCGCTGCATGCGACCGCCAGCATCCAGCAATGCCAGTTCGTTGTGCGCGGTTTGATACTGCGCAGGATCGAAAAAGCGCGCCAGGTGCGGCTGTGTCAGCAAGGCGCGCGCATCGGCTTCAATGCGATTCAGTTCGGCGGCCACCCCCAGTCGGGTAGCCAGCGCGGGCAGATCGCGCGCCGCACCTGGGGGCGCATGGTGTTCAAGGCAGGCATGAAACAGCTCGCCACTCGCCGCCGCTGGGTTGGCGGTTGCGGGCGCCAGCCGCTGCCCGATGGCTGGCGCAGCGATGCGAGGCAACGCGTTCGCTACCGGCACGTCCTCAACTGAGGGGGCAGGCGGTAAATCCGCCGGCAGTTCCATCCCCTGCCACGCCGCATCCACGCGTTGCAGCCAGTCGCTTTTGTCCGCCGCCCCACTGACGATCAGCCCCTGCTCCGCGCGTGTAAGCGCCACGTAGAGCAGATTGTCGGATTCGCGTTTTGCCAGTTCGGCCTCTTCCGCAAACCAGGGCTCACGCCATGCGCCGCGCTCGTCCTGTTTGCCGAACAGGGAGAAGTGATCAGGTTGCGGCGCCGTCGGTGGCCACGGTGCCAGCACGCCATAGCTGTCGCCGCGTGTGTGATCGCTGCCGCCGAGCAGCCAGACAATCGGTGCTTCCAGCCCCTTGGAACCGTGGATGGTGAGCAGCCGCACCGCGTTTTCGCCGTCGGCTGCCAGCCCTTCGCCGGGCGCGGCGTCGGCGTCATCGGTAAGCGAAGCCAGCTCGCGGATGAACCCCGCCAGCGTCGGGTAGCGGCCGCCGTCCTGCGTCAGCGCCAGCTGCATGAAAGCGCGCAGGTTGGCGGCGATCTGCGGGCGCTGCGCAACAGGCGCGGCGACAGCGTAGCGCGCTTCGAGATCGCCTTCGAAATAAATGTGGTCGAGCAGATCGTGCACCGGCAGCGTGCCGATGCGCGCGCGCCAGCGGGTGAGCAGACGCGCGGCACGCATGAGCGTGGGCGGGCAATCTGCCTGCGCTGCCAGCACGCTCAAACGCTCCCAGCCGCGCGTTTCATGCGCGGGCGTGGGCGTAAATACGGTCAGCAGGTCTGCGTCGCCACAAGCAAATACCGGACTTTTCAGCGTATGTGCCAGCTTTAAATCGGCATGCGGTAGCAGTAGGGTTTCCAGCAGCGAAATCACGTCCCGCGCTTCCAGCGCGTGCAGTAGGCCGCCGCGGCGCGAGGTGATGAAGGGAATGCCCGCGGCTTCCAGTTCGCGCTCGTACAGATGCAGGTGGGTGCGCTTTTTCACCAGTGCCATCACATCGCCGGCGCGCGCGGGGCGGCTTTGTTTGGTGTATTTGTCCACCACACTCCAGCGTCCCAATACTTCGTCGCGCAACACCTGGGCAAAGGTTTGCGCCTCGACATGCACCGCCTTGTCGTCGGACTCTGGCAAGGGGGTGGTAAGCGGATTGCGCATACGACTCCACACGTGGCCGGAGGCCGCGTAGTGGATCGGAGTCCCCGCGTGGGGCAGGCCGAATGAGGCACTGGATTCTATTTTTTCCACGCGAATTGGCAGGCAGCGCAGCGCACCGGGGCGGGTTTCATTGGCCGGGGCGTGGCTGTGCGCGGCAAATCCCTCAACATCGGAAAACACCGGGTTGATCGCCTGCACCACCGCAGGCGACAGCCGCCGTGTCATCGTGGTGCTGAACAGCGGTGCATCGAAATGCGTGCGCAAGAATTCCGCCGCCGCGGTAAACACCCGCGCCTCGCCGCGTCGAAAACGATAAATCGCCTGCTTCGGATCACCCACCATGAACACCGTCATGTCGCTGTCCGCCTCACGCGCAGCCGTTAGCCAGGTCGACAGCGCCTGCCATTGCAACGGATTGGTGTCCTGAAACTCGTCGAGCAGCAGATGCCGGTAGCGTGCGTCCAGCTTTAGCGCCAGCCCCGGCGCGTGCTCTTCGCTTTGCAACAGGCGGCAGGCCAGCCATTCGGCGTCGGCAAAATCGATCACGCCCTGCTGCGCCTTCGCGTCCTGATAACCCTGCACCAGCGCGTGGCCAAGCAGCAGGCCATGGCGGTTGAGATTCCAGATGCGGATGTCGGTCTGGATCGCGGTGATGGTTTCCAGCGCGGTTTCCAGCGCGTCGAGATCGCGCAGATAGGTGTCGAGTTCGGCGCCGAGCGCTTTTTCCAGCTCCTTCGTCGCCTGCTTCTTGCGCCGCTTGCCCGCCGTCATCAAGTGTTTCATCAGCGCGGCGTGCGCATCGTCGGGGGGCAGGCTCAGGCTGCGCTGGATTTCGGGCGCGCGCGCCTGTTCGCTATTGCCGCCCTTTTCCAGCGCAAAGCCCACCCGCTTCACCCGCGCCAGCATCAATTCGTCGGCCCAGAACGCCGCCACCGGATCGGTGTCGAGATCTTTGACCAGGCCGGGCCGCAGTTGCGCCAGCGCATAATTAATTGGATCAGGCTGGCCATCGGTGTAGGCCCACCACTCCGCCCGTGCCTGCACAAAATGCGCGAGCAGCGCGCGCAGACTGTGTTCGCCCAGATCGGTTAGCAAGGCCAGCAGCGCGGTGCCTTCGACGGTGTCGGGCGCGGCAGCACCCGCAAGGAGTACGCCGGCGGGTGCCCCGCTGCTGCGCAGCGATCCTGCCGCAGCCCAGCGCGCCAGCAGCGCATCGCGCACCTCGTTCTGCAAGTGCCTCTCGCGCTCCATCAGCGGTGCGCCCCACGGCAACCCCGCTTCCAGCGGCGCGCGTTTCAGCAGATCGAGAAACCAGCCGTGAAAAGTCGTCACTGTCGGCCCCGGCTGCGCCGTCAGCACCGTCTCCAGCAGCGCGCGCGCGCGCGGCAACAGCGCATCGACTTCGGCATCCGGCACCGCGCGCTCACGCAAAAACGCGCGCACCTTCGCGTCGTCCGCCAGCGCCAGCACCCGCAACCAGTCATGCAGCCGGTCGGTCATCTCCTGCGCCGCCTTGCGCGTAAACGTAATCGCCAGCAATTCCGAAGGCTTCGCTCCTGCCAGCAGCAGACGAATCATGCGCGACACCAGCAACCAGGTTTTGCCGCTTCCGGCGCAGGCTTCCACGACCGACGAGCGAGAGGGCGACAGGGCGACCGTGTTGTCCAGTGGCTTATTCATTCCACATCCCTTTTCGGCACAGCCCACGCGCTTCGCAATATTGGCAAACGGTGTCCACGCCGTTGGCCTCAAGCATTTCACCCGCCGCAATCGCCCCGAGCAGTTCCGGCAGGCGGCGGCTGATGGCATTGACGTCGGTTTCGCCGTCCAGCTCAAGCAGTGCGACGGGGGTGTCATTGATCGGCAGATAGGCTGCAGCGGCGTCAGCAAGCCAGGCGTAAAAGGGCAACTGGACGGCTTCGCTGGGGTCTTTGAGTTTTTTCTTGAGACCTGCGGCGGCACCGGTTTTGTAGTCGATGACGGTGCGGGCTTCGCCACCGTCTTGGTCAATGCGGCCGTCGACGCGATCGACGCGGCCATGCAGGGTGATGTCGCCGAGACCGGGGACGTTGAACGGCACTTCGACCGCGGCTTCGCCCGACTGGTAGTGCCAGCCCTGGTCGATCCAATCCAGCCAGGCATCGATGTAGGCAGGCTGGATGCTGGCCCAGCGGATGTGCCAGGCGGCTGCAGTGTAAGCGGGCAGCGTGGCGAATTCGGCGGTGGAAATTTCGCTTAAACGCGCCAGCGCGGCATCGCGTCCGGGCGGCGGCGCGCTGTCGTGAAAGGCTTTGAGGATGCGGTGCAGGGCGTTGCCGTAATCGCTCTTGTCGAGCGCGTCGTCGGCTTCGTCGAGTTCGCGGATGCCAAGCACGCTACTGACGAAAAACCGGTAGGGGCAGTCGAGCAGGGTTTGGTAGGCGGTGGGCGAATAGCGGCGCGGCAGCTGTGTTGCGGACACGGTCGGCGCGGGCTGCACGCAGGCGTCGGGCAGCGTGCTGGGCTGGGTGGGCGGCTCGCCGCTGGCTTGCACGGGGAGGTCGCTGCCCCATGCGGCGTGATGCAGCGCTTGCAGGCGCAGCACCAGCGGCGAGGCGGGGTTGGGCTCGTCGTTGTTCCATGCCCGCCAGCTGATGAGCGCAGGCCCCTGCGCCAGCAGGTGCATCAAATCGGTGGTGGCGGCTTCGGCCTCGTCGCTTGCGGTGGGCAGGCCGAGTTGGGCGCGGGTGGCCTGGCTGAACAGACCGGGCGCGGGCCGCGCGGGCAGGTGCTGGGCGTCGGCGCCGATCACGGCGACGGCTTCGAATACGCGTCCGCGCGCGGCGGGCAGCGAGGTGAGCACGATGGGGCTGGCCACATTTTCGTCGATGAAGCTGGCCGACTCCAGCGCCAGATTGAGCCAGCGTCGCCATTCGCCGAAGCTGTATTTTTCAGTGTCGTCGGCCAGATCGCGGCTTAAAGTTTCGAGTGTTTCAAGCACGCTGGCACCGGCGGCATCGGCTTTGAGCGGGTCGATGGCTTGAATCTCAATGAGGCTGTCGTTGAGCCGGGCGAGCCAGACGGCCAGCGGCGCGCGGTTCTGCGCGAAATTTTGTTTGGCGCCGAACAGCAGTGACAGCCACGGCGGCAGTTCGTCAAACTGGGCATGCGCCAGCCGCAGCATGTCGGACATCCCTTGCGAAATACCCTGGCGGCGCAGCGCAAGTTCGAACTGCAACACCTGATCCTGCCGCACGGCAAGTTCGCCCAACAGAAAAGGCGATTTCAGCAGGTCGAGCAGTTCGACATGCGGAAAATCGCCCGAGACGCATTCAAGCCAGCGGTCGATTACGGCGGCAACAGCCGTAGTCGATAGGGTCCAGCCGGTTTCGTCGGCCACCAGCACATCCATGCGTTCGAGCAGCGCGCGCATCCGGCGCGCGGTTTCGCGGTCAAGTGCGATCAGGGCTAGATCGCGCTTGCCGTCGTGCAATTGGCCGGCCACCCAAGTGGCGACAGCGCGTGCTTCGGCCTCCAAGTGTGGCGCGGGGAATAACGTCATGCGTGCAAGGGCGGGGGATTCGGGATGATGCGCGGCGAGCGTGGCGGCACGTTCACGCAACGGCGGTTCAGTCATGCGCCATGCCTGATGCAGGGTGAAGTTGTACGCGTCGGTCGCTTCGACGCCGTGTTCGAACAGGCTGACCGGTGCCTGCTCGGCGCAACGGCTCAGGAACTGCTGCTCAACTGCGGTGAGTTTTCCCAACGCGTAGCCAACAATAGGCTGTGGCGCGGCGATCCTGTGTTCAAGGATGGCATCGAGGCCGCGCGCATAACGCGCCTGCGGATCGGTGCCGTCGTTGTTGAGTGCATGCCATACGGCTTCGATCAAGGCCGTTTCACGATCGAGCGTGTCGGCGTGCAGCGCGCGAATCTGCGAGGCGATTTCGCCGCCCAGCCGTGCGGCAGAAAGTTCATCCGCAAGCGCCAGCAGTTCGTTGGCGAGCGTCCAGCGGTCGATCTTGCCGAGCCAGTCGATATGGCGCAGCACGCCATGCAACCTCGCCAGCCGGCGGGATTGGGGTTCGCTGTGGTCGACGGCCACACTTTGCGCCCAACTCTTGAGCGGCGTGATGTTGGGCGGAATCAGGACAGGGCGACCGGCAGTTTGCGCCAGCACCCGCGCAAAATCCTGCCCGGCGCGGTGGTTGGGGACGAGCACCGTCAGCCCGGACAAGTCGGGCAGGCGGTCGGCGTATTGGGCGAGCAGGGCGTGGGCGACGGCGTGCGGCAGTGATGGACCGCCCAGGGTTTCCAAGCGGATTAGCGCTCCAGATACTGCAATTTGTCTTTAACGCCGGCCCATTCGTCGGCATCAGCAGGCGCGTCTTTGCGCTCAATGATTACTTTCCAGCCCTTGGCGAGCTCGGCATTGAGCGCAATAAAGGCACGCTGGTCGTCCGGCACATCGTCTTCGGCAAAAATGGCTTCAACTGGACATTCCGCCACGCAGAGCGTGCAGTCGATACACTCTTCGGGGTCGATGACGAGGAAGTTAGGACCCTCGTGGAAGCAGTCCACCGGGCAGACATCGACACAATCGGTGTATTTGCACTTCACACAGGCCTCGGTTACAACATAGGTCATTCGTATTTACCCAGATAATTGAAGATAATGCCCGGATACTTGCATTGGGCCATTTTGATGTAGGATATCGGCACAATTCTGATTTTTCCAGCTTTACTGTCAGCTGCAAACAACCTGGGCCGCTTCCGGCCACCCCCCCATACTTACATAGGAGCTTCACCGATGAGCGAACATGTTCATTACATTTCCGACGATTCCTTCGAACAGGAAGTCCTGCAGGCGGGCGTTCCCGTGCTGGTGGATTACTGGGCGGACTGGTGCGGTCCCTGCAAAATGATCTCGCCTATCCTCGATGAAGTCGCCAAGGAATATGCCGGCAAGCTCAAGGTGTGCAAGCTCAACATCGATGAAAACCAGGCGACCCCGCCAAAATTCGGTATCCGCGGTATCCCCACGCTGATGATTTTCAAAAACGGCAACGTCGAAGCAACCAAAGTCGGCGCCTTGTCCAAATCACAATTGACAGCTTTCGTTGACAGCAATATCTAAGGCCCGGCTTTCACCGGACGACGCGTTGGCCCCCTCGCCTGCCAGCAGTAGTGACGATCCGGCCCCCACCCCTTCCAGTCCGGCTCTTTCAAGCGAGCCCACTCAGGCCCCTCACATGCATCTTTCCGAACTCAAGCAAAAACCCATCACCGAGCTACTCGAGATTGCCGCCGCCAATGGCATCGACAACGCGAACCGTTTTCGCAAACAGGAACTGATTTTCACCATCCTGAAAACGCTGGCCAAGCGCGGCGAGAGCATTTACGGAGATGGTGTGCTGGAAGTGCTGCCCGATGGGTTCGGATTTCTGCGGTCGCCTGAAACCTCGTACCTGGCCAACACCGACGACATCTATGTGTCGCCGTCGCAGATCCGCCGCTTCAACCTGCACACCGGTGACAAGATCGAAGGCGAAATTCGCACCCCGAAGGATGGCGAACGATATTCGGCGATGACCAAGCTCGACCTGATCAACGGCGAGCCACCTGAAGCCAGCAAGAACAAGATCCTGTTTGAGAACCTCACCCCGCTACATCCGGATGAGCCGCTCAAGCTGGAACGTGATATCAAGGCCGAAGAAAACATCACCAGCCGCGTCATCGACATCGTCGCGCCGATCGGCAAAGGGCAGCGCGGTCTGCTGGTAGCGCCGCCGAAAACGGGCAAAACCGTGATGCTGCAGCATATTGCCCATGCAATCAGCTCTAATCATCCTGAGGTGGTGCTGTTCGTGCTGCTGATCGACGAGCGTCCGGAAGAAGTGACCGAAATGAGTCGCACCGTGCGCGGCGAAGTGGTCGCCTCCACCTTTGACGAACCCGCCAGCCGCCACGTGCAGGTCGCCGAAATGGTGATCGAGCGCGCCAAGCGCCTGGTCGAGCACAAGAAGGACGTGGTGATCCTGCTCGACTCGATCACCCGTCTGGCGCGCGCCTACAACACCGTGCAGCCTGCCTCCGGCAAGGTGCTCACCGGCGGTGTCGACGCCAACGCGCTGCAAAAGCCCAAACGATTCTTTGGCGCCGCACGCAACATCGAAGAAGGCGGCAGCCTGACCATCATCGCCACGGCGCTGGTCGAAACCGGCAGCCGCATGGACGATGTGATTTACGAAGAATTCAAGGGCACCGGCAATCTCGAAATCCACCTCGACCGCAAGATGGCCGAGAAGCGCCAATACCCTGCCATCAACGTCAATCGTTCCGGCACCCGTCGCGAAGAGCTGCTCATCCCGCCCGAGTTGCTGCAAAAAATATGGGTGTTGCGCAAACTGCTCTATCCGATGGACGACATGGAAGCGATGGAGTTTTTGATCGACAAGATTCGCGCGGCCAAGAACAACGCCGACTTCTTCGATTCGATGCGTCGCGGCTAACTTCCGCCTGCACTACGCGGAATGAAAGAAGCTTAGCTTTGTGGCGGCCGCGGGTTATGCCAGCGGCCGCCGGCAAGCAGCAGGTCCGCTTCCTGCGGCCCCCAGGTTCCGGGTTCATACGTATAAGCCGGGTCGCGATGCGTCAGCACGGGCTCCACGACATTCCAGGCGGCTTCCACCGCATCCTGGCGCGCAAACAACATGGCTTCGCCATCCATCGCATCGCCGAGCAGACGTTCATAGGCGCTCATCTCGTCCGGGTGGTTATTACAGACATATAGTTCGACCGGCCTACCGACCATTCGGTCGCCTGCATTTTTGGTGCGTGCGCCCAGCGCGATGGACACCGTAGGTGACACGCGCATACGCAGGTAATTGGGGGCCAGTGGACCCGTTTCGGAAAGTGAGAAGACGCGTTGCGGTGGCAACTGGAATTCTGCTCGTATCTCTGTGGTCGTGACCGGAAGTTTCTTCCCGGTGCGGACGATGAACGGTACGCCTGCCCAGCGCCAGGAATCCACAAAGAATCGCGCGGCAGTGTAGGTTTCGGTGTCAGACCCACGTGCCACCCCTTCTTCATTGCCGTAACCTTCATACTGTCCGCGCACCAGATCGCCGGGCGCCAGAGGTCGGATGGCTTTGAGCAGCTTGGCCTGCTCATCCCGGATGGCTTCTGCACTGGTTCCGAGCGGTGGTTCCATCGCCAATAGCGCGAGTATCTGCAACAGGTGGTTTTGCACCACATCGCGGATCGCGCCAACAGAATCGTAAAAGCGTCCGCGGCCTTCTACGCCAAAACTTTCTGCCATCGTGATTTGAACCTGTCGGATGTGGTTGCGGTTCCAGATCGGTTCGAGGAAAGAATTGGCGAAACGAAAATATAAAATGTTCTGCACCGCTTCTTTGCCGAGGTAGTGATCAATGCGGAAAATACTGGATTCCGGCAAAGCTTCGTAAAGTGTGGAATTGAGCGAACGCGCCGTTTCCAGATCGCGCCCAAACGGTTTTTCAACCACCACGCGCGCATTCTCGGTACAGTTTGCCGCGGCCAGCCCACGCACCACCACAGGAAACATCGAGGGGGGAATGGCAAAGTAGTGTAATGGGCGTTTCCGGTCCGCCAGTGCGTGACGCAGCGCTTCAAAGGTCGCAGCGTCTTCGTAATCGCCGTTGATAAACGTCAGCAGACTGGAGAGATTTCGAAAAACCGACTCATCCACCCCGCCACCAAAGTGTGTAATGCCATCGTGTGCGTGAGCACGCAATTTTTCCAGATCCCAGTCTGGCGAATAGGCTACACAGACAATGGGTGGCAGCGTGCGACCATGTTTGAGCATGGCGTAGAGTGCGGGAAAAATTTTTCGACGGGCAAGGTCGCCCGTGGCGCCGAACAAAACCAGTGCGTCTGAAGAGCGGTCGTGGGTCATGACGATAATTTCCGGAAAATTGGCAAGCCTGGGTATCAACGGGTGTTTAACCCGCAATCTGGAGGAAACGCGGGGTGCACTCCCTAATTAATAGCGGGTAGCTTGATTACGTTTGGCATATCCTTTATACTCCCGCGTTCTCCGAATTATTAAGGAATTGCCATGAAATCCGGCATTCACCCCAATTACAAAGAAGTAGCCGTGACGTGCTCCTGTGGTGATACGTTCATAACGCGCTCGACGATGAGCAAGGACTCGCTTCATATTGAAGTCTGTTCTTCCTGCCATCCGTTTTATACCGGTAAACAGAAGATCGTCGATACGGCTGGCCGCGTCGAGAAATTCCGTCAGCGTTACGGCATCAAGGCCGCAGCGGAATAAAGCAAGCGCTTTGCGCGATTTGGCGCAATGCAATCCAAAGCGGCTTCGGCCGCTTTTTGCATTTTTGCGGCGCGGCAACGGTATCATTTGGGTCATCCCCCTCCCGAGGAAAAGACAGACGTGAATCTCCGAATTTTTCGCCGTACCGCAGTGATTGTTCTGGGCGCATTGACGCTCACCCACTGCGCTCAAAATCCGGTCACGGGTGACAAGGATTTTGTGCTGATGTCCGAGCAGCAGGAAATCCAGATGGGCGCACAAGCCCACCAGGATGTACTGAAGGAGTATGCCGCGCTGGATAATCCGGCCTTGCAGGCTTATGTTGACGAAGTTGGGCAGCGGCTGGCGAAGCAGAGCCATCGGCCCGACCTGCAATGGCATTTCACCGTAGTCGATAGCCCTGACGTCAATGCCTTCGCCCTGCCGGGTGGGTATGTCTACATCACACGCGGCATCATGGCCTATCTGAATTCGGAGGCGCAGCTGGCCGGCGTCGTGGGCCACGAAATCGGCCATGTGACAGCGCGCCATGGTGTGCGTCAGCAAAGCACGTCTACCGCGGCGGGTTTGGGGGCGGTGCTGGGGTCGATTCTGGTACCGGGTCTGGGTAACCAGGCTGGCGCGACGCTGCTGCAAACGCTGGCGCAGTCCTGGACCGCCGGCTATGGCCGTGAGCACGAATTGGAATCGGATCGGCTGGGTGCACAGTATCTTGCCAAAACCGGATACAACCCGCAGGCGATGATCGAGGTCATCGGCGTCCTGAAAAACCAGGAGTTATTTGCTGCGGAGCAGGCCAAGCGCGACGGCAAGAAGCCGAGCACTTATCACGGCACCTTCGACACCCATCCGAGTAATGATGCCCGTCTCAAGCAGGTGGTGAGCGAGGCCAACAAGTACACCGTTGCCAATCCCCGCGAGGGTCGTAGCGAGTATCTGCACAAAATGGCAGGCGTCTATTTCGGTGACAGCCCCGATCAGGGCGTGATCCGCAACAATGCCCTGTTACATGAAAAACTCGGCCTGGCGATCCAGTTCCCTAAGGGATGGGTAGTGCAAAATCGCCCCGACCGGGTGATGGCAGTCAGCCCACAAGGTGACGCTTTGGTTGAGTTGCAGCAGGGGCCCAAGAATGACAACCCCCTTGAGACCTTACAAAAAGGTCTCAAGCTGGATACGGGTGCGCGATACGACAGTGGCAATCTCAGCGGTTATCCGGCCGCGTTTGCGGCGGGTGCGCAACAGGGCAAACCAGTGGTGGCCACCGCCGTCGTCTTCAATGGCACGCAGTATCTGATTGCCGGCATGGTAAAGGACAAGCCCACCTATAATCGAGAACGCACTACGCTGCGCGGCACAATCAACAGTTTCCACGCCATTACGCCGGACGAAAAGCTGGCAACGCGGGCGTATGAGTTGACATTGGTCACCGCTCAGCCGGGCATGACTTTCGCTGCGCTGGCCCGGCAGTCGCCACTGGGTGTTGCAGCAGAAAACCAGTTGCGTTTGATGAATGGTCTCTACCCGCGTGGCGAGCCCAAGCCTGGCCAGCTCCTTAAAATTGTTCAATAAGCGCACGTTTTCCCTACCGAAGTTAGGTCTGTTGCTCCTCACGCTGGCTTGGCTGCTGCCCGGCCTGATCGGACACGCGCCCTGGAAAGGCGGTGATGGCGATCACTTTGTTCAGTTGTGGATGCTGATGCAAAATGGGGTGGCACCCCAGACCGTAGATGCCACCCCGCCGTTGTATTACTGGGTGGCCGTCACCACGGCGTGGTTGACTTCGTCTTTCTTGCCGTTGGCGGATGGCGCGCGGCTGGCCTCGGGTCTGTTTATTGCCTTGGCGCTGTTTTTTGTCGCACGTGCAGCCCGCGTTTTATATGGCAGCGAGGCCGGCTGGGCTGCTGCACTGACCCTGTTGGGGTGCATGGGATTGCTGGTGCGTGGTCACGAGCTTAATGCCGCCACTGCCCAGTTTGCCGCTGCTGCAATCATGCTGTATGGCCTTGCCGGTTTGCCGCGTGATCCGCATGGCGGCTGGGTGCTGGGGGCGGGTGCGGTGTTGATGCTGCTCGCGGGCGGGGCAGCCGAAGCGGCCTTGTTCCTGCTGCTGGCCGGCGGCATGATGATTTGGCTGGCGGATTACCGAACGCCGTTCGCTCGCCGTGCGTTTGTCTGGGCCGCGGGTTTGGCCTTGGTTGCCAGCTTGCTTTGGCTGATCTATCTGACGACGCAAGACATACCGGCTGCACGCGCATTTAACCTGCAGCGCTGGACCGGCGACACGGGCAAGGATCCGTTTTACTACCCGAGCATTCTGGGTTGGTATGCCTGGCCGGCCTGGCCGTTGGCAGCCTGGGCGGTGTACCGAAGCAGGCGTCAGTGGAAAACGCCGGCCGTGGTGATGCCCGTCGGCGCGTTCCTGGGGCTGCTCAGCCTGTATGCTTTCGATGCCCATCCTTCCGAGGAACAGGGCCTTATTCTGCTCCTGCCGCTTACGCTGCTTGCCGCGGCCGGATTGTTTACGCTGCAGCGTGGTGCGGCCAATGCATTGCTCTGGTTCGGGTTCATGTTGTTTGGCTTCCTCGGGCTGGTGTTTTGGGTGTATTGGAGCGCACACGATTTTGGAATGCCTGCTCGTTTAGCCAGACGCTTGATCAAGCTGGGGCTAACCGGTGTAGGCGAATTTCGTCCTTGGGCGTTGGTGCTGGGCGCGGTTGTCACCCTGAGCTGGATCGCTTTTCTTGCCCGCGTCCAGCGCTCACCGCTGCGTCCCATTCTGGTCTGGACCGCGAGCATGACCTTTATCTGGGTGCTACTGATGGCGTTGTTTCAGGCGCCGCTCGATCGCCGGTTGAGCTATGCCAGCGTGGGTGATGTATTGGCCGCTCGTGTGCCACCCGCCGAATGTATCCAGCCCTACAAGATACGTCATCAGCAACGCTGGTTGCTGGCTTACCACAGCGGTCGCAAGCTCGCCGACGACGCACGTTGCAACTGGCTGTTGATGGAAACCCGCCGCCACGAAGGCGCGCCGATTGTGCCGGTCGGCTGGGTCAAACAGTGGGAAGGTTCGCGCCCCGGCGATCGCTCCGACCGCTTTTACCTTTATGGCCGACCTTGAGCGGATAGCCGCCGTCATCCTGGCCGGCGGAGAGGGGCGTCGCATGGGTGGCGTCGACAAAGGCCTGATCGCGTATCGGGGGCGCCCTTTGATCGAGTGGACGCTTGCCGCCCTTGAGCCGCAAGTCGGCGAATGCGTTATCAGCGCCAACCGCAATCTCGCTGTTTATGCTGCGTACAGCCATCGTGTTCTGTCCGATACGTTGCCTGATTTCCCCGGCCCGCTTGCCGGTGTGCTGGCGGCATTACAGTCGGTGACGACCGAATGGCTGGTGGTCGTGCCCTGCGATACGCCGCATGTGCCGGCCGACTTGGTGGAGCGGTTGCAGGATGCGGCATTGCAGGACAAGGTGCCGTTGGCAATTGCTGTAGATGAAGCACGCACGCACCACACCTGTTTTATCATGCGAACCGATCAGCGCGACACGCTCACCGATTTTCTCGCGCGCGGAGAGCGGGCGGTGCGTCACTGGCAGGCGGGGCTGAGTTCGACGACGGTATGCTTCGAAGCTGCCAGCTTGGCCAACTTCAATACGCCCGACGACCTTCTGTCTTGAGCGCCTGCCGGCGCTCCATCCTTAGCCTTGTCGGCTCTCGGCAATCTGTACGCAATATTGTTGCAAGTGCTCCGGCACGCCGGGCGGGCAACTGCCGCACCCCTTATTGCCGGGCACGGCGTAATCGATGAATTTGGGATAGTCGAGATTCAGGTTGTTCATCAGAACGACAAAATCTTCCAGCGTGCGGTCGCCGCCCAGTCGAGGATTGCGTGCCTTTTCCTGGCCGATGGTGCTGATGCGGCGCTGCTCGTAATCATGTCCGGGATAAACCAGGGTGTCGTCGTTGTAGGCAAACAGCTTGCCGCGTACCGAGTGATACAGCGCGGCCGGGTCGCCGCTTTGAAAGTCGGTGCGGCCACAAGCCTCGATCAGCAGCGCATCGCCGCTATAGAGCCGGCCATCGTGCAGATAGGCAAAATGGTTGTCGGTGTGACCGGGGGTGTGGATCGGCGTCAGCTCGACCGAGCCCATCGCAAACGGTGTGCCTTCGACGATGCCGACGTCGGTGCACGGCAACTGATCGAGCGCGGGACCGGCAATTCGGCTGCCGGCGATTTCCTTGAGTTTTTTGGCCGAGGTGATGTGGTCGGCATGGATATGCGTTTCCACCGTGTAGGCAAGTTTCAGCCCCAGTTGGTTGATCTCGGCAAGGTCGCGTTCCCAGGCTGGCAGCACAGGGTCGATCAATAACGCTTGCCCGGTTTTCTCACAACCGAGAAGGTACGTGTAGGTGCTGGATACAGGCTCGAACAGTTGTTTGAAAATCATGGAGGCCTCCGGTAAGTGAGTGTAGGTCTGGCTTCTCGCGCACAAGTTCACCGATTGGCACATTCAGGCCGCTGCAGGCGATACAGGGGAGGGATATTTTATCTGTGTTGGTGTGGATAATCCGCTCAAGCCGCGCGCTTCGCATTGACGCAGAGGCCACCGCGCAACGGCGTCCGCACCCGGCTTGATGCCGAAGTGAATTGTGGGATAGGGTAGGGCTTCAGCCGAAACGCAATAAACCGGAGATATGCCATGTATCGTGCCACGCCAACGCTGCGCCTCATCGCCCTGGTGTTGGGCTGCACCGCCACCCTGGTGAACGCAGGCAGCCCCCTTCCGAAAAGCCCGGTGACGGCACAAGCGCCACCGTATGCTGCGGTGACGCTGCCTTTCAAGCTGCACAAGATACCGGGCGTTCCGGTGTATTACGTGGTGGGTCTGTCGGGGGTGCCCGACTCGGTCAACCAGGGGCATACGTCCAATGCGGGCTTTGTGGTGACCGACGAAGGGGTGGTGGTGTTTGACGCGCTTGGCACGCCGGCACTCGGCTATCGCCTGCTCGAGCGTATTCGCGAAGTGACGAACAAACCAGTCAAGCGCATTGTAGTCAGCCATTACCATGCCGACCATATTTACGGTCTGCAGGCGTTCAAGGATTATGGCGGTGCGCCTCCTGTGCTCGCCCAGCGTGGCTCGCTGGGCTATACCGGCGGATCGGCTGCCGACCAGGGGGAAGACGGCGAGCGGCGGCTGGAACAGCGCAGACAAGCATTATTCCCATGGGTGGACGAGAAGACGGTGATCGTCGCACCGGATCAGGTGTTCGACAAGGAAACCTGCTTTCAGCTCGGGGGCGTTCGTTTCGAGATCAAACATCTGGGACCGGCACACGCGCCCGGCGATTCGATCATGCTGGTCAAAAAATATGGTGTGCTTTTTGGCGGCGATGTCCTGTATGGCGGTCGTGTGCCATTTCTCGATAGCCCAGAAACGGATATTGATCGCTGGCTGAAAGGGCTGGATTACATTGCAGGGTTGAAGGCCACCGTGCGCTACATCATCCCCGGTCATGGCGTGTTGTCGAAGAATCCGCAGCAAGTGGTTGTAGCGACGCGCGACTATTTGCTATTCATTCGTCAGGCGATGGCCGCCGCGGTGAGAAATTTCGTGCCGTTTGATGAGGCTTACCGCAATACCGACTGGTCGAAGTATGCAAAGCTACCCGCCTTTGAGGCGAGCAATCGGGGCAATGCCTATCGGATTTATCTGGAAGAGGAAAGCCGGCTGCTGCAATGACCGCAAAGCGACGGCCGCCTTAACTCGGTTTATCGCCAGGACGCACGAGGGCCTCGTCGAGGATTTCGATCCAGTGTTTGACTGGCACCGCGCTGCCCGACTGAAGATGCGTGAGGCAGCCGATATTGGCGGTGACGATCATTTCTGGCGCACCTGCCTGCAAGTGCTCCAGCTTGCGTACCTTGAGCGCATTTGAAATCTCCGGCTGCAAGATTGAGTAGGTGCCCGCTGATCCGCAGCACAGATGCTTTTCTGCAACCGGAGCCAGTTCGAAGCCCGCCTGCGTGAGCAAAGCCTCGACATCGCCCGTGAGTTTTTGTCCGTGTTGCAGCGTGCAAGGCGGATGGTAAGCCAGACGCGGCTTGACGGCTTGAGTCGTGCTTGCAAGCGACACCAACGTGTCTTTTTCCGACGCGAGAATTTCCGAGATGTCCCAGGTGGCGGCAGATACGCGCGCCGCCTTGTCCGCGTAATGCGGGTCACTACGCAGCAGCCAGGCGTATTCTTTTACCATCACGCCGCAGCCCGATGCGGTCATCACTATGGCCTCCACGCCGGCGTCCAGATACGGAATCCAGGCATCGATGTTGCGGCGCATGGCGGCGCGTCCTTCGGTGTCATCGTTCAGATGATGCGCCAGCGCGCCGCAGCATCCCGCTTCAGGGGCAGCGATGAGCGAAATGCCAACACGGTCTAGCACACGCGCAGTTGCGGCATTAATGTTGGGTTTGAGTCCGGGTTGCACGCAGCCCTGTAGCACCAGCATTGTTCGGGCGTGATGCGGCGCGGGCCACGTACCGGCGTTTTCCTTTACCGGGATACGAATTTGCAGGGACCCAGGCATCAGCGCACGCACACCCTGCCCCAGCTTCAGTGCAGTGTTAAACAGCGCAGGCGAAGCCAGCCCGTTTTTAAGGACAGCGCGCGTGAGCGTTTCGCGCGTGCTGCGCCCCACTTTCTTTTCAACAATGTGACGGCCTACGTCGAGCAGCTTGCCGTATTCGACACCCGAGGGACAGGTTGTTTCGCAATTGCGGCAGGTCAGACAGCGGTCGAGATGTTGCTGGGTCTTGACTGTGGGCTCAGCCCCTTCGAGTACCTGTTTCATCAGATAAATTCGACCGCGCGGCGAGTCGAGTTCGTTGCCGAGTATCTGATAGGTCGGGCAGGTGGCGAGACAAAATCCACAGTGCACACAGCTGCGGAGTATCTGTTCGGCAGCTTCGCCTTCGGGTGTGTTGCGATAGGGTTCAGCGAGATTGGTCTGCATCTTAGAAATCCGGGTACAGCCGCCCGTGATTGAAAATACCTTTGGGGTCGAAACGCTGCTTGAGGTTGCGATGCAGCGTCAGCAGGGCTGGCGCGAGCGGGGTGAATGCGCCGTCGATGGGCGCATTGCCGCGGAACAGCGTGGCGTGGCCCCCGTAGCGTTGAGCAGCTTCGCGCAAGGTGGTTTCCGACAGATCACTGATCAGCCAGCGTACAGCTCCGCCCCATTCGATCCATTGTGCGTCACCCAGCTTGAGCGGTGGCGTGGTGGGTTTGACGGCCAGCCGCCACAGTCTTTGGTTCCAGGTTGACGGGCGCTTGTCGAAAAAGGGTGTTGTCTGGTCGCGCAACCGTTGCCAGAAGGCGGACGCATCGTTAACGGTTTCGCCGCCAAGTTTGGCCTGCGCCGCATGCACGGCTGAGTGAGCACCCGACAGGCGTACGGATAGCAGGCCGGCATGCCAACTGGTCGCGGACAAGGGTAAAGGTTGGCCAGCCCAGGTGTTCATTTTCACAATCGCAGCGGCTTCATCGAGTTCGAACTGCAGCGTGGTTTCAGCGCCGGGACTGGGCAACACCTTCAGCGAGACTTCGGTGATCAGACCGAGCGTGCCGAGTGCACCCACCATCAGCCGCGAGACATCGTAGCCAGCGACGTTCTTGATCACCTGGCCGCCAAACCGCAGTGCCTGGCCGGTGCCGTCGACCATGCGCACGCCGAGCACGAAATCGCGCGCAGATCCGGCATAGGGTCGACGCGGACCGGACAACCCTGCCGCGATGCTGCCGCCCAAGGTGGCGGCGCCGCCGAAATGCGGAGGCTCGAACGCCAGCATCTGTTTGTGCTCGGCGAGCAGCGCTTCAATATCAGCAAGCGGTGTGCCGGACTGTGCGGTCAGCACCAATTCCTTGGGCTGGTAGTCGACCACGCTGTTGAGCGTGCGTGTGGCAAGGATTTCACCTTCATCGGCGTTGCCATAGAACGTCTTGCTGCCGCCACCCTGGATGATCAGCGGCGTGTTATCGGCGTGGGCCGCGCGTATGCGCGCAATCAAGGTATTCAACATCAGAATCGGGGGAGTTCCGGATAAGGCAGTTGGCCGCCCTGAATGTGCATCGCGCCCCACTCGGCGCAGCGGTGGAGTTCGGGTACGGCCTTGCCCGGATTGAGTAAACCATCCGGGTCGAACGCGGCCTTGACCTCGTGGAAACGCGTCAGTTCCGGGGTGGAAAATTGCGCGCACATCTGGTTGATTTTTTCCAGCCCGACGCCGTGCTCGCCGGTGATGGTGCCACCGACTTCAACGCACAGTTCGAGAATTTTTCCACCGAAGGTTTCAGCCTGGTGCAGCTCGCCGGGTTGATTGGCATCGAACAGAATGAGGGGATGCAAATTGCCGTCGCCGGCGTGAAACACGTTGGCGACCGCGAGGCCGTATTCGATGCTCATTTCGCTGATCCGTTTTAAAACATGCGGCAGCTGCGCGCGTGGGATGGTGCCGTCCATGCAGTAGTAATCGGGCGCCAACCGGCCCACCGCGGGGAAGGCGGCCTTGCGCCCGGCCCAGAACTTGAGGCGTTGTTCCTCGCTGTCGGCGGTGCGAATTTCGGTCGCGCCAGAGGCGGCGAGCACCTCGTGCACGGTGAAGATATCGTCAGAGACCTCTTCATTCACGCCGTCTACTTCACACAGCAAGATGGCTTCGCAGTCGAGTGGATAGCCGGCGTGGACAAAGTCTTCGGCAGCCTGGATGGCAAGCCGATCCATCATTTCCAGGCCAGCCGGGATGACGCCAGCGGCGATGATGTTGCCGACCGCTGCGCCGGCTTTGGCCACATCGTCGAACGCCGCCAGCACCACCTGTGCGCGTTCGGGGCGCGGCAGCAGCTTGACCGTGACTTCGGTGATGACTGCCAGCATGCCTTCCGAGCCAGTCATCAGGGCAAGCAGGTCGTAGCCGGGGGCATCCAGCGCGTCGCTGCCGATTTCGAGCAGTTGGCCGTCGATGGTCCAGGCGCGTAGCTTGAGAATGTTGTGCACGGTGAGACCATATTTCAGACAGTGCACGCCGCCGGAGTTTTCCGCCACGTTGCCGCCGATGGAACAGGCGATTTGCGACGAAGGATCGGGTGCGTAATACAGGTTGTACGCAGCGGCAGCCTCGGAGATGGCAAGGTTGCGTACGCCGGGTTGAACAACGGCAGTACGTGCCAGCGGATCAATGTTTTTAATCTGGTTGAGTCGGGCCAGCACCAGCAACACCGCGCCATCGACCGGCAGCGCCCCCGCAGCCAGCCCCGTACCGGCGCCGCGCGTGACCACTGCCACCTGGTGGGCGTGACACAAACGCAAAATGGCGGTTACCTGCGCCTCGCTGTCAGGCAAAACCACAACGTCGGGGGTATTGCGATACGCCGCCAGCCCATCCGACTCGAACGGCCGGGTGTCTTCCGGTGCGGTGAGCAAGGATTCCGGCAGCAGCAGGCTGCGCAGTGCTTTTAAAAATACGGGTGAGCGGATGGCACTCATTGCAGACTCACCAACAGGACGCGCACTTCGGCACGCAGGCGCTCAATGGCTTGTGTGATACGCATTGCTGCCGCTTCATCCTGCTCCATGACACTCCAGTTTTGTTCCCATGTGCGTTGTAAATCTCGAGCCTGTTTCTGCACGTGAGGCGGCATGATAATTCCAAGGTCACGTATATACAGCACTTTGCCCCAGCCTTTGATCGGATTGCCCGCTTTGAGGTCAGCATCATAATGCGCAAAATCCACCACGCTCTGCAGCTGTTCTGCTGTTTGCAGCATGCTGAATGCCGCTACACGCAGCGTCCGATTGTCTTCGGTCAACTCCTGCCGCCAAGCGGTATAGCCGAGTGCAGACAGCGCCACCAGCAAGCTGATAAGGGCGACCAGGTTGGTGCGGATTTGTTGACCGATGCGCATCATGACAGCTCAATACTCTAGAGTGTGAGCTGTGACGCTGCAAGTTGAGGCCGGATTCGACGCGCGTTGCCTGATCGAGCGACGCGAAGACGATAACCTCAGCGCGGTGATGGGTTCCGATGATGGAATCTGTTTGCCGGGCCAGTCACCCCATACCCTGAGTAAACTTGAAATCCGCCTTGCCAAGGGGGTCCTCAGCATACGTATTGCGTGCTTGCCTACTTTAGTTCTTGCCGATTGACGGGTTTCTTGGCACTGTGCTGACCATGACCTCGCCGCCTATTCATCCCGCCTCTCGATACGAAATTGCCGCCTGGCTTTTGATGGCGGCAGCACTGCTGCTAACGCTGACCCTTCACCTGCTGCCTGCATTGCTATCCGGCTTGCTGGTGGTGCAGTTGGTGCACTTGCTGGCGCCGCGGTTCGTCGTCGGTCGGCTCGACCATAGTTGGGCCAAAGTGCTGGTGGTGTCGCTGATTACCTTGATTGTGCTGGGGGCGCTTGGCGGGTTTGCCGCGGGGGTGATTTTGTACCTGCGGTCCGAGGGGGGGCTCGCCGGGTTACTGACCAAGATGGCCGAAGTTATCGAAAACGCGCGTCAACTGTTGCCGATTTGGGCAGCAGGCTGGTTACCGCAGGGTGATAAAACCGGAATCCGGGTTGAGCTGGTCGACTGGTTACGTACCCATGCGCTGGATATCCGAAAAATCAGCGGAGACGCCGGAAGGGTCCTGCTGCATTTCATCATTGGACTCATCATCGGCAGCTTTATCGCCCTGCGACAGGCGCGCGTTCACCAGACACTGGCCCCGATGGCTCAAGCCATGTGTGAGCGCGTTCATCGTCTGGCAGATGGCTTCCGCCGGGTAGTGTTCGCACAGGTCCGCATTTCGGCGCTGAATGCGTTGCTGACCGCGATTTATCTGGTACTGGTGCTGCCTGTTTTCGGGGTGCAATTGCCATTTACCAAAACGATGATTGTGGTGACCTTTATTGTGGGGCTACTTCCAGTGCTGGGCAATCTCGTGTCCAATTCGGTCATCGTCATTATTTCGTTGTCGCACTCGCCCTACATTGCAGCCGCATCGCTGACCTTTCTGGTCGTCATCCACAAGCTTGAGTATTTTGTGAATGCACGCATCATCGGCGGGCAGATTCAGGCGCGAGCATGGGAACTGCTCATCGCCATGGTGGTGATGGAAGCTGCATTTGGGGTTCAGGGTGTCATCGCGGCGCCTATCATTTATGCCTATGTTAAAAAAGAATTGTCAGACCGGGAGCTTATTTAATGTCTAGCGACACCGAATCACTCGTCATCACCGCCTGTGGCGAAGACAAAGTCGGCCTGGTGGAAGGTTTCACCCGCCGCATCAGCGAATCGGCCTGCAATGTGGAAGAGTCGCGCATGGCTGCATTGGGTGGCCGCTTTGCCTTGCTGATGCGGGTGTCTGGCAGCTGGGATGCCCTGGCGAAGCTCGAAGCGCGGTTACCCGCGGTAGGCGAAGAGCTGGGGCTGTCGCTCATTCTGCAGCGTACCCGCTTCACCCGTTCCGAAAAGCCTCTTATTCCCTACACCGTCGAAGTGGCCGCGTTGGACCAGCCCGGCATCGTCAACAGTCTGGCGAATTTTTTTGCGCGGCTGCATATCAACATCGAAGAACTCGACACTGAAACCTACCCGGCTCCGCATACTGGTGCCCCGATGTTTGCAGTCCACATGACGCTGGGTATCCCGGCCGATACCCACATCGCCACGCTGCGCGGCAATTTTCTGGATTACTGTGATGACCAGAACCTGGACGCAACGTTTGAGCCGATCCGGATGTAATGTTTCGGCGCAGTTGTGTGCGCCCTGATTATTCGTCTGCGCTGACGCTGAGTTCGATGTAGAACATCGACATGGCCTCGTCTGCCTGGGCGGTGGGCTTGGGTTGATTGCGAGCCAATGCCGCCGCCACCCGAGCTGCCAGCAAGGCCTGCTGATCGATGACGGCGGGATACAACCGGTAATGTTTTTCAACCAGCTCGGCTTGCCGGCAGGCGCTGACTTCCAGCTTGCTGCGCCCGGCGGGGTCGAGGTTCGGTAGCAGCAACATCCAGGGGGCTTGCCAGGCGTGGTAGTCATGCACCAGCTGAATGTGGTGTTCATCCATGCCGGCAGTGGCAATAAATAGAGGGGGGAAAGTCTCGGCTTCCAACACCCTTCCGCGCAGCGATTCCCCACCTTTCAGGGCATGCAACCCCAGCCCGGCGCCATCATCCGAACGACGAAACCACTGCGCTACGCCATCAGACAAGCTGTTCACATATTCAGAGAGATACACCCCGGCCGATTCGCCCATGTGGGAAACAGCGGCGCTCTGGAAGCTTTCCCGCGCGGCCATGCCCGCCCGCCAGTCGAGGGGCGGCTGGGTGTCGGTTTCAGTGTTGGTACGCACACTGTGCAACAAGGCCAGCGGCTGGTTGTGTCGGTCGAGCAACCATAGCTCGAACTGGTCGCGGAAAGCGAAAGGCACTGCACGGTACATCTGGAGCAGGTTTTCGTAGACGATGGCGCCCATGTTTTCCAGGCGCTTGAAGTCTTCGGACGGAAACAGCGGCCCGCGTTTCAGGCCTGTTTCCGCTGACCAGTGGCCATAGCGGATATCGGAAATCTGGGCGCGGCGTCCGGCTGGGCCCAGGCCTTCAAGCAAGGCATCGTTGGCCACATAAATATCCCACTCAATCCCGTCCGTGGTGACCGCTTCGGCGGATTGGTAGCGGATGGTGTGGACGACTCCACGAAACGGGTTGAGCAACCGCTGTGCGTAGCATTCGATCTGCATGGACTTAACTTTACACCCGCAGTCTGTGGCAACCAATCAGGGTGAGGTGGGCTGGTCGGTATTGCTGGTTCTGCTCATCCAGGCAAACAACGATGAGCGCATGGCCTCTTCCACCGTCATGTCCAATGGCTGCACCCATGCACGTGGCACGAACACGGTGTAGCCGCCAATCATGTAGCCCATGGGCAAATAAACCGCCACACGGTCGCCTGGCAAGAAACCGGTGGGCAGGTCGTCAACATTTTGCCGGGTCACCAGCCCCACCATCTCAAGTTCGTGCCCCGGCATTTTCAGCGCCACAACCGTTTGCTGTACCCCCTCGTTACGACGTGGCGAAAAATAATCAGCAAAATCCTTGAGTGAGGAATAAATGCTCTTGACCACCGGCAGGTTGGTAAAAGGCAGTTCCACCAGCGAGAACAGCTTTCCGACACAACGTTGCGACACCAGAAATCCCAGCAGAAATATGCCGACAACCCCGAAAAGCAGGCCCATCCCGGGTACATACACGTCACCAATGAAGGGATGCATCACTTGCATCGCCAGGGTTTCGCTCCAGCGCAGAAAGATATAAAACAAATAGACCGTCAGCCCAAGAGGCAGGGCGGTAATCAAGCCGCGGAAAAAGTATTGAGATATGAGTTTGGTCAATTGGGTACTCCGTGGGGGATGGCATCGTATTGGTGCGTCTGACTAGGATAGCAGCGAGCCTGGACTTGGTTCACCCATAACGTGCCCCCAGCCTCCGATGGGACCCATGGATTCAAAGGCTGGAGGTATTGTTACGGCCCGTTTGAGCCATTGAGCGAAAGACGATCTGCATATCTCATAAAAAATTATTGAAATCAGGCTACAGTCCTGCTCGCCGATGCCGTTTCAAGGCTTGATACTCAAGCAGTCTTTTAGGGGAATTCGCGTGCTTAGTCGTCTTGTGGGAATGTTTTCGGGTAAGGGGGATAAGCCGCCCATACCGGTCAAACAGGCCGTGTTGGCCGTGGTCGACAAAGTCGTCTCGGTTACGCCAGCCAGCAAAACCAGTTTGCCTTCAGTGATGCGCCGTGAGGCCATGCTGGGGCGAGACCGCAAAGTCGCGGGCTACACCTTCATGTTGCGCCGCGAGCTGGAGGGGAAACCGCAGCAGACTGATGCGTTGCCTGCGCTGCAAAAACTGCGTGACGAAACCCTGCTCGTCAATTTGCTGCGCATGGATATCACGCGCCTGCTCGGCCAGCGCTTTGCTTTTATCCCGGTTGCCCCTGCCACGTTATTCAATCCATTAATCAATGGCTGGCCAGAAACCGGTACGGTATGGGTCCTGGCACTCGATACTCAGGTGCTCGTCGACGCCTCCCTGCTTGAACGTATGAGCGATCTGAAAGCACGCGGTGGCCGTTTTGCCGCGCAGGCCGAAGACATGGTTCGTCCCGAGTGTCAAGCCGTGTTGCAGCTGGTTGATTATGTATTGATGGATGTGAGCGGTGAGGATATCCCGGCCATTACCTCCATCATGGCTGCCGTAACCCGGATCGCCACAGGGAAACAGTTTGTGGCGAGCGATGTGCAGACGCTGGAAGCGTTCCACATGTGCCACAAGCTTCAGTTTGCTTTCTTCACGGGCCCCTTTATTACGCGCCGCGAAACCCTGGACAATCCAGCGCTGGGGCCATCACGCGCCAAGGTGCTGGATTTGATGAACCGGGTTCGAACCGGCGCCGAACAGCCGGTTCTGGCTGCGCAATTTCGTCACGACCCGGCCCTGTCGGTGCGCTTGCTGCGTTATGTCAACTCACCTGGCATGGGGCTGCTGAACAAGATTGGCGGCATTGAGCAGGCACTGATGGTGATGGGGCAGGACAAACTCTATCGTTGGCTGACAATGATTCTGTTTACTGGCGGCCAGACCCATGAACTGGACCAGGCGGTGCTTGAAAATGCGCTGACCCGTGGGCGCATGGCCGAGCAGCTCGCCGGTCGCGCCCTGTTTGCCAAGGCGCGCGATGAAATCTTCGTAGCCGGCTTGTTCTCACTGCTGGATGTGGTGATGGGCATGCCGATGGAAAAAGTATTGAGCCAGATCAGTCTGCCGGCCGAGATTACCGAAGCCATCCTGTCGCAGCGTGGACCCTATGCACCTTATCTAGCGTTGGCCATTGCCTGTGAACAGGATGACCAGTCCAGCATCGATGGGCTGGCGAAGCAGATCGGCCGCGAAGTCGATGAAATCAACGCGGCGCACATGGAGGCGTTGTTATGGGCGCAACAAGTGTCTGAGGTATGACCGAGGCCGCCGTCCTCGCAGCCTGGTTTGTCTACATGCTGCGCTGTGCCGACGATACGCTTTACACCGGCATTACCACCGACATTCCGCGTCGACTGGCCGAACATAACGGCGAAGGTGGGCTGGGTGCACGTTATACCCGTAGCCGTCGCCCGGTGACGCTGGTGTACGCTGAGTCCGCCGACGACCGGGCGGTCGCGTCGCGTCGCGAAGCAGCGATCAAACGCCTCGACCGAATGCGCAAGCTGGCGTTGTGCAAACCGCAGTCGTAACCCAGCCTAAACTTACTGCGCATCGAGCAGACGTGTTTTCAGTTGCGGCAGGATTTCTTCGACCGCACGCCGACCGGCGTCGATCGCGACGCCGGCGCGATGAAACTCCATCAGCCCCAGGTCAGCCAGATGCGGCGTCACCATCACATCGGCCGGGTCGCCTGCCAATCGACTGCGAGTGATCAGCACCTGCATGATGTTGATGCTACCCGCCATCACGTCAAGCATGGCGGGGGCCTTGGTGCCATTGTTATGATTGAGGCCGAGTTGTGCCACGCGTGTCTGGATCCGTGCCATCACGCTGTCTGTCAGAGGCTCGTTTTCAGCGGCGGCTTGTTTGTTTGATGCGGGTGCGTGCATGGATTTGAGATGCCGGCCCAACAGATCCGTGTTGAGGTCCACTGCGATCACCATGTCTGCACCCATCGCCCTGCACAGCGACACCGGAACCGGGTTGACCAGACCTCCATCAACCAGCCAGCAGCCATCCCGTTGAACCGGGGTGAATAAACCTGGCAGCGCAATCGATGCCCGAACGGCTTCAGAGACGCGGCCTTCGCGCAGCCACACTTCTCGCCCGCGACGCAAATCAGTGGCGACTGCACCGAAAGGCCGTTTCAGGTCGGCGATATCGCGGTCGACAAAATGATCGCGGAAGAAAGCCATCAGCTTGTCGCCCTTGATTAGTCCGCCATTGAGTGAAAAATCGAGGAAACCCACCACCGTCTGCAAACGCAGGCTGCGTGCCCAGTTTTCCAGTGGGCTCAGCTCGCCACCGACATAGGCAGCACCCACCAGCGCTCCAATCGAGGTGCCGCAGATCAGATCGGGTTCGATGCCAGCTTCGGTCAGCGCATGAATCACGCCGATATGTGCCCAGCCGCGCGCCGAGCCGCCGCCGAGTGCGAGGCCGATCCGGGGTCGGTGGGTTGGTGTCAAGTGAGGGCGAGTGGTATCCATCGAGCCAGCTTACCCGTCTTCGGGCCTGGGCAGAATAGCCAGAAGGTGGTGATGTCCACGCAACGCAAACACGGCGCCCAAAAAAATGCGGCCTCGAATCGAGACCGCATTCAGGAGGCAGGACTGCTTATTTAGGGATTTGCGCGTTAAACCGGCGTTTGTTCTCTTCCACCATCAGGTTGGCGGTAAAGTATTCCTTGGCACTGGTTGCCATGGTGTCAGTTGCGCCTGCCGCGCTACCAGAAATTGCCTTGAGTGCTTGCAGCCCTTCAGGATTTTGTCCTATTCCAATCAGTACATCAGTCAACTTTTTCTTTTCCTTATCGGAAAGCTCCGCGTCAATGCTGAAAGCAAAGCCCGGCACTCGGGCGGATTCTCCGATCACCCGGAATTTCCCGGGGGACTCTTCATTCATGCTCTTCCACGGGCCGGGGCCGGTGCACATCGCATCGAGGCCTTTTTCTTGCACCTGGCGTGCCATCACGTCCATAAACTTGCCCTCATAAACCTTGGCCAAGTCTTTGTCAGCCCTGAGCCCGGCTTTGTTGAGCGCGTTGATGCACAAGGGTCCGGCAACTGTCTCTCTGGAGGCCAGACCCACCCGCGTATCCTTGAGGTCGGCAATGGTTTTGTATGGGCTATCGGCAAGGACGATAAACAAGCTGTAAAGCGGCTTGTTCCATTTGGCAACCGGCTCGAAACCTTCTTCAGTTGAGGCAGCTGTAACGTGGGGTGGACCCAGGAAAATCGAATAGCGGCTGTTGCCCAGATGGCGTTCCATGTTGCCAAAGCTTTGGCTGATTTCGGGCTTGATGGTATCGCCGGTCGCTTTGGCGATGTAGTCGACCAGCGGTTTGTACATGGCTTTGAGTTCGGTCTGGTTGTCCTTGCTGGCCGATCCGGCAAAGATACCCATCCGGTATTCAGCGCTGTGTGACACGCCGGGCAGTGAAAGGATAGCGCCGAGAATCAGCGCCTGGGTCAGGATTTTGTAATGGGTCATATCAGCTTCCTTGTCTAATTATGGTTACGGGGCAAAGGTTGGTTACTGAATCTGGCCAGAAGCAAAAGTGCCTGGATGCCAGCTCGAATCAGCTAGCGGAAATCCCGGATCAAACTTGAGGCGGCTGAAGGGGTACATTTGTACGGGAAATCAATACATTACTGGCTGTTGTGTGATGGTTTTCCGACACCTGTGCGGTTTGCTTGACCCAAACTAGGAGGAATGCTGGTCCGCACCGCTTTGCAGGCTGCAGCAGCTCACCTGTGGGCTTGCGAATGACGGACTCAGGATTGCTCGCAACCCGTTGGCAGGTCGCCGGGATGGCGGTTTCCCCTTCGGCGCGGAAAAGGACTTCCCGGATATGATCCAGATATAGCGGGGAATGCCCCGATTGAAGGGGACGGTGAGGTCACGGTGCGCCGACTCGGCGAAGGTTTTGAGGCATCATCTGTCTACAGCTGTTTACCGTTCCACCCTCATGAACTTGCATCCTTACTCCACGTTGACCCCTGATTGCGCGCTTGATGCGCTCGATAGCGCTGGCTTGCGCGCAGACGGCCGCCTGCTGGCGCTGAACAGCTATGAAAACCGGGTGTACCAGATGGGGGTCGAGGACACGGATCCGGTGGTGGTCAAGTTTTACCGCCCGGAGCGATGGAGCGACGCGGCCATTTTTGAAGAACATGCCTATACGACCGAGTTGGCTGCACGCGAAATCCCGGTGGTCGCCCCGCTGCTATTGAACGGCACGACCCTGCACACGCACGGCGGCTTTCGCTTTGCCGTTTACCCCAAGCAGGGGGGACGCATGCCCGAGTTCGATCGTGTCGATACGCTGAAATGGATGGGACGCTTTCTTGGGCGGATTCACGCAGTGGGGGCGCAGGCCGATTTTGCACACCGCCCAACGCTCAACCTCGACACCTTTGGCATTGCATCGCGTGATTTTCTGCGCAGCGGCAACTGGCTGCCGCCTGATCTGGTGGCAGCCTGGGACAGCGTGGTCGAGCATGCGCTCGCCAATGTGGCGACGTGTTTCGAGCGCGCCGGAAAAGTGCGAGCCATTCGGTTGCATGGCGACTGCCATGCCGGTAACGTGTTGTGGACCGCAGACGGCCCGCACTTTGTGGACTTTGATGACAGCCGCATGGGGCCGGCAGTGCAGGACTTGTGGATGTTGCTGTCGGGCGAGCGCGAAGAGCAACAGGTGCAGATCAACGAGATTCTTTCAGGCTACGAGGATTTCGCCGAATTTGACCCGCGTGAACTGAATCTGATCGAAGCACTCAGAACCCTGCGGCTGATTCATTACGCGGCCTGGCTGGCCCGCCGCTGGGACGATCCGGCTTTCCCCGCTGCGTTTCCGTGGTTCAATACCCAGCTGTACTGGCAGGCGCGGATACTCGAACTGCGCGAACAGATCGCGTTGATGGACGAAGCCCCTTTGGTCGCCTAAACAGGAAGCAGCCGCCCGAAAACGGATCTGGGTTCGACAACAAGCTTCATGGGGCATGCCGACTGTAATCCGTGTTTTTCTCAAATTCTCCGGTGCATTTTCCGCAGCTAAAGAGGTCAATCAACATGTGTGGCATAGCAGGTGAATTCCGCTTCGATGGCACCGCCCCCGATGCGGCGGTGATGGTGCGCATGCTGGCCAAGCTTGAACGGCGCGGCCCCGATGCCGAAGGTCAGCACGCTGATGGGCCGGTGCGGCTGGGCCACCGGCGGCTGTCGATTATCGACCTGTCGTCGCGCTCGCGTCAGCCGATGCTCGATACAGCATCTGGCAACGTCGTGGTGTTCAACGGTACTATTTATAACTATCCGGAACTGCGTGCCGAGCTCATCGAGCGGGGCCATGTCTTCCATTCAGATGGCGATACCGAAGTCATTCTTCGTGCCTATCTTGAATGGGATGAGGCGTGTGTTGAGCGCCTGCATGGCATGTTTGCCTTTGCCATCTGGAACCGCGAGACGCTGTTTCTGGCGCGCGACCGGCTCGGTATCAAGCCGCTGTATTACAGCGAGAACCTGGGCTGCTTTCGCTTCGCTTCGACCCCGCAGGCGCTGCTTGCTGCAGGTGGGGTCGACACCGGGATCGATGCGGTTGCGTTGCACCATCTGTTTACCCTGCATGCGGTGGTGCCCGCGCCGCGCACGATCTACAACGGCATCCGCAAGCTCGCACCTGGCACGACGCTAACGCTGGATTTGCGTGGCAAGCTGAGTCATAAACGTTACTGGTCGCTCAAGGCACAGCGTCCGGCGATGCCCAGGACCGAGGCCGAGTGGACCGAGGCCATCCACCAAAGCCTGCGCCAGGCAGTCAAGAAGCGCATCGAAATTGCTGATGTGAAAGTGGGTGTTCTGCTCTCGGGCGGACTCGATTCAAGCCTGTTGGTGGCCTTGCTGGCCGAGCAGGGGGTGCCTGACCTGATGACCTTTTCAGTCGGCTTCGAAGATCAGCCAGAAGAGCGCGGCAATGAATTCGAATACTCCGACCCGGTGGCCGCGATGTACGGCACGCGCCACCACAAGTTCCTGATCCCCAACTCTGAAGTGCTGCGCCGCCTGCCCGAGGCGGTCGACGCCATGAGCGAGCCGATGTTTGCGCAGGATGCGGTGGCGTTTTATCTGTTGTCCGAGCAGGTCAGCAAAACCGTGAAAGTGGTGCAAAGCGGACAGGGCGCGGACGAAGTCTTTGGGGGATATTTCTGGTATTCACGGATGGCGGCGGAAACCGCCGGCTCTCCGCTGGACCGCTTTCGCAAGCATTACTTCGACCGCGATCACGACGAATTTCTTGAAATGGCCATGCCGGCGTATCACGGCCTGGACTACACCGCAGAGACCATCGCGACGCATCTGGCGGAACCTTTTGCCGATGAATTCATCGATCAGGTGTTGCGTATGGATACCACGATGCTCATTACCGACGATCCGGTGAAGCGGGTCGACAACATGACCATGGCCTGGGGACTGGAAGCGCGGGTGCCGTTTCTCGATCACCAGTTGGTGGAACTGGCTGCGTCCATGCCCTCTGAGATGAAACTGGCATCCGGGGGCAAGCATGTATTGAAAACCATCGCGCGCGGACTGGTACCCGATGCGGTCATCGACCGCAAGAAAGGCTATTTCCCGATGCCCGCACTCAAGTTTGTGCGGGGCGATTTTTTGAATTTCATGCAGGATATTTTGAATTCGCAGGCCTGCCGCGAACGCGGTTTATACCATCGCGCCTATGTGAACAAACTGCTGGATGCGCCAGAACAGCACCACACCCGGATTCAGGGTAGCAAGCTGTGGCATCTGGCATTACTGGAATACTGGTTACAAAAAAATGCGTAAATTGTTTTTATTGTTGGCCGCGCTGACGGTTTTTCCCGCCCACGCACAAAGTGGTTTTGACACGTGGCTGGCCGCGTTCCGCGAGGAAGCGTCGGCACAGGGTATTTCCACTGAAACACTCGATGCTGCGCTCACTGGCATTACGCCGATAGAGCGCGTGGTGGAGCTCGACCAGCGACAACCGGAATTTCAGCAAACCTTTTACGATTACCTGAGCCGTCGCGTCACGGAGTATCGGGTTTCACGAGGCAGGGATCTGCTTCAGGAAAATAGCGCGCTGCTGGATGCGGTTGAGCAGAAATATGGCGTTCCCAAGGCGGTTCTGGTGTCGTTCTGGGGGTTGGAGACGAACTTCGGCAAGAATCTTGGCAACCTCAATATTCCTGCCAGTCTGGTTACGCTGGCTTATGACGGACGGCGCAGCACCTTTTTTCGTAGCCAGCTGCTCGATGCCTTGCGCATCATTGATGCCGGTCACGTTCAGGCAATCGACATGAATGGCTCCTGGGCAGGCGCCATGGGGCACATGCAGTTCATGCCGTCGACATTCCGTGGCTATGCAGTGGATGGGGATGGGGATGGCCGAATTGATTTATGGCAGTCGATCCCGGACGCCATGTATTCCGGGGCACATTATCTGAAGCGTTCTGGGTGGCGCGTAAATGAACCGGTGGCGCTGGAAGTGCGGCTGCCGGCAGGCTTTAACTTCCGGCAAGCCAGTGCCGGTTACCGCTTGCCCATGGAGAAATGGACCGCACTTGGCGTGTTGACAGCGGCCGCCACGCCGTTGCCTACTGAGGCCGGAAATGCCGCCATCCTCTTGCCACAGGGTTGGCAGGGGCCGGCCTTCATGGTGTTTGATAACTTTAATGTGGTGATGCGGTGGAACCGTTCGGTGAATTACGCGTTGTCAGTGGCGCAATTGGCGAATCAACTTGCGGGTGGCAGCGCGCTGGCGGTGCCGGGGTCTGAGTCCGGTGCGCTGAGCACGTCTCAACTCAAAATCATGCAGCAGGCGTTGCGTGAAATGGGCTATGACGCCGGCCCGGCCGACGGCTTGCTGGGCCCGCAGACGCAAAGCGCCATCCGGATTTATCAGGCGGTAAATCAATTGCCCGCGGACGGCTACCCTGCCCCCAGCCTGTTGGCCCATGTTGAAAAACAACATGCCGCGGCCGCGGCTGCTGGAAAGCTGACTGGCACAGTTGGACCGGCTTTTCCAGAGTCGGACGAGCAACCCTGATGCCATGTGTCCCGTATAGGGTATTTTTTCGGCATTCGATTCGAGAGCGGGGAGAGATGGGTGAGTGACGCGCGAAATGTATTGGGTACCCTGCTGCAGGTGTGTGGCGTGTCGCCGATGACCGGCTTTGTCCGCGACGGCCTATGCCATACCGGGCAGGAAGATATCGGCAGCCATACTGTCTGCGTTCAGATGACCGATGCGTTTTTGCAGTATTCGCTGAGCCGCGGCAACGATCTCGTGACCCCCGCCCCAGAATACGATTTTCCCGGCCTGAGAGAAGGCGACCGCTGGTGCATGTGCGCCTCGCGTTGGCTCGCCGCTGCCGAAGACGGCGTGGCACCACCGGTGGTTCTTGATGCCACCCACGTTCGCGCCCTCCAAACGATCACCCTGGCAGACCTGAAATACCATGGTTTGCGTGCAAAAGAATTGCCCGGCGCATGAGTCTGGTGTGCTGGAAATGTGGCGGCAGTCTGGCAGGCAAGTTGCTGCCGCTGTCACGGCTGGATACGTGCCCCAGTTGCCGCACCGACTTGCATGTCTGCCGACAGTGTAGGCATTTTGATGCACATCGGTCTGGCCAGTGCCGCGAACTGGCGGCCGAGCGAGTGGCTGACAAAATACGTGTCAATGATTGCGGCTGGTTTGTGCCGCGGCTGGAAGCCTATCGAGGCGGCGGCGCCATCATGGCGCAGGCCAGTCGGGGCGCACTCGATGATTTGTTCAAGAAGCGCGACGATGACCCAGCCTGAGTCAGCTTGCCGGATTCGTCAGTCAAACCGGCCTCGCCAATGTGCCGCAAATTGCTTGCCCATGGCCATTTGCGGCTGCGAGGGCGTCAGCCCCTCCGCTTTTTCACGTTCGGTGATTCGCTTTTTGGCCATTTCGAATGCGGCCGTGAACGAATGCGTCTTGCTGAGCGCTTCCTCGAAATAGGCGCGGCCAAAATCGGTCATGCTGTTGCGGTCATCGCAGCCGAATGAATTGCGGCTGGCGCTCGAGGCCGTGATCACCAGGGTGTTGTCGTCACGCAGGGCGGGAATGAAGCCGCCGGAATAACAGGCAGAAACAACAATGACCTTCCATTTGATGGGCGTGGCGGCCAGCGCAGTTTTCAGTCGCTCGGGTGTCAGCTGTGTCAGGTCGAGGCCATTGTTGTCCACCGAGATATACGCGGGGTCGGTCGAGCCATGGCTGGTTACAAACAGGAACAGTACATCCTCTTCGGGGTCGAGCAGTTGACCCACGCGGTTCAGGGTGATTTGCAGCGCTGTGGTGCTGGCGATGGGTACACCTGCGGTTGCCTTGGTGTTGTTGATGAGAACAACCGAGCGACCCCGTGTATCGAACCGGTTATCGAACAGCGCGCGAACCGTATTCACTTCCTTCATGAAGACGTCCTGCCAGCTGTAGCCGGCAAAGCCGACAAAATAGAGATCGGGCACGCTGGGGCGCTGGGGTTGTAGCGTGTTCAGGGCTTGTTCCAGCAGACCGGCTTGCTGGTAGAGCAGCGCTTCGTGGCGACCTATGCCGAGCGTTTCCGTTTCGGGTGAAGCCGGGTACCAGGCTTCTTCGCGGGGCAGCAGCCACAACCCGGCTGCCACCACCGCCATTAAAAAAGCGGTCATGGCGATGCGGGTGCTCATTTTGAGGGGCGCCCACAGGTTCACCGCCCGCATCAACAACACGCCAATGATCAGCGGCCACCCGATTATCCAGACCCAGGCCCAGGCAGGATTTTGATCGAGATCAAGCATCGTCCACGTGGCGCGACTGGCATAGGCATAGGCGAACACGGCGGGCGCCATGGCGGTGGCCGCGACGGCATAGCCGAGCAACAACGCGGGAGTGCGTGCCCAAGCTGCCAACAGCGCCGCGACGCCCAGCGTGAGCGTGATGGAGGCGAGCGCGTGCAAAACAAAGCTGGCGTTGAAAGTGCCCGCAGCCTCGAGATCGAGATAGTCGACGCCGACGCCCAGCGCGAACTCGGTCCCCGACAACAAGGCCAGTTGAAGGATCGATACATGAAAGCGGTCTGCGGTTATGCGCTGAAATGTGGCGAGCCGAAAGCCGGCTACCAGGTTTTGCAATAAAGCACGCATGCGGCTAATCAACCGGGTTGGAAGGTAGGCTGTTATCGGCCGGAGCGCGGGCGGACTGAAGTGAACGCAGCGCGCGCCACTCATACAACACCAGCCCCGTTCCGATTAGCGCGATGCCGGCCCAGCCCATCGCCGGAATGAATTCAGCATTGAGTGTTTGCCCGAGCAACAGGGCGGTCACAGGCGTAATCAGCGTGATCAGCGCCACGCGGCCGGCGTCGAGATGCTTGATGATGTAGTAATAGAGCGTGAAGCCCACCACCGACCCCAGCACGCCGAGATAGACGATCGCCGCGCTGGCGCGCGGGGTGATGTCGGACGGGATCTGCGCGGAATCGGCCAGCACCCAGGCCAGCACGAAGAACGGGACCGCGACGCCGAGCGAACCGGTGGTGATGGCGAGCGCCGAGACGCGTACATTCAGCCGCTTGATCCACACCAGCCCCAGCGCCTGCGCCGTCATGCCCGCCAGCACGGCGGCGGTGCCGAGCGTGGCGCGGCCGTCGCCCGGCCACGGCTGGCCGAACAGCGCCCACAGCCCGGCCAGCGCCAGCCCAAGCCCCACCAATCGAATCGGCGTGAGCGTGCGCTCACTCAACCACAGCGCGGCGAACACCCCGGTGACCAGCGGCGACAGCCCGAAAATCACCGAAATCAGCCCCGACGGAATATGCAGCGCGCCCCAATAGGTGAGCAGCATCGCCACGAACATCGACAGCCCGCTGATCGCATACAGCCGCCGCGCCGCCGGGGTGAACGGAAACGCGGTGCGGGTGGCGACGAGCAGCAGCAGGCAGATCGCCAGCCCGATCAGCATGCGCGACATCACCGCAAAGCTGAAACTCGCCCCCTGCGCGCTCCATTGAATGCCGAGCGGCGTGGTGGACCAGATGAGGATGACGCCGAGGTAGGCGGCGGGGACGGACATGGATGCGAATGCTCAGGTAGGTGGATGATTCGTAGGGCGGATGAGCGCAGCGTCATCCGCCCTACACTTGCTCAGCCATCTCCTTCTGCGTTGGATGTTTCGCTTTCTAGGCGGTCCTTGTCCTGGCGATGGCTCCTGCCAGAATATCCAAAGTCGTCTCCTGGTTCTCGCGCTTCACGGTAGCGTCCCGATGCTCGTTCAGGTTCGTGTCTTTTGGTGTAAAGAGTAAATAAAGCGCCAAGAACAGGGAGGCCCCACACAATAATGATCTGAGCGATTCGTTGGCCACGAGAGCAAAGCTCATCTTTGATGACCCCGTATGTTGCCCACGTATTCAATAGCAGTAAGAGCAAGAACACTCCGATTAATAGTTCGGGCATTAGCATTGCCTCCGATTGGCGTTCACGTTGAAATCCCCTGCAAACTCTCCGCCGCAATCTCGCGCACATCGGCATCCTCGTCCGTCAGCCGCGCCTCCAGCCACGGGCGCGCGGCGACGTCCCCCGTCAGCCCCAGGTAATGGCTGGCATCCGCTCGTACTCGCGCGTCTTCATGTTGAGACAGTTCGCCCAGACGCGGCATCAACGCGCGCAGGGTGTCGGTGCCGGCAAAATTTTCCAGCAGCACGCCTGCGCCCAGCCGCACATTCAGGCTGGCTTCGACATTGCCGACGATGGGCAGCACGGCGGCTAACAGGTCTGCATCGTCTTCGATCAGTGCTTGTGCCTTGGGCAACTGGCCGACTTTTAACAGCATGTGGAAATAATCAGCCATGCCGCTTTCGCTGTCGGCTTTGGCCGCCCAGTCGGTGAGTTCGGTTTTGCTGTGTACGCCAGCGAGCTCGATGCGACCAATGCGCACCCAGGGCACCGTGCGCACGCCGAGTGTCTGCCCCACTTCGGGGTGCTGCTCCAGATTGACCGCTTCAAGACGGCCGATCAAGCCCTGTTTTACCAGGTCGGCGAGTGCAGACAGCATCGCCGGGCAATGTGGGCAGGTGGTGGAAATCAGTAGCAGTGCATCGGGTGTGGGCATGGTCATTGGTCAATTGTTGTCGCGGCGCGATAATGGGTCGTATGGAATTTACCATTCTCCCTGTTACTCCGTATCAACAAAACTGTTCGCTGGTGTGGGATGCCAATGGCCACGCGGCCCTGGTCGACCCCGGCGGCGAGGTCGAGCGCCTGCTGGCCGAAGTGGCGCAACGCGGGTTGACGCTGGAAAAGATTCTGCTTACCCACGGCCATCTCGATCACGTCGGCGCGGCGGTAGAAATACGTGAGCGGTTGGGCATCCCCATCATCGGCCCACAACGCGAAGAACAATTCTGGCTTGACCTGCTGCCGCATCAGGCCGAGCTGTTCAACTTTCCGCCGGCGGTGGCGTTTACCCCGGATCAGTGGCTGGATGACGGCGATACGGTCGAAGTCGGCAGCCTGCACTTCGACGTGCTGCACTGCCCCGGCCACACACCCGGCCATGTGGTGTTTTACCAGCCCGACGCGCAGCTCGCCTTCGTCGGTGATGTGTTGTTCAAGGGCGCGATTGGTCGCACCGACTTCCCGCGGGGCGATCACGCCGCGTTATTGTCGGCGATACGTGAGAAGCTGTTTCCGCTGGGCGACGACGTGCGGTTTGTGCCGGGGCACGGCGCCATGTCCACGTTTGGGCACGAACGCCGCGAGAACCCCTTCGTTGGATTGGCGTCAGACTGATATCCCTTCCGCAGGCCCGCATCAAACCAGGAGATTGATATGAAGTGCTCGCATATTCCGTTTGCCCTGTTGTGTTCCGCCCTGCTGTTTTCCAATGTTGCGCGTGCGCAAAACCTCGGCGCCATCGTCAACCCCCCGCCCGAAGCGCCTTCGATCACACAGGCCGCGAAAGCTGAACTGACGGCGGTGAACAAACGCGTGCCGCAACTGGATACCCAAGGCTTGCTGGCGCAATTGAAAGCACAACCGACGACGGTGGTAATCGATGTGCGTTCTCCCGCCGAACTCGACCTGTCGGGGTATATCGATGCGCTGCTGTTTTTTAATATTGACCGTGGCCTTCTGGAGTACCAGATCGAAGCACGTGTACCGGACAAGGCGACGCCCATCGTCGTGTATTGCGGCGTCAGCCAGCGTAGCCCGCTTGCCGCCGATACCCTGAAGAAGCTCGGTTACAAGAACGTGAAGAATTACCGCGACGGCTTCTTCAACTGGAAACGCGCCGGTTTGCCGATTCAGCAATTCGACAAGGCGCCCTCGTCTTTCCTGTACGACATGCCGCAGGAAATCATTCCCGGCGTGTGGTCGGCCATCGGCGCCACCGCGCCGGGCACCTACGAAAACTCCGGCCACAACAACAACCTGTCCTTCATCATCACCGAAGATGGCGTGCTGGTGGTGAATGCCGGCGACAACTATTTGCTCGCACAAAGCCTGCACGAAGAAATCAAAAAGCTGACCAAGCAACCGGTGAAGTACGTGGTGCTGGAGAACAGCCAGGGCCACGCCATGCTCGGCTCGAAATACTGGAAAGAACAGGGCGCCACCATCATCGCCAACCGTGAAACCGCTGCCTACATGGAGAAAACCGGTTACGACGCGCTGGCCGGGATGCGTGCCCGTGCGCGCGACAAGGCCTTCAAGACCGAGTTCGTCATGCCGGACAAACTCTACGACGACAAGCTCGAGCTCAAAATGGGTAGCTGGAATTTGCAGATCCTGCACCTCGGCCCCTCGCACAGCCACGGCGACACCATGGTCTGGATCCCCGAGAAGAAACTGGTGATCGCCGGCGACACCGCCTTCCACATCCGCATGCTGCCCATATTTGAAGACACCGATACCGCCAAGTGGATTCAAACCTGGGACAAGTTCGAAGCGCTCGGTGCCAAGATTGTGGTGCCCGGACACGGCGGACCCACCGACATGTCCACCGTGCGCAAATGGACGCTCGACTATCTGGTGCACCTGCGTGCGAAGGTGGCCGACGTCATCAAGAAGGGCGGTTCGCTCGACGACGCCTACAAGGTCGACCAGTCGGCCTATCTGCATCTGCACACATCCGACCAGCTGGCGCGCAGCAATGCCGGACGGGTGTTCCGCGCGATGGAGTTTGAAGGGTTCTAGGTTGCGTTCACGCGAATTTGCCGGGCATGTTCAGGCGAGCCCGCCCAAATTGACATATTTGGTTTCCAGATATTCGTCGATGCCGCTACGTCCGCCTTCGCGCCCCACCCCCGACTGTTTGACGCCGCCGAATGCGGCCTCCGCAGTAGAAATCATCCCCGCGTTAATGCCCACCATGCCGTAGTCGAGCTGTTCGGCCAGGCGCCAGGAACGGCCCAGGTCGCGGGTGTAGGCATAGGCGGCGAGACCGTACTCCGTATCGTTGGCCATGCGGATGACCTCGGCCTCGTCGGTAAATCGAATCAGCGGCGCCACCGGACCAAAGGTTTCATCGCGGCAGATTTTCATGTCAGGCGAACACTGACTTAACACCGTCGGCTGAAAGAACTGCCCGCCGAGCGCGTGGCGGCCGCCGCCTGTAAGCACCTTCGCACCGTGGGTCAGCGCATCGGCGATATGCGATTCCACCTTCTCAAGGGCAGCCTCATTGATCAGCGGCCCGACTTCTGCACCGACCTCAAATCCATCGCCGACTTGTAGCATCGCAACGGCCGCGGAAAATTTTTCAGCGAACGCATCGAACACCGTTTCATGTACGAACACGCGATTGGCACAGACACAGGTTTGCCCGCTGTTGCGGTATTTGCTGGCAATCGCGCCCGCCACTGCGGCGTCGAGGTCGGCATCGTCGAACACGATGAAAGGCGCGTTGCCGCCGAGTTCGAGCGACACATGTTTGAGCGTGGGCGCACATTGTGCGAGCAATTGCTTGCCGACGGCAGTCGAGCCGGTGAACGACACCTTGCGCACCAGCGGATGCGAAGTCAGCACGCCGCCGATGGTTGCCGCATCGCCGGTCACCACATTCAACACCCCCGGCGGCAGCCCCGCGCGTTGCGCCAGCTCCGCCAGCGCCAGCGCGGTAAACGGCGTTTGTGACGCCGGCTTCACCACCACCGTGCAGCCGGCAGCCAGCGCCGCACCGGCTTTGCGCGTCAGCATCGCAGCAGGAAAATTCCACGGTGTAATCAGCGCCGCCACCCCCACCGGCTGCTTCAAAATCAGCATGCGCCGGTCCGCCCACGGCGACGGCACCACATCGCCATACACCCGCCGTGCCTCCTCGGCGAACCACTCGACAAAACTCGCCGCGTATTCGATTTCCCCGCGCGCCTCGGCCAGCGGTTTGCCCTGCTCACTCACCATGATCGTGGTGAGATCATCGCGGTGCGCAAGGATCAGGTCGAACCAGCGGCGCAGCAGTTGTGCGCGGATTTTCGCTGTTGTAGTGCGCCACGTAACAAATGCAGCGTGTGCGGCTTCGATGGCACGTTCAACGTCGGCGGGTGTGCAACGCGGCGCGTGGCCAACACGTTCTGCATTGGCGGGGTTATGAATGGCGAAGCGCGCACCGTTGGCGGCGTCTTGCCAATCGGCATTGATAAATGATTGCTGCTTGAACAAGTCTGGATTGGAAAGCTTCATTGGACACTCCTGAGCATGCTGTGGCTATTAAGCATCATAGGTCCGATGGCGTATCGATTTCTCAATGTTGCCCCACCGATCCCGTCTTTATTTCTGACATAATCTGGCGCCGATCTCAGTCGGTATATGACACTAACAGGGAGAAAAAATTGAAAAAATTATTGGCAGTATTGTCCAGTCTGGTGTTGTTGTCGCTCGGTTCAGGATGTGCGGTGAATCGGGCAACAGCAACAGTGGAAAATCCGGCAGCGCTAACAAATCTTAAAACCATGCATGTGATCAAGCTCGAGGCTGATGGGCGAGGGATCGACGGGTTGATCGCAGACAAGCTTCGAACACGAGGCCTGACCGTTACCACGGGTGCCGAGAAACCCGCAACCGTGGATGCCTTGGTGACCTACAAGGATAAATGGATGTGGGACATCACCATGTACATGTTGGAATTGACGATCACAATTCGAGAGCCAAAAACTGACTTTCCGTTGGGGACAGGAAACTCATTCCATACATCGCTGACACGAAAATCACCGACCGAGATGGTAGACGAAGTTATTGAAAACATTTTCAAACAAGGGAAATGAACATGAAAACATTGATACAGCGTACGTCTTGGGTTGTCGCCAGCATCCTGGTTCTGCAACTGGCAGGCTGTGCAAGTCCTGCAAGCCATGAAGGGATGACACCCGAAGCTGTCGCCGTCAGCAAAAAGCACCCTTATAGCGTTTCGGTTGAAACAAAAGGGGGCAGTGAGACAGGAGCAATGGATAGCTCCAATATCTCAAATGCCGACCTGAAGAAAGCCATAGAAAGCTCGATTGTTAAGTCCAGTCTTTTCAAGAATGTCGTTCAGGGCAAGAACGGTGATTATGATCTGACAGTAAGCGTGACGAGTATGTCCAAACCCACTTTCGGGATGAGCTTTACCGTTGAGATGGAAACCGCGTGGTCATTGAACAAGCGGTCCGACAGTAGCGTTGCAATGCGGAAGGTGATCAAGTCGTCTCATACTGCAACCATGAGTGATTCAGTCGTTGGCGTCACCCGTTTGCAGCTTGCGGTCGAAGGCGCTGCGCGTGCAAATATCGCGCAAGGTCTTAAGGCGATATCCGAGCTTGATTTGTAAGTTGCTTCGGTAAGCGAGAGTTTAAGACAACAACGCCCGGTTACCCGGGCGTTGTGCTTTGTCAGACAGTGCTTGCTTGTGTCACTAACCGTTCAAGTAGCTTGATCAGTCCTTGGGCGGATGTATCTGCAGCAGGCAACTTCACAATACTTATTCCTTTTGCTTCGCACGCGGCTTCATCAACGACAACGGGACCGGTGACGACGATCCGAATGAGCTTGTGTAGCTGGCCAATGGCCTCAGCATCAATCGGCGTGGCGTGGGTGATGACGGTGGTGGACCAGAATAATCGCGGGATTAAATCCGACGGTTCGGTGAACGGGTATTCGCTCCAGTTATGCTCGAAGCTGGGGATGGGCAGATCGTCAGGTGTGAAGGCAGCCCGATCAAGGAAAACGACGCGCTCCTTGAAGCTCACTTGGCGTCGCCCACCAGGCGTTCGAGCGCGCGCATGAGGGCGCTCGAGTCGAGCTCGCTGTCACCCGCCCCCATCAGTGCATTCATCTGCTGGGCGATGAGCGCGGCGCCAGGTAGCGGGGTGGCGGTTTCCTGTGCGTTGTCCATGACGATGGCCATGTCCTTGTGGTGCAGTGTGACCTTGAAACCGGGTTTGTAATTGGAGTCGAGCATGCGCTGGCCGTGGACTTCGAGGATGCGGCTGCCGGCGAATCCGCCGAGCAGCGCTTCGCGCATCTTGATCGGGTCGACGCCGTTGCGGCGTGCCAGCAGGATGGCTTCGGCAACGCCCTCGAAGGTGAGGCCGACAACGATCTGGTTGCAGCATTTGACGACCTGGCCGGCACCGTGGCCGCCGACGTGGACGATGTTCTTGCCGAGCACTTCAAACAGCGGCAGCACTTTCTCGAAGATGGGTGCTTCGCCGCCGACCATGATCGACAGCGTGCCTTCGCGTGCGCCGGTTTCGCCGCCGGACACCGGTGCATCGAGCATGTGCACGCCGCGTTCGGCCAGCGACGCAGCGATGCGGCGGGTGGCGGTCGGCGCCACGGTGCTCATGTCGACGATGGTGTGGCCGGGCTTGGCACCGTGGATGAGGCCGCGGTCGCCGAAGATGATTTGTTCGACATCGGTGGTGTCGGAAACGACGGTGAAGGTGATATCGGACTCGGCGGCGACTTCGGCGGGCGTACCTTTGCCGAGCGCGCCGGCGACGAGCATGGGTTCGAGGCGGTCGAAGCGGCGACCGTAGACGTAGAGTTGATGCCCGGCGGCCAGCAGGTTCTCCGCCATGGGGCGTCCCATGATGCCACTGCCAATAAATCCGATTTTCATGATGCCAACCCTTTAACCACAACAAGCCAGAATGGCAGCGTAACCAATCCCGCCAGCGTTGACCAGCCCATGATGAGTCCTGCCAGCCGGGTGTCCAGTCCAAAGCGGTCGGCCAGCGCAATCACCATCACCATCGTCGGCATCGCGGCTTCCAGTACACCCGCTTCGCCGGGCTCGGTAAGCTTGCCTGGCCATGCCAGCGCCACGCCCAGTGCGAGCAACGGCATCAACGCAAGCTTGATCGATAGTGCGACGAAAACCGCTTTTTGTGGACGCAGATCGTGCCAGGGAATTGTGAGCCCCAGCACGAACAGCATTAGAGGAATGGTTGGGCTGCCGGCCCAGTGCGCGGCCTCGATCAGCGGGTCGAGCGGCAGCCCGGACAGATTGACCGCCAGCCCGGCGGCAAACCCCCACACCGGCGGCAACTTGAGCCACATGGATAGAAAGGAAGCGCGTTCGGTGTGTTGCCCGCAGCGGAAAGCGATCCACACGCCGAGCGACCACACCAGCGGGGTGGTGGCGAGCATGTCGGCGAAGAAGGGATAACGTGCACCTGATTCACCGTACACGGTCGTTAGAAAGGGATAGCCAAAAAACAGCACATTGCCGAAACCGGAGGCCAGCATGATCGAGCCACGTGCCGGATTTGAAAGACCGCGGCCGAGCGGCGTGGCAAACAGCGCGAGCGCCGACAACCCCAGGCCAAACAATGTGGCCAGGCCCAGAATCAGGGGCACCTGCAACAGACTGAGGTCGACGGTGGCCGCCGCGCCTGCAGCAAAAAACAACATGGGCGCGAAGAAGTTCAACACCAGCCGGTTGATTTCACCGCGGAGCCCGACAATGGAAATTCCGCTTTGCCAACGCGGCCAGATACCGCCCGCCGCAATCAGCAAAGCCAGGGGCAGCAACGTTTTCAGCAGCAGTTGCTGGGCGAGATCGGGGGGCATGAATCGAGGTTCAGGCAGGCAGGGTGTTCATCATAACGCCCTTGCCAGACGTTCAAAGCAATCGCGCTCCTGACGGAGCGCGATTGCTTTGGTACTGAACGCGCGCGTAGCGCAGTTCGTCGGTCAGGTGCGTGAAGAGGGAATGAGGCGGGCGTCGGACTCGTGCGGTTGGGCGGATTCCAGCCAGCGTTTGATCAGGGCAGCATCACCCGCACGTCGGTTAGTGCCTTTTGCGTCGAGCAATACGATGATGACGTCACGCTCGGCCACTTGTGCCTGCATCACCAGACAATGTCCGGCTTCGTTGATGAATCCGGTTTTTGATAAACCAACGTGCCAGTCATCGGCGCGGGTGAACCGGTTGGTGTTATTGAAGGCCACCTGGCGATATTGCACGGTTTCATTGCGTTTTTTCTTTAGTACCACGCGTTGAGCGCCCAGGGTGTAGTTACCGGTGGTGCTGATATGCCGAATTTCAGGGTAGTTCTGATAGGCGTAACTCACGAGCTTGGCGAGGTCGAGCGCAGTCGAGACGTTGTCGCTCGACAGGCCGGTGGGCTCGACATAGACGGTATTGCTCATATTCAATGCACGCGCCATGCGATTCATGTTGGCGACAAACCGGTCGAGACCGCCTTTCGTGGTACGACCCAAGGCATGTGCTGCACGGTTGTCGGACGCAATCAGCGCCAGATGCAGCAACTGCCCACGCGTGTAGCTTGAGCCGAAAGCCAGACGTGAACTCGTGTACTTAAGGGTGTCGCGGTCGTCAGAGGTGATCGTAATGCGCTCATCAAGCGGCTCACCGGCATCCAGCACCAGGATTGCAGTCATTAACTTGGTGATCGAAGCGATAGGGGTTTGCAAGGCGGCATTTTTTGATATCAGTGCCTGCCCACTGGCCTGATCAAATACCAGAACCGATTGCGCACTGAGTTCCGGCATGGGGGCATAGTCGAGCGTCGGCTGCGGCGCGGACATCGTCGCGCTCATCCGGGTACTCAGCTGCAGATTGGTGCGGTCATCCAGCGCAGCAGCGCTCGTGTGGACACACACTAAAATCAATCCGGTCAATGCAGCTTTTATGTTCATGGGCTTCAATCTTGAATGGTCAGTAAATGCAACGGCTCAAGTAGGGTACTACGGCTACCCGAGCGAAAACTTGAAAACAACAGTTCTGGCTTGAATAAGTGTCGAGAATCCAACTATTTTCCGCTCCGGATTGACTGTTTACCAAAAATCATTATATATAGCAATGACATGCGAGAACTTCCGGATAAATTACTCAAGAAATCGGAGCTAATAAGCTGTCTCTGCGCCCCCGGCGTGGTGGCGGAAGCGCTCGAACACTTGATGCAAGGCGAGTCTGCCCAGGCGGCGTTTGCCGATTGTGTGCGCTGTGATCCCGTGCTGGCATTGCGTTTGCGCGCCTTGCCGTTCGGTTTTACCCTGCAGCCCCACGATTTGCTGCGCGGTTTGTTGCTTGCAGCGCCGGTTGCAGCAGGCGCCGCGCAATCGATGTATGCGGCACGCTGGCGCCAGTCGGTCACCGTGGCGCATCTCGCGCAAGCGCTAGGAACCCGCGCAGGAGTGGTAGACCCTGAAGCCGCCTGGACGGCGGGCTTGAGTCACAACCTCGCCGATTATCTGGAGCACGACCTGCCGCCCACGGTTCACGCTGCCGACTGGCTGATCGGGCTGGATGCCGACGGCTGGCTGGCCGATGCCGTGCGCTTTCACGCTACACCGCTGTCGCGCGGGCGCGCGGCGCATCCCTTGGTACGGATTGTTCAACTGGCGTATCAACTTGCTACACGCGTAGATAGCGTGGATAGCGTGGATGTTCGTGCTGCGCTGGCAAACTTGCAGATGGGGGCAGGCGAGGCCGCCGCGATGCTGACCGAATGCCAGGTGCAAACACGACAACTGGCCTTGCGTTTTGGGGTGGTCGACCAGGTGACAAAATCTGATGGAACCGGGTTTGAGCGCCTCGCCCGTCTTTATGCCGTGCAGGCCGCGCAGTCAGCATTGAATAGTCATTTTCGCCAGGCCAATGAAGTGACGGAAGTGTTCGCCTTGTTGCAGGACAGCCTGCTCGCCTTGTTTGGGGTTGAACGCGCCTGCCTGTTTGCCCCCGCCGCTGATGGCAGCTTGCGGCTCAGCCCGTTGATGTATTTCACACCCGGTTTGGGCATGTTGGCCATATTGCCGGATGACGGCCATTCGGCGTTGCCACGCGCGTTGGCGCGTCATGCGCCGCAGCGGTTTGAATGTGGCGAGCCCGATTCGGCGCTGGTCGACGAGCAGATTGCGCGTTTGCTGGGTGTATCGCGCCTGACCTGCCAGCCCATTCAATTACACGATGGCCAGACGGGAGTGCTGGTTGCCGGCGATGCGGCACCGGATTTGAGCCAGTCGCCGCTGTGGCGGTTCACCCTGAGTGAATGCACCGCCGCGTTGCGTCCCAAAGTGGTGGGAGTCATGCCGCTCGAGCGCGCGCCATCTGCCGAGTCGCAAGTCCCTGCGGCCAAGAGCGATGACATTCCGCGTGACCGGGTGCGTCGCGCCGTACATGAAGTCGCCAATCCGCTCACCATCATGCGCAACTACGTCAATTTGCTGTCTGATCGCTTGGGGACAGATGTATCGATGCAACGCGATCTGGGCATTATCAGTGACGAGATCGAGCGGGTGGCGCGCATCGTGCGCGGCATCACAGTGAGCGAAGAGATCGCTATCCCCGACACCGCGCTCGAACTGGTTTCCGTCAACAGTATTGTGTCGGAACTGGTGCGGATGGCATTGGGCGCTTTGTTCATGCCCAACAAGATCAATGTGCAAATTGACCTCGACCCCGAGGTGCCGCCACTACCGTTGCAGAAAGACCTGCTCAAGCAGGTGCTGTTCAACCTGGCCAAAAATGCAGTCGAGGCCATGCATGGCGGAGGCCATCTCAAGTTCAGCACCCGGATGGTCAACACGAACGGCCAGCGCCAGATTGAAATCGAAGTGGCCGACACCGGTCCCGGTTTACCGGCCAAGGTGGTATCGAATTTGTTTGAACCGGTGGACAGCGAGAAAGGCGGCGATCACGCCGGACTGGGCCTCAGCATCAGCCGCAGTCTGGTTGAACGCATGAATGGTCAACTCAGCTGCTCCTCCACCCCCGAAGGTACTTTTTTTATGATTAGCCTGCCGACTTTGCAAAATGGCCAGGCACCGCTCACAACAACACGCTACGGGTCAATGTAACCCAAGCTCCAAGGAGAAGTTCATGGTAGAAAACCCGATTGAAATAGCGACGCAACACAACATACTCAGCAGCTTCCCGGCTCGCCCGCGAATTCTGGCGGTGGACGACGAGCCGCTGATTCTGGAAGGTCTGTCGCGTTTGCTTGCCGCCAAAAATTATGACGTGGTGGTCGCCAACGGTGGCTGCGAAGCCTTGATCGCCATTGGCAAACAGCAGTTTGATGTGATTCTGCTCGATCTGGGCATGCCAGACCTGGGCGGCAATGAAGTCTTGCGCTTTGTGGCGGAACGGTGCGCGGAAACGCCCGTAATCGTCGTGTCGGGCGACAGCACCATCGATGCGGCTATTCGTGCGCTGCGGGGCGGCGCGGCCGATTTCGTGCGTAAACCCTATGAGCCGGAAGAACTGCTACGACGCATCGACAATACGTTGACGCGACGACGGCTGGAAAAAGAAAACAACCACATCTTGCAGCGCCTCCAGCAATCGGAAAAATGGCACCGTTTTCTGGTCAACAGTTCGCCGGACTTCATTTACACCCTGGATTGTGAAGGTCGTTTCACCTTCGTCAACGATCGGGTTGAAAGCCTGATTGGCTATCGGCGTGAAGACCTGGTCGGCCAGCATTACAGTCTGGTGATCCACGAAGAGGACATACCGTGCGCCGAGCATGTCTTCAACGAACGCCGATCCGGCGACCGTAATGCGCGCAACATCGAAATCCGCCTCAAGTGCAATCCGGGCATTCGTCGTCCACGTTTGATGAATGGACGCTGCAAGGCTGTCGAACTGACTGCGATGGGGATGTACGACGACGAAGCTGCCAGTCCCTTCGAACGACGTTTCATCGGCAGCTATGGCGTCGCCAAAGATGTGACGGAACGCAAGCAAGCCGAGGAAACCGTCCACTACCAAGCCTATCATGATCTGCTAACAGGGTTGCCCAACCGGGCCCTGTTCCGTGATCACCTCGGGCTCATGTTGGCGCAGGCCAAACGTACCCAGCAGCCGCTGGCCGTGCTGAGCCTCGACCTTGATCATTTCAAGCTGATCAATGATTCGCTCGGCCACACCATCGGCGACGAACTGTTGCTGGCGGTGGGCGCTCGCCTGCGCCAGTGCCTGCGCGAAGGCGACACCCTGGCACGCCTCGGGGGCGACGAGTTTGCGGTGCTGCTTCCGACGCTGGTGTCCCGCAGCGATGTCGATCACATCTGCCGCAAAGTCATTCAGGTGCTGTCCAAGCCGGTTTACATCAAAGGCCATGAGATATACATCTCCGTCAGCATCGGTGCCTGCGTGGCACCTGAAGACGGCGACCTGATCGACGGCCTGATCCGCCAGGCTGAAATCGCCATGTATCAGGCCAAGTCGCAAGGTCGCAGCCGGCTGCAGTTCTGGGAGTCTGGCATGCAGGCACCTTATTCCGAACGCATGACGATCGAATCTGATTTGCGACGAGCACTGGCGCGCAACGAGTTTGTGCTGTTTTATCAGCCGCAAGTGGATACCGCGACCGGCGAAGTCCGCGGATTTGAAGCGTTGCTGCGCTGGTGGCATCCGCAGCGTGGATTGCTGACACCTGTGGATTTTGTGGCCGTGGCTGAAGAATCCGGCGTCATCGTCCCGATCGGCGATTGGGTGTTGCGTCAGGCTGCGACACAAATGGCCGAATGGAGCAAAGCCGGATTGCCGCCGGTGCGGCTGTCAGTCAACATTTCTGCACGCCAACTCGAAAGTCCAGACTTTGTTGAAGGCGTCTTGCGGGCCGTGCAGGTCTATTCTCTGGATGGGAACCTGCTTGAGCTGGAGATCACCGAAAGCTTGCTGATGCAGGATTTTGAAGCCAACGCCATCAAGCTGGGGCGGCTTTCAGCCTCGGGGATTCGTCTGGCCATCGACGACTTTGGAACGGGCTATTGCTCATTCAAATACCTGGCACGTTTCCCCATCCACACCCTCAAAATCGACCAATCTTTTATCCAGGATCTCGACCGCGAAGAAAACATCTCCATCGTCAACGCCATGGTGGCCATGGGCCGTGGGATGAACCTCAACGTGATCGCCGAGGGTGTTGAAACCGAAGCGCAGCGTGCTCGTCTGGAACAGATGCAGTGCCACGAAGTGCAAGGCTATTATTACAGCAGCCCACTTTCAGGTCAGGAAGCAACGGCTTTGCTGGGCGAACATGTGAGAGGGTTTGCCGAGGCAGGAAATCTGGCAGCGAGTTGACCCAGTGCGGTGCTGGCCGCTTCTGATAGAAAGGCAAAATAAAAACCCCGGCATCAGGTCGCTGATCCGGGGTTTGTTCTGTCGTATAGCGCAAGCCCCAATGCTTGGGAAATGGTGGTGGCAGTCCTGGAGTCGAACCAACGACAGTACTCGGCCAGAAGCGGTCATTTCAGCATTTCTCCCACAGCGGCCATTTGGTCCGGATTATCATTACATATGCGGACAGGCAGCTTCGATGAACCGACCATGAATCAAGTAGTTAGGGCACAGCGGCATGTTCTGCGAATTTTAATAATACGGACCCAGTGGTCTGGTGAATAACTGTTAGGCGAACATATGAAACTACGGGTGCAAGGTCGAACCTTCAGGTTGGTATGGGAGCCTATTGATGGAACAAAATGAGGCAGAAGAAAGTCAGTTGATTCCGCCGGCAAACGTGGCAAAAGCTGAGCCGACTCAATTTGAAAAGAAGATTGATGAGCTTGCAGAGAAATGGTGGGCGCGGTACATCGCTGGCGCCGTACTTTTCGTCGCGGGCGGATTTCTGCTAGATCATTTTGTCGGTCTTGAGCCCGGCAAACGATGGAATAGTTATATTCATTACTGGTTGTGGATGTTTGTTCTGTTCGGTTGGGGAGTCATCTGCATGAAGGAGTTGTTTGGCTTCGTTATTCTTGCTCTGGTTTTCGGGGGACTTGCTTACGCATTATTTGGATTGCTTGCGGGCATTCCAGTGAGCCTTGCGATAATTATCGGAGCGGTGATTATTGCGAACTCAAACGCCAGAAATTGAGTTAATGGATAGGCTTCCAGCATTGACGTGCCCCCCTGTAAAAGAATCGCCTGACATGACGGTCAAGAGGGACTGCGGAATCAACTGACTTTCTTCGGCCAATCTCCTACGCGCCGCAGCCCCTTACCTTCAACGTAGTTAGGCCGCCAAACATGAGTGACACAAAAGCTAACGAGATATTCAAATCAATGGTGGGCATCGCCACCGAAGGTTTGAAAGCACTGCTGCTCGTGAATGGTGGGGCGGTCGTTGCTCTACTTACGTTTGTGGGCAACTCAGAAACCGTAGCTGCCGGACAATTCGCTGTTCCCGCCGCCGCTTTTTTAACTGGCTTGGTGTTGTGCGTCATCGCATTTTGTTCGGCGTATGCAACTCAATTCCATCTTTACAATGAACAACCTCCGGAGCCGAAATTTCCTGCACGCTCTCACATGAGGTTCTTCAAATGGACTGCTTTGCTTGTTGCTACAAGCTTGATAGCGTTCTCTGCGGGTGCAATGACTAGCGTAAACGCTCTTAGCACGGTTGAAACCCCTAACAAACCGAAAATTGAGCAGCCCCACCCTCAAATCTCGTGCAACTGTAATTGCGCTCCAAGTGCCGGCAAGAAACCATGAATAAATCGCGGCCTAACACTTCGGCCAAGGTCGCTCCCTGCGGTCGCTGGACGTCCCGCAAGCGGGCCGCCCCTTACCTCCAACGTTGACGCTGTAGAAAAACCCCTTTTCAGCCAAATCATCGACATAAAAAAACGGCGTGGAATCTCCATGCCGTTTTTAATTCCTGCTGTGCAATCGACTTGCCATTTCGACGGCGCTCTCTGATCAGGTCAGGGTGTC
>JAUXRY010000012.1 GCA_030679915.1 Thiobacillus sp.
CGGCAAGGAAACGCGGACTGGTGTCGATATGCTTGTAACGTGCCATGCCCTTCTACCCATGCCTGTTGTTGACTCCGCAGTTCGAGGATTGATGGGCGCCAGGGTTCCGGATAGGCTGGGGTTTTTCTACACCCTCGTTACCTTGGCACGCTGCGTAATCACTTCTCGACCATCGGTGTCAACGGCGTCAACGAGATGATCCGCAACTTCACCGATGATGAGCACGACATCACCAGCGAGTGGGGCCACGCTTTTGCGGTGCGCCTGCTCGATCACATCCGTGGACGCATCGCCGCGTTCCAGGAAGAGACCGGCCACATGTACAACCTCGAAGCGACGCCGGCCGAAGGCACCACCTATCGCTTCGCCAAGGAAGACAAGAAACGCTATCCGGAGATCCTGCAGGCAGGCACCGATGACGCGCCGTACTACACTAATTCGTCGCAACTGCCGGTGGGGTTTACCGACGATGCGTTCGAAGCGCTGGAGCGGCAGGATGATCTGCAACGCAAGTACACCGGCGGCACCGTGTTGCATCTGTATATGTCAGAAAACATCTCTTCCATTGATGCGTGCCGCAATCTGGTGCGCCGCTCGCTGACGCGCTTCCGTCTGCCCTACATAACGATTACGCCAACTTTTTCCATCTGCCCCAAACACGGCTACCTCGCCGGTGAGCACGAGTTCTGCCCCACGTGCGACGAAGAGGCGCTTTCCCGCAAACGCGCTATAGCAGCCTGACCCAACCCAAGGAGATTGAGATGAATGACATGAGTGTTTCCACCCAGATCCAGAGCACTGCACTGAAGGACGAAGAGCGCACCCGCTGCGAAGTGTGGACCCGCGTGATGGGTTACCACCGTCCGACCACCAGCTTCAACAAGGGCAAGCAAAGCGAGCACCGCGAGCGGCAGTTCTTTGTCGAAGGCCAGTGCCGAACGGCTTGATCATTTACATTGGCGAACAAGACACACCGGCATCTTGATATGACCCTGCGACAACTTTGATATGACGCTACGTGTGGGCGGACTGACTCCGCTTTCAACCACGGACTGGCCCGGCATGCTGGCCGCAGTGGTGTTTTGCCAAGGGTGCCCCTGGCGTTGTGGCTATTGCCATAACCCTGACTTGATCCCACCACGCAGCGAAAATGAAATTCCCTGGCAAGCGGTGATGGAATTTTTGCACCGTCGCCAGGGGATGCTTGACGGCGTGGTATTTTCCGGCGGCGAGCCGACCTTGCAGGCAGGCCTGCTTGATGCTGTGCACGAAGTGCGCGCGCTTGGATTCAAGGTCGGGCTACACACCGGTGGTATGTACCCGTCGCGCCTCGCAGCGGTGTTGCCGTTTGTGGATTGGGTGGGAATGGATGTCAAAGCGCCGTTTGCCGACTACCCGCGCACGACGGGTGCAGAGGGTAGTGGCGGACGTGCGCTTGCCGGCTTGCAACACCTTCTGGCATCCGGTGTTGAGCATGAAATTCGCACCACAGTGCACCCGGCGCTATTGAGCGACACGGACTTGATCCAGGTTGGTCACGAACTGGCTGAGCGGGGCGTCCACCGCTATGTCATCCAGGCTTTTCGCAGCCAGGGATGCAGGGATGAAAGCTTGCGTCAGAGTGCGGTCCGCGAGCGTTCATTGCAGGATGTGGGCGAAGAACTGGCAATGCTATTTGAGGAAATCACAGTGCGCACGTAATCAGCTTTTCGCCCGATAACCTTCGAGAAGTGATCTTGAGTCCGCTTATTTAAGCAGCAGCGTCAGGCGCAGGTCGCCGCCAATCTGGCGCACGTCGGTCATGTGAAAGCGTGCAGCATCGGCCAGCGTCGTGAGCGGAGGTTGTGCAAACAATCCGCGCGCGTTGTCCCCTACCGCCATGGGCGCCATGTAAGCCACCCATTCATCGACCAGGCCGGCAGCGAGCAGTGCACCGTTTAACGCCGCGCCGGCTTCGACGTGCAGTTCGTTGATGCCGCGTTGCGCCAACAGCGTGAGCAATGCCGCCAGATCAACGCGACTGCCTGTTCCGGGTAACTCGATCACTTCGGCGCCTGCCTGTTCGAGTGCAGCGCGGGCATCCGGCTCAGCGTGGTGACAGGCGATGAGCGCGGGCAACGTCGCTGAATCCGCTGGCGTGCGCAAGGTGGAATCGACAATGACTCTGAGTGGTTGCCGGCCGATGTCGAAGTCGCGCACGTTCATGCGTGGATTGTCGGCGAGTACCGTACCGCTGCCGGTGAGGATGGCACACGCACGTGCGCGCAGCTTTTGCACGTCGGCGCGCGCGGCTTCGCCAGTGATCCACTGCGATTGGCCATTAGACAACGCGGTTTTGCCGTCCAGCGTGGAGGCGGTTTTGAGCCGCACCCATGGACGTTGCCGCGTCATGCGTGAGATGAAACCGGGGTTAAGCTCACGCGCTTCGTTTTCCAGCAGTCCGATTTCGGCTTGAATGCCGGCCAGGGTCAGCATGTCGATGCCGCCGCCCGCTACCAAAGGATTGGGGTCGGTCATGGCGGATACCACGCGCACCACGCCGGCCAGAATCAGCGCCTCGGCGCACGGGGGTGTACGCCCGTGGTGCGAGCAGGGTTCGAGCGTGACGTACGCTGTTGCACCGCGTGCGGCGTCACCGGCTAACTTCAGGGCATTGATTTCGGCATGTGGTGTGCCGGCGCGTTGATGCCAGCCTTCGCCGAGGATTTGGCCATCCTTGAAGATGACGCAGCCGACGCGCGGGTTGGGGGTGGTGGTGTACAGACCCTGAGTCGCGAGTTGCAGCGCGCGGGCCATGTGCGCATGGTCGGCAACGCTGAAACGATTTACGGCCGACATGTCAGGGCTGATCGATGTCGCGGATGACGTCTTGGAAATCTTCGACGTCCTGGAAGCTGCGATACACCGAGGCAAAGCGGATGTAGGCGATCTTGTCGAGTTTCTTCAGCTCTTTCATCACCTGCTCGCCCACCTCACGTGCGGGGATTTCGCGTTCGCCCAGCGTCAGCAGGCGCTGGCGAATGCGGTCAACCGCGGCATCGACCAGCTCGGTCGAAACCGGGCGCTTGTGCAGCGCGCGGCGAAAACCCTCGCGCAGTTTGGCTTCCGAAAAGTCTTCACGGGTGCCGTTGGTCTTGACGATCTGCGGCGGACGCAACTCAGCGGTTTCCCACGTAGTGAAGCGCTTGTCGCAGTCGACGCAGCGGCGGCGGCGGCGAATCGCCTCGCCCGCTTCATTGACGCGGGAGTCAATGACCTGGGTATCAAAGGAACCGCAGAAAGGACATTTCATAATGGAATCGTCGTCGTGGGCCGAGAAGGGAATAAGCCCTTCATCGACACCTGTTCACCGTTCAGCCATACACCGGAAACTTCGCGGTCAGCTTTTTCACTTCGCCCTTCACGCGCTCGATCACCGCTTCATCGTTCGGCGCTTCGAGCACGTCGGCGATCAGGTGGGCGAGTTGCTCGGTTTCAAGTTCTTTGAAGCCGCGCGTGGTGATCGCCGGGGTGCCGACGCGGATGCCGCTGGTGACAAAAGGTTTCTGGGGATCGTTCGGAATCGCGTTCTTGTTGACCGTGATGTGGGCGCGGCCGAGTAGTGCTTCGGCTTCTTTGCCGGTGAGATTCTTGGGTTGCAAATCAACCAGAAACACATGGCTCTCGGTGCGGCCGGAAATGATGCGCAGGCCGCGTTCGACCAGCACCTTGCACATCACCAGCGCATTGGCGATCACCTGCTCTTGATAATGCTTGAAGTCCTTGGTCGATGCTTCCTTGAACGCCACTGCCTTGCCAGCGATGACGTGCATCAGCGGGCCGCCCTGCAGGCCGGGGAAAATCGCCGAGTTGATGGCCTTTTCGTGCTCGGCGCGCATCAGAATGATGCCGCCGCGCGGGCCGCGCAGGGTCTTGTGGGTGGTCGAGGTCACCACGTCGGCATGCGGCACCGGGTTGGGGTAGACGCCTGCTGCGATCAGGCCGGCGTAGTGCGCCATGTCGACCATGAAGATCGCGCCGATTTCCTTGGCGACCTTGGCAAAGCGCGCGAAGTCGATGCGCAGAGCATAGGCCGAGGCACCGGCAATGATCAGCTTCGGCTTGTGCTCGCGCGCCAGCGCTTCCATCTTGTCGTAATCAATTTCTTCTTTTTCGTCGAGGCCGTAGGCCACCACGTTGAACCACTTGCCGCTCATGTTCAGCTTCATGCCGTGGGTGAGGTGGCCGCCTTCGGCCAGGCTCATGCCCATGATGGTGTCGCCGGGCTGGAGGAACGCCATGAACACCGCCTGATTGGCCTGCGAGCCGGAGTTGGGCTGCACGTTGGCGGCCTCGGCGCCGAACAGCGCCTTCACGCGGTCGATCGCCAGCTGCTCAACAATATCCACGTATTCGCAGCCGCCGTAATAGCGCTTGCCGGGATAGCCCTCAGCGTACTTGTTGGTGAGCTGCGAGCCCTGCGCTTCCATCACCGCCGGACTGGTGTAGTTCTCAGACGCGATCAGTTCGATGTGATCTTCCTGGCGGCGATCTTCTTGTTGTATCGCCGCCCACAGGTCGGCGTCGGTCTTGGCGAGGGTGTCTTGGCGGTTGAACATGGCAGTGTAGGCTGGGCTTGAAGGAGCGGCATTTTAACACGCGGCGGTTTGTGCTTGCGCCTCGTATAATCGTTCGAAACGGAGAGAAACCCATGCAAAGAAGAGATTTTCTGACCGGTGCAGGCGTGGCTGCGATGCTGCCGCTGGGCGCCGCGCAGGCAGCGCCCGCTGATTCAAGTCAGCTACCCACCCTACGCTGGCGACTGGCTTCGAGCTTCCCGAAAAATCTCGACACCATCTACGGCGCAGCAGAAACCCTGAGCAAACGGGTCGCGGCGCTCACCGGTGGAAAATTCCAGATCCGCGTTTTTGCCGGCGGCGAACTGGTGCCTGGCCTGCAGGTGCTTGATGCGGTCGGCAATGGCACGGCAGAATGCGGCCATTCGGCGGGCTATTACTACGTCGGCAAAAACCTCGCCCTGGCTTTCGACACCGCCGTGCCGTTTGGCCTCACTGCACGGCAGCAAAATGCATGGATGTATGCCGGCGGCGGTATCGAGGCCTTGCGAAAAGTCTATGCTAAATACAATGTACTGCAGTTTCCCGGTGGCAACACCGGCACCCAGATGGGCGGCTGGTTCAAGCGCGAAATCAAATCGCTGGCCGACCTCAAGGGTCTGAAGATGCGCATTCCCGGCATCGGCGGCAAGATCATGGCCAAGCTGGGTGCCGTGCCGCAAACCATTCCCGGCGGCGATATCTACCCAGCGCTTGAGCGCGGCGCACTCGACGCGACCGAGTGGGTGGGGCCATACGACGACGAAAAACTCGGCTTCCACAAAATCGCCAAGCATTACTACTACCCCGGCTGGTGGGAAGGCGGCCCGCAGTTGAGCTTCTATGTGAACCAGACTAGTTGGCAGGCGCTGCCCGAGCAGTACCGCCAGGCATTTGAAGTCGCCACAGCAGAAGCCAATCAGATGATGCTTGCGCAATACGACGCCAAGAATCCGCCGGCATTGCTGCGCCTGGTGGGGCAGGGCGTCAAACTGCATCCCTATCCCAAGGATGTCATGCTCGCGGCGCGCCGTGCTACTTTTGAGTTGTACGAAGAAGAAGCGAAAACCAATCCCGATTTTGCCGCCATCTATCGCCCCTGGAAGAAATTTCGCGACACCGAATTCCAGTGGTTCAAAGTCGCCGAAGCGGCGTATGCCAACTTCAACTACTACGTGAAATGACCCCGCACTAACTTAAACTACCGTTCGGGCTGAGCCCTTCGACGTTGCTCAGGAGAGCCCTGTCGAAACCCTGCACCCAATTGGACATGCCCTTCGATAAGATCAGGGCGAACGGTGCGGAGATTAATTTGAAATAAGTTTTGAGGCACCCATGAATAAACTCGATCAGTTCATCACCACGTTTGACCTGGGTTTGCGCACCGTCTTCGCCAGCCCGCATGCAGGCCGCCCTTATCCCGGCGCCGGCCCCGAAGCCGAACTGGATGAAGCCGAACGCGCCCATGCCGCTGCGCTCATGCGCGTCAACCACGTCGGCGAAGTGTGTGCGCAGGCGCTGTATGCCGGGCAATCACTCACTACAAAAAATGAAGCCGTCCGCGCCGAACTTGAACAGGCTGCCAAAGAAGAAACTGATCACCTCGCCTGGTGCGAACAGCGCATCAACGAACTGGGTGGCCGCAAAAGCCTGCTCAACCCGCTGTGGTTCGGTGGGGCGTTTGCCATGGGTGCAGCGGCGGGTTTATTGGGCGACAAATGGAACCTAGGATTCCTCGCCGAAACCGAACGCCAGGTCGAAGCGCATCTTGATGGTCATCTGCAACAACTGCCCGAAGCCGATGCCAAAAGCCGCGCTGTCGTGGAACAGATGAAAACCGACGAAGCCCGACACGCCCAAACCGCCATCGACCACGGCGGTGCACCCTTGCCACAACCGGTTAAATGGGTGATGCAGCTGGCAGCGAATGTGATGCGGAAGACGGCGAGCCGGGTTTAGGCTGGGCTCGCTCGTTTTTCAGTACAGACTTCTCGCGGCTACCGGCAGGATGCCTTGCAGCCACGTGCAACTTGGCGCGCTACGCCCCGCGATCACGCGGTCCAAGAAAGAACCAAAGGATTAAGCCCAGCACGGGCAGCAGCACCACTGCGAGTATCCAAATCAGCTTCTTCTCGTTCGAAGCAGCGCTTTGGAAAATATTGATAATTGCCCAGATATCGCCGATTAGTATCAGGAGACCCAAGATACCGCTGTATCCGAAATTCATCATTTATTCCTTCCATGTTAAGTGGGAGCTGTAAATCCATGACGCCAGTTACGTGCGCGCCCAACGTTTGAATTCAGCGGCCGCCGAAGGCGGTCCGCTGGAATGAATTGTTCGGCCGCTTGCTCGGACTGGCGCTCACTGCCTCGACTCAAGGTCTTGACCAAACATAATGCGATGGCCGTCAGGCGTGGTAACCATAAACTCTCTCATTCCCCAGGGCTTGCTCTCCGGTGCCGAAAGAGATGTCAATCCGCGTGTCCGAAACTCCTCGTGAAGCTCATCGATACCATGGACCCCTATATATGCGAAATATGAGTGATCGTTGATCTGGCTGGCTGGTACTTCTTCGGGGCAGTGCCCCAACATCAACTGAATGCCGTCCCTGGAGAGAAAGCACCACCCATCGACCTCGAAGTCGATCGTGAAGCCCAGTTTTTCGCAATAGAAGGCCATGGAGACCAGCAGATCTTTTACGGCCAATACACTACGCACGTATGTCAGCTTGGGCATGTTCCTCCTTGTGTGGTTCTCTTGCGACCGAATAGTTAATATACGGACGCCAACGTCCGTATAACATTAATATTTAGGGCGCCCATCATGGCCTCCTATCTTGCTGATTATTAATCGTTTTCGTTTTCCTGCGTCTCTATAATAACCCCCAATAAAACGGACAGGTCGAATGTCTCTTTTCGAAGGGCAAGCAGACGCCTAAGTGAGTGAGCCAACACCGCCTTTTAGCCGGCAGGCTCCCGCGGCCCCGAATCAACCTGAACTGCCTGACTGGGCAAGCTCTAACTTAAGATTAAATCCACCCATTCCCGTGTATCGGACTATCATCAGTCTGTGTTGTGATTGCTGGGATCGTGAACCCATGCCCAACACATATAGCCACTGCAAGGAGAACCATCATGGCAAAAGGCCAAGTACGTGGAAACAAGGAAACAAAGAAACCCAAGAAACCGAAGCAGGTTGCTGTCCCGGTGAGTTCGATCATTCCCCCATCCAAAGCAGCCAAGCCGACCAAGCCCCAAAACTGATTTTTGGGGTCATCGTTGAAAACGCCACCTCAACGGTGGCGTTTTTACGTTCGGGGAATGGGTTGATGGCGTCAGGAAGTCTGGTTGTCGGGTGCGTTAAAATCCACCCCAGTAGGAAATTGTCTTGTGTCGCACTGACTCCAAACAAAGCGGTTTGAGCGAGTAATCCTCGTGAGGATTACTCGTGCCACGAAAGGATAGCCATGTATAGAACGATTTTTCCATGGGCGCTAGTCTTGCTGGTCGGGTTGTTGAGCGCTTGCGACAAGGCGGCGGAATCGGTTGCAACTCAAGAGACGCTTTCGCAGGTCGGCGCCGTTTCGGATGTCGCTGCGCTCGACCGTAAACTTGACGCCGCACTGATCGCCCGTGGAAGCGCTATTTTCGAGAAAAACTGTGCGGAATGTCATGGTGCAAATGGCAAGGGGCAGCCGGGTGATTGGCGTATTCGCGATGCGGATGGAAAGTACCCGCCCCCACCGCTGGACGACAGTGCGCACGCCTGGCATCACCCCACCAAGGTGTTGATGGAAGCGATTCGCGATGGCAGCCCCGGGGGCGAAGGAAACATGCCCGCCTGGAAGGGCAAGCTTTCCGAGCAGGAGATGCAGGATACGGTGGTGTATATCAAGTCGCTGTGGAGCGACCCGGTTTATCGACTCTGGCTGCAGCTGGAGCAGCAATCGCTGGAGCCCTGAATCCATAAGCTGAACCGCTGATCCTCTACCCGCCGGTGAGCGCGTGCGTTGACCGGGCTGCGACGGGAGTAAGTAGATGACTGACAAGTACGATCTTATATTCGATGATGAAGGAACTGAATGAGCAAGGCACCAAGGCTGGCCTTCGCAGTGATGCTGGCCGGACTGATGACAACGGGTTGCGAGCGGTGGCCTTTTAACGAGCATGGGAAGGGAAAATCTTCACTCAACCGCAGCCTCGACGCCGATGAGGTTTCTCGCGGCGAATCCACATACAAGAAACATTGCCTGAAATGTCATGGCGAGGAAGGAAGCGGTCAGGTGCTGGACTGGCGCATTCGTGATGCAGATGGCCACTTGCCCCCGCCCCCGCTCAACGATACTGGCCGCACCTCGCATTACCCCACTGCCGTATTGATTGAAATCATCCAGGATGGCAGTCCTGCAGGACAAGGAAAAATGCCGGCATGGAAAGGCAAGCTCTCCGAACAGGAAATGCAGGACGTGCTGGCCTATATCAAATCGCTGTGGTCCGAGCCTGTTTACCAGCTTTGGCGCAATATGGAACGGCATTCGCTGGAGGGATGAAACTTGCTGGCATTTTTCGGCTCTGCTCCAGGGTGGAGATGTAAAATACCTGCCATAGAACCCCCCATCATCAGGAGTAAACCCATGAGCGAATACGGATTCGACACCCAGATCAGCGGCCCCTTTGACGCCGCCATAGAAAAAGTCACCAACGCACTGAAAACCGAAGGTTTCGGCGTGCTGACTGATATCGACGTCAAGGCCACCATGAAAACCAAGCTCGACGTCGACTTGCGCCCCTACCGCATCCTGGGCGCCTGCAATCCGCCCTTGGCGCATCAGGCCATCAGTGCCGACGCCGATGTGGGCATGCTGCTGCCGTGTAACGTGGTGGTGCGCGAAGAAGAAGACGGCAAAGTCACCGTATCCTTCCTCGACCCCGGCATCATGATCAAGCTGGTGAGTAATACTGCAGTACATGGCGTAGCAACCGAAGCGCGTGAGCGCCTACAGCGGGTGAAAGCCAGCCTGGCCGCCTGAGCAGTTTTGCATCCGTAAAAAAGCCCGCTTCAGCGGGCTTTTTTACGCGTGGCATTCACGGTGCGCTACGGCTCCAGTTGTTTCACGACTTCCTGAACCAGTACCCAGGGCGCCACCACCACCACCCAGAAATGGGGTTGACGCGCATGCCAGTCTTCGGCGTCGCTCATCTCGGCGCGCGCGATGGTGGCATCGGCAAGCCATCCCTGCACCGTGGCTGCGTTGTTTTCGGCGATGTGGAGTGCCGCGTCGATCAGGTCGGTGCCGATGGCGACCTTGATGACACTGCCGCGCGCGAAATGGCGTTCGAGTTCGGACCACTGCAACTGGGCAGTTTCCAGATTGAGTTTGGTGCGGAGAATATCGCTGGGGCTGGTCATGGTCGGGCGTGATGAAAGCTGATGTTGCGGATCACCGCAGGCGAATGCCTGCGATGAAGTTTCAGTGAGATTTACTACCACCGCGTCGCTGACTCAACGGGTGCTTGGGAACTTGCGCCGGCCGGCCGCGGCTGGCGGGTGCGGGCTTGCCTGCCGTGGGTTTTCCGGCGCCTGTGGGTTGTGCAGACTTGGCAAGCCCCGGTTTGGCGGGAGCGGGGCGAGGCTGCCCTGATCGGGCCGAGCCCGGCTTGTTCACCCCAGGTTTGCCGCGTGCAGCCCCTTCAGCACGCGGTGCGCGCGTGCCTTCAGGTTGCTTGCCGGTACCCGCAGGCTGGTACAGCGGGATCAGGTGCTTCTTGCTGTTACCGATCAAGTCTTCGCGACCCATATCCGTGAGGGCTTCGCGCAGCAGCGGCCAGTTTTCTGCGTCGTGATAACGCAAAAAGGCCTTATGCAGCCGTCGCGTGCGACCCTGGCGGATGACCCGAACTGATTCGCCCTTGCCGCCGAGGACTTTTCTCAGCGGGTTCTTTTCGGTGTGGTACATGGTCGTTGCCAGCGCCATCGGCGTTGGCAAAAAGGTTTGTACCTGATCGAGCCGGAACTCATGTTTTTTCAGCCACAGCGCCAGGTTCAGCATGTCTTCGTCAGTGGTCCCGGGGTGTGCAGCGATGAAATAGGGAATCAAATACTGCTTCTTGCCGACCGCTTTTGACGCGGCTTCGAACATGTCCTTGAAGCGTTCGTACGCGCCCATGCCCGGCTTCATCATTTTATTGAGCGGGCCGGATTCGGTGTGCTCGGGCGCGATTTTCAGATAGCCGCCGACGTGGTGCTGCACCAGTTCCTTGACGTATTCGGGCGAGCGCACGGCGAGATCATAACGTAGGCCCGAACTGATGAGGATTTTCTTCACGCCGGGCAATGCGCGCGCGCGCCGATACATGTTGATCAGCGGCGTGTGGTCGGTGTTGAGGTTGTCGCAGATGTCGGGGAACACGCAACTCAAACGGCGACAGGCCTTCTCGATTTTTTCCGACTTGCACGCCATGCGGTACATGTTGGCGGTGGGGCCGCCGAGGTCGGAAATAATGCCGGTGAAGCCGGGCGTCTTGTCGCGGATCGCTTCGATTTCGCGAATCACCGAATCCTCGGAGCGGCTCTGGATGATGCGGCCTTCGTGCTCGGTGATCGAGCAGAAGGTGCAGCCGCCAAAGCAGCCGCGCATGATGTTGACCGAGAAGCGGATCATCTCCCACGCTGGAATTTTGGCGTCGCCATAGCTTGGGTGTGGCGCGCGCGCGTAGGGCAGGTCGTAGACCGCGTCCATGTCGGGGGTGGACAACGGAATCGGCGGCGGATTCAGCCATACGTCGCGTTCGCCGTGTGCCTGGCGCATGGCGCGCGCATTGCCGGGGTTGGATTCGAGATGGAACACACGCGAGGCGTGGGCATAAAACGACGGGTTGTTTTTAACCTGATCGTAATCGGGCAGGCGGATCACGGTGCGCGCACGCAACTCTTGCAATGCGGCCACGCGCGCGCCCTTGGGGACGAGCCGAATCGGCGCCGTGCCTTCGGGGGTTTGCGACGTCGGCGCACTCGACGCCATGGCGTAGGGGTCGACGTGTGCGTCAATCGCGCCGGGGGTGTCGAGTTCGGTCGACATCACCTCGATCCAGTTTTCTTCTGGCTTCCAGTCGGGGTTGACCATGAAAGCGGTGCCGCGCACATCGCGGATGTCGGCGATCGCTTCACCCTTGGACAGGCGGTACGTGACGTCAAGCAGCGCGCGCTCGGCGTTACCAAAAATCAAGAGATCGGCCTTCGAGTCTGGCAGCACCGAGCGACGCACGTTGTCCGACCAATAGTCGTAATGGGCGATGCGGCGCAGGCTGGCCTCGATCGAGCCGATGATCACCGGGGTGCCGGGGTAGGCTTCGCGGCAGCGCTGTGCATACACGGTGACGGCGCGGTCGGGGCGCTTGTTGGGCGCCGCATTGGCCGTGTAGGCGTCGTCCGAACGGATCTTGCGGTCAGCGGTATAACGATTGACCATCGAATCCATATTGCCCGCCGTCACGCCGAAATACAGCGTCGGCTGACCCAGCTCGCGGAATGCATCGGCCGACAGCCAGTCCGGCTGGCTGATGATGCCGACGCGATAACCCTGCGCTTCCAGCAGCCGTCCCACCAGTGCCATGCCGAAGCTGGGATGGTCGATGTAGGCATCACCGGTCACCAGAATGACGTCGCACGCATCCCAGCCGAGCGCGGTCATCTCTAAGCGTGTCATGGGCAGGAAGGGGGCGGTGCCTAAACGGGCCGCCCAGTGCTTGCGGTGGGAAAACAGTGCTGGAGTCATGAGGGAAATTTACCCGTGGTTAAAAGCACAGAAGGGAGCCCGGCAGCCTTTCGGCTAGCCCGCCCCCTTCTGGTTGACGCTATGAAATCAGACTTAGCGTACGCCCAGCAGTTCCACTTCGAACACCAGCGTGGCGTTCGGGGGGATCACGCCGCCTGCGCCCCGTTCACCGTAGCCCATTTCTGGTGGAATGGTGAGTTTGCGCTTGCCGCCGATTTGCATGCCGGCCACACCCTGATCCCAGCCGGCGATAACCTGACCCTGGCCAAGGTTGAATTCGAAGGGGTCGTTACGGTCGACGCTGGAGTCGAACTTGGTGCCGTCGGTGAGCCAGCCGGTGTAATGCACGGAAACGGATTGTCCGGCTGCAGCGGTCGCGCCGTCGCCTACCGTCAGTTCTTCAATGATGAGTTCGCTCATGGGGTTTGTCCTTGGAGATAAATTTGAAAAAGCAGCGCGTTATAGGTAATGCAAAACGCGCGACCTGTCATTTTCGCACGTTTGGACAGTTTTTATAAGCAAAATCCTGAGCTTAGCCCCGTGGCAGGCAGGGTCATCGCCACTCGACCGGCAGGTAAAAAGCGTCGGGGTCAACGTCGATATGGATTTCCTTGACGCTGCTGGCATCCGGTGGGGGATCGCGCAGTACGATCTGCGGGAAGCTCAGCACGATCGCCACCATGACCAGCTGGATGAACAGGAAGGGAATCGCGCCCCAGTAGATGTCTGCGGTGCGGATGGTCTTGGGCGCAACACTTCGCAGATAAAACAGTGCAAATCCGAACGGCGGATGCATGAAGGCGGTTTGCATGTTGACCGCGAGCATGACACCGAACCAGACCGGGTCGATGCCGAGCTTGTAGGATATCGGCGCGAGCAGGGGCACCACGATGAAGGCGATCTCGAAGAAATCGAGAAAGAACGCCAGCGTAAACACCAGCAGGTTCACCGCGATGAGAAAGCCGAGCACGCCACCGGGCAGCTGGTTGAACAGGTGTTCGACCCAGAGGTCGCCGTCGAGTCCGCGGAAGACCAGCGAGAAAATGGTTGAGCCGATGAGGATGAAAATGACGAAGGTGGTCAGCCGCGTCGTGCTGTCCATCGCTTGCGTCAGCTTGAGTCGGGACAGTCGACCGCGCCCCACTGCCAGCAGCAGCGCACCGGCCGCGCCCATCGCGCCGCCCTCGGTGGGAGTGGCGACGCCGAGGAAAATGGTGCCGAGCACCAGGAAGATCAGTACCAGCGGCGGGATCAGCGTGGTGAACACGCGAAGCATCAGCGCCGAGCCGTGCAGGGTGCGCGCGCTGGCCGGCATGGCGGGCGCAGCGTTGGGCCTGAACACGGTCACCGCAAATACATACGCCAGATACAGCCCCACCATCAGCAGGCCGGGCAGCAACGCGCCTTTGTACATGTCGCCGACCGAGGCACCGAGCTGGTCGGCCAGCACGATCAAGACCAGCGAAGGCGGAATGATCTGCGCCAGCGTGCCGGAGGCGGCGATGACGCCGGACGCCAGCCGCTTGTCGTAACCATAGCGCAGCATCACCGGCAGCGAAATCAGGCCCATTGCAATCACCGTTGCGGCGACCACGCCGGTCGTGGCCGCGAGCAGGCCGCCGACCAGGATCACCGCGTACGCAAGGCCGCCGCGCAACGAACCGAACAGCTGGCCGATGGTGTCGAGCAGGTCTTCGGCCATGCCGGAGCGTTCGAGAATCAAGCCCATGAAAGCGAAGAAGGGGATTGCCAGCAGCGTCGGGTTGGCGACGATGCCGTAGACGCGTTCGGGGAGCGCCTGCAGCAACGAGAAATCGAACAACCCGACGGCGATGCCGATTCCGGCAAACAGCAGGCCGTTGGCGGCGAGCGAAAACGCTACCGGATAGCCCAGCAGCAGGAACACCACCAGTCCCATAAACATCAGCGGTGCGATGTTTGCCAACAGCATGGCTTCCATCACACCTCCTCTTCCGGGGCTTCGTGTGGAAGGACGAGATGCCCGCTGAGGACGCCAAGCCGCTTGATGATTTCAGCCACGCCCTGCAAAGCGAGCAGGCCGAATCCCAGCGGCAGCAGCAGTTTCACCGGCCAGCGCAGCAGGCCGCCGGCGTCGGGCGAGTGCTCTTGGGTCTGCCAGGCTTCAAAGAACATCGGCCATGCCAGCCAGGCCAGCAACAGCGCCATCGGCAGCAGGAACAGCAGGCCGCCGACCAGATCGATCCAGGCCTGACCCCGCGTACTCAGGCGGTTGTAGAAAATGTCGATGCGCACATGGCCGTTGTGCTTGAGTGTGTAGCCCGCCGCCAGCAAAAACATGGCGCCGAACAGATACCACTGGATTTCCAGCCAGGCGTTCGAGCTTTCGCCCAGCGCATAACGGGCGAGGGCGTTGCCTGCGGAAATCAGCGTGGCGATCAGCACCAGCCAGATCGCCAGACGGCCCACGCGCTCGGTCAGTGCATCAATTAAACGGGCCAGCGTGAGCAAAGCATTCATAGCGCACCGGCCTCCTTGAGAAACGCCGCAAGTCGTTCGGCAACCTGGCGATAGCCGGCGGCGTTGGCGTGGATGGGATCGGATTTGAGACGATTGTCTTTCAATACCTCGTTGAATATCTCGCGCTCAAGCGGCAGTTTCATCTCGTCGGCGATCCGGGTATAGAAGTCGGGCGCACCGCCGAACAGCCTGGGTCCGGGCACGCCAATCAGCACCACGTTGGCCCCGCTGGCGCGGATGGTCTGCACCAGCAGGCGCAGGTTGTTTTCGGTGCTGGCCTCCGGTTGCTTGCGCAGCATGTCGTTGCCTCCGAGGCACAGCAGCACCAGGCGCGGTTTGTATTCGTCCAGCACGGCGGGCAGACGCTGCAACCCCAAGGACGTGGTGTCGCCGGGCACGCCCGCGTTGATCACGATGTGGCCAGTGAGCGATGCCAATACGGCGGGATAGGCAGTTGTTTCGCTCGCGCCGGTGCCGTGGGTGAGGCTGTCGCCAAACGCGACGATGACATCGTGCGGGCTGAGTTTGGGTAGCGTCGGCGCGCGCTCGCACGCGGCGAGCAGTAAAGCAAAACAAACCGCAAAGACAAAGCGGCTCACGGCAAGGGTACTCCGATCCACTACGGGCTGAAGCCTGTGTGGAGTCGTATGTGCTGCCAGCATTTAGTTGCCGGCCACCGTCATCTTGTCGATCAGGATCGAGCCGACCTGCTTTGAGCTGCGGCGCTCGATATCCTTGCCGATGCCGACGATGCCTTTGAACATCGTGGCCAGATTGCCGGCGATGGTGATTTCTTCGACCGGGTATTGAATCTCGCCGTTTTCCACCCAGAAGCCGGCGGCACCGCGCGAATAGTCGCCGGTGACCATGTTGGCGCCTGAGCCAAGCAGTTCGGTGACCAGGAGACCCGTGCCCATTTGTTTCAACAGGCCTTCGAGGTCGTGCTCGCCGGGGGTGACGATGAGGTTGTGGCTGCCGCCGGCGTTGCCGGTCGTGGTCATGCCCAGCTTGCGGGCCGAGTAGCTCGACAGGAAATAGCCTTGCAGCACGCCGTCTTTCACGATGTCGCGTTCCAGGCAGGCGACGCCCTCGCTGTCGAAAGGCGCGCTACCCAAACCGTTCGTGATGAAAGGCATTTCGCGAATCTGCATCAGCGGCGCGAAGACTTCCTTGCCCAGGCTGTCGAGCAGGAACGACGATTTTCGATACAGGCTGCCGCCGGAGACCGCTGCGACAAAGCTGCCGATTAGGCCGGTGGCGATCTGTGCTTCGAAAATCACCGGGCAGGTGCGGGTGTCGAGCTTGCGGCCGTTGAGCCGCCGCACGGTGCGGGTGCCGGCGATACGGCCTACCGCTTCGGGGGAATCCAGGTCGTTGGCATTACGTGCGCTGGTGTACCAGTAGTCGCGCTGCATCGCGCCTTTTTCTTCGCCGATCACCGCCACCGACATGCCGTGGCGCGAACTGGCATAGCCGTTGCAGAAACCGAGGCTGTTGGCATAAATGAATTGCGAGGTGTGACAGTTGACGCCAGCGCCTTCCGAATTGGTCAGTCGCTTGTCGATCGCCAGAGCAGCAGCTTCGCAGGCCCGGGCGCGCTCGGCCGCTTCTTCGACAGTCAGCGCCCAAGGGTGATAGAGGTCGAGATCGCGGATGTCCTTTGCCACCTTGTCGGCGTCGGGCAAGCCGGCGCAGTCATCTTCGGCGGTGAAGCGGGCGATGGTCATCGCTTTTTCAACCGAGCTTTTGAGCGCGGCTTCCGACAAATCCGAGGTTGAGGCGTGGCCGCGTCGCTTGCCGATGTGGACGGTGACCCCTGCGCCCTTGTCCTTGTTGTATTCGATGGTCTCGATTTCGCCCTGACGCACGCTGACGCTCTGTCCAACGCCTTCTGAAATCTCGGTGTCGGCGGCGGTCGCGCCCAGTTGGGTGGCGTGCCCGATCACGAGTTGAGACAGGGCAATGAGCTGGTCGCGGGTATAGCTGAATTGGGAGCGGGACATATTGTTTTACAAAAGGTGGAGGGCGCGAATACGCTTTTACAGGGGTAGAAACTACAATGGCGATAATAACAGTAACCGAAAGTCCCGCCGTGCGCCTGATTGATCCCGATGCCGAGTTAGAGTTTGACCCCGATGATGTCTACGATGGCCCCAGCAAAAGCCAGCAAAAGCGCGATGTAGAGGCGCTTCAGGCGCTTGGCGAGGAACTCGTCAAGCTCCCCGATTCCCAGTTCAAGCGGATGGAACTGCCTGACGACCTGCGGACGGCTGTCGCAGCCTGCCGCAAAATCACCCAAAATGGTGCGCTGCGGCGGCAAAAGCAATATATCGGCAAGATCATGCGACATATCGACCCGGAGCCGATTCAGGTTCAACTCGATGTCTTCAATGGCGTGTCGGCGGCAGCCAATCTCAAGCTGCATCAGGCTGAAAGATGGCGCGACAAGCTCATTGCCGAAAATGACGCCTTGACGCTATTCCTCAATAGCTTTCCCGATACAGATGCGACGCATCTGCGTCAACTCATACGCAATGCACGCGACGAAGCGGCACATGACAAGCCGCCCAAATCCTTTCGGGAGGTTTTTCGGGTGATTCGCGAGGCCATAGAAGCAAAATAAACAAGCTTGAGCCTGCCGATTTTGGTTGCCGGGGTTTTTCTGGCTGACGCGCGTTTCGCAAACAGGGCGAGGTGAGAGCGATCTGATTCGCGTTGGCGAGCCGGTGAAAAACGCAGACAGCGGCAAGCGGGTCGCCAGCAAAATGAAACTGGGCGCGGGGAAAAGCCCGCTTTTGGCCCGCTACCTGCTGCGATGCTTCGGTTGTCATGCGCTGAATCAGGCACCGCATGCATTGATGTCCCACTATGAAATCTCAAGCCATGGTTATTCTTATGCTGTCTGCAGCAAGCCGGCATGGGTGGCTGAAGTAAACATCTGAAACGCAGCGAAGCTGGAGGCGCCAGTGTGAGAATGAAAATAAACCTGGAATTGCTGACCCGTATCCGGGTTGCTTATACCTTGGGTATGGGCCTATTGGTCGTGGCCGTGCTTGGCGCCTATTTCCTGGTCGATAACCGCATCCAGAAACTTGAGCAAGATGCCGACCTTCTCTACTCTGTGGCGCAGCAACGTATGTGGTCTCAGCGCATCCTTTTGCTGGCGACCCGTCTGTCTTCGCCTGACGATGCCGAAGGACTCGATGACAGCCGCGAGGAGCTGGAATCAGCGCTGACCGAGATGCGCAAGAGTCATGAAGCCGTAAAAATCGCGCTGAAGGATCCCTACGCTCAGAAATCCTTTACCAAAGTTGAGGCGCTTTACTTTGACGGCCCAACACCCATCGACAGTCTGTTGAATACCTATCTTTACGAGATTGAGCGTGTTGCTGCCTTGCGGAATTATCGCTTGGTAGCAAGCGAACTGGGGCCTGACTCACCCTTGCGCGAGCAAGCAAAGAATCTGCTGCAGGGGTTTCAAACTGCGGTGGAAATGACGGTTGAGGATAGCCACGATCAAGTAAATGCGCTCCATCAGCTTTATACCTATCTGGCCGGTGGAACTGTGTTGCTGGCCTTGGTACTGGTGTTCCTGGTGTTTCGTCCCATGGAGCAGCGAATTCTGCGCGAGCGCACCATCTTGCGCGATATGAACGCCAAACTGGAGAGCTTGGCGGAGAAGCGGGCGGCTGAACTGATGTCGAGCGAAGTGCGCGCCGAAGGCGTACTGAATACGGTGCTCGATGGAATCATCACCATCGACGGCCGTGGCATCATCCAGTCATTTAATCCCGCAGCGGAACGGTTGTTTGGATACGATGCCAAGGAGATTGTGGGTGAGAACGTCAAGGTTCTGATGCCGGAGCCCTATCACAGCGAACATGATGGCTATTTGCAGCACTATGCCGATACACGAGAGGCACGCATTATTGGCAGCGGTCGTGAAGTCATCGGCAAGCGGCGCGATGGCAGCACCTTTCCGATGGAATTGGCGGTGAATGAATTCGAGAAGGGAAGTGGCACAGGCTACGTTGGAATCGTGCATGACATTACCGAGCGCAAGCTCGCCGAAACAGAATTAACTGTGGTGATGGCGATGCGCCAAGCCATCCTCAATAGCGCCAACTTTACGATCATCGCCACCAATACCGAGGGGGTCATTACCGTCTTCAATGAAGGCGCTCAACGCATGTTGGGTTACGCCGAGGAGGAAGTTGTTGGCAATCTCACCCCGGCAGCATTTCACATTCCGGATGAAGTGGTGGCGCAGGCCAAAGCACTGACCGCCGAGTTAGGGAAAACGATCGAGCCCGGTTTTGAAGTGTTTGTGGTTAAAACGCGGGATGGGATGCCCGACGAGACCGAATGGACCTATGTCCGCAAGGATGGAAGCACCTTCCGTGTCCTGTTGTCAGTGACCGCTTTGTTCGATGACGCGGGTACGATTACCGGCTATCTGGGCATCGGCTACGACATCACAGAACGCAAACGGATGGACTTGATGAAGCGTGAGTTTATTTCCACCGTAAGTCACGAACTGCGCACCCCCCTCACTTCAATCCGAGGAGCGCTGGGGCTGGTGGCAGGCGGTGCGACCGGTGCGCTGCCAGATAAAGCCAAAGAATTGATCAATATCGCCACCAATAACTGCGACCGGCTGGTACGTCTGATTAATGACATTCTGGATATGGAGAAAATCGAGTCTGGAAAGATGGTGTTTGATCTGAGGCCACTCGACCTTTCCGAGATGTTGACCGAAACCATCGCGGCCAACCAATCCTTTGCCACCCAGCATCAGGCGAAGATCGAAGTGGTGGGGGCATTGCCTGCGTTACAGGTGGCAGGTGATCGTGATCGTCTGATTCAGGTGATGACCAATCTGCTTTCCAATGCCGTCAAGTTCACTCCCCCCGGCGGCAGTGTGTCCGTCAGCCTCGAAGAGCAGAACGGCCATGCGCGTATTGCTGTGCGGGATCAAGGGCCGGGTATCCCTGCAGAATTCCAATCCAGATTGTTCCAGAAGTTTAGTCAAGCTGATTCGTCTGACACCCGCAAGAAAGGCGGGACGGGATTGGGCCTGAGCATCACCAAGGCCATTGTGGAACATCACAATGGGCGGATCAGCTACCAGACAGAACCAAGCCAGGGCACCACATTTTTTGTGGAAGTGCCTCTGCGCGCTGCCCTGACGGAAACCAGCGAGAAACGGGGTCCGCGGATTCTGGTGGTCGAAGATGACCCGGATATCGCCAAGCTTCTAAGGCTCATGCTTGAGCATCAGGGTTATGCGGCAGACACTGCTGGCAGTGTTAAACAAGCCCGCGAACGCATGGCAACCGTGACTTATGCTGCCATGACGCTCGACCTGCTTCTGCCCGGCGAAAGTGGAATCAGTTTTTTGCAGCAGTTGCGCAGCAACCCTGAAACCGCCACTTTGCCCGTGATTGTCGTGTCGGCCGTTGCTGACGATGGACGCAAACAACTGGGAAATGCAGCGGTGTCGGCAGTGCTGGACTGGCTGGAGAAACCCATTGATGAGGAACGTTTGTTACGAGCTGTATCACGAGCGGTGAAAAGTGGCACGGGCAAGGGGCGGCGAGTTCTGCACGTGGAAGATGATCCGGACATTGCTGCGATTGTTCGAGTCATGCTGGAAGGGTTAGCCGAGGTTGAATTGGCCGACTCACTGGCGACGGCACGTGAAAAGCTCGGAACCGGGGAATATGCGTTGGTGATTCTAGACATAGGTCTGCCGGATGGCTCAGGATTGGATCTGCTGGCGCTGTTGAATGCGGCAGATCCACCGATACCCGCACTTGTGTTTTCGGCTCAGGAGGTGGACAAAAATATACGCGCTCAGGTGTCTGCGGCATTTGTAAAATCACGCACCGATGAGGCAAGCTTGATCCGTGCAATTCGTGCGAGCCTGGATGTGCCGTTAACTGATCAATCACCGGCTTAGCCGAATTGGAAATCAAGACCTGAAAAGAGAAACTTTATGACCAAGGCATTGAACACGATTTTGTACGTTGAAGATGAGCCCGACATCCGGACGGTGGCGCAACTTGCGCTGGAAACCGTGGGGGGGTTTACGGTCAAGTTATGTGGCAGTGGAGAAGAGGCAGTGCAGGCCGGTCCGGCATTCAAACCGGACTTGCTTCTGCTGGATGTGATGATGCCTGGCATGGATGGTCCGACAACGCTGGCCGCGCTGCGCAAGGACCCTTCAATGAAAGATACCCCGGTGATATTCATGACAGCCAAGGTTCAGCCCAGCGAGATCCAGCAATACCGCGAGCTGGGCGCGCTGGATGTCATCGCCAAGCCATTTAATCCCATGACGCTAGCCGAGCAGGTGAGAAGTATTTGGGCGCGCGCTTATGGCTGATGACGTGCAGGAAAAGCTGCATGTTGATCTTTTATTTTTTAGCACCTCATTTATTTTCAACCCATGACTTTTAAACGATTCCGGATTTTGATCCTTTTGGGCCTTTTGGCCGCCGCGCTGGGATTGACCTGGCTTGAGCAGAGCATGGCACGCGGCTGGCGGGTGCCGTTAACGGTGGACGTGATTCCAATCAATGGAGATGGATCAGCGCTTGCGAGCGAGACGATACGCGCGTTGCAGGTGGAAGACTTTTCTGGCCTCAATGCCTTCGTCGAACGTGAGACGACCCGATATGGCATGAAGTTTTCCCCTGCCATGCAGTTGACATTGAAGCCCGAACTGAAAGTCCATCCACCTGCACCACCCCACGATGGCAGTGTGCTGAAAACCATGCTCTGGAGTTTGAATCTGCGCTGGTGGGTGTATCAACACTCGGGCCAACTGCTGCCGCAGCTTGGCAGGATCAAGCTATATGTGTTGTATCACGCACCGCAGGACGGCATCGCGCTTCAGCATTCACTTGGTTTGCAAAAAGGGTTGATCGGTGTGGTGCATGCTTTCGCCGATCCCAAACAGATTGACCAGAACAACATTGTGATTGCACACGAGTTATTGCATACGCTGGGTGCAACCGACAAATATGATGCCGAAGGAAAACCGATTTACCCGCAAGGTTATGCCGATTCCGGATCGCCAAAATTCGTGCCGCGTACTGAAGCGGAAATCATGGCGGGCCGTTATCTGGCGGTGAATGGGCGTGCGGTGATGCCACCCAGTCTGGAGCGGTGCGTTATTGGGGCGCAGACCGCTCACGAGATCAACTTTGATGAAGGGTTCAGGCTGCGGTTTGCTTCGGATCGTTGAGGAGACGATGTCGGTTCAGACGGGCGAGGCCGTAGTGGATGAATGCCAGCGCAGCAATCACCGGGCCGAATAAATTCAACACTGGAATAAACTGTATCAAGCCGGTCAGCAGGCCGAGTCCCCACCAGCCCCCACGTTCGCTCTTGAATAGCGCTGCCATTTCGTTTGCCGTGGCATGCTCGGCGATGGCGTCGTAACGGAACAGGCGCTGGTTCAGGTAGGCGGCGGCGACAAAGGGAATCAGGATGCCGACACCGATCAGCCACAGCGGCAGGCTCACCACCCACAAGGAAATAAACACAATGATTGCGATCACGGCATTCCACACGCTACCAACCAAGCCACCGCCATTTTCCCGTTTGAGTTGCGGATAGTCGCGCTCGGCCACCACGCGGATCAGCGCGGGCATGCCGAACAAGGCGGTCAGCACGAGCGCGGTCAGCATCACCAGCGGCACAAACAGCATGAGATGCAATAGTGCCTGAATGCCGTTGGCGATCCACACCGGTTCAAGTTCGCTTAGCCACACCTGGATGCCGATTTTATCGAGCCCGTATTCAAGCCAGCCGGAAAAGGTGCTCCAGAACGTGATGCCCAGCGCCAGCCACAGCAGCAGGGCGACCAGCATCGGCCAGATCACCACCCACAGCACGCGCAGGCTGAACAGATCACGCAGGGCGCGTGCGAGTGAATCGAGTATGGCTGTCATGATGTGGGCCTCAGTGCGGATTTGGGACGGAACACGGCGATGGTTTCCGGCTTGGCTTCGAGATAGGGGCCACCTATCAGATCGATGCAGTACGGCACGGCAGCAAAAATGCCGTCGAGGGTTTCCTTGATTGCCTTGGGCTGCCCTGGGAGGTTGAGGATCAGGCTGGCGCCGCGCGTGACGCCAACCTGGCGTGACAGAATGGCGGTCGGCACATACTTCAATGACACGGCGCGCATCGCCTCGCCAAAGCCAGGCAACACCTTGTGCGCGATCGCCAGCGTGGCTTCGGGGGTGACATCACGCGGCGAAGGGCCAGTGCCACCGGTGGTCAGGATCAGCGAACAGCCTTCGGTGTCAGCCAGTTCGATCAGTGTGGCTTCGATCAGTGCCTGCTCGTCGGGAATCAGGCGGGTGATGAACTCGGCGGGATTGACCATGACGTCGCCAAACCAGGCTTCGAGTGCGGGTAACCCTTTGTCTTCATAGATGCCGCTGCTGGCGCGGTCGCTGATGGAAACCAGGCCGATGCGGATGGAGTCGTGTGTCATATGGTCGGAAAAGAGGGTTGCATGAATGCTTGAATTTAGCAGAATGAAGATCAGCAGGCAGATCGTCTTGCCAAAGGAGAACTGGATGAATGTAATTAAATACTTGATGATGGCGTGCTGTTTATGGGCTTCCGCGGTGCTGGCCGACCCGCCACCCAACTATCCGTTCGTTAATTTTGACGCGGGTCTCAAGGCGGCGCGCGCGAGCGGCAAGCCGATTTTTCTTTATTTTGGCCGCTACGGTTGTGCCTGGTGTGACCACACCAACAAGAAAACATTTTCCGATGAGTCGCTGAAAACGCTCTACAGCGACCACTACGAACTGGTGTATGTCGATGCTGAATCGGGTCGTCGGGTGACATTGCCGAGCGGAGAACGTATCACCGAGGCTGAGCTGGGGGTGCGGCTGCAGGCGTTTGCCACGCCGCTGTTCGTCTACATGACGCCGCAGGGCGAAAAAATCATGCAGATTCCTGGCTTCAAGACGGTGCAGGATTTTCGCGATTACGACCGCTACGTGCATGGTGGCCATTACAAGCAGAAAACGCTGCTTGAATTTCTGGGCGGCAAGTCGTGAGATCGATCCTGCCGTTGATGCTGGTCGCGCTGGCGAGTTCGGCGCAGGCTGCGTGGGAGTGGAGTGAAGCCCTGACAGTCAATTCGGCTCAAGGTGCGAAAATATTTCCGCATATTGAATCAGCCAACCGGCAAGGGATCGCGGTGTCGGGAGGCGCGGTGGGTGTGGTGTGGGAAGACAACCGCAACGGCAGTCCACAGTGTTATCTGGCAATCAAGCCCGCCGCAGCAAAAGCATTTCAGCCGGAAATCCGCCTGAGCCAGACGGAGTGTTACGAGCCCGTGGTGGTTGCTTTGGGCGCGGGGCGTTTTGTGGCTGCGTGGGAAGAGGCGGGAAAGGTGCATGCGCGGGGCGTGCCCGGGAACGCAGCGCTCAAGCTGACTGAAGCCGAGTCGGCGCAGGCCACACTGGCCGTTGGCGCAGGCAAGCTGTATGCCGCATGGGCCGAGCAGGCTGGGCAGTTTCGCCGTATCGTCGTTGCGTCGTTAACGGAGAAGCGTGGCGTGTTGAATATCAATCACGCCCAACCCGTCGAGACCGCCGCACCGATAGACGAGCAAGGCTGGCCGGCGTTGGCGATTGCCGGGGATGGCAGCGTGACGGTGGCGTGGGAAGACCGCCGTAACCATCACACTGTACCGATGGTGAGCCAAAGCCTGGATGGCCGCAGTTTTGCGTCGCCCGCCCGATTGATCGAGATACGAAGCGGCAGCGCGGACGGGCTGGGTGCAGGTATCGGCGCCATGCGGCCGACGCTGTCGGCCTGGGGCAAGCAGGGCGTTGCCGCTGCCTGGCTCGACAAGCGCGATTTTCTTTCAGGCTATGACGTCTACGCGGCGCTGGATACAGGAACGCGTCGCTTCGGCAGCAACCTCAAGGTGCAGGACAGTTTCGGCGACAACATGGTGCAATGGCACGCCAAGATTGTGAGCGATGCGTCCGGTCGACTGCTGGCCGTGTGGGACGATGCCCGCGACGGCACGCCTGATGTGTGGCTGGCCGAATGGAAAGGCGAGGCATTTGGGGATGATGTGGCGGTACCTGCCGCATCGGGAACCGGTGAGCAGGCTGATCCGGTTGCTGTCCTGGATGAATCGGGGGGCTTGCACCTGGCGTGGCTGGAACGCGATGAGAAAAATGGTACTCGTATTCGCTATGTGCGGGGCACGTCGCGCTGAATGCGCGAACTCAAATCCAGCCGCGCCGCCTCAGTCGCCGATACAGCACCCATACCCCCAGCCCGGTCAGCAGCAGCAGGGCAGGATAAGCCCACGGCCATTGCAGTTCGGGCATGTTGACGAAGTTCATGCCGTATAGGCTGAAGACCACCGTAGGCAATGCCAGCAAGGCACCCCAGCCTGCCAGTTTTTGTACTGATTCATTTTGTTTGACCGACAGCGTGGCGAGGTGGAACTGCATCGCATCCGATGTTGAAACGCGTAAACGGTCGATCGAGGCGGATACGCGAACCGAGTGGTCGTGGATATCGCGGTAATACGCTTTCAGTTCCTTGGTGGAAAATTCCGGGTGCAGGCGGATCAGGTTCAGGGTGATTTCCTGCATCGGCTCGGTGGCATCGCGCAATGCGGTCAGGTCGCGTTTCATTTCGTATAGCTGCTCAAGGATGTCGCGCCCCGGCTTGGCGCCGCTCATCAACTGACTTTCGAGCGAATGGAATCGATCCTGAGTGGCTTCGATGACAGGTCTGAACTGATCGACGATGAGGTCGAGCACCAGATACAGGGCATAGGGGGTGGCGGCGGTGATGCCATTTGGGCGATGTTGCAGGCGTTCGCTGACGCGTTGGTATCCGCTACCGCTATCGTGCCGGATGGCTGCAACGTAATTGTCGCCAACAAACAAATGGGTTTCACCCAACTCAATACGTTTTTCCCACAATTGGGCAGTGCGCGTAGCGATGAATACATGGCCCTCATATTCTTCCAGCTTGGGGCGCTGATGGGTCGAGATCGCATCTTCGAGTGCCAATGCATGCAGGCCCAGCTCATCACCCAGACGCCGCATGGTCTGGCTGTCAGGGGTTTTCAGTTCAATCCAGATAAAGCGATCTGGCTGATTAACGTGGTCGCTAATATCGGCAAACGCAATGGTCTGGATTTTTGAATTGTGGAAGAGGAGGCAGTCGATGATGGCACCCGGTTGCAAAATCAAAGTCAGTCGCTGATTCTAGACCTTAATCCTCAATCCTCCTGTCCTGCCATTTCGATGAAACCGAGAATACCGTAGCAGCGTGGATCAGATTTAAAACAGTTAAGCCTGGTCTTGAGAAATGCCTTCTGAGCAAGGTACACTCGCCGAATAATAATATTTTCAGATAAAGCAACAGGAGACAGGATGCGGGGATCTTTGATGTGCTTGGCCATGATGCTGAGTGCCATGTGTCATGCAGCGCCACAAATTCCTTACGCCTTTGGCGTACTCAACCAGCGAAGCCTGCAAGCGACAGCGGCGTACTGGAATCCCATTCTCAATTTTGTCTCGATGCGCTCAGGCGTCCCGCTGGAATTGCATATCGGGCGCACCGCCAATGAAACCACCGATCGTGCAGTGGCTGGGCAACTTGATTTTACTTACACCAATCACTTATTCACGCCGAAACGAGATCGTCTAGGCTGGCGCGTGTTGGCGCGACAGGATTCGCCTGGTATTCGCGGCCAAATAGTAGTACTCGACAGCTCGCCGATTCAAACTGTAAAGGCGTTGGATGGAAAGCCGGTCGCGTTTGCCAATCCGTATGGCGTGACGGGTTATTACTTGCCGATCGATTTGCTGGTGCGCGCTGGCGTCAACGTGATACCGGTGTTTTCAGGTAATCAGGAAGCGTCCATGGGGCAGCTTGAGTCGGGACAGGTGGCTGCAGCAGGCGTGAACCATCAGGTTATGGCAGATTTTGCCCAGCGTCGCCAACTGAAGTATCGCGTCCTGGCCGAATCAGAAGCTTATTTTGACTTGGCCGTGATGGCGTCTCCGCGGATCAGCGCCGCAGACGGAGAAAAAGTTCGCCAAGCATTCATTAACATGGCCCGCGATCCAGAAGGCCAAAATGTATTGAAACAGGCCGCCCAATCGCTCAACTTGCCACAGGTTCGCGGATTCGTCTCTGCGGATAATCGAGACTACAACAATTACCGGCGCTTTTTCAAGCAGACTCAGGTTCCTGTGAATGAGTAACGGGCAGCGAATAAGCGGTATGCGCTATAGCTTGTTTTCGCGCATCATGGGTACCGTGTTTGTGCTGGTGGTGTTGATGTATCTGGTGACCCTGGCTGTTTTGGGCGTGCCGCTCAAGGAGCGAGCGCAGCAGCATCTCAATGTGCGTGCCGAGAGCGAGTTGAGTGCAATTACCGCAGCGATTCAGGATCATGTCTTGTTGCGAGACTATCCTGCAATTGAACAAGCCATCGCGGCCCGCACCGCCCGATTCCAGATTCTGCGGGTGCGGCTGACCTCACCTCATGTCACCCTGGAATCACACACCGCTAAACAGACGCAACACTATCCCTCCTGGTTTTCCAGTGCGCTTGATATGCTTGCACCGAATGCAAATGCCGAAATCAAGGTGGGTGGGATGTCGTATGGCATGCTGGAAGTCGAGTTGGATACCGGATCGACTATCCAGGGTTTATGGGACTTGATTGTACGGTTCACCCTGTTGGTATTAGGCAGTGTGTTCGTCGTCATGCTGATTTTGCGTTGGCGGCTGCGAGTCAACCTGCGCGGTTTGTATGCCTTGAGCGGGGCGGCACGTGCGATTGCAAGTGGCAATCTGGATGCACGTGCCAGTCTGGCTTTTGGCTCGCCCCCAGAGGTTTACGAAACAAAACTCGCATTCAATTCCATGGCCGATCACGTCAGTCGTCTGGTTGTCGAGTTGGAAAAAAAGCACGCCGACTTGATGGTAGAAAAGGAACGATTGCGGGTGACGATTGAGTCGATCGGCGATGCCGTAATTGTTAGCGATGCCAACGGCATGATCGAGTTCATCAACCCCAAGGCACAAGAATTAACTGGGTTCAGTAGTGAGAGTGCGCATGGCAGGCGTGTATCGGACGTATTGCCGTTGATAAATGATAAAACCGGTTCAATGGCGGCATGCCCGCTGGAACTCGCCTTGCGAAACAATACCGTGGTTGAACTCGATAGCCATACGTTGCTTCTTACCAGGAGCGGCAATCGAATTGCCATTAGCGATACGGCCGCACCCATACGTTCTGACGATGGCAAGGTTCAGGGGGGCGTGCTGGTTTTTCAGGACGAAAGTGAACGGCGTAGCCTGATGCATCGTCTGGCATGGCAGGCCGAGCGTGACCACCTCACCGGTTTGTGGAACCGACGCGCGATGGAGGACAAATTGAATGCGGCGCTTTCGGGCGTGAAGCATGAATCGCGGCGCTGTATTTTTTGTTACATTGATCTCGATCGTTTCAAACTTGTGAATGACACCTGCGGCCACCGTGCCGGAGATACCTTGTTGCAGCGGCTGTCTGCCATCATGGCGCGCCGTGTTGATGACAAAAATCATTACCTGGCCAGGCTTGGGGGGGATGAGTTCGGTTTGTTGTTCGTAGATGCGACGCTGCAAGAGGCACTTGAGCACATCCAGGGCTTACGCGATGAAATCAGTCGATTCCGCTTCGAATGGGATGACAAGATGTTCATGTTAGGTGTGAGCCTTGGTGTAACCGAGCTTCACCCAGGGATGACCGATATCGGTGATGTTTTGGCACAAGCAGATACAGCGTGTTATCACGCAAAATCGCTGGGTGGAAACGCCATTCAGGTGTACGAAAAAACCCATCCTGCATTGCGGAAAATAAATGATGAAATGCAATGGGTGGGCACGATTACCAAGGCCTTTGAAGCCCATCGATTTGTCCTGTATCGCCAACAAAAAGTTGCACTGATGTCAGGAGGTAAAACAGAGCATTACGAGATTTTGTTGCGTTTGCGCGGTGAAGATGGCGAAATCATTTCTCCAGGTGAATTTCTGCCGGCCGCTGAACGGTATGGCCTCGCCCCCAGCTTCGATCGTTGGGTGGTCCGAAATTTCTGCGCGTATCTCGATACCCATCCCGAAGACACCGCATCGTATGCGCTCAATTTGTCAGGCCGCAGTCTCGGCGATTCGAGCCTGGCTGATTTCATTCTCGATGAAATCAATAAATATTCGTTTGACCCTTCCAGAATCAGCTTCGAAGTGACCGAGTCTGCCGCAATTGACAGTCTGGATGCGTGCGAAAACCTGATACTCACGCTGAAGTCCCGGGGTATTCTGTTTGCGCTGGATGACTTTGGCAAAGGCCAGTCATCGTTTGGCTATTTGAAGCGTTTGCCGGTTGCCTATCTCAAAATCGATGGTGAGTTTGTTCGCGGAATGAATGTCGACCGCGAAAAGCTGGCCATCGTCAAAGCCATGCACACGCTGGGGCATGAACTGGGCAAGCAGACCATTGCAGAACAAGTGGAAACCGAAGAAGAGTTGACCTGCCTGAAAAAAATGGGAGTGGATTTTGTGCAGGGTTATCTGCTGCACAAGCCGGCACCCTTGCCAGTGGACTGATTGCACAGTCTGCCTGGCGAGGGCTGTCGTTTGCATCCCCTAGAATGGCAGCGTGAGGTCTGGGGCAGCCTGGTGGATTACGCGACGGAAGTCGGCTTGAATTTTTTCCAGCGCTTCTGTGTTGTCAGCCTCGAAACGCAACACGATGACTGGTGTGGTGTTGGATGGACGCGCGAGCCCAAAGCCGTCGGCGTATTCCACGCGTAAGCCGTCGAGGGTGATGATTTCCTGCGCATCCGGGAAGCGCGCGATTTTTTTCAGCGTATCCATCAGCGTGTAATGCTCTCCTTCAGCCAGCTTGATGTTGAGTTCGGGTGTGTTTACCGAGTCAGGCAGGTTGTGCAGGGTGGCATTGATGTCCGGCTGCTTGGACAGATACTCGAGCAGACGTGCGCCGGCGTACATACCATCATCAAAGCCGAACCAGCGTTCCTTGAAGAACACGTGGCCGGACATTTCACCGGCTAACAGAGCGCCTGTTTCCTTCATCTTGGCCTTGATGAAGCTGTGTCCCGTTTTCCACAGCAGGGGCTTTCCGCCGCGCTCGCGGATCCAGCTGAACAGGTTGCGGGTTGATTTCACGTCGAAAATGATTTCGGCACCGGGGTTGCGGCTGAGCACATCGTCGGCGAACAGCATCAACTGGCGGTCGGGAAAAATGATTGTGCCGTCCTTGGTCACGACACCCAGCCGATCGCCGTCACCGTCGAATGCGAGGCCGATTTCTGCATCGCTGGTTTTCAGTGCGGCGATCAGGTCCTGCAGGTTTTTCGGTTGTGATGGGTCGGGATGATGGTTGGGGAAGTTGCCATCGACTTCGCAGAACAGCTCTTCGACCTGGCAGCCCATGTCACGATAAAGCTTGGGCGCAAATGCCCCGGCCACACCGTTACCGCAGTCGATGATGATTTTCATCGCGCGCGCGAGTTTCACGTCGGAGACAATGCGCGACAGATATTCGTCGGCGATGTTGTACTCGCGGTAACTGCCGTCGCCTTCGGTCAGGTCGTTGTTGACCAGACGTTCACGCAACTTCTGGATCGATTCGCCCGAAAGCGTTTCGTCGCCAAGAACCATTTTCAGGCCATTGTAATCGGGCGGATTATGGCTGCCTGTGAGCATGACCGCGCTGTTTGTTCCCAGTTGATACGCGGCGAAGTACGTCATCGGCGTTGCCACCATTCCCAAGTCGATGACATCCACGCCGGCCTTGCGTATGCCGCGTGCCAGCGCCGCGGCCAGTTCCGGGCCGGACAGCCGGCCGTCGCGACCAATGCAAATTTCCTTCTGCTTGCGGGCGATCGCTTCCGAGCCGATGGCTTGGCCAATCGCCTCGACGATTTCGGCTGTGAAGGTCTTGCCTACGATGCCACGGATGTCATAGGCCTTGAAGATTTCCTTGGGTGTTTCCACAACGCACTCCTGAAGTTGAAGCGTCGATTTTACCCAGAAATGCAGGCCGAACGCGTGCGAAACCCGTTTCTGGCAGAGAACTGTCTGAACTCCGGGTCAGTGAGCGGGCAGGTCGAAATGCTGCATCAGGCGCTGCGGAAGCCAGTCGATGTTGCCGGGGAACGGTCCGGAAGGAAAGGCAACGTGTCCCCCTGTAGCGGGTTGTTCCAGTGTGACCGCTGAAGAAACTTGCGAAGAATCCGGCAGTGCCCATTCAGGCAGGAAAGGGTCGTTTCTGGCGTTAAGCACCAGCGTCGGGACCGCGATGAATTTTAGCCAGGGCTTGGATGAGACCTTTAACCAGTAGTCGTTGGCATCGCGAAAGCCATGCAAACGTGCAGTGACCAGCGTGTCAAATTCCTGGAACGTCGTCGCAGCCTCGATTGCCACTGCGTCGAGCGTACCGGGAAAGCGCTCGGCTTTTATCAAGGCCTTGCGCTTGAGCGTGGTTAAAAAGCGCGCGGTATAGGTATACCGATTAAAACCCTGGTCGAGGGCATTTCCTGCCGCTGTGAGATCAAGTGGCGCCGAAACCCCGGCCGCACGACTGACCAGTTTTTTGGCGGATTCACCGGATTCGCCGAGCCATTTGAGCAACGCGTTGCCGCCCAGCGAAACGCCGACAGCATAGAGCGGCACGTCTGGCATGCGACTTTTGACGTGCTTGAGCATGCGTTCGATTTCTTCGCTGTCGCCCGCAAAATACGCACGCGGCAAGCGGTTCGCTTCTCCTGACGTGCCCCTGAAATGAGCGACAACGCCGTTCCAGTTTCTTTGTTTGACCGTGTCCATGAGGTCGCGGGCGTAATGGCTGTCTGAACTGCCTTCGAGCCCATGGAACAACACTACAACTGGCGCGTCCGCGTCACCGTCCACCCAGTCGAAATCGAGGAAGTCGCCGTCATCAAGTTCCAGTCGCTCGCGTCGGTATTCAACCTTGTGCACCGAGATGAAGACACTGCTATAAATAGTTTGCAGATGACCGCCCGGTAACCAGGCCGGGGCGGAGTAAGGTTCGACTGCGTAAGCGTGCATGGCCGCCATCATGGCGGCACAGGCAATAGCGAGGCAAGTCTTTCGCGTGCTCAACTGCGATGCGCGTGCTGCTCAATCGCCCCGCGTACGAACAATAAACAGCCATTTTCCGACGTTAGCCAGTCGTGGGGTTTGCCTTGCGGGGCTAGATGGTAATCCCCCTGCCGACACAATATGCCGTCTACCGTTGCATCGCCTTCCAGAACCAGGCACTCCTCGTCGACCGGATGGTCGTGCGGCGGAAGCCGCGCACCGGGGGCGATGCGCAGAAGATACGAGCGGCTCTGCGCATCCTGCCGCAGAATCTTGAGTTCGACTCCTTTGCGCAACCTAACCCATTCGCCTTCGTGGCTGTGAATGAACATGTAAGTCGTTGCCGATCCGTGTACGCGCTGGAAGAGCTGCGTGCGTATCCGCTGGCTGGTTTCTGTGTCAGGAGCGAGAGCGGACTCACCGCTGGCGAGGGCGTCGATCAAAAAAGCATCAAGGACGGGAGGAGTGGTTTTTTTCATGACGGCCTCATGCCTGACAAAGAACAGTGCGCAGACACTCCTGCGCGCGTTTGAGATGGGATTTGACTGTGCCCAGCGGCAGACCGGTCTGATCGCATATTTCCTGATGCGTCAGGTCCTTGTAAAAGGCCAGTGCGATCAGTTGGCGCTGGGTAGGACTCAGGGCGCCGAGTGCGGACCTGAGGGCGTTTGCACGTTCTTCCTGCAACACCCGTTCCAGCGGGGTAGCTGATGGGCATGGTTCAGTCTCCAGGTATATCTCGGGTTCGGCGCAATAACTCGTACGGTCAAGTTTACGCAACGCATCAAGAGCACGGCTGCGCGTCATCACCATCAGCCAGGCCAGGGGTTCGCCGCGCAGTGCATCGTAGCGACCGGCTTCGCGCCAGCTTTGCCAGAACGTCTCGATGCAGACTTCTTCGGCCAGCTCGCGGCGGCCGGTGATCTTCATCGCAAGCCCGAATACACGTGGAAGTGTCAGGTCGTAGAGGCGACCCAACGCCACTTCATCTCCTGCAGCCATAAGCTCGATCAGCGCTGCAAGTTGCAGGCCGTTCGAACTTTCCAAGGATTGAGGATTGGCACTCATCACGCTGATTATAGCGTTCGTGCTAGTCCGGCTCATTGCAAGATTCATCGATATTCCAGTTGGAAGGGCTCTTTTCTCAATACGCACATCTCCTCTATTTGGATGCACAGGAATTTCCCGACCGCGCTTGTTTTCGTCTGAGCTGCTTTATTTGTAGCGTGCAAGTTTTAATCCATTCGCTCGACGTAACGAATATGAGATGGCTTGGGATGACCGCATTTTTGATAAGTTCCGTGACGATTCACTTTTTACTACGGGATTTTAGGACGTGTCTGACAGCAATCACGTGCAACCCGACCACAATGGTCCATCTGCGATCGGGTCGATCAGTATGTCGGCATCGGTGCACGTGCTTTATTCTTTTGCAAGCTTCATCAGCGCAAAGGTTTCATGAAACGTGCATCCAATATCAAACGGCCAGCGTAGTAACAAAATGGTTGGCAAAATGCCACCCACGTTGAAATTTCGACATAACTACTAGGAGGTCTCATGAACCGCATTCTGAACCGCACGTTGCTGAGCATTGCCCTGACATTTGCCTTGACTCATACGGGACAGGCTGCCAATCACCGCGAAGCGCCGATTACCGCACTCGATCACAAAGCCGATATCACCGATGTCTATGCCTTCCGCAGCTATAGCGGCGATGCAACGCCTAAAGTCACACTTATTATGGGTGTGGACCCTTTTCTCGAGCCCGCGAACGGACCGAACTGGTTTCCGTTTGATCCGGACATCCTGTACGAACTGAAGGTGGACAACAATAACGATGCCAAACCTGATGTCGTGTTTGAATTCCGCTTTGTGACCGAACAGCGTTTGCCTGGCTTGTTCCAGGTTTATGCCGGCATCGAAGGTGGCGCGGTCGCACCCGCCAATTCGCCGTCTCCGGTAGCTCCCGGCACCCCTATCGTGCCCGATCGCATCAACAGTTTTGACAGCCCCGGTCTGGGCCAGATTCAGCGCTACACGGTCACCATGGTGAAATACAACACGAATGGCCAGGTCATTTCACGCCAGGTGCTGGCGCAGAATTTGCCAGCTGTTCCCGCCAATGTCGGTCCGCGCACGATGGATTACAGTGCGCTCTACCAGGCTGGAATTCACACCCTGCCGGGCGGCGCCAAGTCATTTGCCGGCACGACTGACGATGCCTTCTGGATTGATCTCGGTGGCGCATTTGATACGTTCAACACGCATATCTTCCCCGTTCTGACCGCTGCACAGGATGCGGCCGCCGAGAATTTTGCGCCCGATACGGTTTCTGGATTCGCGGTTAATCATATTGCGGTTGAAGTTCCTGTTGCCATGCTGACCCGCACCGGACAGGTAGAGTCTGCCACATCTACGGCTGCAACCATTGGCGTCTGGGCGACGACTTCGCGTCCGCAGGTAACAGTGCGTCGTTCACCGCTCCCTTCAAGCAGTCAGGGCCAATGGCGTCAGGTTCAACGCATGGGAAATCCACTGATCAATGAATTGCTGATCGGCACCGGCTCCAAAGACCGTTTCAGCATGGATGTACCGGCTAATGACGGCCAGTTCGCAAGCTTCCTGCTCGACCCTGCATTGCCGCGCGTGATCAACGCATTGACGAATGGAGCGGTCGCCATTCCCGCCGCACCGCGTACCGATCTGCTGCCGGTCGTGACGTATGCAGCGCCGATCGCTGCGGCGGGAACGCCTGCTGGGCCGGTTGCCGATTTGCTGCGTCTTAACACCGGCGTAGCACCGACCGCTCCCGCCAGTGCCAGTCGTCTTGGCCTGCTGGGAGGCGACGTCGCAGGTTTCCCCAACGGACGCCGTGTGTTTGATGACGTGACCGATGTGGCGTTGCGCATAGTCGTAGGGGGTGTACTCGCTGCGACGTTCCCGGGTTATGACGCCAACATTGGCGGCCGACTCGGTGACGGCGTTAATGTCAACGATACCGCCTACAAGACCAGCTTCCCCTATGTGGGTGAAGCACCGTCGGGTCGTGACCGGCGTCATATAGACCCAGGTGAGCCAGGCTGTACCGCAGGTGGCGGAGCCGACTGCCCGCAGTAAAAGCAGGGTTGTGTTGACGGGCTTTGGCCTGTCAACACATTTGGGCAACTGTTTAGAGAGAACGTAATGATTCGCCACATATTTCTGATTGCTTTGACATTGTTGCTGGGTCACCTCCCGGCCTATGCAGAGCCTGTACCTCTTCCCGAATTTTCTCCTGCCGAGCAGCGAATCAGCCTTGCGCGTAAAGCTATCGACAAGAACCCTCAACGCTATGAAGCGCATGCCCAGCTTGCCATGGCCTTGGCGCAACGCGCCCGTGAAACCTCCAATACGATGTATTACACCCAGGCAGAAACCGCCGTTCTGCAATCGCTGAAACTTTCACCTGGCAACCTCGAAGCACGGCGGGTACAAATCTGGGTAATGCTGGGCAAACACGAGTTTGCCGATGCGCTGGTCGCAGCCCAGGCGTTAAACAAGCTGATACCTGATGATGTTCAAACCTACGGCTACCTGACTGATGCCAATATCGAACTCGGCCACTATGCGGAGGCAGAGCGTGCTGCGCAATGGATGCTCGACCTGCGTCCCGGCAACATTCCGGGCCTGACGCGCGCCGCCTATCTGCGCGAGTTGTATGGTGATCTACCAGGGAGTCTGGATCTGATGGCGCAGGCTTATCAACGCACTCCCATCACCGAACGCGAAGACCGCGCATGGTTGCTGACGCATATGGCCCACCTGCAATTGGTCAGCAAGCAGCCTCAACGGGCCGACGATCTGTTGACTCTGGCCTTGCAGCAGTTCCCTGATTATCACTATGCGCTGGCACAGCGGGCGAAAGTCCGTCAGGCCCAGGGTCGCCATGCCGAGGCTGTTGCTTTTTATCGACAGCATGTAGCCGTTGCGCCTCACCCTGAGAATTTTTTCTATCTTGGTGAAGCATTGTTGCAGCAGGGACAAAAACGTGAAGCCAGACAGGTTTTCACTAAATTCGAAACGCTGGCACGTGCCGAAAGTCTGTCATGGGATAACGCCAATCGCGAACTGATCGCCTATTACGCCGACTATGCCAAGCGGCCAGCCGATGCACTGAAACTGGCTGAAGCCGAAATGACGCGCCGCCAGGACATCCATACGCTGGACGCCTACGCCTGGGCACTATATCTCAACGGGAAATACACGCAGGCCCAGCAGGTCATCGATCGTGCCCTGGGTGTTGGCGCGCTTGATGCCCAGTTGCACGATCACGCACGCAGGATAGCTGAGAAAAGCGGTGCGGTCGGCAAGCAACTTCGAAATTCTGAAACTCATAAACTGGGATGGCTTTGATATTTCAGACCGAGGACCGACTTGCTTGATGCATGCGCGGGGAACGATGGTGTGAGTTGGTGTCACGCTTTTTAATATCGATTTTTAATGAGGAGATTTTCCCATGCTAGCCATCCGCTCTACCCTGATCACTTTGCTGTTTGCCGGATATGTGGGGATTGCCCAATCCGCGCCCATTGTTTTCACTGACACCAGTTACACCACCTTTGCACAGGCTGATGCCGGCAATGCCAGCGGTGGACCCGATAGTGCGTTTACGATGAACCTATTGCCGATCAGTTCAGCGGCAGCCGCCACGAGTGACGACGGTGACTCCGCATCAGCCGTGGCATTTGCCGACACTCCGATGTTCCTCACCGCCACCAACGATGCTTTCGGCGTGTCAGGCCCGGCGTCTTCCAATGCCGTCGCGACGTTCACAGGACTATTTGATGCATTGCCCGGATTGCTGACGCTCTCGTTTGATTTTGAATCACTGGTTGAACAGATGACGAACGGTTTCGGCAACAATTCTCTTGCGGTCACGCTTGAGGTCGGTGGCATTACCTTGTTCAATGACATCCTGTTTGCTTCAGGTTCGATCAATCAGCAATTCCTGCTGGCCACCGGTGGCTCGGGATTGTTTGACCTTACGCTTATTAGTACGGCTGATGCGTCAGCCGGTGATTCAGCGTTCAGCCTGGGCACCGTGAATGCTTCGCTTGACGCCGTGGCAGCCTCGGCTGTACCAGAGCCAGCCAGTGTTGCCTTGTTGATGACGGGATTGCTCGGACTGGGTTTCATGCGTCGCGGTCAGTTATCTGCGCGTTTGAAGATGACCTAAGTTTCAGCGCGGATTTAACCTTCGCCGCACAGCACAAGGCGAATCCGGAGATAAAGAATGCATAGGAGGGTGCATCCACCGCGGGTCACGGTCCGTAATTGCTGTGAATTGTGAATGTTGAATCCATCCCGGGTACGTCAAACGCGTACTCAATATTCAGCCCTCGCTTCTTGGGTAATCTATCTGCGACAAGTGATCTTTCCGATTTTCGCCTTGCTGCTCCTGCTGGCAAGTCAAGCCGCCTTTGCTGAAACGGATCTGGTCGATACCGACTTTGTCAGGCTGGAGAATGCATGGGAATGGGTAGGCGATCGGTATCAAACGGACTATTACGCGCCTAGTCTCGCTGTCGATTCGTCAGGCCCGGCAAGCGATGAGCGGCGTGTCAGACGGGGCGGCTCCTACTCATTGCGAACCCCATCAGGTGCGCGTAATTTACCGCGCGGTCGATACCCCGGACACCTGCTATTCGGCAATCGGTTTCAGGGTGCTGCGCGAGGCAAAATGCCCCGGATTAGATAAATATAAGACTGCTACTTTGCGGCCGAGCTGCAGTCTGGGACTAATGCAATACTTGAGACGGCGGATGTGAAACGGAGGGCGCGCCCACCTGCAGCGGTGAGGCATGGTGTAGAACAAGGTGCCAACCCTCATTTTCTTTGCGGAATACGTTAGTTGCCAGAATGGGGGGCCGTGGTTCGGTCTCTTGACCTATCACCAGGTATTCACGTACGAGTCGAATGACCTGGTTGGCTTCGCGTATTTCGTGTGCGACTTCGACTTGAACCTGAAAGTGTCCGGCAGCCTCGAACATGCTGCGCCAGCCTGCCGCTACGGCACTTCGACCATTGAGCGGGGCGGTTAGCGGATGGATGCAGGCAATGCTATTGTCGCTGGCCCAGACCGCCATCATCGCGTCGAGATCGCGTGCTTCAAAAGCAGCGTAGAAAGCAGATTCGGCAGCTTCCGGCGTAGGAAAACTCATATTTCACACATGGCTGTGGCGTCAGTAATACCAGATCAGGCTGGCACCCAGATAGTTCCGGGTGTAACCGCTGCCGGTTCGCAAAAAAGCGCTGCTGTCGCTGCCGCCCGTATGCAGGCGTAGCCGAAACTGTGGTGCCAGATCGCGTGAGGCGGACAACTCCCAAGCATACAGACCGCTGCTGCCACCGGGTGTTTCCCACAGTTTTCCCAACGCCAAACGTGCTTCCAGCAGCCAGCCTGCGGCTTCCTGTTCGGCGCGAGCTTGCAGCTTGAGTTCACGGTAGTGTTCAGGATTGTAATAACCGCGCGCGATGGCGGGATCCGAGTTGCTGAATCCCATGCCTTCCACACCCACAATGATACGGGGCTGCGACGAGGTAAGCGTGTGTTCGACACGACCAATCACCCGCGTACGCTGGTTACCATCGTCAAAGCGCAGCACGGCACCGCCCAGGGTGGCGCTCCAACGGGGTGCAAAGCGCCAGTCTGTGCTGGCGGAGAATACGTTGAGTGTGACCTTGTTGTTGATGGACTGGATGTTTTCGATCACGTCATTGCCGGCTTCAAGGTCGATACGCCAGAAATCTGCCGGAATCCACTTGCCTTGCAGTTTCCAGGCAGCTGTCTGCCAGCCGTCATAGTCGCGGACGCCTACTGTCAATGCAGGCCAGAACAAGCCTTGCTCGATATTGCCCACACGGGAACCGACCTTGATCAGCAGTTGGCGGCCATCGATACGGCGTCCGTTTTGCTCGATACGGGCACCGCGTGCAGAAACATCAAGCGAGCGCCCTGCGTTGAAGTGTTGTTGCCAGCCCAGGCTCACGGCATGGATGTCGAGCTGGTCGCTGTCCCATGAAGTATCGAATTCGCCACGGATGGAAGAGCTGGTTTCCCGTTTGAGCGTGTTGCGCAGGGTCGCTGCATCGGCTCCTTCAGCGTTGCCCAAAGTCGACCAGGCACTGTCTTCCAGCCCTGACCACCGCAAGGCAAGTGCGCGCTCCACCCGGGTGTCGCGTGCGAGCTCAGGGTTATCCGCTATCGCCGACGCATAGGCTGCGACCGCATCGAAATGGCGGCCACGGGCGTTGAGTGCGCGCGCGAGCCCGATACGGGCATGCCGATTCTCGGGGTGAGATTCCGTGATGGTGCGGTATTTCACGGCGGCCTCATCGTGACGGTCCAGCCATAAAAGCATCCGGGCTTCACCCAGACGAGCCTGAAGGTTGTCGGGCGGGCCTGACATTGTGCGGTACACCACCAGGGCCTCGGCAAATCGATTGCTGAGGGACAAGGATTCGGCGAGGCCGAGCAAGGCTTCGGTTTTTTGTGCTGGCACCTGTTGTGAAACTTCCTGGAACAGCGGAATCGCTTCGGTATGACGGCCCCCCCAGGCGAGTTGCCACGCCAGGGCCAACAGTACGTCATATCGTCGCCGGGGTGCAGTTGCGAGTACTTGCTGATAAAGGCTTGCAGCGGGCTGATGCTGGTCTGACCACGCACGAACGCGCGCGGCTTCTATCATTAAATCGGCCTGGCCGGGTTGCTCGGCCAATAGCACATCGTACAAGGTGTTGGCCTCGGCATAGCGCTGCTGGTCGACCAGCGCGCGCGCCTGATTCAGGTCAGCGCCCAAGGCGGAAATACTGAGACCGAGACCGGCGATCAGGAACAGCCGTTTGATCATGATGCAATTTCCTGGGCGAAATCCTTACGTACAGTGTGCCAGCGAATTGACTGACGCGAGGGACGCCGGAACAGCCAAAGCAGCGAGATGAAGTTGGCCCATGCCAGGAGCATCCAGTACACAATCGGGTAGTACACGGCATAAGGATAATATTTCAGCGTATCGGGATCGTAGCGTCGATCCATCAAGGTGCCGGTGAGCAATTGCAGCATGGCCAGCGTGGCGATCACCATGCCCCACAGGTTGGGGAGGGGGTGCGCGCCTACCGGCGGATAGCCTGCCGCATAGGACACGGCCCATAAGCTGGTGAGCACGACAAAGCAGGCCGCCCACAGGATGGACAATGACGATTCAATATAAATCGGCCACATGCGGCGGTATTTCCAGTGCATGATCACGTCGCGATGCTTGTGTAACACCTGCATCAGGCCGCGTGACCAGCGGCGGCGCTGACTGAACAGTGCAGAAAGGGTGGAGGGCACCGTCATCCATACCAGCGCGCGCGGTTCATAGCGAATGTCCCAGAAACGCCGTTGCAGCTTCCAGGTGAGCTCGATGTCTTCGGTCGGCATTTCCGGTGAGAAACCACCGACGTCAAGCAGGGCTGATTTGCGGAAGGCGGCCACCACGCCGGATACCGTCATGATGCGCCCCCATATGCGTTGCGAGCGACGCAGCAAGCTGACGATCGAGCTGAATTCGATCAGTTGCAGCCGGGCCAGAAAGGTGTCCACATTCTTGACGCGCGGATTGCCGGTAACCGCAGCGACCCGCGCATGATCGAAGTGCGGCAGCATGTGCTGGAGTATGTCAGGCGCCGGCTCGGCATCGGCATCCATGATGAGCACGATCTCTCCATTCAGACACGGCAGGGCATCATTCATCGCCATGGCCTTGCCTTCGTTCTGCTGTTTGGCGATCAGCCGTACCTGGCCCGTCCGGACGTATTGTTCTACGACACTACGCGTGTTGTCGGTGGAGCCGTCGTCGACCACCACGATTTCATAATGGGGATAGTCGATGGCTGTCACGGCTGCCAGCGCGTGGGCAATGACCCGTTCTTCGTTATGGGCCGGGATCAGTATCGAGACACTGGGGTAGTGGGTGAGTGCGACCGGGGCTTCATGTTTTTCCCAGCGGTTGCGGAAAAAAAGTGAAGTGGTGATCCACATCACGCTGGTGACGATCGGATATGCCGCAAAAAAAATGATCGCGATCCAGTAGGCCCAACTGTGCTGGATCGCGCCCAGAAAATCGATAAGAGTCATGATGCGAAGCGTTGCAGGTGCGGTGATGATTCATGCTGGGCATGAAAACACTTTTTTTCGCTGTTGCTCAGAATGGTGATGCTGCGTGCCTGCTTCAGTTGATCGAAATTGGCCTGTATCGCCCGCCCCATCCAGTCTTTCTCATAGCGCGTTTCAACGACCTGAACCTGTCGCCGCGGTCCTTTATGTGCGTAGATCCCCCGGTTATGCTGGACCCATAAAAGCGTAATGATAGGCAGGAGTATCAGTGCACCAGAGAATAGCCAGATGATGCTGGAAAGCGAGTTTGATGTTTGCTGCAGGACCACCCACCAGAGTCCGCCAAAAAGGCCCCAGCCAAGTATGACAAGGATGATATGCCAGACAACATGGAGCGGTCCGGACAAGGCTGGACGCTGGAAAAGCATGGTTTAGTTCAAGCTGCGCCGAGCCAGGCCGAGGGCAATCAAGCCTGCCAGCATCAGCACAGGTACTGAAGGTTCCGGAATAGGGCTGGCGAACAAATGGGCCTGAGGCACCAGTGCCCAGTCACTCGCTCCCGGCGTAGACCACGCGAGTTGCACAGCACCGGCCTCAAGCCGCTCATAAGCATTCAGCTGAAAGCCATACAGTCCAGGTGAAAGCAACAGATCTTCTGAAAACCCCAGGCGGTCTCGCGCGTTGAGCCCGTCAAGCTGGATGCTTCTGGAGCGGCCGTTCTCGCCGAACAGGCTGAACTGGAAACCGTCGTCGTACAGCACGCCGAAGTTGTAGGCGCCGGGTGTGGTGATGGCGATATACCCCCAGAAACTGGAGGCCCAGTTGTCCTGGTTTTCACCGGGGGTGTTGTTGAAAATGGGCGCGAGTAACGGCGTGCTCCATGAATTACCCCACTCATTGATGAAGCGCTGGTCGGAAAAATTGATTTGGTTGACCCGAGTTGTAGCAGTCTGAACAACGAAAGGATTGCCATCGGCCAAGCCCATGACCAGTGCGTGATCACTGAGCCCCCAGATGCCGGTGCCCCAGGATTGATCGCCATAAATATTGCCGCGCCAGTCCTCGGTGACCTGTGCCCATCGGCTGTTGGCGCCATCGCCATTTTCATACATTCCCGCATATTGCGGTGTGAGTGGCAGTGCATTTGTTGGGGCGGTCATGCCAAGCAGAAACAGGATCGAGAATGCGTTGCGTAGAAGGGGTAAATACATGGCGACTCCAGAGATAGGACAGGGCTTGACTCAATAATCAGCAAGTTCCGTTCCACTCTCTGAATCGACAGAGCGCCCAGCTGGGCGGAGTTGGCATGAAGTGGAGACAGTCAGGAATTTTGAGATCTGTTGGGAAATCGACAGACTTGCCTGGAACGTGCCGACGGTTACCCGGAGACGCGTGCCAGGAGGATTCTCTATATTTCGAAAACGACCGCAACAGCGGTGTGAACACGATTGCAGCTAATGCGGTGTTAATTTGCTGGATGAGGCGTTGCGCCTAATGTGAGCTGCCGCTGGGCTTGCCTTTCAGACGATAGAGCGTGCCGCAGTAAGGACAAAGCGCATCACCGCGTGATTCGATCGGCAAATACACGCGAGGATGCGCATTCCAGTCTGCGTGCTGCGGCATCGGGCAATGAAGGGGTAAATCGGCTTCGGTGACTTCGATTACGCGCTGGGTGTTGTCGGGTAATTCGCTCATGGTGTACCCGCTTATTTGACGGGGGTGAGCCAGTCAAGATGGCCAGCAGCACGGCCGTGCACGCAATCAAAATACATGGCCTGTAACCGGGTGGTGAGCGGGCCGCGCGTGCCTTCGCCAATCGCCCGGTTATCGAGTTCGCGGATTGGTGTGACTTCAGCAGCGGTGCCGGTGAAAAATGCTTCGTCTGCCGAATAGACTTCATCGCGGGTGATGCGTTTTTCAACCAGTTGGAGGCCGATTTCATCCGCCAGCTGGATGATGGTGTCGCGGGTAATACCTTCCAGTGCGCTGGTCAGGTCCGGTGTGTAGAGCTTGCCGTTGCGGATAATGAAGACGTTTTCACCCGAGCCTTCCGCCACGAAGCCGTCCACGTCCAGCAGCAGCGCCTCGTCGTAACCGTCCATCTCGGCTTCTTTGTGCGCGAGGATGGAGTTCATGTAGTTGCCGTTGGCTTTGGCTTTGCACATGGTGATGTTCACATGGTGGCGCGAGAACGATGAGGTTTTCACTCGGATGCCGCGGTCGAGCGCTTCCTGCCCCAGGTAGGTGCCCCACGGCCAGGCAGCGACGATAACGTGCACTGACAAATTCTTGGCTGAGATGCCCATGGCTTCCGAGCCGAAAAATGCCATTGGGCGCAAGTAGCCTGATTCGAGATTGTTTTCGCGCACCACGGTGCGCTGGGCTTCGTAAATGGTTTCTTTATCGAACGGCAGCTTCATCCCGAGTATATGGGCGGAGCGAAACAGCCGGTCGGTGTGCTCCTGCAGGCGGAAAATCGCCGTGCCCTGTTCAGCCTTATAAGCGCGCACGCCCTCGAAAACGCCCATGCCGTAATGCAGGGTGTGGGTGAGAACGTGTGTAGTGGCATCGCGCCAGGGAACGAGTTTGCCGTCGTACCAGATGACGCCATCGCGGTCGGCCATGGACATGGTGAAAAATCTCTTTGCAAATTAGAAAACAGGATTTTACCGGATTCCGGGCGGAGCAATGGTTTAGCTTGACGGGTCGGGCTGGAGGCTGCTGGTAGACTGTTGCAGCACCTCCAGTGATGGAGGCTGCAGTGATGGAGGCTGGCGCATAAAGGGACAGTGAAGCGGTGAAAATTGATGTCATCGGGCGGCTTCAACGTGCCCAGCGCGAATACGCTGACGCGTGGGTATTCACCCATCAGCGGATCACATATACGCTTTGGCTTCCTCGCCCGGATTGGGCAAACCCGCTACCCGCCAGGCTTCGCGAGCGTTAGGGAACAGATGGTGCATGCAGTCGCCCTTTTGTCCCGTGAGATGGCAGACGTGGCTTAGGGCAGTGACGGTTCCATGTTTGGAAAACTCACGGCGCAAGGCAATCAATAAACCAATTTGCAGTTCACTGAGTTCGCCTAAACCGTCATTTTGCGCGATGTGACCCGCCAAACCCTCGCTCCACATGGACGGGTCGAGCAGAAAGCCATCAAGGTCGAAAACGGCTGTGCCGGGCGAAGCGGATGGTATGCCCATAATTAATCACCATATGGTCCGAATGTGTAAACCATTTATAGCACCGTCCTCAGATACAGCCAGCCTCATTCCACTATGTTTACTCAAGTTTACATTTTGCGTACGATTCACGGCGTCTCCCTCATCAAAACCAGTTTGCGTATAGGGGCGGGCAGCGCAGCATCCAGAGCCCCTTCTTTGGAAAGCCATCTTTGGCCGGGCCGTGTGGGTGGACGGGCTGCCGGGCGGAGCCGAGTCGCTTGAATTTCCAGTTTGAAGTGGGTGAAGCTATGTGCGAGTTGAGCCCACGGTTGTTGCTCAAGGGTGTCTATTCCGAAATGCTCCAGGCAATGGGCAATGGGGTCGGCATTAAAGTCGAGCTCGGGCAAACTCCATAGACCACCCCAGATACCTCTTGCAGGCCGTTTCTCCAGAAATATCTCACCCCGATCAACCAGCAACAGCATTTGGATCTGTTTTTCAGGCAAAACTTTTTTTGGGCGTGGCGTGGGCAGTTCGGCAGTGCGATGCTGGGTATGGGCTATGCAATCAGTACTGACCGGACAAGCATGGCAGGCGGGCTGACTACGGGTGCAGATTAATGCGCCGAGATCCATCATGCCCTGGGTATAGGCCTCGATAGATGTGGCAGGCAACCGTGCTTCCGCCAATTGCCATAAAGTAGTCTCTATTTTTTTGTCGCCTGCCCAGCCTGAAATCCCTCCATGGCGTGCCAGCACACGTTTGACATTACCGTCGAGGATGGCACAGCGCTGGCCAAAAGCGAGTACAGCCACGGCTGCAGCGGTGGAGCGCCCTACGCCGGGGAGTTGCGCAATGTCATTGAGTGAATCTGGAAATTGCCCATCATGACTTTCGGCGACAATCCGTGCGGCTGCATGCAGATTGCGCGCGCGGCTGTAATACCCCAGCCCGCTCCATAGCGCGAGTACTTCGTCCTCATGTGCTGAAGCCAGTAGGGGCAGGTTGGGGAAGCGTGCCAGAAAGCGTTCGAAGTAGGGGATGACCGTGGCAACCTGGGTCTGCTGCAACATGATTTCAGACAGCCAGATTCGATAGGCGTCATGGCTACCCTGCCAAGGCAAGGTATGGCGGCCATGCTGACGTTGCCACCGAATAATGCGGGATGCAAAGGAATTCACCCTAGCAGGGTAGCATTCTTAAAGGTCCATGCCGAGGTGAGAAATAGAATCAATGCGCGTGTCTTGACTGTGCAAGTTGAGTGATCAGTACCCCCGCCCGACAAGGACGCAAATCCCCAAAATTTTAGGCGTGGCCGAGTTTGTTCCGGAACAATTTCATTAGCTTGCCGAATGCCGATTCCGTAATGGATTTGCGTTCAACCAGTACGGCTTCGCCACGCCGAAACTTTTCGGCTAAACGGGGCAGGCTGATAGAAAAACTGTTCATGCCGTCCTGGTCTGAGAAAAGATACGTATTTTTGACGCCGCCGACCCAGCCCAAGCGCGCCCAGCGGAAGGTGCCATCATCGTAGTGAAACTCAATCCATTCACCCTTGGAGAGACCGCGAGCCTGCTGTGTGGATTCGTCTTCAATTTCTGGTTCAACCGCACTTTCCTGGGCGGGGGCGACGCTTTCAGGAAGATCCGATGTGGGAACAGCTGCTATTTCCTCAACTTCCTCCGGGGTCATTTCGGGTAGCGGCACAGGTTGCGCATTAGGGCGCACCGCGTTGGCATGCAGGATGACCAGGTTTGCGAAGAAACGATCACACAGTTTGGACGGTAATTCGATTTCGGCCACGCCCTCGCGCAGGCGCTTCAACAGACCTGGCAGGATGCGTACCAGCATCAGCCGCGCATCCATGTCGATCTTGGGCTGCACACTCCATACCAGTTCACGCATGGTTTCAACATGGCTGTTGAAATGCGCACCCTGCTCACCCTCACTGACGTAATCCGACGTAAGCAAGTGTGCCCAGTCGCGGCGCAAGAATTCGCGAGCAGCTTCGGCTACAGGTTGATCCTTCAGGGCTCGATTGATGAAGTCATGCACGATAACGGGCGCAATTTCGGTGCGTTCCAATCGCTTGATCTGAGTAATTTCCGGTTGCAGGCTGACATCAGCCGTTTCTTCCAGTGCCACTTCCAGCTTGGAGCCGAGTGCTTCGAGCTCCGCCGCAGCCAAGTCGAAAACAGCCACATCCTTTTCGAAGTCGTCGACTACACGGCTGACAATTCCGGATATGAGCTCCAGCCGCGCATGACCGGCTTCGTTCTCGGGAAGATGAACAGAAAGGGTGGCAATCGCATCCAGCATCCGGCGAACCGGATGGTTCGACTGCGAGAAAAAGTTACGGTCCAGCATCGCAGCCTTGAGCACGGGAATCTGCAACCGGGCAATTTGAGCCTTGAGGTGATCCGGAATGGCTGCATCATCGAACACAACATCGAACAGCATGGCCACTGCATCAACCAGGACGGCATCAAGTGGTGTAGCAGACTGCATGACTGGACTTTGTTGCAAACTTCTTAATACATTGTGAATCGTAGCGACTTCAAGCAACGGAAGTTCGAACCGGCCACCATCGGGCAGCCGCAGACCGCCCATTTGCAATTGGCTGAGAGAATCAAGCAGGTTAAGTCCGGTTAAACCAGTCGATCCAGTTGATCCCGATGACCCCATTCCGGACATCTGGCCAGCGTTGCCGCGCGCAAGTTGCTCAAACATGTTGAACATCTCAGCGCCTGATTCACCTTGTGAGGAAACGTGGTTCCCGGGAGCGGACACATTTCCAGAAGACGTCCCAGTTGGTGAGTTGGCCGTATTACGGGAGCGGCTCTTCATTCCAATTTTGAGGTCTGGAAGAATGCCATGACCCGCCAAGTATTGGTTGATTGATTGATAGACGTGCGCAAGCTCGGTGGTCAACACCAAATCGAATTGGTTTAGCAAAACAACCTGCGCGCTTTGCGGGAGCTGCATGCTGGAAAAGCCGTCCATAAAGGCACTGCACAGAATGCGCGGGCCTAGCGGATTATCGTTCTCGATCAGATCGGGACGGCTCATCACGTGTCCAACGCGGGCGTCCAGCGCAACCATTTCTTCGGCACAGTTGTAGCGCAGGCGAGAAGTCGCCTTGTCTACTGCCAGCGTCAGTTCATAGTCTTGGTCGCCAATCAATGTCAGCTCAAGCAACTCACCACTGGGGGGCTTTTCATTGTTGCTGGTGAATTTGTCGAATGCTCTGTAGTAAGCATCCTTGCAAGCACTGAGCAATTCATTGGCCTGTCTGCTCAGGAGACCTTGGGCGCTGTAGAAAGCATTGCGTGTTTCGAGCAATGGGGAACGTTCAGCCATGGTCAACAGCGCATTTTCCATTGCCTCGGTTTGCCGAGTCAGCGCACGGGTAGCACCCTCGATCAACAGGTCTCGGCTGCCATGCAGCATGGCCAGGGTTTCGGCAGAAATCTGCGGCCGGCGTGAACGCTCGTATTGGTTTAGGTTTACTACGACTGAATTGTCAGACATCTCGCACTCCTTTAAGGCACCTTACGGTTGTGCGGCTGGCCGATTAGGAAAGGGCGTGCTTGACCGGGATTTACCGGCAGTCCCGCTGTCTCAATTCCAGGGGCGGAATGAGACCGGTGACTTTGCGTCCCCGCCTCGCGGCGGGTTTGCCCTGTTCGGTGGTCGACGGAAGTGTCGAAATTCAGACACTAAGACCGCATAACAGCACTATCGGTCAGGGTAGGAAAAACTTGAGCGTATGAAGTGAATATAGTGCCAGGGTGAAGGCCAGCCTGGCTGGCTGATTAGAACTGCGCTCGGTCGAGCGGGTTCCAGAGCGGTATTTGGAGCGGGCGAAGGGAATCGAACCCTCCTCATGAGCTTGGGAAGCTCAGGTAATGCCTCTATACGACGCCCGCTTGGTATTTGACCGATAAGGGCATATGTACCGTCATGCCCATCGGAGTGCTTCAGGGTAGAATCCGGGATGATACTGAAACTCATGTCCGCCGGATAGAAAAGAAGTGAATTGTGATTGAACTGGCCATCAATGGCGAGCCTCGTACCTTCCCTGCGCCGCTTACCCTCATCCAACTGATCGAGTCGCTTGACCTGACAGGCAAGCGGATTGCCATTGAGAAAAATGGCGAAATCGTCCCGCGCAGTCTGCATGCCGACACGACGCTAACCAATGGCGATCAGCTGGAAATTGTCGTTGCAGTCGGCGGCGGTTGATCTTTTAATACGTTTTAGCCTCTAAGAATTTATGGAACCACTCGTTATTGCTGGAAAGTCTTATGCCTCCCGTCTTCTGGTCGGAACCGGCAAGTACAAGGATTTCGAACAGACTCGACTCGCAGTCGAAGCTTCGGGCGCGGAGATCGTTACTGTCGCGATCCGCCGTACCAATATCGGCCAGGATGCCAGTCAACCGAGTTTGCTGGATGCGCTGCCGCCGTCGAAATACACCTATCTACCCAACACTGCCGGCTGTTACACCGCTGACGACGCGATCCGCACTTTGCGGCTGGCGCGCGAGCTGCTCGATGGTCATTCATTAGTCAAGCTCGAAGTGCTGGGCGATGCTGAATCGCTCTACCCCAATGTGGGTGAAACGCTGAAAGCTGCCGAGGTGCTGGTGAAGGAGGGTTTTCAGGTGATGGTCTATACATCCGACGACCCCATCGTCGCCAAGCAATTGGAAGACATCGGCTGCGTCGCGGTGATGCCGCTGGCAAGCCTAATTGGCTCGGGGATGGGCATCCTCAATCCGTGGAACCTGCAAATTATTATCGACCGCTTGAGTGTGCCGGTGATTGTTGATGCGGGTGTCGGCACGGCAAGCGATGCCGCCATCGCGATGGAACTCGGTTGTGATGCCGTGCTGATGAATACTGCGATAGCCGGTGCAGGCAATCCGGTGCTGATGGCCTCGGCGATGAGAAAAGCGGTGGAAGCCGGCCGTGAAGCGTTCTTGGCCGGGCGGATGCCGAAGAAAATTTATCAGGCCAGCCCCAGTTCGCCCACTGCAGGCCTGATTACAGGCAACTAATAACCATGACGGCTGATACTGGCGTGCATCCGCGCATCCGTTCCTACGTACTGCGTGCCGGTCGTGTCGGCCCCGGGCAGGCGCGTGCGCTGGCTGAAATCGGACCGCAGTTTTTGTTGCCATATCAGCCGGGTGAGCTTGATCTGGACCAGGTGTTTGGTCGTGTTGCACCGCGTATTCTGGAAATTGGTTTTGGCATGGGCGAGGGGCTGGCGGAAATTGCCGCGGCGCATCCTGAAAACGATTACATCGGGGTTGAAGTACATACCCCGGGTGTGGGCGCACTCTTAAAACAGCTTGGCGAGCGCGGCCTCACCAATGTCCGCGTAGTTCAGCATGACGCGTTCGAAGTGCTGACCAGGATGCTGGCGCCAGCCAGCCTGAACGGCATTCACATTTTCTTTCCCGACCCGTGGCACAAAACACGTCACCACAAACGCCGGCTGATTCAACCGCCACTGGTGCGACTCCTGACGAGCCGACTGCTCAGCGGCGGTTATATCCATTTGGCAACCGATTGGGAAAATTACGCTGAGCAGATGCTTGAGGTATTGGCGGCAGAACCGCTGTTGCACAACACGGTGACGGGTTACGCACCGCGCCCGGACACCCGACCCCTGACCAAGTTTGAGCAGCGCGGCATTCGCCTGGGTCATGGGGTGTGGGATCTGGTGTTTCGCACGGCTTGAGCTTTACGCTTGGGATCCTTCTCTTGATGTCCAGCTCGGACTGTCATTACCGCCCGATCGGAATAATTACAGCCAAACTGAGTGAACTGTTCCCGGGTTGCCCGGCCTGACTTGTCTGCTTGTGGTGCGGCATGCACCCCTGGAGTGCGTGTTCGGGATCAAGAATTACGCTTTCCACGTTCTATCATGTAGTTACAGTTGGCACGATTGCTGCGCCATACCTAGTCATCCCACATCAAGGAGGAAAGCATGGAATTCGGTATTGTCGGACTCGGACGCATGGGCGGCAACATGGCGCGACGCTTGGCGCGACAGGGGATCAAAATCGCGGTCAATAACCGCAGCCATGATGTCAGCGAGGGCATCGCGACTGAAACCGGACACCAGGCCTGCGCAACGCTGGACGAGATGGTCAAGGCCTTGCAGGCGCCGCGCATAGTCTGGCTGATGTTGCCGGCAGGTGAGGCAACCGAGACGGCGCTGGATGCACTGGTGCCGCTGCTTTCCCCGGGCGATCTGGTGGTCGATGGCGCAAACGCGTATTACAAGGACGACCAGCCCCATGCCGACAAACTGGCAGCGCACAAGATCGACTTTGCCGATGCCGGCGTGTCCGGAGGGGTGTGGGGGCTGGAGAATGGCTACTGCATCATGTTTGGCGGCAGCGACGCTGCGGCGGCGCGACTCAAGCCTTATATGGAAGCGCTCGCACCCACACCTACCACCGGCTGGCTTCACACGGGCCCGGTCGGCTCCGGCCACTTCGTCAAGATGGTTCATAACGGCATCGAGTACGGCATGATGCAGGCGTTTGCCGAAGGCTTTGCCCTGATGAAGAACAAGTCTGGGTTTGATCTCGACATCGCCGACATCACCGAATTGTGGCGTCATGGCAGCGTCGTGCGGTCCTGGCTGCTGGATTTGTCGGTGGACTTTCTGGCGCAGGATCAAACGCTGGATTCCATCGAACCCTTTGTGGCCGATTCGGGCGAGGGGCGCTGGACCGCACTGGAATCAGTGGAACAGGGCATTCCCACCCCGGTGATGTCGTTGGCGCTGATGATGCGCTTTGCCAGCCAGGGCAAGAATGATTACGCCTCCAAGGTTCTTGCCAAGATGCGCCAGGGGTTTGGCGGCCATGCAATCAAAGAGGAAGGCAAATGAACGACAAAGTTGACATCGTTCTGCCGTGCACTTTCGTTATTTTTGGCGCCACCGGCAATCTGTCCACCAATAAATTGCTGCCTGCGCTGTATCACCTGGAAGCAGCGGGCCGCCTGACGGAAGCCCTCAATATCATCGCATTTTCACGGCGCGCATTTAGCGACGATGAATGGCGTAACCACATGCGCGAAGTCCTTGCCGACAAGATCAAAGGCAAGCAGGACACCCCGATATTCGAGCGCTTCATTGCCCGCTTCACCTATCAGAAGGGTGATCTCAACGACGTTGAGACTTATAAGGAGCTGGCCAGGCGCCTGCCGTCCGAAGAGGCCTGCTCGGCCACGGTGTTTTACCTGGCGATCAAACCCGCTGAATTTGGCGCGGTCGTCCGCAACCTCGAAGTCGTGGGTTTGAACCGGCCGCGCGGACTGAACCGTGTGGTGGTGGAAAAACCTTTTGGCGAGGACATCGAATCGGCACGCATGCTGAATCAGTTATTGCATCAGCATTTCGACGAAGAACAGATTTTCCGCATCGACCATTTTCTCGGCAAGGAAACCGTGCAGAACCTGCTGGTTTTCCGCTTTGCCAACACCCTGATCGAACCCTTGTGGAATCGCAATTTCATCGATCACGTGCAGATCACCGTGGCCGAATCAATCGGGATCGAACAGCGCGCCGACTATTACGACAATGCAGGCGCGCTGCGCGACATGCTGCAAAACCACTTGATGCAGCTGCTCACCGTCGTGGCGATGGAACCGCCGCCTGCGCTCGAAGCCGATGCTTTGCACGATGAAAAAGTGAAAGTGTTGCGTTCGATTCGGCCGATTGCCAAGCAAGCCGTTCACGCTCACGCGATCCGTGCGCAGTACGCACGTGGCGTAATTGATGGCAAGTCCGCGTTGGGCTACCAGCAGGAAGAAAACGTCGCGTCGAATTCCATTACCGAAACCTATGTCGCGGCCAAGTTCTATATCGACAACTGGCGCTGGCGCGGGGTGCCGTTTTACCTGCGTACGGGTAAACGCATGCCACGTCAGACGTCGATGATTGCGATCCGCTTCCGTCATCCGCCGCAGCAGCTGTTCCGCGAAACGCCACTCGAAACGATCGATCCGAACTGGATCCTGTTGTCGATCCAGCCCGATGAGTCGATGCGCATGGAAATCCATGTCAAGCAACCCGGGCTCGACATGGATACGCGGATGATGCAGATGAACGCGAGCTTCCTCAAAACGGATGAAGAAGCGCTCGATGCGTATGAGACCTTGCTGCTCGATGTCATCGAAGGCGACCGTTCGTTGTTCCTGCGCTTTGATGAAGTGGAATGGGCGTGGCGGGTGGTTGATCCCATCCTCAAGAACTGGGCGGTGGAGCGCGAATACATTCCGACCTACGCTGCGGGAAGTTGGGGTCCAGCTGATGCCAACCGTTTGTTCGATAGCGACGACCAGACCTGGCGCAATGAACTATGAAGCTGCCCGGCTGGCGTGTATTTTCCGATGCGGAATCGCTGGTTGAAAAACTGACCAATGCCTTGTGTGAAGCAGCCGATCAGGCCATTGCCGCGCGTGGTGCGTTTCATCTGGTGTTGGCTGGAGGCAGCACGCCGTTGGCGCTCTATCGTGCTTTGGCAACGCGTGGCGTGGGAGATGCCCACTGGCATGTCTGGTATGGTGACGAGCGTTGTTTGCCGGTGGATCACCTCGAACGCAATAGCCACATTATTGAAACAGCCTGGCTTGCGGCTTCATCGATTCCTTTGGGTAACCGTCAGCCGATTCCGGCCGAACGGGGCGCCGTTCAGGCTGCGGCGTTCTATGCGGATAGATTGAAAGCCGTGGTCGATTTCGATGTGGTGCTGTTGGGCATGGGCGAAGACGGCCACACTGCCAGCCTGTTTCCCGGACAAAACTGGGGAGTCGAGCCCGACAGCTCAGACGTGCTCGCGGTTTTTGGAGCGCCCAAGCCGCCGCCCGAACGGGTCAGCCTGTCGGCTGCCCGCTTGAGCCGCAGCGCACAGGTGTGGTTTTTGATCACCGGCAGCGGCAAGAGGACGGCAATCTCGCACTGGCAAGCGGGTGAAGCCCTGCCGGCCGCGCAGGTGCATGGCAAACAGGAAACCGTGGCCTGGCTGGATGCCGAAGCCTTGCCGGTAACCGATTAACTACTCCGTCGTGTCAGGCGCTGTTGTATCTGGAGCCGGTGTATCGGGCGCAGGGCTGCCGGGTTTGTCGGGTTTGCTGCGTGCCGCCGCCAGCATGACCTGTCGCGTGTCGGGGGTTTCCAGGCTGATGCGACCCAGCGCGCCGGTGCGGTAATCGGTCAAAAAAATCATCGCCGCTTTTTCCAGATCCAGCTCACCGCCGCGCCCCTTCAGCACGCAGCCGCGTTTTTTGGCCACTGCTTCCAGCACCCCGGTCGCATCCATCCCTTCCAGCGAAAACTTGTAGCGCGCCTTCAGCAGCCCCGGGTAGCGTTCGAGCAGTATCCCCGCCAAAAACACCGCCACTTCCTCGTCGATCACCGCGTTGCGGCCAATCGCGTGGCTGGCTGCCAGCATGAAGCCATCGGCATCGTGCTCGATCTTGGGCCAGGTCATCCCCGGCGTGTCGATCAGAGACAGGCGCTGCGAGATATTGATGCGCTGCTGCGACTTGGTCACCGCCGGCTCGTCGCCTACTGCCGCCACCCGACGTTTCACCATCGCATTCAGCAGCGTGGCTTTGCCGACGGTTGGAATACCCAGGATCATCAGCCGCAGCGGCTTGAACGTGTCGTCGCGGTGCGGCGCCAGCTTTTGCGCCAGTGCAGGCAACTTCGCCACATCGCTGGGTTTCTTGGCCGAAATCGCCACCGCCATCACGCCGGGCTGCTTGTTGAAGTAATCCAGCCAGGCGCGCGTCGCCTCGGGGTCGGCCAGATCGGCCTTGTTCAATAGCTTGAGGCAGGAGCGCTGACGATGCAGACGCAACTCGTGAATCATCGGATTGCTGCCCGCTTCCGGCAGGCGCGCATCCAGCACCTCGACCACCACGTCGATCAGCGCCATCGTTTCCGCAGCCTTCTTGCGCGCGGTTGTCATGTGACCAGGGAACCATTGGATAGGCATGGTGTGTATGTGTTCAGGAAAGGTGGGGATTATCCCACTGGTTGCATGGGCTGTCGTTTAGATGAGCTGTTTCAGAAGGCAGGCCGGTCAAATGGCAGTATTTGTTTGAGGATCAAGAAGAACCCCGTGTTTTGCGTTACTCCAATGCGCCAGCAGACTTAAGTAGGTCGATCATGTTCTGGTCTTTCTTTGCATTTGCCCATGAGAGTGGTGTGTTTCCGTCAGATAGGCGCACGTTCACATCAGCATCTTTTTCGATCAGTAGACGAGCAATATCAAAATAACCTTTGCGAGCTGCAAAAGTGAGCGCAGTCCACCCGCTTTCATCCTTGGCATTTGGATTGCTGCCCGCTTGTAATAATGACGAGCACAGTATCGGCATGACCTGCCCAAGCCGCCATAATCAGTGGAGTTGCTTCACCAGGTTGTTCATTTGATTTCGCGCCTTTCTTTATTAGGAATTTAACGATTTCAGTGTGGCCAGCGCTTGCGGCATTGAAAAGAGCCGTATGACCATTTCCAACAACTTCCTCTCGTGCATTGATATCGTCCACTTTCCCAGCCAAATACTGCACTTTTTCAAGATCGCCTATTCGAGCAGCGGCAATCATCTGGTTATTAATGTTGACCTCTGGAGCGCAGGCACTTAAGCCTATAAGGCACAAGAAAAGCAGAACCATGCGTTGCAATATCACGTGACTAATTCCTGACCTGATTTGCCATCTGACTTTAACCCGCTCCGCCCCCACCCCCCACCCCATGCGCCGCTTGCAACACCAGGGCATCAAAATCCTCAGCCTTCATTAATCCTCGTTCAGCAACGATGTCGCGCACCGGCCGCCCGGACTTCTCCGATTCCTTGGCAACTTCAGCCGCCTGGTTGTAGCCGATCTGCGTATTAAGCAGGGTGGCCAGCGCGACGCTCTGGTGGATAAAGAACGCGCAGCGTTCCCTGTTAACAATAATCCCCTTGAGATTCTTCTCGGTGGCGGCGTTCATCGCGTTGGTCAGCCAGTCCATGGCGTCGAACAGCGCGGAACCCATCGCCGGCATCATCACATTCAGTTCCATCTGCCCGGCCTGCACCATATAGGAGACGGCGGCGTCCTGCCCCAGCACCTGGAAACAGACCTGGTTGAGCATCTCGAACATCACCGGGTTGACCTTGCCGGGCATGATGGACGAACCGGGCTGTACTGGCGGCAACTGGATTTCGCCGAGGCCGGTGCGCGGGCCGGAGGCGAGCAGGCGCAGGTCGTTGGAGATGCGGGTAAGTTCCAGCGCGAGGTTGCGGATTTCGCCCGACAGCCGCGCGAGGTCGTTCATCGACTGCATTTGCGCGACCAGCTGGCCGACACGGATCGGTTCGCCGGTGAGTTGCGCCAGTTCGCTTGCTGCGCGTGCCGGGTAATCGGGCGAGGTATTGAGGCCGGTGCCGGCGGCCGAACCACCGAGGCCGATTTCGCACAGGGCGGGGCGCAACTCATCGAGCGCGGCTTCGCAGCGGGCAAGCGTCCAGGCGTAGCCGGCAAATTCATGGCCGATGGTGGTGGGCACGGCGTCCTGCAAATGCGTGCGGCCGGATTTGACGGTGTCTTTTTCGCGCTCGGCCAGGCGGCTAAATTCCGCAGCCATGCCGTTTACCGCAGCGGTCAGCCGTGGCAGCTTGGCCAGCACGGCAAGGCGGATTGCGGTGGGGATAGTGTCGTTGGTCGACTGTCCCATGTTGACGTCGTCGTTGGGGTTGACCGGTGTGTACGCGCCTTTTTCACCGCCTAGCGCCACGTTGGCAAGGTTGGCGATGACTTCGTTGCTGTTCATGTTGTGGCTGGTGCCGGCGCCGGCCTGAAAACGGTCGACCACGAATTGATCGATATACTCGCCGGCGAGAATCTTGTCGCAGGCGGCGGCGATGGCATCGCGCTTTTGCTCGGATAACCAGCCCGGCTGGCAGTTGGCATTCGCGGCGGCGAGCTTGATACGTACATGGGCTAGTACGAAATCCTTATCCGGACCACGGCCGGAAATGGGAAAATTGACTATTGCACGAGCGGTTTGTGCGCCATACCAAGCATCCTGGGGAACCTGGACCTCGCCAAGCGAGTCTTTCTCAGTACGCAATTCATTCATGATGGGAAAACCAATGCAGACGTTACAAAGAAGTCGATTTTATCCGATGTGGCTGGCAGGGCTATTTCTGGCGTTGATGACGCTGGTTGTGGTTGGCGCGCAGGCCGCAGACTTCAAAGTAACGGACACCACCGGCAAGACGCATACCCTCTCGGGCTACAAGGGAAAATGGGTGCTGGTGAACTACTGGGCCACCTGGTGCCCGCCTTGCCTGGAAGAGATTCCGGATTTGATTTCGCTGCATGATTCCAAGAAGAACAATCTCGTCGTCATCGGGGTTGCAATGGATTATAAATCACCCAAACAAGTGACGGACTTTGCCGAAGGCTTGTTGGTAACCTATCCCATCGTGCTGGGGACACCGAAAATCGTGAGCCAGATTGGTCCGATGCAAGGCTTGCCGACCACCTATTTATTTAACCCTGAGGGTAAGATGGTCGCACATCAGGTTGGGGCACTTACGCGCGAAGCGGTTGAAAGCTTCATCAGCAGCAAAAAGGTCAGTGCCAGTAAATAAGCCACGTGTAAAAAACAGGCTGTATTCAGGAGACTCCATGCGTCATTTGTTACTCGCATTTGTTTTAGTGTTCGCGACACCCACTTGGGCGGAAACACGCGACCCCGGGAATTTCTTCTTCCAACCGAAATTTGGAGACTTGCAGGCGGATTTGCAGGAAGCCAAAAAACAGGGGAAGAAAGGCGTGTTTCTGTTTTTCGAGCAGGATGCCTGCCCGTTTTGCGAGCGCATGAAAACCACTATCCTCAATCAGTCTGAGGTTCAGAATGCCTTCCGTGCGCAGTTTTTGCTGTATCCGATTGATGTCAATGGCGATACTGAAATGACTGATTTTCAGGGAAAGGCTACGACTGAAAAAGATTTTGCATTTTCGCATCGAGTTCGCGCCACCCCAACTTTATTGTTCTTCGATCTCGACGGAAAACTCATTACACGCTACACCGGGCCCACAAAAGACAAGGCCGAGTTTCTGTTGCTCGAAAAATATGTAGTCGAAGGTGCTTACGCAAACCAACCCTTTACCAAATACAAGCAAGCTAAATGATGCGTGCAGCCGCTTGTGTGCTGTTGGCGTGGGCATTGTCTGCGCCGGTGTGGGCTGAGCGTTTGACGCTTGAAGCGGCGCTGGCCAGTGTGTCGGCGGCTCATCCGGATCGTCGCGTGGCGGAAAGCGAATTGGCGGTAGCGCGAGCCGACCGCGAACAGGCGGGTAGTCGACAGGATTTTAATCTGTTTCTGGACGGCAGCTTGCGCACAGGCCATCGTCCTGATGGTGACTGGGAACCGGACAATATCGGACGCATCGTTGCGCGAAAATCTTTGCTTGATTTTGGCCGCAGCAGCCAGGCCATCGCAGCGGCCGATCAGGAAGTCGTGGCGCGTCAGGCGGCGCTATTCAATGTCGAAAACTTGCGCCGCATCGACATCATGGCGCGATATTTCGATGTGTTGATGGCGGATATGCAATACGCCGCGGATAACGAATTGATGGCCGTGACCTATGTGTCCTGGGATAACGCCAGGAAACGCTTTGAAGTCGGACAGATCAGCCAGCCTGAACTGATGCGAATAGAGGCGACTTTTCAGGATGTTCGCGAGCGGCGTTACGCCAGCCAGCAACGTATGAGCAGCACGCGGCAGAAGTTGGCCCATGCGATGAACCAACCAAGGGTGTTTCCTTCAGAGCTTGAAGAGCCTGCGTTGAAAGAAAACGCCCGTGCTGTCGCCGATTTCAACATGCTGCTCGCTGCAGTAATGCGCAACAACCCGCGTGTACTGGCGTTGCAGGCACAGGTTGCGGCAATGGACGGGCGGATCGCGGCGGTGCGTGCAGACCGCAATCCTACGCTGGATGCGGAAGTGATTGGTGCGGGATATAGCCGTAGCTCTAACACGCGCGATGACCTGAGTGCCGGGCTAGTGTTTACGATTCCCTTGTATCAAGGTGCGCGAGTGGATGCACGCGTGGCGCGCGAACTTGCGCAAAAAGAGCGCGTTGCAGCCGAGCTGGAAAAACTCAAGCTCGACTTGTCTGAATCGCTGTATACGACACTGCAGGAAATTCAATGGTTGCGTGAAAGCGGTCGTGCCGCCGCAGACAAGCAAATCGAATATCGGGATTGGGCGCTGGAACGCGCGCGCGCGGAGTATGAAATGGAAATGAAAACTAGTCTGGGCGCAAGCATGGCTGACACGCAGCTTGCATTGCTGCGTCGCAAGCAGGTGGAATACAGGCTGGCGCTGGCGCTGGCGCGCCTTGATGCATTGTCAGGGGGGCATTTGCCGCCTGTTGAGGGAGCAAAAAAATGAAACAGAGCCGATTGGTGCTGGCACTGGCCGGTTGGGGGGCGCTGGTAGCGACCCCATTGTGGGCCGCAGAAAAAATCGAACTGACCACGCGGGTGTCCGGGGTGGTGGACCAGGTGCTGGTCAAAGTCGGGCAGCGTGTGAACAAGGGGACAGTGCTGCTGCGGCTGGAGAAAACCATCCTGCAGGCGCGTCTGGACGAAGCGACTGCGGAGCACGTGCGCGCGCAGGCAGATGAAGGGGATGCCAAGCGCGAGGCGGAGCGTGCGCAGGAGCTGTTCAACCGTACGGTGTCTTCGACCACGGAGCTCGATGCTGCGCTGTTGCGGCACACTCGTGCTCAGGCAACCTTGTCCGCCGCCAATGCGCGTAAAGTCATCGCGCAAAAGAATCTGAACGACGCCGAGTTGAAAGCACCGTCTGATGGCGTGGTGAGCGCGGTCCCGGGCGCGCCTGGAACGGTAGTGGCGGCGGATTGCCAACCCAAAACGCTGATTATTCTACGTTCCGGGCAGCCCTGATTCCGTTGCGAAGGGTTTATACACCCAGTCGCTGAGCGGCGCCGGCTTCCATCTCGGCCGCCTGGTGTGGCGAAGCGACGGCCGCGATAACCTTGCGACACAGGGGCAATGACGCCTTGAATCCTGCAATATCCTTGACTTCACTCATCTGTTTGTAGGCTGGCGATTTGGTTCCCACCAAAGCGGCCATGAACTCAAGCACGAAGGCATGCGCTTCCGTCATGCTGCCCGTGGGTTGAACCGGGCTCGCGATGGGTGCAACCGGGGAAGCTGGTCGGGCAGCAGGAACGGATGCCATGTTGCGCAGCGTCTGAATGAAGCCGCTTTGTAGCATTTCATTCACCATGCTTTCGAGCTCTACACATTTCGGATGTCTGCTGCACAGCTCTCCGAATGAAATGCCGTTCCCGATATCGAACAGAAGCTGACGGTATCGAGGCCGCAATGTGTGACCCAGATTGAAGATTTCTTCTTGCCCCTTGACTGTGCGGCCCAGCTGTATTGTCATTTCCATGGTCGTCTCTCCATTATTGTGTTGCAGGTCATTGCCTGTAACGAATAAGCAGCATAGGGTGTGCCAGCAGGGGCATCACGCGGAAACGCTTGTTTGATAGGGATCTGCGGAGGGTTGCGGACGGTATGGAACGCGCCAACTTGCTGCGAAACGTTGGGGAAGCGACAGAACGTTGAAAGTTCGTCAGCCTGCTGGGTAACCAGATCGAGTGAAATCACGCTGGACAGCGCGCTGGGGAAGGCATGTCGGTGTTACGTTGGCGTGGTCTGGTCAAGGGCGTCGCATGGATGATTGTCCTCGCAGAAAGCGGCATGGCCACCGGATTCGTGGGAAGCCGGCCTTGACGTTCTGAATGTCAGCTGCGTGATGCCGAGGAGGTATCAGCTGATTTGGTCGTGGGTTGGTAATCCCAGTGTCGCTTCCAGGCACCGACAACAAGGTTGGGGTATTCCGGGCGGCCGAGGCTGCCATTGAAGCGTCCCAGCGCGCGGAATAAATCGCCGCGTTCAATATCGATGTAATGGCGCAAGATGAGTGCGCCATAGCGTAGATTGGTCCGCAGTTGAAACAGGTTGTGATCGGGGTTGCCAATGGCCTTGATCCAGAATGGCATCACCTGGGTGTAGCCGCGTGCGCCCACTGGCGATACGGCGTATTTACGAAAGCCGCTTTCGACCTGAATCAGTCCCAGCATTAATTGGGGATCGACGCCTGCACGCGAGGCTTCCCAGTGCAACGTGGTTAGAAACTCCATGCGCTCGGATTCGTCCGGCATGCGTTTTGACAGCCGACGCGACATTTCTTGCAGCCAGGCTGTTTCATCTGCGGCTTGTCTAAATGCGGTGCGGGTGACAGCGGTGTCGGCCAGTCCACGTTGCAGGGACGAACGCACATTCGCCGACATCGCTTCCTCCCGCTGCCCCCCTGCCAATGCAGGAAAGGTCAGGAAGAGCGAGGCCAGCAACAGGCTGATGTGCGTCAATGCTTTCATGTCAATGATTCAGTATTCCTGTCAGAAATTCCATGGCTTCTATAAGTACAATTTTCTTGGGTTCGACGGCCTGGCCTGCTTCGGCAAGGCGCGTTTGATATTCGATGATGCTGTCCTTCAACCCGCGTTCACCCACCGTGATACGGTGGGGAATGCCGATTAATTCGGCATCGGCAAACATGACGCCGGGACGCTCATCGCGGTCGTCCAACAGTACGTCATGACCAGCAGCCTTCAATTCAGCATACAAGTTATCGGCAGCCGTTTTAACCATTTCGCTTTTACCATAGCCGATTGCCACAATTACGAGCAAAAACGGTGCCATGGCCTTGGGCCAGATGATGCCTTTGTCGTCGTGGTGCTGTTCGATGGCCGCGGCCACGATACGCGAGACACCGACGCCGTAACAACCCATTTCCATGGGCTGCGATTTACCCGCCTCGTCCAGATAAGTGGCGTCCATGGCGAGCGAATACTTGCTGCCCAGTTGGAACACATGCCCGACTTCGATGCCACGGCATAGTTTCAGCGAACCTTTGCCGTCGGGGCTGGGGTCGCCTGCCTGGACGTTGCGCAGGTCGACTACAACCGGTTCGGGCAGGTCGCGGCCAAAATTGACACCGGTAAGGTGTTGACCGTCGACATTGGCACCACAGACAAAATCGCTCATCGCGGCCACCGCGCGGTCGGCAATCACCGTGATTGTCAAACCTACCGGACCGACTGAACCGGGTGCGCAGCCGGTTGCGGCACGGACTGCAGCTTCGTTTGCAAAGGCAAAGGGTATTTTCACGCCCTCAATTTTCTCGGCTTTGATGTCGTTCAACACATGGTCGCCTCGAACCAGCAAGGCAATCGGGCCCTCCGTACCTTCCACAATCAGGGTTTTAACGGTCTGATTGACGTTGAACTTGAGAAAAGCGGCCACCTCATCAATGGTTTTCACGCCCGGTGTGGCGATGGACTGCATCGCCTGATCCGGTGCGGCGCGCGGCGCGGCGGGCGCAACGGCCTCGGCCAGTTCAACGTTGGCGGCGTAATCGGATTCCGGGCAATAGGCGAGGAGGTCTTCGCCCGAATCGGCCAGCACATGGAATTCGTGCGAGCCCGAGCCACCGATGGCGCCCGTGTCAGCCGCGACCGCGCGGAAGGTCAGCCCCAGCCGGGTGAATATCCGGGTATAGGCGTCGTACATGATCTGGTAGGTGGCCGCGAGGCTTTGCTTGTTGGGATGGAAGGAATAGGCGTCCTTCATCAAAAATTCGCGCGCGCGCATGACGCCGAAGCGTGGGCGGATTTCATCGCGGAATTTCATCTGGATTTGATAGAAATTCAGCGGCAACTGGCGGTAGCTCTTGATTTCGCGACGCGCGATGTCAGTGATGACTTCTTCGTGAGTGGGGCCAAAACAGAAATCGCGCTTGTGGCGATCCTTGATTTTCAGCATCTGCGGGCCGAACTCTGCCCAGCGTCCGGTTTCTTCCCATAATTCGGCGGGTTGCACCGCCGGCATCAGCAATTCAATTGCGCCGGCACGGTTCATTTCCTCGCGCACCACCGCTTCCACCCGGCGCAGGACCCGCAAACCCAGCGGCATCCAGGTATAAAGCCCTGATCCCAGTCGTCTGATCAAACCGGCGCGCAGCATCAGCTTGTGGCTGACGAGTTCGGCCTCCGATGGGGCTTCTTTGGTGGTGGAAATGAAAAACTGGCTGGCACGCATGATGAGTCATTAAGGGGGAAAGCAGTATTTTAGCGTGCGGGCGTGTAATCTTTCGCGCTCATTTTAAAGACAGGGCAGCCATGCGCATGAAGTTTGGGAAACGCCGGGCAGATGATGACGGCATTGAAGTGATCGAAGAGCGCGGCTTGCGCACCCTGCGGCTGGGCAGTTGCGCCATTCAGAGCTTGATGCGGGTGAGCCGGCCGTGGGATCTGGAGCTTGCCTATACGCGCGCGATGATGGGGGTTTTGATGTTCAACCCGGCGCCGCAAAACGTGTTGATGGTTGGCCTGGGTGGCGGCTCGCTCGCCAAGTTCATCCGCAAGCATCTCCCGCAGACACAGGTTACAGCAGTGGAAATCGATCCCCGGGTGATTGCCGCCGCACGCACGCATTTCGAGCTGCCACCCGACGACGAGACCCTGACTGTGATCGAAGCCGATGGCGCGCTGTTCGTGAAGCAGCAGCCCGAATGTGCCGACGTTATCCTGCTGGACGGTTTCGATGCCGGCAATCAGGTGGAGGGCTTGGCCACGCAAAAGTTTTATACGGCTTGTTATCGTGCGCTCAAGCCCGGCGGCATTCTGGTGGTTAACTTATGGGGGGTCGACGCTGATTTCGCCGAGTATTTTGCGCGACTTTCGCGGGCATTTGACGGGGAAGTGGGTTGGATTGCTGTGCAGCACAAGGTCAATATCATTGTGATGGCATTCAAGGAACCGGGCGCCGCAGCGCGTCTCGAATCCGTACAACCTCAGCTGGCTGACTTGTCGAAACACTTTGGGCTGGACTTGCGCGGTTTTTCGAGAGACCTTCAGTGGGCAGAGGGCATCGTACCGCTGCTCAATTAGTGAAGTCGGTGCTGCTGCTTCCCTTCTTCGGCGTCAGGGAAAGATATCTGCAGAATTGCATATCGGGTCAGAACTGCGTGACTTTTGTCTGTGGGTGTCTGATAGACGCAGGCCGCAGAAATACATTTCCGCATCGGCAGAATCGCTTTAAAAGCGTATTCCTGTTTCTGCTGTGTTTTTGAAAATTCCTGTAAAAACAATAACTAAAGACTGATTTCAGACCGCTGCAGGTTTGCAAATTCCGGTGGGTGTGAAAGAATGCAGCTAATCGAATTTTTCAGATGGTGGCGGCCATGATTGACCGAGAGGGGTACCGCCCGAACGTCGGCATCATATTGTGCAATGCGCAAAACCAGGTTTTCTGGGGTAAGCGTGTAAATCAGCACGCCTGGCAGTTTCCCCAAGGTGGCATGAATGCAGGGGAAACGCCTGAACAAGCCATGTTCCGGGAACTGGAAGAAGAAGTGGGTTTGCTCCCTGACCACGTACGCATTTTGGGGCGCACGCGCGAGTGGTTGCGTTATGACGTGCCCGCCCACTGGACGCGGCGAGACAATCGCGGTCTCTATCGCGGCCAAAAGCAGATATGGTTTTTGTTGCGGCTGACAGGCAGGGATTGTGATGTGTCGTTGCGGGCCAGCAGTCATCCAGAATTTGATGCCTGGCGCTGGAATGAGTACTGGGTGTCGATGGAAACGGTGGTCGACTTCAAGCGAGATGTCTATCGATTGGCGCTTGAAGAGCTGGAGCGCTATCTGCACAAGGACGTACGTTATCTGCGACAAGATGTGCGTCACGGCTGTGAGCGACACGGTGCCGTGCTGGATCTGCAGCTCAAGTCCTGATCCCGGAACTCTGAAACCACACACAGTGGAGGCGTGATGAAGATACGGATCTATGATTCGACCACGCTGACTCCCGTTACGTCCGCTCCGGGCATCCCTTTGTGGCAGCTTGCGCCTACGCGTGACAGCGCAGGACAGCGGTTGACCGATTTCATGATGCTGATTCCTCGCTTGCGCAATCGAACGCCTGCTGAAATTGAGCGGGCGTCACGTGCTATCCAGTCTGTGCTGGAATTACATCAGGATGTCGTGTTTGCCGATTTGAACCTGAAGCTCAACCTGTTATGGGTGTCGTTGCGACCCCGTCTGGGCGCGATCAGCGAACTGACGGCAGCCATCCGGCTACGTGTACCCGAAGCGGTATTGGTGGGCCATTACGCTGAACCGCATTAGCGCCGTCGGCCCGCAGGGGGTGAACCCAGGGTCGTTTCGCCGAAATGGTGGCCGAGATCGGTGTCGGAGCCCGTTGAGAAAAATGAATGCGCTGGACCTCGGCGCATGATTGCGCCTCGCCCCTGACAATGCCCTATGCCCCTGTAAACGGCAGGGAAACCCGTATGTTTTCTATGCTTTCGTTCGCCCTAAGCGTCGGAATTCGTTAAAATACGCGATTACTCAATCTACCTGCTGGAGCAAAAATGGCCGTTTCTGAACTTCAAGTGCAAACCGCTCTGAAAGAGTTGGTTGACCCCAACACACACAAAGATTACGTGTCGACTAAATCCGCCCGCAACATCAAGATCGAGGGTGGGGCCGTATCGGTTGATATCCTGTTGAGCTACCCGGCGCAAAGCCAGTTGGCCACGATCAAGCAGCAGGTAGAAGACAAGATTAAATCCATTGATGGCGTAAGTACTGCTACCGCAAATGTGAGTTTCAAGATCGTTTCGCACAGCGTGCAGCGCGGCGTCAAATTGATCCCCAACGTCAAAAACATCATTGCCATTGCCTCAGGCAAAGGTGGTGTGGGCAAATCCACCACCGCCGTCAACCTCGCGCTGGCGCTGGCTGCCGAAGGTGCACGCGTGGGCATGCTGGACGCCGATATCTACGGCCCGTCGCAGCCGATGATGCTGGGCATTACTGAAAAGCCGGAGTCCACCGATGGCAAGAACCTTGATCCACTGATCGGCCATGGCATTCAGGCGATGTCGATCGGTTTTTTGATCGACGTCGAAACCCCCATGGTGTGGCGCGGCCCGATGGTGACGCAGGCGTTGGAGCAGCTGCTGAACAACACTAACTGGTCAGAGCTCGACTATCTGGTGGTTGACCTGCCGCCGGGCACCGGCGATATCCAGCTAACGCTGGCGCAGCGCGTGCCGGTGACTGGTGCAGTGATTGTCACCACGCCGCAGGATATTGCGCTGATCGATGCGCGCAAAGGTCTGAAAATGTTTGAGAAGGTCGGCATTCCCATCATCGGCGTGGTCGAAAACATGAGCCTGCACATCTGCTCGGCCTGCGGACACGAAGAGCGCATCTTCGGTGAAGGCGGCGGCGAGCGTATGTGCAAGGATTACAGCGTGGAATTTCTCGGCGCGTTGCCGCTGGATGGTGCGATTCGTGCCGACACGGATGCTGGCACGCCGTCAGTCGTGTCCGACCCGGATGGCCGCGTCACCGATATCTACAAAATGATCGCACGCCGCGTTGCCGTCAAGATAGGCGAAACGTCAGAGGATCACTCCAACAAGTTCCCCAACATCGTCATTTCCAATACCTGATGAGCATCAAGTCCGATCGTTGGATCCGCCAGATGGCGGCTGAGCATGGCATGATCGAGCCGTTCGAACCAGGCCAGGTCAAGCAGATCGGTGGCCGGCCCATCGTGTCTTATGGCACGTCGAGCTACGGCTACGACGTGCGCTGCGCGGCCGAATTCAAGTTGTTCACCAATCTCAACAGCACCATCGTCGACCCCAAGGCGTTCGACCCGAGTTCGTTTGTTGAGGTGGTGGGCGATTCCTGCATCATTCCACCGAATTCTTTTGCGCTGGCGCGTACGGTGGAATACTTCCGTATCCCCCGCAGCGTGCTGACCATTTGTCTCGGAAAAAGTACCTACGCGCGCTGCGGGATCATCGTCAACGTGACGCCGCTGGAGCCCGAGTGGGAAGGCCACGTGACGCTGGAGTTTTCCAACACCACACCCTTGCCCGCACGCATTTACGCCAACGAAGGTGTGGCGCAAATGCTGTTCCTCGAATCCGACGAGGTGTGCGAAACTTCGTACCGAGATCGGGGTGGAAAATATCAGGGCCAGGTTGGCGTGACCCTGCCGAAAATTTAATCCCCGCGTCACGGGGGATTCGTATAATCCGCTTTTCTTGATCCGCCCATTCCTACGGCTTCCCTCTGGAGCAGGCCATGCGCTTTCGTTTTCCCGTTGTCATCATTGATGAAGACTTTCGTTCCGAGAACGCCTCCGGTCTGGGTATCCGTACCCTGGCCGAAGCGATCGAGAAAGAAGGCATCGAAGTACTCGGCGTCACCAACTACGGTGACCTGACCTCGTTCGCCCAGCAGCAGGCGCGCGCATCGGCGTTCGTGCTGTCTATCGACGACGAGGAAATGGCAGGGTCGGACGAGGAAAACAACGTCGCTTTGCAAAAATTGCGCAGCTTTGTTGAAGAAGTGCGCTTCCGTAATGCGGAAATTCCGATTTTTCTGCATGGCGAAACGCGTACCGCGCGCCATATCCCCAACGACATCCTGCGCGAGCTCAGCGGTTTTATCCACATGCTGGAAGACACGCCCGAGTTCCTGGCGCGCTACATCCTGCGCGAAGCACGGACCTATCTTGAATCGCTGGTGCCGCCTTTTTTCAAAGCACTGACTCACTACGCGGCGGATGGATCGTATTCATGGCATTGTCCGGGTCACTCGGGCGGCGTGGCCTTCCTGAAGTCGCCAATCGGCCAGATGTTCCACCAGTTCTTTGGCGAAAACCTGTTACGTGCCGACGTTTGCAACGCGGTCGACGAACTCGGGCAATTGCTCGATCACACCGGCCCGGTGGGCGCGTCGGAGCGCAATGCGGCGCGCATCTTTAACTGCGACCATCTGTTCTTCGTCACTAATGGCACCTCGTCATCCAACAAGATGGTGTGGCACGCTACCGTTGCGCCAGGCGACATCGTTGTGGTCGACCGCAACTGCCACAAGTCGATCCTGCACGCCATCATGATGTGCGGCGCGATCCCGATTTTCCTGACGCCGACGCGCAACCACTACGGCATCATCGGGCCGATTCCGCTGGATGAGTTCCGGCCGGAAAACATCGAGAAAAAAATTGCCGCGCATCCCTTCGCCAAGGATGTGAAGCGCAAGCCGCGCATTCTCACGATTACCCAGTCGACTTACGACGGCATTCTCTACAACGTCGACATGATCAAGGAACTGCTGGGCGACTACATCGACACCCTGCATTTCGACGAAGCCTGGCTGCCGCATGCGACCTTCCACGATTTTTATCGCGGCATGCACGCCATCGGAAGAAATCGCCCGCGTGCCAAGGATGCGCTGGTGTTTGCAACCCAGTCGACGCACAAGCTGCTGGCGGGTTTGAGCCAGGCCTCACAGATCCTGGTGCAGGACTCCGAGACGCGGAAACTTGATTTCCACCGTTTCAACGAAGCCTATTTGATGCATACCTCGACTTCGCCGCAGTACGCCATCATCGCCTCGTGTGATGTGGCTGCAGCAATGATGGAGCCCCCTGGTGGGCCCGCATTGGTCGAGGAGTCCATCCGTGAAGCATTGGATTTCCGTCGCGCCATCCGCAAGGTTGATGAGGAGTTTGGCGATTCCTGGTGGTTCAAGGTGTGGGGTCCGCAGAAACTGGCGGACGAAGGCGTGGGCGACCGCGAGGACTGGATGCTCGGTAACGACGAGCGGTGGCATGAGTTCGGCCATATTGCGCCTGGCTTTAACATGCTTGACCCGATCAAGGCGACCGTGATTACACCGGGGCTCGACATGGAGGGCGCCTTTGCCGACTGGGGTATTCCGGCGGCGATTGTCACCAAATATCTGGCCGAGCACGGCGTGATCGTGGAAAAAACCGGCCTGTATTCGTTCTTCATCATGTTCACCATCGGCATTACCAAAGGCCGCTGGAACACGCTGGTGACCGCGTTGCAGCAGTTCAAGGCCGATTACGACGAAAATCAGCCGTTATGGCGAGTGTTGCCCGAGTTCATCTTGAAGCATCCCCGCTACGAGAAAACCGGTCTTAAGGATCTGTGTGATCAGATCCATACGGTCTACAAGGCCAATGATGTGGCACGTCTGACGACTGAAATGTATTTGTCGGAGATGGCGCCGGCGATGAAGCCGGCGGATGCCTTTGCCAAGATGGCACACCGTGAAATCGAGCGGGTTGCGCTCGACGAGCTGGAAGGCCGCATCACCGCGATGCTGGTGACACCTTATCCCCCGGGCATCCCCTTGCTGATTCCGGGTGAGCGATTCAACGCCACCATCGTGCGCTATTTGCAGTTCACCCGTGATTTCAACGAGAAATTCCCCGGCTTCGAGACTGATGTGCATGGTTTTGTCGACGAAGTGGTCGATGGCAAGACCCTTTACTATGTGGACTGCGTGATGTAGTTGAGCGGCAGGCCGGTGCCTGACTGCTTGATTTTTCAGACAAAAAGCGTATGATTCTCGATCCCCAGTTTGCTGGGGATTGTTTTTTGGACCTTGGCAGTCGCCTTGGCCATGTTGACCTTGCTCCACCGCACCGCAGCGGGGGGCTGAACCGAAAGGAAACTTGATGCGGCATTATGAAATCGTATTTATCGTCCACCCCGATCAGAGCGAGCAGGTACCCGCCATGATCGAGCGTTATCGCGCTAACCTCGCCACGCGCGGCGGCAGCGTTCACCGTCTGGAAGATTGGGGTCGTCGTCAGATGGCTTACCCGATCCAGAAAATTCACAAGGCACATTACGTGCTGATGAATATCGAGTGTGACCAGGAAACCCTGGACGAACTCGAGCATGGCTTCAAGTTCAATGATGCCGTGCTGCGTCATCTGACCATCAAGCGTGATGATGCTGTGACTACAGCCTCGCCGATGATGAAGGAAGAAAAGTCACGCGACATTCTGGAATCAGCCAAGCCTGAAGCTGCAAAAGAAGAGGCCGCCAAAACAGAACCCGCGGCTGAACCCGCTGCAGCCTGAGTGAGTGAATCGGCTGGTTATCAGCGGAGCCCTTATTCAGGTTGATCCTGTACGTTACAGCCCAGCGGGCGTGCCCATTACCGAAGCTGTTATCCAACACAGCAGCAGTCAGGAAGTGGCATCGCAAGCCAGGCAAGTTGAATGTGAGTTGACAATACAGGCGAGCGGAACGCTTGCCCAGCAACTGGCACAACTGGCTACTGGAACGCAGGTCAAACTGGAAGGCGCGTTGAACCGACGCAGTGTAAAAAGCCGACAACTGATCTTGATATTGAATCGAATCGAAAAGGAATAATCATGGCACGTCCCATGGGTGGTAAATCAGGCGGCAAGTTCGCCAAAAAAGGCGGCCGCGACAGTGGCAACCGGGGTCTCTTCAAGCGTCGCAAGTTCTGCCGCTTCACCGTCGATAAGGTGGTTGAAGTCGATTACAAGGACATCGATGTGCTGAAGGAATTCATCGCAGAAAATGGCCGCATCATTCCGGCGCGCATCACCGGCACCAAGGCGCGTTATCAGCGTCAGTTGGGCACTGCAATCAAGCGTGCACGCTTCCTTGCGCTCATGCCTTACACCGACCTGCATTAAGGAGACGACCATGCAAATCATATTGATGGATACAGTTGTCAACCTGGGCAAGCTGGGTGACGTGGTTAAAGTGAAAGACGGCTACGCCCGCAACTTTCTGATTCCCACCCGCCGTGCGCGTCGTGCCACGCAAGCCAATATGGATGCGTTCGCAGTGCAGAAGGCCGAGTTGGAGCGTGTGGCTGCTGAAAAGCTGGCCGAAGCGCAGGCGCGTGCTGCCAAGCTGGAAGGTTGCAGCGTGACCGTGAGCCAGAAAGCCGGTGTGGATGGCCGTCTGTTCGGCTCGATCTCCACTTCGGATATTGCCGATGCGCTGGTTGCTCAAGGGCTTGAAGTGGTCAAAAACGAAGTTCGCATGCCGGAAGGCCCGCTTAAGGCTATCGGTGAATTCCCCGTGGTACTGGGATTGCACCATGATGTGGTGGCTAACATCACTGTCGTGGTGGTCGGCGAGCAGTAAATTTTGCTGCTTTCCAGAAAAGGGAGCCTTGGGCTCCCTTTTTTATTTCTGGCGGCCGGATATACCCGGCTGTTCACGCTTTATCCACAGCCTTATCCCTTGGTGGGGGTGGGGCTGGAGACTAGAATCCTGCCATGGCCGCTATCCACTCATTGACGACACATTCCGATTCCCAACTGGCGCAAATGCGCTTGCCACCGCATTCGCTGGAAGCCGAGCAGGCGGTGCTAGGGGGATTGCTGCTGGATAACAGCGCATGGGATCGGATTGGCGATGTGGTTTCGGAGAGCGACTTTTATCGCCTTGATCATCGCCAGATTTTGCGCGCGATTATCCGGCAGATTGCCGAAAACCGCCCGGCTGATGCGGTCACGGTGACCGAAGCGCTGCAATCCATGGGACAGCTCGAAGGTGTGGGTGGGTTGGCCTATATCGTGGCGTTGGCGAGCAATACGCCGTCGGCCGCCAACATCCGACGTTACGCCGAAATCGTGCGTGAGCGTTCGGTGATGCGCCGGCTGGCCGAAGTGGCGACCGGGATTGCCGACACCGCCTATGCACCGGCCGGGCGCAGTGCCTCGCAGCTGCTCGACGAGGCCGAAGCCAAGGTGTTCGAGATTGCCGAATCCGGCAGTCGGGGGCAGGTGGGCTTTACCGAAATCAAGCCGTTGCTGAAAGAAGTGGTCGAGCGCATTGACGAGTTGTATCACCGCGACAACGATTCCGGCATCACCGGCGTCCCCACCGGATTTCACGATCTCGACCAGAAAACCTCGGGCTTTCAGCCAGGCGATCTGATCATCGTGGCGGGGCGGCCGTCGATGGGCAAAACCGCGTTTTCGCTCAATATCGCTGAAAACGTCGCGCTCGACACTGGCCTGCCGGTGGCGGTGTTCTCGATGGAAATGGGCGGTACCCAACTGGTGATGCGGATGATCGGTTCGGTCGGCAAGCTCGACCAGCACCGGCTGCGCACCGGCAAACTGGGCGAGGACGACTGGCAGCGGCTGACCTACGCGCTTGGCAAGCTCAACGAGGCGCCGGTATTCATCGACGAATCCCCCGGACTTAACGTGCTGGAGCTGCGTGCACGGGCGCGCCGGTTGATGCGTCAATGCGGCAAGCTCGGCCTCATTGTCATCGACTACCTGCAACTGATGTCAGGCAGCGGGTCGGGTGAAAACCGCGCCACCGAAATTTCAGAAATCTCGCGTGCCTTGAAGGGCCTGGCAAAAGAGCTGCATGTGCCGGTGGTCGCGCTGTCGCAGTTGAACCGCGGCCTGGAGCAGCGTCCCAACAAGCGCCCCGTAATGTCCGACCTGCGCGAATCGGGCGCCATCGAGCAGGACGCCGACGTCATCCTGTTCATTTACCGCGACGAGGTCTACAACCCCGATACGCAGGACAAGGGCACGGCGGAGATCATCATCAGCAAGCAGCGTAACGGTCCGATTGGTACGGTGCGGCTGGCTTTCATCGGCGAATACACACGATTTGAATCGCTGGCCCAGCCAGGGTCCTACTAAGACGATGCGCCCCATTCAGGCACGCATCTCCATTGATGCAATGGCGCACAACTTTCGGGTTGCGCGCAGCCACTCAGGCGCGGCTAGAGTGTTTGCCGTAGTCAAGGCCAATGCTTATGGGCATGGGCTTTCGCGTGCGCGGCGGGCATTTTCCGCAGCCGATGGTTTTGCAGTGCTGACGCTGGAAGAGGCGGCCAACCTGCGATTGATGGGGGTGGAACAGCCCATCATGTTGCTCGAGGGCATATTTGGTCCCGACGAAATTCCCATTTGTGCCGAGCTCGACCTGAGCCCGGTGCTGCACCATGCCGCGCAGCTCGACTGGCTGATGCAACACCCCCCGGTCAGACCGATTCAGGTTTTTCTCAAATTCGACAGCGGCATGCATCGACTGGGCTTTCCGCTCGTCGATCATGAAGCCATCGTTGCACGGGTGCGCAGCCTGCCCGGGGTGGCGGGCATTACGTTGATGACGCACTTTGCCCAAGCGGATGAAGTAGCGGGGGTCAGTTGGCAGTTGCAACCGTTCTTGAATGCGCTCGCAGGTCATGGCTTGCCGTGGAGCAGCGCAAACTCGGCGGCATTGCTGCGCTATCCGGAAACCCAGGGCATGTGGACGCGTCCGGGCATCATGCTGTATGGCGCATCGCCCTATGTTGATCAATCGGCCGCCGAATTGGGATTGCGGCCGTCGATGACGCTGCAGTCTGAAATAATTGGTGTGCAGATGTTGGAGGCTGGTGAAGGGGCCGGCTATGGCTTGCTGTTTCGAGCCGAGAAAAAAATGCGAGTGGGGGTGGTTGCCTGTGGCTATGCGGATGGTTATCCCCGCCATGCCTTGACGGGTACGCCGGTTCTGGTCAATGGCCAAAGGAGTCGAACCTTGGGACGCGTGTCGATGGATATGCTGTGTGTGGACTTAAGTGTTGCCCCCGAAGCTGGAGTAGGTGCGCCGGTAGTGCTGTGGGGTGAAGGACTGCCGGTTGACGCAGTCGCCGCTGCAGCCGGCACTAATAGTTATGAGTTGCTATGCGCGCTGGCGGCCCGGGTGCCTGTCACCGAAGAGAGCTAGGGTTTAGCCTGGACGATTCGTCAAGCCGTTAACTCACGGCCTGAAAACGCTGTTTTTCCAAGACGTCCGTCTGGTTCTGATTTGATCATCCAGGCGCGGAACGGGTTTGGATTTGTAGATGGCGTTCATAGGCTGAATATCCCAACGCTAGTATGGCGAACCTGCTATTTCAATCTAAGCTGGGTGCAACAAAACATTCCAGATGCCGTTCATCCAGTGTGAATTCACCACATCGCAGGGCTTCTACAGCAGAATTCAACGCGGTAACAAATGCCGCCATGTCAGGGATGTCTTCGTAAATTTCCATCCATGTTTCCGGGTTTTCACAGCGGATCAATCGGCGAGGTGGCCGGCTACAAAACGCTGCCATGGAGGCCAATAGCGTATCAATACGGGATGCCGCCAACCCGGCCTGGGCCAGATCGATGCGGTAGTAAACGTAAGCGTGTCTCACCCGCTCATTCAGGCATGGCGTAGGGCAGCGGCTTCATGCTCAGTGCGGGCCCATCTGCCGTTTTCAGGTGAAGGGTTTGCGTGTTCGCGCTTTCAACCTGAGAAACAACCAAAACGTCGAATCCTCCGGTGGGTGCCGGAGCGGCATTGACCACCGTACCGGTAGTTTGCCCCTCGAAGTCGGCGCTATACAAGCTGTCGCCCGGCGCGGCTTCGGCATCCACATGCGCGAGGAACATCCGGCGTTTGAGCTTGCCGAGATACTGACTGCGGGCTACGATTTCCTGACCTGGGTAGCAGCCTTTCTGGAAGTTCACCCCCCCGATGACTTCGAGGTTGACCATTTGCGGGACGAATTGCTCCTGTGTTGCGGTAACAATCATCGGGATCCCTGCATTCAGACGCAACCAATCCCATACGGGTGCACCGACCGGCGTTGCCGATGCATGCAATGACACCCAGACATCGGCCGCGCGCTCGGGCACAATCGACAGCACGAATTTGTCTTCGCCCACCCGTATCACCTGACCCATTTCAACTGCGATGGCGTGCATAGTGGCTTCAGGTACGGCACCCATTGCCGTCGTGACGGCGGCCATCGCCTGCTTTCCGGCGACAACCAGGCGCACGGTTTCGTCGCTGGCATCGCGCGCCTGAACCTTGGCGCGCATGATGAACATGGAAAGTCGCTTTTGTACGCTGGGTAAAATGTCACCCGACAGTTGCAGGCAGTAATCCTCACTCTGTCGCCACATCAGGAAATTGCCGAGCAAGCGGCCTTTCGGGCTGCAATAGCCGCTCCACTGCGCCGCATCGGCATGTAGCGCACGCACATCATTGGTTAGCTGGCCCTGCAGGAAGGTTGCCGTTTCGTCGCCGTGCAACGCGATGACGCCCAGTTGCGACAAATCCGCGACAATGGTGCCATTCGTGGCGGCGGCGAGTTCCGATTCGGGGTCACCATAATGCTGAACGGCGCCATTCACAATTTGCGCGCCTTGGGTTTGCAGAAAGTCTTGCCAAATTTCGATCACGGTGTTGTCCAGTCAAAAAGAGATGCGATGAAGCCCAAAAGTGTACACGCTGATGCATGAGATTGTGCCCAAACCCTCACGTCTGTTGGGGCTGTTGCTACTGGGTATGGCGGGGCTTTCCATTACAGCCATAATTATTTCGGCGCTTCCTGCCGTCATTCAGATACTGACGGGCCTGTTGGTGATGGGTCTGAGCGTTTGGGGCTGGCAACGCGCAAGCGTAGTTGAAGTCGTGCGAGTGACCGCGGGCGGCATGCTGCAATGCCAGAACGGGGAGGGTGAATGGCAAGACGTCGAGGTGCTGGGTGACAGTCTGGTGTCGCTTGCACTGATCGTTCTTCGCTATCGCCATGAAGCACAGTATGTGCGGACTCTGGTGCTGTTACCCGACAGCGTCGATGCCGAAAGTATGCGGCGCCTCAGGGTGTCGCTTCGGTGGGCACGCCACACACGCTCGGACACAGCGTTCCGGGACACGGGTTGAGTACGGTATTGCCGGCTATTGGCAGCGTCTCGGTGTAATCGCGGCTGTAGTGCAATCCGCGGCTTTCCTGTCGTAACTGAGCCGAGCGGATGATGAGGTCGGCGCTTTGCACCAGATTACGCAGTTCGATCAGGTCGTTACTAACGCGGAAGTTACGATAAAACTCGTCGATTTCATCCCGCAGCAGGCGGATGCGGTGAGTGGCGCGCGCCAACCGCTTGTTGGTGCGCACAATGCCAACATAATCCCACATGAAACGGCGCAATTCGTCCCAGTTATGCGAGATCACCACCTCTTCGTCCGGGTCGGTTACGCGCGACGCATCCCATGGCGGCAGGTCGAGCGTAGGCGCGGGTGGGGTGGCCAAAATGTCGGCGGCCGCAGCATGGCCGAACACCAGGCATTCCAGCAATGAATTCGAGGCCAGTCGATTGGCACCATGCAGTCCGGTAAACGTGACTTCGCCCACGGCATGCAGGTTGCACAAATCGGTGCGTGCATTCATGTCGGTGACAACGCCGCCACAGGTGTAGTGCGCGGCTGGCACCACAGGGATCGGCTGGGACGTGATATCGATGCCGAGTTCGAGACAGCGGCGATAAATGGTGGGGAAATGCTCGCGCACGAATTCGGCTGGCTTGTGCGTGATGTCGAGATACACGCAGTCGATGCCGCGCTTCTTCATCTCAAAGTCGATCGCGCGCGCGACCACGTCACGTGGCGCGAGTTCGGCACGCTCGTCGTGATACTGCATAAAGCGGCTGCCATCGGGTAGCAGCAAATGCCCGCCTTCGCCGCGCACAGCCTCGGTGATGAGGAAAGATTTGGCGTGCGGGTGAAATAAACAGGTGGGGTGAAACTGCACGAATTCCAGATTGGCGACGCGGCAGCCGGCGCGCCATGCCATCGCGATACCATCACCGGTCGCGGTGTCGGGATTGGTGGTGTAGAGATAAACCTTGCCGGCGCCACCGGTAGCGAGCACGGTGTGGCCGGCGGAAAAGGTTTCGACCTCGCCGGTTTCCTTGTTCAGTGCGTAGGCACCATGGATTTGCCGTTCTTGTCCGCCGGCGTGCTTGCCGCTGATCAGGTCGATGGCAACATGCTGCTCGAACGTGTCGATGTTAGGGTGCGCGCGCACGCGGTCGAGCAGGCTCGTCTGCACCGCATGCCCGGTGGCATCGGCGGCGTGTACCACGCGGCGCCGGGAATGTCCGCCTTCGCGCGCCAGATGCAGTCCGCCGGGGGCTTGCGGGTCGGGCGTAAAGGTGACACCGCTTTGCGTCAGCCAGGTGATCATTTCACTGGCCCGACTCGCGACCAGCCGGGTAACGGCCTCGTCACACAAACCGCCGCCGGCGACCAGGGTGTCGTGCACGTGCGCTTCGATTGAGTCGCCGCTGTCCACTGCGGCCGCAATTCCACCTTGTGCCCAGTCGCTGGCACCGTCCGTCATTTGACGTTTGGTGACAATGGCGATGCGGCGCTGATCCGCTAGCTTGAGCGCGGTGGTGAGTGCGGCAAGGCCACTGCCTAGAATGAGTACATCGTAGCTGTGCATAATAGTGGGGCGATGATAGCAGGCTTGGGCCGTGCCAGAATATGCGTGTTGGGTGTGAACTAATTTGTCCGGGGGTGTTCACATACGCCAGATGATGCGGTCACGTATACTTCGAAAATAATCAAAAAGCAGCAGGGAGATATGTCAGACCGCGAATTGGATCAGGTGCTTGTAGAACGCGCTCAACAGGGTGACAAGCGTGCGTTCGAGTTGTTGGTGATCAAATACCAGCGCAAGCTCGGGCGTTTATTGTCGCGTATGGTGCGCGATGCGGCGGAAGTGGAAGATATCTCGCAGGAGGCTTTTATCAAGGCCTATCGCGCGTTGCCTGGATTTCGGGGTGAAAGCGCGTTTTATACCTGGCTTTATCGCATTGCCGTCAATACCGCCAAGAATTATCTGGTTGCGCGTAAGCGCCAGCCTGTGTCGAGTGACGTTTTGTCTGAGGATGCGGAAAATTACGAAGAAGGGGATATGTTGCGAGATATTGCCACCCCGGATGCGGAACTTCAGACGAAGCAAATCGCCCAAGCAGTGAATGTGGCAGTTGACGCACTGCCCGAGGAATTAAGGACAGCGATTACGTTGCGCGAAATCGATGGCATGAGCTACGAAGAAATCGCACAAATGATGGAATGTCCAATCGGAACCGTACGGTCGCGGATTTTTCGCGCCCGTGAGGCCATTGCGGAAAAAATACGCCCGATGCTGGGCACGAGTCAGGATAAAAGGTGGTAACCATGTCAGCACTTCTAAAATCAGAACCCTCCCCCCATACAGAACAGGATGACGCCGGGCAGTTGATGCTGTCTGCCGTGCTCGACGGCGAAGCGAAACGCTCCGAAATCGAGATATGTATTGCTGGGCTGAAGCATGATGAAGTGTTACGAAAAAACTGGTCTGAGTACCATCTGATTGGCGATCTGATGCGTGGAGTGGCGCCCAATCCGGATAATTTCATGGCACGCTTCTCAGCGCAATTGGCAAACGAACCGACTGTGCTCGCGCCCCGACGCAGTGTGTGGCCACAGCGCGTGGCAGCGGCCTCGTTCGCTTCGCTGGCAGTGTGGGGTGTGGTTTCGGTTACCGGGTTGACATCAGACGCACCGGGTATTGCCCCCTTGTCTGCAATGTCGGATGCACAGCAGGTCGCTTTTGTGTCTGAGGAGAATTCTGCTGATTCCCGTCTGGCACCGTATCTTGTGGCCCACCAGGAATTTTCCCCCATGGCTGTCGCGTCGCCTTACCAGCGTGCGGTCGAGGTAGTGGTGGAGCCCCGTTAATGCGGACAGTGACAGTTTGGCAGCGGGAGTGGTTGGCGATTGTGTTTATTGGCTTGGTCGCCTTGCCCGGTGCAGCGCAGGCCGATACCGCGCTTGAATGGCTGAATCGGGCTGCCGTTGCAGCCAAGCAAATGAATTTCAGCGGTGTCTACGTATACCACCACGGCGAACATATCGAGGTGCAGCGGGTATTGCACCGTGCCGACGCCTCAGGCGAGCAGGAAAAAGTCGAGGTCATGGATGGCACGCCGCGCCAGTTCCTGCGAGTCAATAGCGATGTGTACTGTTATCTGCCGGACGGCAAGAATGTGCGGCTGGAGCGCAATACCTCGCGTCGCTTTTTCCCCGCACTATTACCGAATCAACCGGAATCTCTGCTCGACTATTACGATGCCAAGCTGGGTGGTTCCGAGCGTGTAGCAGGCCGTAGTTGCCAAATATTGACCCTGGAGCCACGTGATGGTTATCGCTACACCACAACCTTGTGGCTGGACAAGCGGACGGGGCTGCCCCTCAAATCGCGTGTGGTCAATAACAATGGCGGCGCGGTGTCGATGTTCGTGTTTTCGGAAATCCAGATAGGCAAAGCGCCGGATTCCATACTGTTTCGCAATGACTTGACGGGCAAGCGCGTGATAAACGCAAGTGTCGATGTACCGGTTGACGTTGCATGGAGCATCAAGCCCCCCCCAGGCTATGAACGGGTTCAGGCTGCCGTGCGTTCGTTACCGGGTAAGAAGTCGCCAGTGACGCATCTGGTTTACTCGGACGGGCTGAGCGTTTTGTCGATGTTCGTCGAGCCGGTTAATCCTCAAGTGGAACGGTTGCATGGCTTGTCGGCAGAGGGGGCTATTGGAATATATGCTCGTGAAGTCGATGGGTACACCGTGACAACGCTGGGCGAAGTGCCAAACCTGGCGCTGATTGAAACCGGTAACTCGGCGAAAAAGCAGTAAGTCGTTTATGTTGGAACAAACCGCCGAAGTCACCAAAACCGCATCAGATGGCGTCTGGGTAAAGGCTGTCGAGCCTTCTGGCTGCGGCACGTGTGGCGGTCAGGGATGTTCGACGCGCCGCATAGCTGAATTGTTTCAGCGCAAGCCCAGACAGTTTCAGGTCGACTGCGATTTATCGCTGTCGCCAGGGGATCGCGTAGTGGTGGGTATTGCCGATGGCAGCGTAATGAAAAGCGCGTTGCGCGCCTATGGACTGCCCTTGGGATTGATGCTGGCAGGTGCGTTGCTGGCGCAAGCCTTGCAACCTGGCGACGGCTCAGCACTGATGGGTTTGTTGTTGGGTGGCGGCCTGGGCTGGTTGATTGCGCGTGGGGGGCGAGCACCACGCCCGGTGGTGCTCAGACGTGAAGATGTCAAAATCATGAAGAAAGGAAAGCCATGATGAGAACCGCTCTTGCATCAACCGCACTGGTATTTGCATTGACAGCGCCCGCATTGGCCAGGGACGTGATGGATGTGGCAGATTTGGTCGAAAAACAAGGCCCGGCTGTAGTCAATATCAGTACCACCAAAATGGTGAAACGCAGCGCAGAGGGTTTGCCTTTTGTCCTCCCCGATGAAGAAGATTTGCAGGACTTCTTCCGCCGCTTTTTCCCGGGCATGCCGGGGGGGCCGGGCGCAGGCGGTGGACCGATGCAGGAAATTCCGTCGCGTAGCGCGGGGTCAGGTTTTATCGTCAGCAGTGATGGGTATATCCTGACCAATGCACATGTAGTTAAAGATGCAGATGAAGTCTTGGTCAAGCTGATCGACAAGCGCAAATTCACCGCCAAGGTGGTGGGTGCAGACAATCGAACCGATGTCGCAGTGATTAAAATCATCGCGAGCAATCTTCCTGCGGTCAAACTGGGCGACCCCACCAAGTTACGCGTTGGTGAGGCCGTGGCAGCGATTGGCTCGCCGTTTGGTTTTGAGAACTCGGTTACAGCGGGAATTGTTTCCGCCAAAGGGCGCTCATTGCCGTCAGAAAGCTATGTGCCGTATATCCAGACCGATGTGGCGATCAATCCGGGTAATTCAGGTGGGCCACTGTTCAATATGCGGGGCGAGGTTGTGGGGGTCAACTCGCAGATATACAGCCGCAGCGGTGGGTATCAGGGCGTCTCATTCGCGATCCCGATCGATGTGGCGATGGAAGTGGTCGATCAACTGAAAAGTGGAGGCAAGGTTTCGCGCGGCTGGCTTGGTGTAGCGATTCAGGAAGTCACAGCCGATCTCGCTGAGTCTTTCGGTCTGGATCGGCCACGTGGGGCGTTGGTCTCGCAGGTCCAGGAAGGCAGTCCGGCGCTCAAGGCCGGCTTCCTGGCATCCGATGTCATCCTGATGTTCAATGGCAAGCCCGTGGAAAACGCAGGCGACCTGCCGCGCATGGTAGGCGTGGCAAAGCCGGGCGCCAAAATTCCGGTTGAGGTTTGGCGCAAGGGCAAGATCCAGCGCCTGGAAGTGGTACTGGGCGAATTGCCAACAGAAACTCCGCTGGCCAGTAAAGACACCAAGACCTTTTCGCGCGGCGGACTGGCATTGTCAGAACTCAGCGCTGAACACCGGCGGGCACTCGATATTGATCATGGTGTGCTGGTCGAGGAGGTCACGGGTGACGCGGCGCGCGCAGGTATTCATACGGGTGACATCATCCTGGCCGTCAACAATATCAAAATCGTGACAGTAGGCACTTACCGCAAGGCCATTGCTGCTGTCCCCGCCGGAAAAAGTGTGGCGATTCTGGTGCGCAGAGGCGATGGCTCCATGTACGTGCCACTGAAAATCACGGGTGGGTAAGACGCTCACGCTCTATACCCGAGCGGGCTGCCCACTCTGTGACGAGATGGCTGAAACCGTCCGTGAGCAAATGATGGGGACCGATCATCAGGTGGCGCCTGTTGATGTGGATACCCAGCCAGCGCTCAAGGCACGATATGGCTGGGACGTGCCCTTGTTATTCGATGGTGATGCCGAGATTTGCCGACACCAACTGAATCTGCCTGCGTTTAGGGTTTGGCTGCGCGCCCACCCCTAAAATCCGTTAAAATCCACATAGTTATCGCATCCCTTGCCGGGCACGGAAACGTGCCCGTTTTGCTGTGTCCCAGAATCTGATCCGCAATTTTTCCATCATCGCCCACATTGACCATGGCAAGTCTACGCTCGCTGATCGTCTGATCCAGTTCTGCGGCGGCTTGTCCGAGCGCGAAATGGAAGCACAAGTGCTTGATTCCATGGACATCGAGAAAGAGCGTGGCATCACCATCAAGGCACAAACTGCTGCGTTGACCTACAAGGCGCAGGATGGCCAGATTTACCGGCTGAACCTGATCGATACGCCCGGTCATGTCGATTTTTCTTACGAGGTCTCGCGCTCGTTATCGGCGTGCGAAGGTGCGCTGCTGGTGGTGGATGCCTCACAGGGCGTCGAAGCCCAGACGGTGGCGAACTGTTATACCGCGATTGACCTGGGTGTCGAGGTGATCCCGGTGCTCAACAAGATCGACCTACCCGCGGCCGACCCGGACCGCGTCGCTGAAGAGATCGAGGATATCGTGGGCATCGATGCCAGCGAGGCCGTGCGTGCCTCGGCCAAAACCGGCATAGGCATCGCCGAAATTCTTGAGGTCGTGGTCAAGCATGTCCCTGTGCCGCGCGGCGATGAGTCAGCACCTTTGAAGGCCCTGATCATCGACTCATGGTTCGACAATTATGTCGGTGTGGTGATGCTGGTGCGGGTGGTCGACGGTGTATTGAGGCCCAAGGACAAGATTCTCTTTATGGAAACCGGCGCGCTGCATCTGACCGAGCACGTCGGCATTTTTACGCCTAAGTCGGTGGATCGGCCGCAGTTATCCGCCGGCGAGGTGGGCTTCGTGATCGCGGGGATCAAGGAGCTGAAATCAGCTCAGGTGGGAGACACGATTACCCGGGTCGACCGGCCTGCAAGCGTAGCCTTGCCTGGATTCAAGAAAGTGCAATCGCAGGTTTTTGCCGGGCTGTACCCGGTTGAGTCTCACGATTTCGAGTCGCTGCGCGATGCTCTGACCAAGCTGCAATTGAACGATGCGGCCCTGCAATTCGAGCCCGAAGTCTCGCAGGCGCTGGGGTTCGGTTTCCGTTGCGGATTCCTCGGCCTGCTGCATATGGATATCGTGCAGGAGCGACTGGAACGTGAATATGACATGGACCTCATCACCACGGCGCCGACCGTGGTCTACGAAGTGGTGATGAAGGACGGTTCGACGATCCATATCGAAAACCCGTTCAAACTGCCTGAGTTGTCAAAAATCGAGGAAATCCGCGAGCCGATCATCACCGCGACGATTTTTGTGCCCGAGGAGTTCGTCGGCAACGTGATTACGCTGTGCAACCAGAAGCGCGGGATGCAGGTGAACATGCAGTATCACGGCAAACAGGTCATGCTCGTTTATCACCTGCCGATGAATGAGGTGGTGATGGACTTTTTCGACAAGCTGAAATCGACCAGTCGCGGCTATGCATCGCTTGATTACGAGTTCAAGGAATACCGTGTGGGCGACCTGGTCAAACTCGATATTCTGGTGAATAACGAAAAGGTTGATGCGCTGTCATTGATCGTGCATCGTGCCACCAGCGTGTACCGCGGTCGCGAATTGGCGTCGAAGATGCGTCAATTGATCCCGCGTCAGATGTTTGACGTGGCCGTTCAGGCTGCAATTGGTGCCAACATCATCGCCCGCGAAAACATCAAGGCCTTGCGCAAGAACGTGCTGGCCAAGTGTTATGGCGGCGACATCAGCCGCAAGAAAAAACTGCTGGAAAAGCAGAAAGCCGGTAAACGCCGCATGAAGCAGGTCGGCAACGTCGAAATCCCGCAGGAAGCCTTTCTTGCGATTCTTCAGGTCTCGGACAAGTAATCATCATGAATTTTGCACTCATTCTATTTGTAGCACTCGCTGTTACCGGTGGCATCTGGTTGTTCGATATTTTGATATTGAAGCGGGGACGTCACAAGGATGCCCGGGAGCCACTCCTGGTTGAATACGCCAAAAGCTTCTTCCCGGTCATTCTGATCGTTTTCGGTCTGCGTTCTTTCCTGGTCGAGCCGTTCAAAATCCCTTCCGGGTCGATGATGCCCACACTTTTGATCGGCGACTTCATCCTGGTCAATAAATACACTTACGGTATCCGCTTGCCGGTCCTGAATAAAAAAGTGGTACAGATCAACAATCCGGAGCGGGGTGATGTGATGGTTTTCCGCTACCCCGCCGACCCCGGCCTGGATTACATCAAACGCGTGGTCGGTGTGCCTGGTGATGTGGTTGAGTATCGTGACAAGAGGCTGAGCATCAACGGCAAACCTGTCAGAACAGACAACACCGGAACTTACAATTATGTAGGGTCAGGGCTGAATTACATTACAGCGATGGTGTATGGCGAGCAGTTGAATGGTGCCGAACACAGCATGATGACTGAGCCCGGCAAGCCCGCAGTATTTCCGACCCAGGTGGTGGACTTCCCTTCCCGGGAAAACTGCTCGTACAATGCTGAGGGCGAAGGCTTCGTCTGCAAAGTACCCGCCGGACAATATTTCATGATGGGTGACAACCGTGATGCCAGCAATGACAGCCGATACTGGGGGTTTGTGCCGGATGAAAACATCGTGGGGAAGGCGTTTTTCATCTGGATGAATTTTGAAAGTTTTGACCGCATTGGCACCACCATTCGTTAAAGGAGACACCATGCACCGTGCTTGTTCCCTGCAGACTCAACAACGTGGCTTGACCATGATTGGGTTTTTGTTTGTTGCGTTTGTTTTTATCGTTGTGGCCATGCTGGGAATGAAGTTGGTCCCGGCCTATATTGAATTTTTCTCGGTGAAGAAGATTCTTGCCACGATGGGTCAGGACAGCGAACTTAAATCGCAAAGCAATAGCGATATACGATCCAGTTTCTCGAAACGTGCCGGTGTCAGCTATGTAACCGTTGTCAAGCCAGAAGACATCTCAATCACGCGTCCGGACGGCGTACCAGTCATCTCGGTCCAGTATGCGTTCCGAACCAAGCTTGTGGGAAATGTGAGTCTGGTTGTCGATTTTAGTGCCAGTTCGGATCCTAACGCCACACCCGCCCAGATTGAATAATCCATTGTTAAATCAACGCCTTCAACTGGCGTTGGGCTATACCTTTACTCGGTCCGAACTCCTGGAGCAGGCGCTGACCCACCGGAGTTTTGGCGCTACCAATAACGAGCGCCTCGAGTTTCTGGGGGATTCTGTGTTGAACTGCTCGGTTGCCCGCAGGCTGTATGAAGTTTTCCCTGATTTGCCGGAAGGCAGTTTGTCGCGTCTGCGGGCGAATCTGGTATGCCAGGATACCTTGGCCGACATCGCAGTTTCATTAAAGCTGGGTGAAAGCCTGTGGTTGGGCGAAGGCGAGCTTAAAAGTGGTGGGTTTCGGCGTCCGTCAATCCTTGCAGATGCACTTGAATCCTTGTTTGGGGCAATATTCCTGGATGCGGGGTTTGATGAGGCGCAGCGTGTAGTGCGTGGCCTGATTGATCCGCTGGTGGCAAAGATCGATCCCAAGGCATCGGGAAAGGATGCCAAGACGCAATTGCAGGAAATGCTGCAGTCACGTCGTTTGCCGTTGCCGGACTACCAGTTGATAGAAACAAAAGGGGAAGCACACGATCAGAGTTTTATCGTTGAATGCGTGCTGGCCAAACCATTACTGAGTACGCGCGGGGTGGGCAAAAGTCGCCGCGCCGCAGAACAGGAAGCCGCACGCGAAGCGTGCGCCGCATTGCAAAATGAGCAGGCTGCAAAATGAGTGAGTTGTTTCAATGAGTGAATTCAAGTGTGGCCTCATCGCCATTGTCGGACGCCCTAACGTCGGAAAGTCCACTTTGCTGAATCGCATCGTGGGTCAAAAGATCAGCATTACGTCGCGTAAGGCACAAACCACACGCCATCGCGTGATGGGGGTTCACACCACCGACGAAGCGCAGTTTGTGTTTGTCGACACCCCGGGGTTTCAAACGCGGCATACCAATGCAATGAATCGCACCATGAACAAGCGTGTGCGTGAGACGCTGTCGGACACTGATGTGGTGATGATGCTGGTTGAGGCGGGTCGGCTGACGGATGGTGATCGCCAGGTGCTGGAGTTGCTGCCCAAGGATCGCCCGGTGATCCTGGTGGTGAACAAGATCGATTTCGTCAAGGATAAGGGTGTCCTGATGGCCTTTCTGCAGGAGGCTTCTGCTGCCCATGCCTTCACGGAAATTGTTCCGGTGTCAGCCAAGCAAAGCAATAATCTCGATGAATTGTTGAAAACCTTGCAGACGCATCTTCCGGAAAATGCGCCCTTGTTTGGCGAGGATGATGTAACCGACCAGACCGAACGCCAACTGGCTGCCGAACTCATTCGCGAAAAGGTTTTTCGTTTAAGTGGTGAAGAAATCCCTTATGGCGTGGCCGTCCAGATCGATAAATTCGAGGAAGAAGGTAATCTGCGCCGCATCTTTGCCACCATTCTGGTCGATCGTGAAGGCCATAAAGCGATCATCATCGGCAAGGGTGGTGAAAAGCTCAAGACGATCTCCACTCAGGCGCGTCTCGACATGGAACACGCTTTTGACAGCAAGGTGTATCTGGAAGTCTGGGTCAAGGTCAAAGGCGGCTGGGCGGACGACGTGCGGATGCTGAAGTCACTGGGTTTGGATTAAACGCAGCGCTGGACGGATGCCCTATGTCCATGGACGCCCGCATTAACAACGAACCTGGTTTTATCCTCCACACCTATCCTTACAAGGAAACCAGCGTAGTGGCTGAGATTTTCACTCGCAGCCACGGTCGGGTCGCACTGATCGCGCGCGGTGCACGGCGGCCCACCTCTGCCCTGCGGGGACTGATGCAGCCCTTCACCCCACTGCTGTTGTCGTGGTTTGGAAAATCCGATCTGAAAACCTTGCATGCTGCCGAATGGCAGGGTGGCTTGATGGCACCGCAAGGGCGCGCATTGATGTGCGGGTTTTATCTCAACGAATTGCTGTTACGTCTGCTGGCCCGCGGCGATGCACACGAACTGCTGTATGACCGCACCATTGCGACGTTTGAGCTGCTGGCGGGGGAGGCCTGCAACATGGATTACGAACGTATCCTGCGGCGCTTCGAAAAAAACCTGCTGAGCGAGATCGGTTATGGCGCCACCTTTGATGTGGACGCCGAAACGGGTGCGCCGATCGAATCGGATATTCGTTATGTGTTCCAGCCCGAGCGCGGCGCACTACGTGCCAGCGGGCAGCCGGGTTGTCTGGTGTCGGGCCAGACGTTGATCGATCTGGCTGCCGACCTCTTCGAAAGCCAGACGACGCTTATTGAATCGAAGAACTTGATGCGCACCTTGATCAACCACACCCTCGGCGCCAAGCCGCTTTATACTCGTCAGCTCTTGCGCGACCTCACAGAATTGAACCCATGAGCATCTTTCTCGGCGTCAACATTGACCATATCGCCACCCTGCGCCAGGCGAGAAAAACCCGCTACCCTAGCCCGGTTGAAGCTGCACTGATGGCTGAAACGGCGGGTGCTGACTCAATCACCTTGCATCTGCGTGAAGACCGCCGACACATCCAGGATGCCGATGTCGCTATCCTGCGCCAGGTACTCAAGACCAAGATGAATCTGGAAATGGCCGTCACCGACGAGATGCTGGCGATTGCCTGCAATACCCGGCCGCAAGACGTCTGTTTGGTGCCGGAAAAACGAGAAGAACTCACCACCGAAGGCGGACTTGATGTAGCCGGTCAGCTGCCCAAAATGCAGGCAGCGTGCGCACGGTTGGCCGATGCGGATATCCGCGTGTCGCTGTTCATCGATGCAGACTTCTCGCAACTCGACGCGGCGCATGCCGCCAGTGCGCCGGTCGTCGAAATCCACACTGGCGCCTACGCCGACGCCGCCACCGACGAAGCGCGCACCGCCGAATTCGAACGCATCCGCAAAGCCGTCGCCTACGGCCGCAGCATTGGTTTAACCGTGAATGCCGGGCATGGCCTGACCTATCACAACGTGCAACCCATCGCTGCGCTGCCGGGCATCCACGAACTCAACATCGGCCACGCGATTGTCGCGCAGGCATTGTTCGTAGGCTGGAAAGAGGCGGTAGCGGAGATGAAACGGTTGATGGTGGCGGCGGCGGGTTGAGTGGCTTGATGAGCGAGATCGTTGCCAATTCAAAACGGTCAGGGTGATCGCCATGATCGTCTGTTCGTCGGCCATTGCGGACACTTAGAAGCACCATGGCCTCTTCTAAAATATGTAGAGGGATTACTATGCTGGTATCCGTTGCGGCAAGTTACGGGTAGAGTTTTTTTCAGCCATGTTATGAATAAGGAGTTCTGTTTGTGAATTTTCCGGTTCATCTGACTGCCAACATAAGCAGTCACAATGGGAGCTTCAATAGAAGCTTCGATCTCAATAAAGGGCTTACCGTTCTTCTAGGTCCAAATGGATCAGGCAAGACTCATCTTCTTCGGGGGCTAAAAAACAGCTTCGGCACTCATGTGTGTGGCAAGAAAGTACGGTTCCTGTCTGCAGGGCGGATGGGAATGTTGGAGCAATTCAGATCTGACTTTGACGGACACCGCGGAGGCACACCGAACTACGATGATGCTACATACGGAGGCAAACAAGATTCGACACGACGGCATCAAATTGAAACGCTAAGTGGTGACTTCCAAACTCTCGCCGAACGTGCGGATATTCTTGTGAAAATCCAGGAGCGTCTGAAGAAACTCTTTAAGCGAGACCTGATGATTGAGTGGGACGCAGGCAACTTAAAAATCCTCTTCTCACGTCTGGATGCTGAGTCCCAACCTTATTCCTCAGGACGGGAAGCGTCGGGCTTAATGCATTTGGTAGGCATTCTTTCGGCACTTTATGACGATGAAGTTGGTGCGCTGCTGTTAGATGAGCCTGAAGTTTCATTACACCCACAGTTACAAGCATTTCTCCTTAACGAAATTATTAGCGTCGCTGGTCACCCTTCAGAAGGTGGAAACAAGAAATTTGTCGTGATTGCGACACACTCAACTGAGATGGTCCAGATAACGCGGCCAGACGACTTGTTGTCGCTTGTTTTTTGTTATGACCTCAATTCAGATCCAGTTCAAATAGCAGCAGATGCTGGGGAACTAAAGAACAAGAAAATTCAGGGGTTAATTGCACGCCTCGGTCAGGAGCATAAGCTGTCGCTGTTCTGTAAGCGCCCCCTTTTAGTTGAGGGACCTTCCGACATGATGATATGTAGCGCTCTGTCTAGCAAAGCGGATATACATTTGGAGGCTGCTGGATCGCAACTTCTTCCCGTAATTGGCAAGGGGCAAATGCCAATTGTTGCAAAGTTGTTTCGAATCTTAGGTAAGGAGCCTGTTGCACTCACCGATGCCGACGGTATTGCCGACGGACTCGATTTGGTTAATCAATTTCTCACCGATTGCTCGGTTGCTGATACAGATGCCGCCGTACTTGGATTCGCGTCAGCCACAGCAATGGCGAACAACATTTACGGTGATTTCTGCAAGCTTGTACAAGGTAGGTGGAGTGAGATCTCTGCAAAAGCGGAACCACATCCGTATTGGGTAAACAAAAAAGCAGGGGAAGACGATCTTGCTAAACGTCGCGCTGTTTTCTGCACACTTTTTACTATCGATGATGCCGATTTGTCTAAGTTGGTAGCCGACGATGCATGGTTGAAAATCAAGCAAAGAATTTCCGCTCTCTTGGATGTCCTAGAAAAATCTGGGCTCTTTGTGCTGCGAAGAGGTTCCATTGAATCTTATTATCAGAAATCAGATCGCTTTATTTCAATAGGCAAGCCCAGAGCAGCAGCAGATGAAATGGAATACATAAGCCAGCTCGACAAGGCGGAAATTCAAGCCCATTACGCAGATGTTCTTAGATGCGTGCAGTTTGCATCGAACGCAGAGTCAATTTGCGAAGCAGATGCTTTGAGAGACCTTCTGCTTTCCGTTGCAGCACCAGCACATGCAAGGCTAAAAACAGGTGGGGCGGCGAATAACTTCAACATTCTAGCCAGATCGATTTTGGGGGATCGCTCGAAAATATTTGACTTGGCTGTGATAGACGAAGCGATGGTCATTTCCATTGCAAGCAAAATACTTAGCGTTACAGGTTTTCCGCTGACAATTAGTAAAGACGATGATGTTGTAAAGTCTGTCAGTGCTGCGCTGGCAAGCAATACATAACTCCAACATTAAGGTCTGTAATGGCCGAGTAGCCGACCTTCACCGCGATCCCGCTGGCCAGCCGAAACGGCCTGCATAAATCAAAGGTTCCAGGTGTGAATTGAATTTCAGGCGACTCATTTTTGCACGCCGCCACCCCGCTTGACGCTAATCGCCAACACCCCCGCCAGCACCAAAACCGAACCGCCAATCTGCTGCCCGGAAATCGTTTCGCCAAGTACCAGGTGGGCCATGTAAATGGTGGCCACCGGGCCGATGGAGCCGACGAGCGCGGTGTGTCCCGAACCGATCAGGCGGATGCCGGTGGAGAGCATGAACACGGGCAGCACGGTGGAGAAAATCGCCATGGCGATACCTAAGCCGTAGACCCGCGTGGGGAGTTCTAGCGCAGACATCGGGTGGGTGAGAGCGAACTGCAACAAGGTTGCGACGCTCGCCACCATCATGGCGTAAGCGGTGAAGCGGGTTGCGCCGATGCGGGCGATGGTGTGGCCCGCGCCCACCAGGTACACCGAATAGGTCAGGGTGCTCGCGAAAACCAGGCCTGCGCCCCATGCAATTCCCGTTTGATTGCTGCTAGCGTCGTGCATGAACACCAACGCGATGCCGGCATAGCTCAAGGCAAGGGCGATGATTTCCCGGCGCCCGATGGGGCGCTTGAAAATCGCGGCGGACAGCAACACCACCATGGTCGGGTAAAGAAACAGGATCAGTCGTTCCAGCCCGGCGCTGATGTATTGCAAGCCGGAAAAGTCGAGCAGACTGGACAGGTAATAGCCGATCAGGCCCAATGCCAGCACCGCCATCCAGTCGCGCTGGGCGAGCGGCGTGGTGTGGTTGCTGCGGCTCCACAATGCGGCCGCCATAAAAAACGGAACGGAGAAGGCCATGCGCAAAGCCAGCAGGGTGACGGCGTCTACCGGGCTGGCGTAGGCCAGCTTCACCAGGATGGCTTTGGTGGAAAAGCCGATTGCGGCCAAGGCGGCCAGGGCGATGCCGAGCATGGCTTGGCGGTTGAGGGGGATGCTGCTGGATGCGTGTGCCATGAAGACCCTGTCTGGTTGGAGCGGGTCTTCCGGCAATGAAAAGCAATCGCGGGTTAACCCGCGATTGCTTTAATTTGTGTGCGTTTATAAAGACGTCAAAAAAGAAAAGCCGCGGCGGTGGAGTGTTTCCACAGCCACGGTTTTTGGGCGATCAGAGCGGGATTGAACGTAGGTACCATGGCTCGACTATAGGGGGCGGTGTAGATGCCTGTCAAACACGGCCGTCGCGATCGAGGCGGATTTCGCCCTGCATGAACAGGACGGCCTGGCCGGCGATGCCGACCCGGTCGCCGCGCAGCTCGCAAAACAACTCGCCGCCGCGCGTCGAAAGCTGGCGGGCGTGCAGGTGCAGCTTGCCGAGCCGCGCGGCCCAGTACGGGATCAACACGCTGTGGGCGGAGCCGGTGACGGGGTCTTCGGGGATGCCGACTTTGGGGCCGAATACGCGCGACACGAAATCTTCCGCATCGCCCGGCGCGGTGACAATGGTGGCCATGAGATCGAGCGCTTTGAGTTTTTCCATATCGGGTTGCAGGGCGCGGATGTCGTCCGCACAGTCGTATCGCGCCAGATAATAGGGCGGGGATTGCAGCACTTCTTGTGGCGGTTTGCCCAGCGCAGCCAATAGCGCAGGTGGGCAGACGCACGGCACGGGCGGCAGCGAAGGAAAGTCCATGTGCAGCGCGCCATCGCCTCGACGCACCCGCAGCTCGCCGCTCAGGGTGTCAAACGCGACTTCGCCCAGGGCTGGGTCGAGGTGGTTGAAAATCACGAACGCGGCGGCCAGTGTGGCGTGGCCGCACAGCTCGACTTCGGTGATGGGGGTCATCCAGCGCAACTGGTAGCGCGCGCCGTCCTTCACCAGAAATGCGGTTTCCGACAGATTGTTTTCCGTCGCAATGGATTGCAACAGCGCATCTTCCGGCCAGGCGTCCAGCAGGCATACCGCTGCCGGGTTGCCCGCAAAGGGGCGGTCGGTAAAGGCGTCAACCTGGTAGAGCGGGATGTGCATGGCAACTCCTGATTGAGTGAAAATTTATCCCCGGCGTTGAGGAATCTGCATTCTGCGACCGAGGGCAACGCTAACCGCCACAGCGGCGGCAAAGCCTAGCGTGATCGGCGTGAGGTGCTCGCCCAAAAAAACGGCTGCCACAAGCAAGGTCATAAAAGGCTGGAGCAGCTGAACCTGGCTGACGCGCACCACGCCGCCCAGTGCCAGGCCCTGATACCACAACACAAACGCGAAGAGCTGGCTGACCAGGCTGACATAGCCGAACCCAAGCCACGCTGCTGCCGGCGCGGCCATACCGTGACGATAAACCGCAAGTGCAACCGGCAGCAACAGAAACGGCGCTGCCAGCACCAGTGCCCAGCAAATCACCTGCCAGCCGCCCAGCGTTTGGGCCAAGCGGCCCCCCTCGGCGTAACCAATAGCCGCCGCAAGAGAAGCCAGAATCAGCAGGCCATCCGCCGACTCGAAGCCGCCTTTTCCGGTGCTGGCGGCAAAGGCCAGCACCAGCGCGCTCCCCGCAAGGCTGCACAGCCAGAATCCAGCGGCAGGCCGCTGGCCCATGCGCCAGGCCCCAAAGATGGCCGTGAACAGGGGAATGATTGCGACCACGATGGCACCGTGCGCGGCGGGCAGGCTTTGCATCGCCCAGGCCGAGAGCAGGGGAAATCCGACGACGACGCCGCAGGCGATCACCGCCAGACTTTTGAACTGTTGCCGCGATGGCACCGGCTGATGTGTCAGCCACAGTAGCAGCGCCGCCACCCCGCCCGCCAGAATCGAACGCCCCAGTCCGACCAGCGTGGGATCAAGATAGGCCACTGCCACGCGGGTGGCAGGCAGGGTCGCGCTAAACCCGGCGACTCCCAAAAATCCAAGCAAGAGCCCGGTGGTGTCGGGGGATAGGCGCGCCTGCTGCCGTTGCCATAAAGTCATGGGGGTGTGCCTCATTGTTGAGGCTACACCCTAGCGATCATCGGCCTGACAATACAGGTACAGTTGAGTAGATAATGATCGAACCTGTACCGGTTGTCGGGACGGGACACTTTGTTTGGGTTCTTCAACGGAGCGCGCGTATGTCCCTGGTTTGCCTGGATTCCCACAGCCCCATTCCGCTCACCGATCAGATCGTTTCTACCGTGGGCAAGCAGGTGGACGAACGGGTGCTGCGCACCGGATTGCGCTTGCCATCGATCCGGAAATTCGCCACAGACCATGGCGTGAGCCGCTTTACCGTCGTGCAGGCTTACGACCGGCTGGTGGCCATGGGCTATTTGCATTCGCGCCAGGGTTCCGGGTTTTATGTCGCGCCCCGGCCTCAGCCTCACGTCAGTGGTAAAGCCCCCATCAAACTGGAGCGCGCGATGGACGTGCTATGGCTGCTCAGAAATGCGTTGCAACAGCCATACAACCGCCCCATGCCGGGCGCGGGCTGGCTGCCGGGTTCGTGGATGGACGAAGCGGGGATACAGCGCAGCTTGAGAATCCTGTCGAGAAAAAGCGGCGAGTTTCTCACCAGCTACGGCCTGCCCGGCGGCTATCTACCTTTGCGCGAACTGCTCCAGCACCGCCTGGCAGAAATCGGCGTGCCGGCGGATGCCGGGCAAATTGTGCTGACCAAAGGCGCGAGCCATGCATTGGATCTCGTCGCGCGCTATTTCATCCGCCCCGGCGACGCCGTACTGGTGGATGACCCCGGTTATTACATTCAATTTGGCGCGCTCAAATCGCTGGGCGCAAAAATCGTCGGCGTGCCCTGGAAGCTCGACGGCCCCGATCCAGCCGCCATGGAAGCGCTGATTCTTGAGCACAAACCCAAGCTGTTTTTCACCAACAGCGTGTTGCACAACCCCACTGGCGCGAGCATCAGCCAAGCGGTTGCGTATCGCGTGTTGCAGCTGGCAGAAAAATACGATCTGTTGATTGTGGAAGACGACATTTACGGCGATTTTCATCCGGGCCGCATAACGCGCCTGGCCACGCTCGACCAACTCGACCGCGTCATCTACATCGGCAGTTTTTCCAAGACGGTTTCCGCCAGCCTGCGCGTCGGCTACCTCGCGTGCAAACGGGACATTGCCGAACACCTTGTCGATTTGAAATTACTGACCGGTCTGACCACCGCCGAGATAGGCGAACGCATGATTTATCAATTACTCACTGGCGGCTACTACCGTAAACACATCGACAAGTTGCGCGGCAAGCTGCAAATCGCCCGCGCGCAAGTTTGCGGCAAGCTGGAAAAACTCGGCCTGCAAATTTATGTGGAACCGGAAGGCGGGATGTTTATCTGGGTCAACCTGGGCGAGCAGATAAACGTTGTGGAAATGGCCAGCGCAGCGGCAGCCAAAGGCATCACGCTGGCACCTGGAAACCTCTTTCGCCCGCACCAGGAGCCTTCATCATGGATGCGCTTTAACGCGGCGGCGTGCGACGATCCGGCGGTTTTTAACTTTATTCAGGGCGCGCTAATCGCGAGCCGGAGTTAAGTAAACGACGGCAGATCCATCGACCTCAGCGCCGCTTCTGCCACCATACATAGCCGCCAATAATCAGCGCAACAAACGCAATGACACCGACGGTGATGTGGTGCTGGTATTCCTTGATGAGGGCTTCGTTGCCGCCTAGAAAATAGCCGAACAGGGTGAGGACGAGCGACCACAGGCCCGCGCCAAGGCAGGTGTAGAGCGCGAAGGCGCCGGGGTTCATGCGGGTGAGGCCGGCGGGGATGGAAATCAGGTGGCGGATGCCGGGTATGAGGCGACCAGTGAAGGTGGAGACCGCGCCATGCTTTGCGAAGAAAATATCGGTTTTGTGCAGTAACTCGGGCCGTACGAAGAAATAGCGTCCCCAGCGTTCGAGGAAGGGGCGACCCAGCCACATCGAGACGACGTAGTTGAACGATGCGCCGACCAGGCTGCCGACGGTGGAGGCTAGCACGATCAGCCAGAAGTTCATCTGCCCCTGATGGGCGAGATAACCTGCGGGGATGAGTACCAGTTCACTGGGCACCGGCAGCACTGTGGATTCCAGTGCCATCAGGATGATGATGCCGGTGTAGCCCCAGTCGTGAACGGTGGCGAGGATCCAGGCGATGAAGTCGTGGAGCATGAGTGTTGAGCGCGTGGTTTCAAGCCGTCATCGCAAGGCTCGAAGAGCCGTGGCGATCCAGCGATGTTCGTTCGACGGACATTCTGGATTGCTTCGCTGACACTCGCAATGACAAGCTGCCGTTAAACGACAGCTTCCTCTTTCTTTTCCGCCGGCTTGATGAAGTGTTCGCGCTTGATGCCGAACATCAGCAGCAGCGGCGAGGCCACCAGCACCGAAGAATAAATACCGAACATGATGCCGATGGTGAGTGCAAGGGCGAAGTTATGCAGCGCCTCGCCGCCGAAGAACAGCATCGAAAGCACCATGATCTGGGTCGAGCCGTGGGTGATGATGGTGCGGCTCATGGTGCGGGTAATGGCGTCGTCAATGATGTGCGGGATGGTCGAACCGCGCATTTTGCGGATGTTTTCGCGGATCCGGTCGAACACCACCACCGATTCGTTGACCGAGTAGCCGAGCACCGCCAGCACGCCGGCCAGCACGGTAAGGGTGAACTCCCACTGGAAGAAAGCGAACACGCCGAGGATGATGACGATGTCGTGCATGTTGGCCAGCATGCCGGCCACCGCGAAACGCCATTCGAAGCGGATCGCCAAGTAAGCCATGATGCCGAAGGCGACCACCAGCAAAGCCAGGGCACCATTGTCGTAGAGCTCTTTCCCGACTTGCGGGCCGACGAAATCGACCTTCTTGAGTTCGACCCCTGGATTGGCAGCAGTCAATGCGGTCATCACGGTGTTGCTGGTTTGCGCGGCGTTCGTGTCGTTCTTGACTGGCAGGCGAATCAGCACGTCGCGGCTGGTGCCGAAAGTTTGTACCGAGATTTCTGGCAGGCCGGTTTTTTCGAGGGCTGTCCGGATGACGTGCAGGTCGGCGGGTTGGCTGGTGCGCACCTCGATCAGGGTGCCGCCGGTGAAATCGACGCCCAGGTTCAGGCCATGGTCCCACAGCGCCCACACTGAGAAGAGAAAGGTGAGCAACGAAATCGCGGTCGTCGTTTTCCCCCAGCTCATGAAGGGGATGGTTTTCTTGAAGGGGAAAAATTCGAGCATGATTGAGCCTTAGATTGAGACTTTGGTCAGGCGAGCCTGGCGGCCGTAAGTGAGGTTGGCCATGGCGCGCGACACGGTGACGGCGCTGAACATGGAGGTGAGGATGCCCAGACACAGCACCACGGCAAAGCCGCGCACCGGGCCCGAGCCCAGCCAGAATAGCGCAACGCCGGCGATCAGGGTGGTGAGGTTGGAGTCGAGAATGGTGCTCCAGGCGCGGTCGTAACCGGCGTGGATCGCTGCTTGCGGTGTGGCGCCGTTGCGCAGCTCTTCGCGGATGCGTTCGTTGATCAGCACGTTGGCGTCGATCGCCATGCCCAGCGTGAGCGCGATGGCCGCCATGCCGGGCAGGGTGAGGGTGGCCTGCATTATCGACAGCAGCGCGATCAGGAAGAAGCCGTTGATGGCGAGCGCGATCGACGAGAACACGCCGAACACACGGTAATAGATCACCATGAACAACGTCACCGCAAGGAAGCCCCAGAGGTTGGAATGGAAACCTTTTTCGATGTTTTCCGCCCCCATGCTTGGGCCGACGGTGCGCTCTTCGATGATCTGCATCGGCGCGGCCAGTGCGCCGGCGCGCAGTAGCAGCGCGACGTCAGCCGCCTCCTGCGTCGAGTCCATGCCGGTAATTTGCACGCGGCCGCCGCCGATCTCTTCGCGGATGACCGGCGAAGTTATCGATTCGGCCCGGCCTTTTTCGATCAGCAGGATCGCCATGCGCTTGCCGACGTTTTCGCGCGTCACGTCCTTGAAAATACGCGCGCCCTTGCCGTCCAGGTTGATGTGGACCGCCGCCTGCGCGCTGGTCTGGTCAAAGCCGGGGGAGGCGTTCGTGATCGAATCGCCGGTCAGCACCACGTCCTTCTTCACCGCGATCAGGCCGCCGTCGCGGCTGGTCACGATGTCGGTGCCGAACGGCGCCTGGCCGCGTTCCAGCGCGAGCGGGTCGGCCAGTTCGTCGACCATGCGGATTTCCAGAGTGGCGGTGCGGCCGAGAATGTCCTTCGCCTTGGCGGTGTCCTGTACGCCCGGCAGCTGCACCACGACGCGGCTGGCGCCCTGCTGCGTGATCACCGGCTCGGCAACACCGAGTTCGTTGACGCGGTTGCGGAGCGTGGTGATGTTCTGCTGCAGCGCAAAAGACTGCACCTGGGTTTCGGCTTCCGGCTTCAGGCGCGCGGTCAGGCTGAAACTTTCGGCCTGGTCCGCGGTGGCGAAGGCGAGATCGCCGAACAGCGAGCCCAGCTTGTCGACGGCTTCGTCGCGCTGGTCGCGGGTGGCGAAATGCACGCTCACCGCATTGCCTTCGCGGTTGATGCGGCTGTAGCGAATTTTGGCGCTGCGCAGCTCGCCGCGGAACTCGTTCTGGTAGCGGATGGCGGATTTTTCAAGCGCTGCCGCCATGTCCACTTCAAGCAGAAAATGCACACCGCCGCGCAG
>JAUXRY010000017.1 GCA_030679915.1 Thiobacillus sp.
CTGGGGCTCTGGTACCAATACACCGGCGAGACGATGATCACCGCATGGGCGGCGGTCCAGCGCTCGTAGATCTCGGCCATCCAGTCGTTGGTCTGGTCAAGCGCATGGTTGGGGTAGCAACTGCACGGCCAGTTGCACAGGGGCATCGCGGTGGACACGCAGCCCTTGCAGGGGTGGATCTTGCGGCCGTATTCGGAGCTGAGCAGGCTGAGGTCGAGCACATCGGCCTGGATGTCGGCCTGCTCCAGGGTTTCGCGAGCGATCCCCAACAGCCGGAAGGTCTTGGACATCTCGCCCGGGCAGGTGCCATCGTTGCGCGCCGAGCCGCAGATCAGCAACACCCGGGACGGGCTCGCCGGGTCTGCCCAGCGCAGTTGCGCCGCGTCGATGCGCTGTTTCGTGGCAACCCACTCGCTTGACAAGTCGTAGTCCGGATCGGCATACCCCGGGCCCGCCTTCTGTGTGAAGGGGGACTTGCGGTACTCGTTGTAGGCCTGCCAGGCGATCTCTTCAAGGCGAGCAATGGACGTGTCTTCGGCACGGAACGCCGGGTCGATGAAGGCAGCCCGAAACCGGGCACTGAACTCGGCACGTGCGAGTGAGGCCGGTGCCTGGCCCTTGCGAATCTCAATCATGATGGCCTCCGTTGGCCACCAAAATTTTCCGCCCGGTCGGCAAGCTTAAGGCGCGGGGACGTAACGGTTCTCATGGGGTTCTCCTTGTAAAGTGACAAGCGGAGAAGGATCTGGGACGAGGCGACGTCGAATCGAGATCCAAAATTCAATATAGCGAGGCTAATTGATTAGCGAGTGGTCGTCTGTGCGGTGCCGAACGAAATATAGGCTGTTCCCAATGCATCGTGCATGTTGGCCCTTGGCCCTTGGTGTTTAGCGCTTCGCTTGTTGCGTCCGCTCAGGATTGATCGCTTTGAGCGCTTTCAACAGAGCGGTGCAGCTCGGTACCAACCGGAGCGGGGGGTGAAATCTATGGCGTTGATAGACGTCTGCGGTAACGCCAAAAGCGTCTCATCAGCGGCTTGACGCTGGTGCCATGGACGAGAATCGAAAGCGAGACCGCAATGAGCGTCAACTGGATCAAATCCAAGGCCAGATCTTCGGGGAGGCCATGCTGGATGGCGTACATCAGGTAATAGAGTGAACCGATGCCGCGCACCCCGAACCAGCCCACCATGCCGCGTATCGGCCACGAAGTGCGCGTGCCCAACAGGCCGACCAAGACGCTGACCGGGCGCGCCACCATAAACAGGAACAGCGCAAGTCCAACCGCGCGCCAGCTCCAGGAATCGAGAAACAGCGTGCCACCGATCAGCAGGATGAGCATCAATTCCGAGAGCCTTTCCAGATGTTCCTTGAATACCAGCGATCCTCCGCTGACAGTCGGCGCTGGATCGTTATCCGGGCATGCGTTTGCGGCTTCCGGTACGATCCGGTCGGTTTGCGGCGGATTCGAATTATCCAGATCGGCGCTGTCTATATCGGTGCTGGCGAGTTTAAGTTCGGTCTGGCGCAGCGCGACGGCAGCGAAAAAAACCGCCAGAAATCCCCACGCATCGACCAGCACGCTCAGGCCGTACACCACTCCGATCAGGCCGAGCCCGAGGAAGTCGTCCATGAGCTTGTGTCTGGGTGGATTGCCGCGCAGTTTCCGTCCCACATGGGCCAGTGCGGCGCCAGACATGACCCCGATGGCGACCCCCGCCGCCGTGGCCCACAGCACATCGACCAGCGCCCAGCGCAGGCCGAATTCACCGAGATCGTGCAGACCGAGCAATCCCATCCCCAGCATCACAAACGGAAAAGCGCTGCCATCGTTCATGCCCGCCTCGCAGGTCAAGGTGAAGCGAAGCTGGTCTCGATCACCGGGATGACGGGTCTGGACATCGGTCGCCAACACCGGATCGGTGGGCGCCAGGATCGCGCCCAGCAAGACGCCCGCGCCCAGTGGCAGGCCGAGCAGGTAATAGGCAAAGGCGGCGACCAGCCCGACGCTGACCGCCATGGATTCCGATGACAGCAGATTCGGTGTGCGCCAGCGGGCGAAGCTGAACGGCTCGGGCATTTTGACACCGGCGGAAAACAGCGAATTC
>JAUXRY010000018.1 GCA_030679915.1 Thiobacillus sp.
TGATGCCGACCACTTCGCCGGGTTCGATGGAAAAGCTGACGTCGTCGAGCGCCTTGAACAGCGGGCGTTCTTCAACTTTCTTACCTGTCAGGCGGGCTGCGGTGTTGAGCAGGGTCTGCTTGAGGCCCTGCATGGCGCCCAGGCGGTATTCTTTGGTCAGGTGGTCGACTTCAATAATGGGCATGGCGGTTAATTTGAGGTGAATGTTTACGTGTAAAACTTTATCGAGGGCAGGATCATTTAAAGCTCTTTACCGGCATCATGTGTAAATGAGTGGGGGCGTCCAGGCAAGACCAATCAATGCATAGGTCCTGTTAACCGGGTAAATATCCAATAATGGATTTCTTGATAATCAAGTTGTCCGGAAACCAGTCTTTCCCTTCGTATGGGCTGTTTAACATGACCACCCTCAAATCAGGATTAAAAATGCTGGACCAAGCGGACAGGAAGGATGCGGTGCGGATTAGAGCCGCACATCTGGATAAAAGCAGGCTATTAATCAGGGCTTCTTTACCCTTGATGTAGTTATTACCGTGCGATGGCTGGACATGTATGGCCATTCCTTCCTGGCTGCGTTCCTTGTCATCGTGATGAACGACTTCGATATGACTAAATTTCGCTTTGATCCATACGAGAAATTCTTCCTCATCAGTGGCGATGAACAGAACATCCGTGCCTGGATTTGAGGCCAGATAATTGGATATTGTTTGGGCACAAAACTCACGGGAAACTTGTGCGGCTTCGTGTTTTTTGTCAGTGCCACGATAATGTACGCCTAGCACTTTTCTGCCCGTGAAGTTGTTTTTAACAAATATCTCAACACAATCAATAATATCGCTTTTAATCCGCAGGTTTTCTTCAAAGAGCGTTTTGGCGTACTCAAGGGTTAACTCGCTCCCCGCGTTTTTAGGCCAACCGAGTTGGTCTATGTCTGAAATCTGACTGACCCGAACACGACCAGATGCAATGCTGTTTTTGTCGCTTTCGGTCAGCTTGAGATTGTGGAAATAATTCCCAAACCAGTCTTCACCCTGGATAGGTGAATAGAAAGGACCTGATAGAGCGATGCAGGGCTTCAGGTTATTTCGTTTGCAATGATCAAAAATATACAAGCACCAACTGAGCTGCGCAAAAAAACCGACGTTTGCATCGATGTTTACGGCATATATGCCCTGATTCTGGCTTTGTTGAAGCGGGATATAAAACGGTTTCAAGCTTTTATCCACACGGCGCGCGAGTTTTTTATATCGCGCCAAAGCTTCCCAGTAAAACTGTTGTGCGTCCATGCCAATATTTTTGCCCTGATCAAGCATGCGTAAACATCGATTTTCCTACCCTCAAGTGTTGTTGCGTTAAGTCAGGTTCAGTCACGTTGCTTAGATCACGTCGGCGAAATAACTTTCCGCCCGTTTAAAGTAAAGGTAACTCAGGGGCAGCAGGATGGCGATCATGATGGCGCCGGGGATCATGGCGGTCAGGTCGGGCGGCTGGCTTCTCAGGACAACGCTCTGGAATGCATCGATGATGCCGGCCAGGGGGTTGAGGGTGTACAGGGTATAGAGTATATCGGACCATTCGCCGGCGGCTTGTTGCCCCAGCAGTTTGTCCTTGACCAATTGCAACGGATAGATGACCGGCGAGGCGTACATCAGCAGCGACAGCAACACCGGCAAGGCGGCGCCCACGTCGCGGTAATAGACGTTGATGGCGGCGCCGACAAAGGCAATGGTCAGCGCGGCCAGCACGGTGTAGAGAATGATGAGCGGCACCCACAGGATGTAGATGCTGGGCATCATCTGGTACCACACCATCAGCCCGGCCAGGATGAAGAAGTTGATGCCGAGTTCCACCAGCTTGGTGAGGACCGAGGTGATGGGGAAGATCTCGCGCGGAAAGTAGATTTTCTTGATCAGCGCGGTGTTGCTGACGACGCTTGTGACGCCTTCGGATGCGGATTCCTGGAAGAAGGTCCACGGCATCAGCGCAGCAAAAACCAGGATGGGATAGGGGATCTCGCCGCTTTCGATACCGACAAAGCTCTTGACCAGAGTGAAGATGAGCATGAGCGTGATCGGCTTGAGGATGGCCCAGGCGATGCCGAGATAGGCTTGTTTGTAGCGCAGGGCGATATTCTTCCACGCGAGCGTGGCCATCAGTTCGCGGTAGTCGTAGAGGTTTTTGGCAAGGGTGATCATGGTTTTGTCAGTTCGAGGCGATTTCGCTGTCTGTCGCGCTTGGGGTTGTTGTCAGTGGATGCCCGTGTCGCGCTGTGGTATCCGTCCAGTTTTGAATGTTTTCCGGAAATGTGTGCTTGTCTTTGCGCGTGGGGCCACGGCTATTCACATGAGCCATACCCGACGTAATCACACTATCTCTCACCTGCAACAGGTGTTTGGCCTGAAACAAGCCGGGTTGACCTGTTCTTCCCATCCGGCGTTGACGTGGGGGCGTGATGGCGGAAAGGGTATTCATCAGCGAGGATTATAAGGGCTGGAGGCTACAGCATCGTGATGCTTCATGCGAACGCGCGCGCCACGGACTGATGATTGATTGGCCCGGAGACTTTCTTGACCCCAATTCACAGGTTGCTTATTTTCCAATCCGGACACTTCGGCGGCGGGTGACGCGATCGACCAGGTTGCGATAGAGCGGGGCGGGGAGGAGGCTGGCGACAAGGTGTTTGAAGTCGCCGGCTTTCCAGTCGGCCTTGCGGAAAGCGCGGCGAAAAAGGCGGCGAGCAGACTCGGTGTCGTTACGCCAGTGGCTACGATAGGCTTCCCGTAGCAAGGGACCGTAAATCAATTCGTTCAGGTGGGAAGGGGTATAACGCGCAACAAGTTCAGGGTGATGACGAGCCAGGTCGTGGCGTACGGCAACTGAATCAAAAACCTGTTGCCAATGCGGAATGTGGGCGTCACCGCGTGGGTAATGGCGGTAATAAGCCAGCACGTCGGTTACGCGAACGAGACTGGGCTGGCGCGCGAGCATTCTGAGCCACAGGTCGTAGTCCATGGCGGTGGGCGCGCGTTCTGAAAAACCACGTAGTGCATCAATAAGATAGCGCCTCACCAGCACGCTATTGATTGGCCAGGAAGGCTTCTCCATAAGATAAGCGGCTGCTTCATCAGGCGCCAAATCGGGCGGGATAACCGGGTTAGGGTCAGTCGACGCGACCCCGATGTTTTGCCAACTGCAGTAAGCGACGTCGGCGTTTTCGGCGACGAGTGCCTCGTGCAACAAGCGCAAGGCGTCCGGGTGCCAGATATCGTCGGCATCAAGAAAGGCAATGTAATTACCGTTTGCGTGGGCGAGCGCCTGGTTGCGTGCCGCAAAAGGCCCCCCACGGTTCTGATAAAGGAGCGTGATGCGTTCGGGATGCTCAACGGCAAGGCGCTGCAGCACTTCTGTTGAGCCATCGGTTGAACCGTCGTCTACCACGATGAGCTCAACATGCGGGTAATTTTGCCCAAGCACGCTCTGCATCGCCTCTTCCAGATAGGGCATGGCGTTGTAGCAAGGCATCACTACAGATACAAGTTCAGGGTCAAAATTATCCATTTCGCTCGCTGTTTTATTGTTTGATTGGCTGGCCTGGGCCTGTTCACAATGAATTGAACCGGCATGACCGTTTAGCTTGCTCCCCAGATTACGAAGAAAAGGCCATGTGGCTTTCCTTTAATCCGTCAACCTTGCCTGAGTAAAGCAAATGACTCATCCGTACGCAGACATTCAGCGTGTTCAACTTTACACCGGACTTCCCTGATTTGACTAAAAATTCAGCTCATTCAGGCCAGATTCCGTACGGCAGCAACGATGTCTGAACAGCTTTGGTTACAATCGTCGAACACGCACATGACTTTGAATTGACCCATGCAAACTCTAACCGTCGACCTTGGCGACCGCGCTTACCCGATCCATATTGGGAACAGCCTGCTGGGTCAAACCGATTTGATCCTGCCGCACCTGGCGCAAAAGCGCGCGATGGTGGTGACCAACACCACGGTGGCGCCGCTGTATCTGGCGCAGCTTACGGCAACGCTGGAAGCCGGCGGGGTGGCGGTGACCAGCGTGGTGTTGCCGGACGGCGAGGCCTACAAGAACTGGGAAACGCTGAACCTGATTTTCGATGCGCTACTGACCCAGCGCGCTGAGCGCAAGACGACGTTGATTGCGCTGGGCGGCGGGGTGATCGGCGACATGACCGGATTTGCGGCGGCGAGCTACCAGCGCGGCGTGCCCTTTATCCAGATTCCCACCACGCTGTTGTCGCAGGTGGATTCGTCGGTGGGCGGCAAGACTGGGATCAACCATCCGCTCGGCAAGAACATGATCGGCGCGTTTTATCAGCCCAAACTGGTGCTGGCCGATACTGATACGCTGAAAACCCTGCCGGCGCGCGAACTCTCGGCGGGGCTGGCCGAGGTGATCAAGTACGGCCTGATCTGGGATGTTGATTTTCTGGCCTGGCTGGAAGCCAATATGGACAAGCTGCGCACACTCGACCCGGTGGCGATCACCCATGCGATTTTCCGCTCGTGCGAAATCAAGGCGCAGGTGGTGGCGCAGGACGAGCGCGAAGGCGGCATCCGCGCGATCCTCAATCTGGGCCACACTTTTGGCCACGCCATCGAAACCGGCATGGGCTACGGCAACTGGCTGCACGGCGAAGCGGTGGCGGCGGGCATGGTGATGGCGGTGGAAACCTCGCAACGCCTGGGCTGGCTCACCGAGGCCGATGTGGCACGCACCCGTGCGCTGATCCGCACCGCCGGATTGCCGGATGAGGCGCCGGACCTGGGGGTGGACACCTGGCTCGAATACATGGGCCACGACAAAAAGGTCGAGGGCGGAAAAATGCGCTTTGTGCTGCTGAAAAAAATGGGCGAAGCGGTGATTACCGCCGACGTGCCGACCGATGTGCTGACCGGCGTGCTCACTGCGCCACGCTAAAGGATCATCTATGGATACCCTCGCTTCCTACGCCGCGCATTCCAGTCAAACCCGCGGACGTTTGCATGGCGAGCCGCCCGCTGCGCCGCGCTCCGAATTTCAGCGCGATCGTGACCGAATTATTCATTCCACCGGATTTCGGCGGCTGGAATACAAGACCCAGGTATTTGTGAACCACGAGGGTGATCTGTTTCGCACCCGCCTCACCCACAGCCTGGAAGTGGCGCAGATCGCCCGCACCATCGCGCGCTTGTTGAACCTGAACGAAGACCTGGTCGAAGCCGTGGCGTTGGCGCACGACCTCGGCCACACGCCGTTTGGCCACGCCGGGCAGGATGCCCTGAACGCCTGCATGAAAGAACACGGCGGCTTTGAGCACAACCTGCAATCGTTGCGGGTGGTGGATATGCTGGAAGAACGCTACGCCGAGTTCGATGGATTGAATCTCACGTTCGAAGCGCGCGAGGGCATCCTCAAGCATTGCTCGATGGCCAACGCCGAAAAACTGGGCGCGGTGGGCGAACGCTTTTTGAACAAGCAGCAACCCTCGCTGGAGGCGCAAATCACCAACCTGGCTGATGAGATCGCCTACAACAATCACGATGTCGACGATGGGCTGCGTTCCGGGTTGATTACGCTGGAGCAGCTGTTGGAGGTGAAGCTCTTTGCCCGACATCTCGCCGAGGTGCGTGCCAAATACCCGACACTCAATGGCCGCCGCGAAGTCACCGAAACGGTGCGCCGCATCATCAACACCCTGATCCTCGATCTGGTGAATGCCACGCGGATGAATATCGAAAAAAGCGGTGTGCTAACCGCTGACGACGTACGCGCTGCACCGGCCATGGCCGCTTTCAGTCCCGAGGTCCTCGACGAGCACCGCGAGCTGAAGCGTTTTTTACATCGTCACCTGTACCGCCACTACAAAGTGGCGCGCATGAGCGCCAAAGCCAGCCGCATCATCACCGATCTCTATACGGCATTTTCCGGCGATGCCCGGCTGCTGCCGCCCGAGCATCAGGCGCACGAGTCGCTAACGGGCATGCGCGCCGTGGCGGACTACATCGCGGGGATGACCGATCGCTACGCGATCCGCGAGCACCGACGCATATTCGCGGTGGAAGAGATTTACAGCTGAGACTCGGTGGCCCGAGCGCTTTTAACGAGCACCTGAAATATCACCTGGTGGTAACGTCCGCGCCACCACCCAACACGTCACTTCGCGTGCGCCTGCGCGCTTCAATGTCGCGGCCAGCTCATCGAGGCTGGTGCCGGTCGTCATCACGTCGTCGACCAGTGCAATGTGCTGGCCTTCAATTTTCCCGGAACAGGTGAATGCGCCGCGCACGTTGCGCCGCCGCGCATCGTGTTTCAGTCCCATTTGCGGCGGGGTGTCGCGAATGCGCTGGCAGCTGGTTGTATCCAGCGTGATGCCCCGTCGCTTACTGACTGCGCGCGCGATTTCGGTGGCATGGTTGAAGCCGCGATCGCGAATGCGCGTCGGGTGCAGCGGCATGGCTATCAGGCGGTCGGGTTGGGAATGTGGTTCGGCGGCCTGGGCCAGGCACTCACCTAGCGCAGGCGCAATGGGGAGCCGGCCGTGATACTTCAGACGAGGAATCAACCGGTCAAGCGGGAAGGTGTAGGCCAACGCAGCGACGGTGCGGTCGAATGACGGCGGGCGCTTGAGGCAGGCACCGCACACCTGACCGGCAGGCGTGGGGGTAGCGCATTGCGGACAGTGAGGTTGGGTGTGCCAGGGTAGGTCGTTCAGGCAGCCCGGGCACAGGGGGCGTAGCAGGGCCGCAGCCCCGCAAAGCAGGCAGGCATGCGGGGACAGCTGATTAAAAATTGATCTGATGTTCAATTGTCGGGGTGCTCAAATTTGACAGGGACGACGTAGCCCCCGAGAATCCGCGCCATGAAAACCAAACGTCTCATCACGGCTTCGTCCTCCCGGTTTGCTGCACAGTTGTTCAATATCATTACCGTAGTGGTGCTGATGATTTCGCTTACCGCACTGCTGCTGGGTAAGTTGCTTGCCAGCCACAAGATTGGTTTTTTACCGTTCATATTGTCGCTGCCGCCCGTGATGATTTGGCTGGGGGCATCCATTTTTGTCTACGCCAGCATTGCCCACCACCCTAATCCGCGCACCGTACATTACAACAAATGGGCAGGCTATCGGTATTACGGCGTAATGGGCAGTCTGGTGGTGTTCGGTCAGCCGATTTATGGACTGTTAGGCGGCTGGGTTGGCCTGATGCTGGTGTTGGGCCTGGCGGTGACGATTATCGTACCGTGGGCGCTGTTTGATATTTACAAGGCCGCACGCGAACCGTGGGCTGATATGACGATAGAGGTGGCAATTTATGAATGACATGACTCAACCTGTGGCGCGCCTATCCATGGCCGGGATCGAGGCACTGTTCGCGCTGCCGTTTGCTGATTTGATGTTCCAGGCGCAGACCGTGCATCGGGCACATTTCGACCCCAACAAGGTGCAGCTGTCGACGCTGCTGTCGATCAAGACCGGCGGTTGCTCCGAAGACTGTGGTTATTGCCCGCAAGCCGCACGTTATGACACCGGTGTCGAGAATCAGGGGCTGTTGAATCTGGACGATGTGCTGGCCGCGGCCAAAGCAGCAAAGGCCGCCGGCGCTTCGCGCTTCTGCATGGGTGCGGCATGGCGCGGACCGAAGCAGCGCGATCTCGATCCGGTGCTCGACATGGTGCGCGAAGTCAAAGCGCTGGGGCTGGAAACCTGCGCCACGTTGGGCATGCTGAAAGACGGCCAGGCTGAACAACTGAAAGACGCCGGCCTCGACTACTACAATCACAACCTCGACACCGCACCCGAGTTTTACGGTGACGTCATCACCACGCGCCAGTATCAGGATCGCCTCGACACGCTCGACCGCGTGCGTCAGGCCGATCTGCATGTGTGTTGCGGCGGCATCGTCGGCATGGGCGAGTCGCTCACCCAGCGCGCCGGTTTGATTGCGCAACTGGCAGCGCTCGATCCGCAACCTGAATCGGTGCCGATCAACCTGCTGGTGCAGGTTGAGGGCACGCCGCTCGCCAATACCGAGGCGCTTGACCCGCTGGAGTTCGTGCGCACGATTGCGGTTGCGCGTATCTGCATGCCAAAAAGTTTCGTGCGGCTATCGGCCGGCCGTCAGCAGATGAGCGATGCGGTGCAGGCGCTGTGCTTCCTCGCCGGTGCCAATTCGATTTTTTACGGCGAGAAATTGCTCACCACCGGCAATCCGGAGTGGGAGCGCGACCAGCGCCTGTTCGACACGTTGGGCCTCGCAGCGCTGTGAGTTCCGCGTTGTCATGAGTCTGGCCGCGCTGACCCGTCTGCAGCTGGGGCTGGCGGCGCTGAAAGCGGATCACCTCGAACGCCGGCGCTTGCTGCTCGATGGTGCGCAGGGCGCCCACGTCACGATCAACGGCCAGCGCGTCATCTCGTTTTGCAGCAATGATTATCTGGGGCTGGCCGCAGACCCGGCGCTGGTTCAGGCTGCACACGCCGCGCTTGACCAGTGCGGCGTCGGTGCGGGTGCGGCGCACCTCATCACCGGGCATCACCGCTTTCATCACGACTTCGAAGCGGCTTTCGCACACTTCGTCGGCAAGCCTGCCGCGCTGCTGTTTTCCACCGGTTACATGGCCAATATTGGCGTGCTGACTGCCTTGTGCGATCGCCACAGCGAGGTGTTCGCCGACAAGCTCAACCATGCTTCGCTGGTCGACGCGGCCAAACTCTCCGGCGCGACCTTCACCCGTTTCCGTCATCACGATCTGGCGCAGCTCGAAGGCCAGCTGGAAAGAAGCACCGCGCCGGAAAAAATAATCGTCTCCGATCTGGTGTTCAGCATGGACGGCGACATTGCGCCGGTTGATGCACTGCTTGATCTGGCTGAGCGCTACGACGCTTGGCTCTATCTCGATGATGCGCATGGTTTTGGCGTGCTGGGCGACGGCCGTGGCGGCATGACTGAGCGCGCCCGCGCCAGCGACCGCGTGATTTATCTGGCCACGCTGGGCAAGGCAGCGGGGGTGTCGGGTGCTGCGGTGGCTGCCCACGCCAGCGCGATCGACTGGCTGCTGCAGACAGCACGGCCCTATGTTTACACCACCGCTTCGCCACCGCTGCTGGCGGCGTGCCTGCTGGAAAGTCTGCGCCAGATCGAAGCGGGCGAGGTGCGGCGAGCTGCATTACGCGGCCACATTCTGCAATTGCGTGAAGGATTGGCCAGCTTGAAGATTGGCACCCTGATGCCCTCCGACACGCCGATCCAGCCGCAGATGATCGGCAGTCAAGCCGATGCGATTCAGCTGTCGCACAGTTTGTTGCAGCGCGGTCTGCTGGTACCGGCGATACGCACGCCGACGGTGCCGGTCAACATGGCCCGGCTGCGCATCACCTTGTCGGCTGCACACTGCACGGACGATGTCGCCCAATTGATCGAGGCACTGCATGACGTCGTCTAAACCCGTCATTGCCATGCTGCACGGCTGGGGAATGAACGCTCGCGTGTTCGACACCCTGGTTGAACGGCTGTCAGATGATTATGACGTGCGCGCGCTCAATCTGCCGGGCCACGGCGGACGTGCAGTGCTTAAGCTCAACACCCTGCAAAGTTGGGTGGACGATCTGCTCAACCAGTTGCCGGCGCATTCAACCTTGCTTGGCTGGTCGATCGGCGGGCAGATCGCGATGCGCGCAGCGATCGATCATCCCAATATGGTTGCGCGTTTGATCGTGATGTCGTCCACCCCCAGGTTTGTCGCGTCTGATGACTGGGCGCACGGCATGGCTTTATCTGACCTGCAAACTTTTGGCGCGGACCTGGTCAGCGATTCGCAGTCCACGCTGCTGAGATTTCTCAGTTTGCAGACGCGTGGTGTGGCGGGACAGAAGGCGCTGTTGCAGCAATTGCGAGCAGTTTTTTTGGACGCGCCTCTCATCGACGCCGAAGCGCTGAAGCAAGGGTTGGCCCTGTTGTGCACGACAGATCTGCGCGCTGAGTTGCCTCGGTTGATGCAACCGACGCTGGTGATTCATGGCGGACTCGACACACTTACGCCGGCCGCCGCGGGCATTTGGCTGGCTGACAACATACCCAATGCGCGACACATCGAATTAGCCCGTGCCGCACACGCACCCCATTTATCGCACGGCGATGAAGTGGCCGCCGAAATAGGACGTTTTATCCATGCCTGAAGCTGAACTTGATTTTGCCGAAGTGCGGCGGGCCTTCGATTATGCCGCCGCCAGTTACGATGCGCATGCCGTGTTGCAGCGCGAGGTGTGTGACCGGCTGCTGGCGCGCCTCGATTTCATGACGCTGCAACCCGGGCGTGTGCTCGACGTGGGCACGGGCACGGGTTACGGCCTCGCACATTTGCACCAGCGATACGCATCGGCTGAGTTATGCGCACTTGATATTGCCCCAGCCATGCTGCATGCGGCCAGGGCGCGACTGCCGCAGCCGGGTTGGACGCAGCGTGCACTGTCCGGCGTGTTTAATCGGGGTGGTCAACCGCAGCATCTCCTCTGCGCTGATATGGACCGGTTGCCGTTGGCAGATAACAGCATGAACCTGGTCTGGTCCAGTCTCGCCTTACAGTGGGCGTATGATCTTGACGCCACCATCAAAGGTTTGCATCGGGTGCTGGCGCCAGGCGGCTTGCTGATCTTCGCCACGTTCGGCCCCGACACCCTGAAGGAATTGCGCACTGCTTTTGCAGCAGTGGACGACGCGCCGCATGTGAACCGCTTTGTCGATCTGCACGACATCGGCGACATGCTCGTCAACGCTGGGTTCGCCAGCCCGGTGATGGAGATGGAAATGTTGACGCTCACTTACGCGGACCTCAAATTGCTGATGCGCGATCTCAAGGGGATTGGGGCGCATAACGCCGCCGCAACGCGCAAGCGCGGTTTGCTCGGTAAGTCGGCGTGGGCGCGACTGGAACAGGCTTACGAAACGCATCGTCTGGAAGGTCGGCTGCCTGCGACCTTCGAAGTGATCTACGGCCACGCCTGGGCGGGCGATAAAAAGCGTCGCGAGGATGGCCGCCAGGTCATCGAATTCAACATCGAAACACGTCGCAGAAAGCTGGGTCTGTCATGAACCCACGTGGACTTTTTGTGACGGGCACCGACACGGGCGTCGGCAAGACACGCGTCGCAGTGGCGCTGATTCACACACTTTGCGCGCAAGGCCTGCGCGTGGCCGCGATGAAGCCGGTGTCAGCCGGCAGTGCGCCCGGTGAGTTGAATGAAGACGTGGTAGCGCTGATGCGGGCAGCCAATGTGGAAGCGGAGGTGTCTGACGTAAATCCCTATGCTTTTGCCGATCCGGTTGCGCCGCATATCGCTGCCCAGTTGGCAGGCGTGACGATCGAACTTTCGATTATCGTCGCGGCTTACGCGCGCCTCGCTGCATTGTCCGACGTGGTGGTGGTTGAAGGCGCCGGCGGATGGCGCGTGCCGCTGAACGAACACGAGGATATGGCAGACCTGGCGCAACGCCTGGGTTTACCGGTTGTGCTCGTGGTGGGATTGCGCCTAGGTTGCCTCAATCATGCATCGCTGACAGCCGAATCCATAGCCCTTCGGCATCTTCCCTGGGCCGGTTGGGTGGGTAACCATATCGACCCGTCGATGGCACAACAGGCAGCCAATCTTGATGCATTGCATAGGCGGTTACCTGAACCATGTTTGGGTGTTCAGGACTTTATACCTGCGGCTGTTGGGTCAATGGTGAACATGCAATGGCTAAAGCTGCCTACTTAATTACTATATTAGAATACTCAGTAATAACGATATTTAATAATCTAATCAATAACTTATACGGCCACTCTGTCTTGTGTGAGCGGGGGGCATCGTGTACTGTCTGCGACTAATTGCCGCACGAGGTTTTACTTTCTTCCAGTATGGAACAGTTGAATGCGAACGGTGGTGCACAGATAACGGCAGGCGCGTTTTCGTTCCATTCTCGCCCCTGCTGTTCATTGACGTGCACGCAAGAGCGCGTGACGTTCTGGAGCTTGGTTTTACTGTGCTTTGGGGTGGCGATTGGATTTACAGTTCAAGGTTATTGGCTGGTCTTGCCATTCGCGGGCCTGGAAATTGGCTTGTTGGCGTGGGCGCTCGAATCCCTGCGCAACCGAGAGAATAATTATGAAATCCTGACCATCGATGGCGATTCGGTGGTACTGGAGTGGCGGATAGGCAAGCAAAGCGGACGCCGTGAACTGAATCGTCAATGGGTTCACGTGCAATGTGACTGTTCCACGCCCGGCAGAAATTGCCACCTCTGTGTGAGATCGCATGGTTTGGAAACGGAAGTCGGACATTTTCTGAGCGACGAGGCGCGTCTGAAATTGGCGGCCGTCCTGAAAATGCAGTTGCAGGGTTAACGTGGTACAGCAAGTTGTAGCGTAATTGCAGGACACGCCACATCGAAAACGAATAACAGGGACGAGAGGACGGGGACGCAATGAAGAGCATGTGGAAAAAAGCAGGAGTGGTGGGTGCGGCAATACTGGCAGCCAGTCAGTCAGCGTTGGCAGAATATGGATATAACCTGCAAGTCCCGGCCAGCAAGGTGGCGCAAGATGTATTCCAGCTACACAACTTCATCATGTTGGTATGTCTGGGAATTTTTGTTGTGGTGTTCGGCGCGATGTTTTATTCGCTGCTCAAGCATCGCAAGTCTGTAGGTCACAAGGCTGCTAATTTCCACGAAAACACGACGGTTGAGCTGGTTTGGACGGTCATCCCGTTCATTGTCCTGATGGGGATGGCCTATCCCGCCGCCAAGGTGGTGATAGACATGAAGGACACATCGAATCCAGACATGACGATCAAGGTCACCGGCTACCAGTGGAAGTGGGGTTACGACTACCTCAACGATGACGTCAGTATCTATAGCACGCTCTCAACACCACGCGAGCAGATCAACGGCTCGGAAGCCAAGGGCGAGCATTACCTGCTTGAGGTCGACGAACCTATGGTGGTGCCGGTTGGCAAACGTATCCGTTTACTGATTACGGCAAACGATGTGCTGCATGCCTGGTGGGTACCTGCGTTGGGAGCCAAGCAGGATGCGATTCCCGGCTTTATTCGTGACATCTGGTTCAAAGCCGACAAAATCGGCACCTTTCGCGGTCAGTGCGTGGAGCTATGTGGCAAGGACCACGGCTTCATGCCGATCGTGGTTGAAGTGGTCTCGGAAGAAGACTACAAGGCCTGGGTAGCGAAGAAGAAAGGCGGGGCGGTCGTTGCTGCTGCTGATAACACTAAAACCTTCGAAACAGCCGAACTGGTCGAACGTGGCGAGAAGGTCTATCAGGCCAACTGTGCCGCTTGTCACCAGGCAAACGGTATGGGCCTTCCGGGCGCATTCCCGGCAATCAGCGGTTCCAAAGTTGCCACCGGCCCGATCGCAGACCATATCAACATTGTGCTCAACGGCAAGGCAGGGACTGCAATGGCTGCATTTGGTGCCCAGCTGTCCGATGCAGATATCGCAGCGGTGGTGACGTATCAGCGCAATGCATGGGATAACAAAATGGGCGACGCAGCACAGCCGGCAACAATCGCATCAGCGCGCGGAGGCGCAGCCGATGCTGCCGCCCCCGCCGCGCAATAAATAAACGAGAGGAGAGCACAGTCATGTCTGATGCAGCACACGCCCACGACGACCACGGACACCACGCGCATCCCACCGGGATGATGCGCTGGCTAACCACCACCAACCACAAGGATATCGGTTCACTCTATCTTTTCTTTGCGCTCTTCATGCTGTTCGTGGCGGGTTCAATGGCGCTGTTGATTCGCGCTGAATTGTTCCAGCCTGGCCTGCAGTTGGTGCATCCTGATTTCTTTAATCAGCTCACCACCATGCACGGACTGATCATGATTTTTGGCGTGATCATGCCGGCCTTCTCGGGTTTCGCGAACTGGCAGGTACCGTTGATGCTGGGTGCACCCGACATGGCGTTTCCACGTATGAACAACTGGGCTTTCTGGCTGCTGCCGGTTGCCGGATTTTTCCTGTTGGTGTCCTTCTGGTTGCCTGGTGGTGCTGTGGCAGGGGGGTGGACGATGTATCCGCCACTCTTTATTCAGGGCGGCATATCGTATGACCTGACGATTCTGGCCGTACACATCATGGGCCTGTCGTCGATTATGGGCTCGATCAACATCATCACGACTATTCTCAACATGCGTGCGCCTGGCCTCACGCTGATGAAGATGCCGCTGTTCGTGTGGACCTGGCTGATTACGGCTTATTTGTTGATTGCCACCATGCCGGTTCTGGCAGGCGCGGTGACCATGTTGCTGACTGACCGCAACTTCGGCACGCATTTCTTTAACGCGGCAGGCGGTGGCGATCCGGTGATGTTCCAACACATTTTCTGGTTCTTTGCGCACCCCGAGGTCTACATCCTGATTCTGCCGGCTTTCGGTATCGTCTCGCAGGTGATCCCGACCTTTGCGCGCAAGCCGTTGTTTGGCTATGCCTCGATGGTCTACGCCACGGCGTCGATTGCCGTGCTGTCGTTCATCGTGTGGGCACACCACATGTTTACGGTGGGCATGCCGGTCACTGCACAGTTGTTCTTCATGTTCTCGACCATGCTGATTGCAGTACCGACAGGCGTGAAGGTGTTCAACTGGGTGGCTACGATGTGGAAGGGCTCAATGACTTTCGAGACCCCCATGCTGTTCGCGATTGCCTTTGTATGTCTCTTTACCATTGGCGGCTTCTCGGGCCTGGTGCTGGCCATCGCACCGGTCGACATCCAGTTGCATGACACCTATTACGTGGTGGCGCACTTCCACTACGTGCTGGTTTCAGGCGCCTTGTTTGCGATCTTCGCCGGCATCTACTACTGGCTGCCGAAGTGGACGGGTTACATGTACAACGAGACACTCGGAAAATGGCACTTCTGGTTATCGGTGATCGGCATGAATATCGTGTTCTTCCCGATGCACTTCCTGGGACTGGCAGGTATGCCGCGCCGTATTCCTGACTACGCGCTGCAATTTACCGAATTCAACCAGATTGCCACTGTGGGCGCGTTCATCTTCGGCTTCAGTCAGCTGATCTTGCTGATTGTGGTCATGAAAGCGATTAAAGGCGGAGAGAAAGCAACCGCCCAGGTTTGGGAAGGCGCTGAAGGTCTGGAATGGACGGTTCCATCGCCTGCGCCTTATCACACCTTCGAAACAGCACCGGTGGTGAAGTGAGCACGGCCATGACAGACAAGCGACATTCCAAGGCGCGTACAGCAATATTGCTGGCTGTGTTCGCCCTGGGGCTGTTTTTGTTCACACTGTATTCCGGACTGAAATAAACATGGCGCTGGGCAATGCCACAACCCTGACCAAGCTCTTTATCGTGTCATTGATGATGTTCGGGTTTGGCTTTGCCCTGGTTCCCTTCTATTACAAAATATGTGAAGTGACAGGAATCAATTCGGGTGCGGAACAGGTGCTGGTCAAGAATACGCAGGTTGATACCAGCCGTTGGGTGACACTGGAGTTTGACGCCAACACGAACGCCGGAATGCCTTGGCAGTTCAAGCCCGCTCAACGCATCATGAAAGTCCATCCGGGTCAGTTGGTGCAAGTGGAATACGAAGTGGTCAACACCAGTGACCGGGCAATGGTTGGGCAGGCAGTACCCAGTTATGGGCCGAGACGTGCTGGAGCATTCTTCAAGAAAATTGAATGTTTTTGCTTTACGCCGCAAACCCTTGCAGCAGGAGAGCGCCGCCGTATGCCAGTTCTGTTTGTATTGGATCCTTTAATGGACAAAGATGTAAACACTGTGACCTTGTCGTATACCTTTTTTGATACCGGAGCACAGGCAAAGACAACGGAGCTTCGAAAGGTCTTGCCGCGTGGCTGAAAGAAATAACTTGAAAGCCGCACTGGCTGTTTTCTGGAGTTTTTTGGGTGTGCGTAAACGGCGTGATTACGACAGCGATGCGCAGGATTTAACCCCTGCACAGGTCGTCATCGCAGGGCTGATCGGTGGCGTGACATTTATTCTAACCATACTGCTGGTTGTGTATTTGGTGCTGAAGTTTGTGAAATGAACAATCATTAAATAAGGAAAAAGGGGAAGACATGAGTTTGGCACAAACTGAAAAATATTATCTGCCGCAACCTTCGCTCTGGCCGATCATAGGCTCGTTCGCACTGTTCTTGATGGCTATTGGCGGTGTGATGGTCATGCGCGAGATCGACAATGGCGTCTGGATACTTCTCGCTGGGTTGGCGGTCATGATTTACATGATGATCGGCTGGTTCGGCGAAGTAATCCGTGACAGCGAAGCTGGCCGTTTTAACAAGCAGGTTGATTCATCGTTCCGTTGGTCGATGAGCTGGTTCATTTTTTCCGAGGTGATGTTCTTCGCAGCCTTTTTTGGCGCGTTGTTTTACACCCGTATGCTCTCAGTCCCCTGGTTGGGTGAGTCAGACACGATGGAGCAGCTTTGGCCTGCTTTCAAGGCAGCCTGGCCGACCGCGGGTCCTGGTTTGACTGCGGATGGCTTCCAGTTCACTCCAATGGGCGCGTGGGGTTTGCCGGCTATCAACACGCTGTTGCTTTTAACCTCGGGTGTAACCGTGACCTGGGCACATTGGGGCCTCAAAAAGAGTAAGCGCAGCCAGTTAATTCTGGGTCTGGCAATGACGGTTGCACTGGGTGTCGTGTTTCTTGGGCTGCAAGCCTATGAATACAACCATGCATACACTGAAATGGGTTTGACCTTGGGTGCAGGTGTGTATGGTGCTACTTTCTTTATGCTGACAGGCTTCCATGGCTTTCATGTGCTGGTCGGCACGATCATGCTGATTGTGATGTTGCTGCGTTCGATCGCCGGCCATTTCACGGCTGAACATCACTTCGCTTTTGAGGCCGTATCGTGGTATTGGCACTTTGTCGATGTGGTCTGGGTGATGTTGTTTATTCTGGTTTACTGGTTGATATGAGTCATCGAGTTGAGTCAAGCCGGGGTTAGCCATACGTAAGCCCGGCACAACAAAAAGCCGCGTATAGCGCGGCTTTTTGTTGTGATGAGGATCAGTTAGCGCAGTCCGGTTTGTGGGATGATTCCCAGGTAAAACCCACCCATCAGCAGAATAAACAAGGTGAGGGATAGGCCTACGCGTATGGTCAGCATTTTGACGGCGCGATCCGACTGACCTTTGTCCTTGATGAGATAGTAGAGGGCGCTGGCAAGGCTGGCGAGAATGAAGACGATGAACAGCAAAGCAAGAATTCGCATGAAATTATCCGCTCAACAAAATTTCAGTCTATCCGGATTACGGTAAGCGTGCACTTGCTGAATCTGAGACTGGGCAAGTGGAGATTTGCCCCAACCTTGTGGCCGACGCTGGCTGCGCTTTTTTTCTTTGTGCTGACCCTGTGGCTGGGCAATTGGCAGAGCGAACGTGCCGATACCAAGCGCGCCCTGCAAGCGCGCTTTGATGCGGCACTGGAAGCGGCTGTTATCCAGGCTGGCGGAACGCTGCTTGATCGTGACAGGGTGTTGTACCGTCGCGTGGAAGTCGAAGGCACATTAGATGATGCCCAAACTATTTTGCTGGATAACCGGGTGTACAACGGGGTGGCGGGATATCACGTGCTGACTCCATTAAGAATTCAAGGCAGTCAGCTTGCCATTCTGGTCAATCGTGGGTGGGTTGCAACCGGGCGTAGCCGGGATCGGCTTCCGCAGACGCCAGCGCCGCAGGGGGTGATCAAACTGGTTGGCGTGGCGACGGATCCACATAGTCGCTATGTCGAACTGGCGCACGGCACGTCGCAGGGAAGGGTTTGGCAAAATCTGGATTTTGAGCGGTTTGCGGCAAATTACGGTACAAGCTTGCAACCTGTTTTGTTGCTCCAGAGCAATCAAACGGAAGATGGGTTGGTGCGGGACTGGCCGCGCCCCGATACGGGCGTTGGCATGCATGTCAGCTACGCCTTCCAGTGGTACAGTCTGGCGACGACGCTGACGGTGTTGTGGTTGGTTTTGAATGTGAAACGTCATCGTGACGATGACAGGTGATGTGTCCAGTGTCGGGAATGATTAAAGTATGAAATTGTCTTCGCGCAGTAAATTTTTGATGTTGGTTGGCGTGTTTGTGGTGCCGGTGGCTTTGGCTTATTTGGCCTACTTCGGTTGGCGACCTGCCGCGCATTCCAATTATGGGGAATTGTTAAAAGCTTCGCCCTTGCAGCATACGCAGGGGGCTGGTCTCGATGGCCAGCCCTTTAGCCTGGATGATTTGCAAGGGAAATGGGTGATGGTGCATGTTGGGCCAGCAGCGTGTGGTACGGATTGTGCCAAGCAACTGTACCTGATGCGTCAAACACGCATTACCCAAGGCAAGGGGCAATACCGGATAGAACGTTTGTGGGTGCTGACGGATGCCGCCACACCGGATGCCACGCTTTTGCAGGAACACCCTGGTTTGCATGTGTGGCGTCCCGAAAACACGGCTTTCACTGAGCAATTCCCTGCCGGGGAAAATCGCGCTAGCCATATTTATCTGATTGATCCGCTGGGTAATCTGATGCTCCAATTCCCCGAGAATCCCGATCCCAAAGGCATCATGAAAGACCTCAAATTGTTACTCAAGGCCTCACAGGTCGGCTGACATGACGATGTATCGCAATCTTATTTTAGTGGCACTCATTCTGACTTTCGGGGTGGTCAGCTTGGGCGCTTACGTTCGGCTTTCCGATGCGGGACTGGGGTGTCCTGACTGGCCGGGATGCTATGGAAGCATCACACCGCACCTGGCTGCAGAATCAATCAATGCTGAGTTGGCAACGCGTCCCGATGGACCGGTATCTCACGCCAAGGCATGGAAGGAAATGATTCATCGGTATTTTGCCGGGTCTTTGGGGCTGCTGATTCTGGCTATCGTGATGCTGGCTTTGCGTAACCGACGTGAGACGAGTGCGGGTATAGGGTTGCCTGTACTATTACTGGGGTTGATCGTGTTCCAAGCCTTGTTGGGCATGTGGACGGTAACCAAATTGCTTAAGCCATTGATTGTCAGTGCTCATTTGCTGGGCGGAATGGCAACGCTGTCTTTGCTTTTGTGGTTGTGGTTGAAAGAGCACAACCGTAATGCGCATGCCTATTACGCGCGTGTTGATCATCTGCGCTTTGGCGCATTACTGGGTTTGATTCTGGTCGTGGTGCAGATTGCGCTGGGTGGGTGGGTGAGCACTAACTATGCTGCATTGGCATGCACGGACTTCCCAATGTGCCAAGCAGCATGGGTTCCGGAAATGAACTTCGATCATGCTTTTACTCTGCACCGCGAATTGGGTGAAACGGCATCGGGTGAGTTGTTGCCATTGACCGCATTAACGGCTATTCATTGGGTCCATCGGGTCATGGCATTGATTGTGACTGTATATCTGGCATGGTTGGCGCTGCGTCTATTTCGCACGCCCGGGTATACCGGAATGGGGCTGATGATCTGTATGGCGCTGGCGTTGCAGGTAACGCTTGGTATCAGCAATGTATTGTTGAGCCTGCCACTGGCACTGGCGGTGGCACATAACGCGGGTGCGGCACTTTTACTATCGAGCCTGGTGATGTTGAACCATCGGGTTCGCAGGAGGTAAGGATGGAATCTTTGTTGATTCAGGGGGCAGCCTGTCGTTGCCAGCAGTTTTTAGCCCTGTGCAAGTTGCGCGTGGTAAGCCTGATTGTATTCACGGCCGTGATTGGCATGTTTCTCGCGGTGCCCGGTTTGCCAAGCTGGAATGCTTTATGGGCTGGCACGCTCGGCATCGCGCTGGTTGCGGGTGCGGCTGCGGCGTTCAATTGTCTGGTGGAACAGAAAATCGATGCTGTAATGGCCCGTACACGTGCCCGGCCGTTACCGCGCGGCGAATTGACTAATACCCAAACACTTATTTTCTCCGGTGTGGTGGGTGGTACGGGTTTGTTTTTGCTGAACTATTACGTCAATCCGCTCACCATGTGGCTCACGCTGGCCACGTTTGTCGGATATGCCGTGATTTACACGATCATCCTTAAACCGGCTACTCCGCAAAATATTGTGATTGGCGGTGCCTCCGGTGCGATGCCGCCGGTCTTGGGCTGGGTCGCTGCGACGGGTGAAATCCACCATGATGCCTTGTTGTTATTTCTGATTATTTTCGCCTGGACGCCCCCGCATTTCTGGGCGCTTGCGCTGTATCGGCGCGAAGAATATGCCAAGGCCGGCTTGCCAATGTTGCCGGTGACGCATGGCGAAGCCTATACGCGCCTGCATGTGCTGCTCTACACCGTGCTCCTGTTTGCCGTGACCATGTTGCCTGTCGGAACTGGCATGGGGGGTTGGATTTATTTGATTGGCGCTGTGCTGCTGGGCGGACGGTTTATCCATTACGGCTGGCGCTTATACCGCAAGTACAGCGATGAGCTGGCAAAAGAAACGTTCCGGTTTTCCATCTGGCACTTGAGTTTGCTGTTCGCCGTCATGCTGGTCGATCACTACTTCCCGATACCCATTTGATTTTTATGGGCAATTGAGCGGGTTTCTGGATATTCGGACAAGATTGTTTTATATTGTGCTCAACCCGTTAACCCGAGCGCATGATGATTCTTTCACGTACCAGTCAGTACGCCGTGCAGGCGCTGATCTATATGGCGACCCAGCCCAACGCGACGCCCGTCTTGAATAAGGACATCGCATCCCAGCTTGGGGTGCCTGCGCCTTATCTGGCTAAAATTCTCCAGAGTCTGGCCAAGGGTAATTTGTTGTTTTCCTTTCGCGGCCGTCTGGGTGGCTTCTGCCTGCGGGAAAGTGGCGACAAAATCAACCTCATGCAGATACTGCTTTTGACCGAAGGCCCAGTGTTTACCCAAAGCTGTTTGTTGGGTTTAAAAGTTTGCAGTGATGAAACCGCTTGCCCACTGCATTTCCGCTGGGTCCCGGTAAAGAAGAAGATCATGGACCTGCTGCAGGACACCACGCTCGAAAAGCTGGCAAAAGCGGTTGAATCAGGTAAATACCGCTTGGCTGATGTGCCCGGCCAGCTGTTCGACCAGCTTCGGCCATGAGACGCTGGCTCGCTGCGGCGGCAACTCTGGTTGTGCTTGGACTGAATGGGTGTATGCCCGCAGCCCCCCCCGCGTTTCAGGCAACGGATATTACGGGTGCCAGTTTCGCTCGCACCTTCAAGTTGACCGATCACAATGGAGCAGTCCGCAGCCTGGCTGACTTCAAGGGCAAGGTCGTGGCCGTGTTTTTTGGTTATATCCACTGCCCGGATGTGTGCCCGACGACCTTGTCGGACTTTTCAACTGCGCTCAAACAGTTGGGACCCCAGGCGGAACAGGTGCAAGTCATTTTTGTGACGCTGGATCCGCAACGGGATACCCCCGACCTGCTGAAGCAATTTGTACCGGCCTTTAATCCCGGGTTTTTGGGAATGTATACCGATACAGAAGGCTTGAAGCAGTTGGCGCATGAGTACAAAGTGGTCTATCAAAAGACTTTGGTAAAGGGTGCGGACGATTATTTGATCGACCATAGCGCCGGAACCTATATTTATGACCCGCAAGGCCGATTACGACTGTTAATGCCTTATGGCAGCAGCCCCGAGACGATTGCTCACGACTTGAAAATCCTGTTGTCCTCGTCTTAAAGCAGGCTTGGTCTTGCGGATGTCAGGGGTGCTGGCATATAATTCCGCAGTTTTTTAATATAAGCATATACTGTTAAAGACGCAGCCATAAGCGCTTTTGCAGGGTCAACAGGAGCGGTCATGGCGGTAACCTCGTATTCCGGTGCGGAGCAGTACAATTTTGATATTGTTAAGAAATTTGCCGTCATGTCGCTGGTTTGGGCGGTGGTCGGCATGTTTGTCGGTGTCTATATCGCCTCCGAGCTGGCTTGGCCATTTCTGAACTTTGACAGTCCTTACTTCTCATTTGGCCGCTTTCGCCCTGTCCATACCACTTCGGTGATCTTCGGCTTCGGCGGCTCGGCATTGTTTGCCACCTCCTATTACGTCGTGCAGCGAACCTGCCAGACCCGGTTGATGTCCGATGGCATGGCCAGCTTCACTTTCTGGGGTTGGATGGCCATTATTGTGCTGGCTGATATCAGCTATGTTCTGGGTTACACCCAGGCGCGTGAATACGCAGAAATGGAATGGCCGATCGACCTGTTGATCGAGGTGGTGTGGGTGGCCTATTTGATCCTGTTCGTCGGGACCATCATGCGCCGCAAGCAACCGCACATTTACGTCGCAAACTGGTTCTATCTGGCATTTATCCTGGCGACCGCGTTGTTGCATACGTTCAACAACCTGGCCATGCCCATCGACCTGCTCTCGATGAAATCCTACAGCCTGTTCTCCGGCGTTCAGGATGCGATGACGCAGTGGTGGTACGGCCATAACGCGGTTGGTTTCTTCCTTACCGCGGCTTTCCTCGGCATGATGTATTACTTCGTGCCCAAGCAGGCCGGCCGGCCGATCTACTCGTATCGCCTGTCGATCGTTCACTTCTGGGCACTGGGCTTCATGTACATGTGGGTGGGCGCTCACCATCTGCACTGGACAGCGTTGCCGGACTGGACTTCCTCGCTGGCCGCTGCGTTCTCGATCCTGCTGCTGATGCCTTCGTGGGGCGGCATGATCAACGGCATCATGACCTTGTCGGGTGCCTGGGACAAGCTGCGTACCGATCCAATCATGCGTTTCATGATCGTCGCGCTGTCGTTCTACGGCATGTCGACCTTCGAGGGTCCGATGATGTCGCTGAAAGAAGTCAACGCGCTGTCGCACTACACGGACTGGACCATCGGTCATGTGCATTCCGGTGCGCTGGGTTGGGTGGCGATGATCACGTTTGGCTCGCTGTATCACATGATGCCCAAACTATGGGACACCAAAATTTATAGTCAGAAACTGATCGAATGGCACTTCTGGCTCGCCACCGTCGGCATCATTCTTTATATCGTTGCGATGTGGATATCCGGTATCACACAAGGTTTGATGTGGCGCACCTTCGATGAGTTCGGCAACCTTAAATTCTCGTTTGCCGAATCCGTCGCGGCCATGATGCCCTTCTACGCAATGCGCGCGATCGGCGGCATGTTCTTCCTCGCCGGTACTGTGCTGATGACGTTCAACATGTTCATGACCATCCGTCAGGGCAAGCGCGAGAACGCGATTCTGGAAGCCAAGCTGACTGCCAAGTTGGCAAACGCCTGATTCAGGGAAAACCATAATGAACTTCAACTTCAAACACGAATGGATTGAAACCAACATCGGCCTGATGGCCGTGTTGACCATGCTGGCGATCAGTGTGGGCGGTCTGGTGGAAATCGCACCGCTGTTTTTCATCGACAAGACGATCGAAAAAGTCGAGGGCGTGCGTCCTTATACGCCACTGGAGCAGCGCGGTCGCGATATCTATACGCGTGAAGGCTGCTATCTGTGTCACTCGCAGATGATTCGCCCGTTCCGTGACGAAAAGCTGCGCTATGGTCATTATTCGCTGGCAGCCGAATCGCAATACGACCACCCTTTCCAGTGGGGTTCCAAGCGGACCGGTCCAGATCTGGCGCGCGTAGGCGCCAAGTATTCCAACGAATGGCACGTTCAGCATCTGGTCGCGCCACGTTCCATGGTGCCCGAGTCGGTCATGCCGAATTACCCCTGGCTGCTGTCGACGCCGCTGGATATTTCCGACACCGCTGCGCGGATGAAGGCGTTGCGTAAAGTGGGGGTGCCGTATTCACTGACACAGGCTGAATTCGACGCTAACGTAGTCAAATTTGGTGAAACCGTGGCACGTCAGCTGCACATCCCGGACGCGCAGAAAAACCTGCTTGAGCAAGCCAACTTTGGTAATTACGACGGCGATCGTTCGGGTATTTCCGAGCTGGATGCGTTGATTGCGTATCTGCAGGTGCTGGGCACCATGGTTGATTTCAGCAAGTACACCGACGACGCGTTCGTCAAGTACCGCTAAGCAGTTCGAGGAGGCCAGGATATGGAATGGTTACTATGGTTTTCCAAGCCCGAAAATACCAAGCCGCTGGCTTTGATCATATTTTTCTTCACCTTTGTTGGCATCGTGGCTTACGTCTACGGTAGCAAAAAGCGGAGCGAGAAACTGGAGTCCTATCGTGACATCCCGTTTCTCGATGAGACGCCAGGTGAAAAAGGCGACACGAAGGACACGCAATGAGCGAGCAAAAACTACAATCCCAAACAGTTCAAACCACGGGCCACGCTTGGGACGGCGACCTCCAAGAATACAACAATCCGCTGCCTACATGGTGGGTCTACACGTTCTATGTCACGGTGGTGTTTGCCATTGTGTACTGGACGATCTATCCGTCCTGGCCCATCGGTAAAGGCTGGATCGGTGGTGCGTCGAATATTACTTACGTCAACAGCGCCGGTGAAACCAAAACACATAGCTGGAACACCCGTGCCCTGTTGGTCCAAGACATGAACGAAGCGGCTGCAGCGCAGAAGCCGTATTTTGACAAAGTGTCGTCGATGTCCTACGAGCAGATTGCCAAAGATCCGGAAATGAACGGCTTTATCATTTCGGCAGGCAAGTCATTGTTTGCCGATAATTGCGCAGCGTGTCACCAGTCGGGAGGGCAGGGTGTGGTCGGGTTTTTCCCTAATCTGGCTGACGACGACTGGTTGTATGGCGGGTCATTCGACAAGATTCACGAAACGCTGGTCGGCGGTCGCCGCGGCTATATGCCCGCCTTTAGTGAAGTGCTGTCCGGCGAGCAGATCGATCAACTGGCCAATTATGTGGCCAGCCTGTCCGGAATTGGCCACGATGCAACTAAAGCGTCTGCTGGTAATGTGCTGTTCCACACTGATACTGCAGCCTGCTTCTATTGTCACGCTGTTGATGCCAAGGGGCGCAAGGACATCGGCGCCCCGAACCTGACCGACAACATCTGGCTGTGGGCCAACGTACCGGCGGCGCAAGGCGATGCGAGCAAGGTTGCGGCCATACGCGGAGTGATTTCCAGTGGACTGAACAAAGGTGTCATGCCGGCATGGGCAGGTCGACTCTCAACTGAACAGATCAAGGTGTTGACGGTCTATGTTCATGAATTGGGCGGTGGGCAATAAGGTTTCAGACTAACGAAGCAAAAGCCCCCGTTATCGGGGGCTTTTGCTTCGCGTCAAACCTACTTAATACACAATGCAAACAGGCTTAGAAGACCAGCTAGGGCTCTACCAGAAACGCATCCCCATTTTCACGCGTTCGGTGAAGGGGCGTTTCCGGCGTTTCAAAACGTCGGTTTTGGTGTTGGCTTATGCTATGTATTTTCTGCTGCCCTGGATTCCCTGGGCGCGACTGGATGCGCCTGCGCAAGCCTTGCTGTTTGACTTGCCAGGCCGTCAGTTTCTGATTTTCGGACTTACGGTTTATCCGCAGAACATCATTTGGCTGGCTTTTTTGTTAATCATCGCGGCCATCCTGTTGTTTTTCGTTACGGGTCTGGTCGGGCGTGCCTTCTGTGGTTATTTTTGCTTCCAGACGGTATGGACTGATTTTTTCATCTGGATCGAAAAGTCGATTCAAGGTGAACGGCCGACTCGGGTACGCCTGTTTCGTCAGCCGTGGGATCGGGAAAAAATTATCAAAGTGGGCAGCACCCATGGGCTGTGGTTGCTGGTTTCATTCTGGACAGGGCTCAGCTTTGTCGCCTATTTCACGTATGCACCTCAACTTGTACTGGATTTCTTTACGGGGCGTGCGGCGGATGCAGCCTATATCACAACCGGCTTGTTGACGCTGACAACCTATGTGGCCGCAGGCCTGATGCGCGAACAGGTCTGTACTTACATTTGTCCGTATGGCCGTTTTCAGAGCGTGATGTACGCGCCAGAAACACTGGCTGTACATTACGATGCCAAACGCGGGGAGAATGTGCATGGTAGAGCTGCTGTACGCGCCGGTCGAGGCATTGTTACCGAGCGACGTCATGATCGTGCTGAAGGCGGAATAAGTGCCGAACGTCGTCTAATCAATCTGACTACGGGTGCACGCGCACTCGCCGAACGACATGAAAAAGGCTTGGGCGACTGTATTGATTGTGGACTGTGCGTGCAGGTATGCCCCGCCGGAATCGACATCCGTGAGGGTCTGCAATACCGATGCATTTCGTGCGGTTTGTGTATCGATGCCTGCAACACCATCATGGATTCCTTCGGTTTTCCACGCGGACTGATACGCTACGATTCGGAGTCCAATCTGGCTGCTGCGACACGGACACCGCCACGATTGCATTGGTTGGGCTTGAAAACTCTCGGCTACGGCGCCGCACTCATTTTAATGAGCGTGTTACTGGTCTATAGCATCAGCAGCCAGGACAGCTTTGATCGCGCTGTCAGCCAGATACGCCAACCACTCTACGTGGTGCTGTCAAACAATGACATTCGCAACCGCTATCAGGTGAGAATTACCAATAAGGCAGCGCAAGAGCAGACCTATTTCATCACCGCGGCGGATATTCCCGCAGATGCGCTGGATCTGGGCGGTTTCAGTGAAATTAGCATCAAGCCCGGCCACAGCGGCCTGGTGCAGGCCAGTGTGCACTTGCCTCCCGCTTTGGCCGCGAAAATAGAGCGTTTCAATCTGGTGATCACCCCGAAGGGGAAACCCGCCGAAGCGCGTTCCGAGTCCGTCCATTTTGATAGCCCGAACCGACGTCCATGAATACGATGACTACCCTTTTTGGCGGACTGGCTGCAGTGCTGGTTCTGTATGCCGCCGGTGGCTGGGTGCGTAGCCTTCACCCCATGCTGCGTGCCGTACTGGCGGGCGTGCTTCCTCTGATCACCTACTTTGTACTTATTGTGGGGCAGTGGCCAGGACTGGACGTGGTGGCCATGCATATTTCAGTTTTCCTTGCAGCTGCATTGGTGCTTTACGCCTTGAACCAGTTTCGCCAGCGCGGTACCGGGCGCATGCACTGGGCACCAAAACTGCTGACTGGATTCTTCATTGGGCTGGTGTTTCTGAATGCGGCACTGCTTCAAATCTCAACCAAGGGTCTGCCCGAACCATTAGCAAAATGGTGGTTGGGGAATGATGACAGCGCGGTGTTCAGTGGTTTTTCCGGAGTGGTTGCACACGGAGAGAATGCGGCTAAAGCGGTTTCATCCGAGCTCAAAGAAACGTATCAGGAATCGCAATTGGGTTGGCAGGTCGAGTTCTCCGGTCTTGAAGGCGACGAACATACCCGGTTGATCAGCATTCGCGTAAAAGACCGCACGGGATTGCCTGTGGACCGGGTGGAAGCAGCATTGATCCTGCAGCGTCCAGGCGCCACCAGGCCCACGCTAATTCTGCCCTTAATGGCAAATGAGACGGGCATCTATACCGCCACACTGAGCTTGCCCAATCCTGGTCGCTGGCTGCTTGAACTGCAGATCAAGCAAAACGGCATCGTGCAGTTTCAGAGTATTCAGGAGCTTGTCGCGTCATGAACGGCATCATGGGATTTTTGATCCTGCTGTCCGGCATTTTTGTGCTGCTGATCGTCGTCGGTGTGTTCTGGTCGATCAGGAGTGGTCAGTTCGATGACCTCGAAGGCCCGGCTGAACGGATTTTAATGGATGATGATGACCCTTTGCTGCCGTCGCGACACTTGAGCAGTAAAGACGAATAAACTAAAATACAGACACTTGAACGGAGTACGCACAATGAAACAATATATGACTTTCCAAGGCTTGCCGATGGTGGCTGTCACCATCATGATCATCTGGGCATGGATCAGCATCCTGTCTGTTTTGATTGGGTCGTTTTTCTAAGTGATTTTCTGAATAACGCCTGCCCATGAAAAAGCCCCGCCAATGCGGGGCTTTTTCATGGGACTGTTCGAACATTATGCCGGGATGACGGCACGCATTTTTTGCAGGGCGCGCGCCTCAATCTGGCGAATACGCTCAGCGGATACACCATACTCGGCTGCCAGTTCATGCAGGGTCGAGGATTCGCCTTCCGTCAGCCAGCGCGCCTTGATGATGTGGCGGCTGCGATCATCCAGATCCTTTAGCGCGTTGGCCAAACCACTATGCCGAAGGCGTTCGGTCTGTTCGCGCTCCAGCAATTGGGCCGGGTTTTCATCCGGGCTTGCCAAGTAAGCCAGCGGGCAGTAGCTTTCCTCGCCGTCGTCTACGGTTGGGTCGATGGAAACATCGTGCCCGGACATCCGCGTTTCCATTTCCAGCACATCCTTGCGGCTGACGTTCAGTTCCTTCGCCATGGCGTCGGCCTGATTGAGGGTCAGGGCATTGAGCGACTGCTTCAGGCTGCGCAGGTTGAAGAACAGCTTGCGCTGCGCCTTGGTCGTGGCGACCTTCACCAAACGCCAGTTCCTCAGCACGAATTCATGGATCTCGGCACGGATCCAGTGCAGCGCAAACGACACCAAGCGTACGCCGCGTTCCGGATCAAAGCGTTTAACCGCCTTCATCAGGCCGACATTGCCTTCCTGGATCAGATCGGCGTGCGGCAGGCCGTAACCCAGATACTGGCGCGCTACGCTTACTACCACGCGTAAATGCGACACCACCAACTGGCGCGCCGCATCAACATCCTCGTTGGCGTGCCAAGCACGCGCCAGACGCTGTTCGTCCTCCAGCGTGAGCATGGGATAGCGGTTAACGGTCTGGATATAGCTATCCAGGCTGTACGCTGCGGGTATCGGTAAAGACATTGATTGCATCATTGTGTGTAAACCCCCTTCTTTATTCATTTTAGCACTCTCGGTATCTGAGTGCTAAGTTCGGTCGGGGTTCCACGAAGCCTTGGTTTTTTTGTAAATGTTACGTCGAACCTGTCAAATAGTGTCGTAAACAGCCCGGGAATAGCCTAAACAAGCGGGGTAGCCCGTGTTGTTACGTTGCGTGTATATATCCCCTTGTGTACGTTCAGGCGCATCTTCAGCCCGGCTCACGGCGATTCTTTAAGCAATATTTGCGTTCCCGTTTTGAATGGCTAAGTTAGCCAGGTTCACACCAGCGGCGCGACCCGGTTATGTGATTGATGGCAATTAAGTATTACGGAGTTGCTATTTAAAGCTCAGGGTAACCCCGGAGATTATCTGCTGCACTTAAATAATATCGCCCTCCACTTGTGCTGCGGCGTGAGCGAATTTCACTATGCTTGGGACTGGATTTTCGAGGTCGCCCAAGCTCTAAATCAGCTTCTTGCAAGCGAAAAGTCTGACAGCCATATCTGACAGCCATACGTAAGCCAGCGGATGCCCGCTGTGTTGCCGGGCGAAGGGATCAATTCAGGTGGCTCAGCTTAAAACAAGTCCACATCCGTCGCCTCGCCGGCGTGCAAGGCAGAGAAAATCACGCTGTCGTGTGGATGCGCGCAGATGAAATCTGCCAGCCATGGAAAGCAGCCAGCGTAATCGCATTGTGTCGCGTAGTCGTCCAGCTCATCAAGCGGAACCTCGCCAAGTTCATGCAGCGCCTCGTCCGCCAGCTGATCGGCGAGCGCTTCCAGTGTCTCGTTTTGTATGTTCATAACTTCTCCCTGATTGGACTGAACTCTAATCCTCCCACTGCAAAGTGTGCTGCTGATGACAGTAGATACGTATTTGAATGGTCCGTATGTCCAGGTGGCGGCGGTGTGTCTGGCATGGCCCGAACGTGCTATGTCGGACGCGTTGCGAATGTCGGCTCCTGCAATATGGATGCTTGAAACTGCGTATGTGCTGAAAAACCACCCCTGTCGTGAGGCGGGGGTGGAAACCCGAATCTGCGCAGCTTTGGAGAAGCGCTGTATGGGCAGGCAACCGGTGTCTGCCACTTCGCGCGCTTTAGGTATGAGTGTTTGAAAATTTTATTTTGGGAGAGTTTCGTGCGTCACACGAAAGCATTGTTCGGACTGATGCTGGCCGGTTTCACGGCAAGCGCCTTTGCTATCGGCCCGGACATGATCGCCAGCGAAGCCCCGGCCGCGTTGAATAATTTAACGGTTTCAATTCCCACGCTTTTTTCATCGATCTTGGGCTACCCGTTAGCGTGGTCGGGCGACGTCAGCCGTACGCTGGACAGCAGTGTGCTTGCAGAACCGAACTGGATGCTTATGGTGGCGGTGATTGGCCTTATCTACATGAAGGTGAGCCGTAGCCGGCACCGTATGTGAGTGTTACCGCTGTCGGCCATGATTTTCACTGACTTAAGAGGAGAAACGCATGAATCATGTTGCAGCCAAACAGGCCTTGGCTGCATCGGTTCTTGTTGTGTCTAGCCTTTTTTTGTCAAACGCTGCCTTCGCCGTGGTATCAACTACCTACAGCTTCATCGGTGTGACCAATACCCGTAGCGCGAATACAGCATTGGAGATGGGAAGCTTGTCCGTTGAAGTTATTGAGCTTCTGGAAAAGTCTGCTCAGGGAAACGCTCAGGTGGGATTCAAGTTCACTAACGCTTCGTCTTCCTCATTGACTGATGTGTATTTCGATGACGGGACGTTGTTGGGAATTGCGTCTATCACCGACTTTGGAACGGTAGCTTTCACACAACTTGCAAACCCGGCCAATCTTCCGGGTTCCCAGAATCTGACCCCCGGTATTCAAACGACAGCGGCGTTCCTGCGAATGGTGTGAGTTTTGGGGAATCGCTAACAGTCACTTTTGAACTCTAGTCCGGGTAGGGATATCAAGTGTTATCCAGGCCCTGGCGCTGCCCAATACAACAGACGGCACGGGCAATTTGCGGATTGGCCTGCACGTGCAAAGCTTTCCCAACAGCGGTGGAAGTGAAAGTTTTGTCAACAGTCCTGATGGTTTCGCCACTCCTGTTCCCGAAGCCCAGACCGTTGCCATGATGCTTGCGGGTCTCGGTCTCGTCGGCTTCATGACTGCGCGCCACCGCAAGGCTTGATCAGGTCAGGCTTGTCGCTGTCGCTGCGCTGAGGAAGTCTGTATGAAAAGCTCGGAAGGGTAACGCCGAACGGTTCATATGAAGTTGGTTTCCCGTGGCATGAAGTGTCATATTCGATAGCTAAGCTTGCGCTTGAAGCGATGCAGTCAGGTTCACCATGTTCTCCGAGATCAGGCTCTCCGCTTGGTCACTTTGCGAGCCGTAAGGCTCGCTTTTTTTACTCTGTGCCAAACGCAAAATTTTGCCCTCTGGTTTTTTATGTTTGTCCCTGCGCACCACTCACGGGTGGTGAACTTTGGACGGGCGGCTCAGGCGCAATTTTCCAAGGATAAGGCAACTTCCTCAGCCAACTGCCTGCAAAACGGCAATCTGCGCTGGTCAATAAACAGGCTGCTGCCCTCAATATGTTTGGCCAGGCTCTTGGCCTCAGAGGCGGCACGCGCCACTTCCTGGTGGAGGTGGAAATGCTCGGGGTCGACCAGCACGGCGCCGATAGAAAGTGACACCAGCGGGTGGAAGGTCATGGTGCCACGCCGATCTTCGCTACGGTAACCGCCAGCTTCCACGTGTTCAGTATTTAAGAGGGTCTGCGATTCGAGATCAAAGCGTGCCAGCATGCCATGGCAACGGATTTCCCAGTCGAGGCTTTGAAATAGCACAACGTAATCGTCTCCGCCGATGTGGCCGATGAAATCGAGTTCCGGATTGCAGCTGTCGCGCAGGATGCGTGCCAGCAGCTGCAGCATGTCGTCGCCGCGGCGAAAACCATAGACATCGTTGTAAGGCTTGAAGTGGTCGAGATCGAAATACGCGGTGACAAAGGTTTTCGCATTGACCAGCAAGCGCTCCATATGCTCCTGAATCGGCACATTGCCCGGCATGCCGGTCAGTGGATTAGCGTAGCGTGCAGCGCTGATCTGCATATCGGTGATTTCGCGCATCAGGTCGAAGCCGGAGCCCAGCCCCAGATAGCGCCCTTCGCTGGTGATCACAAAACCCTGGGTGAAGGCGCTTTTACCCTTGTTCACCACCAGTTCCGAAAGCTCGCCCATCCGTGTGGCCTTGTCGACGATCAGCGGGTCGGCGTCCATGAGTTCGGCGCAGGGTTTTTTGCCATAGAGTTCACGTCCATACAGCCCGATAAAACGGTCGAGCAGAACCGGGCGGTGAATGATGCCGACCGGAATGCCATTGTCCACCACCGCTACCGCATGCAGATCGGGATGCAGCAGCATCAGGTCGAGGACCTCCTGGCTTGCGGTATTTGGCGAAACAGCCGGCGCGGACGTGGCCAGCCTGCTGGCCGCCACACGCACTGATCCGCTTTCCTGTCGAATTGGAAACACGCTGACCTTGCCGGATTGCAGGCAGTATTCCACTTCGCTGGGCGGAATCCTGATCGGTACCGGGGAAGGGCGTCCGATCAGGTAACCCTGTGCAAAGCGGATCCCCAGATCCTTCAGCACGGCCAATTCGGACGGGCTTTCCACCCCTTCGGCGATCACGTGAGAATGCGCGCCTTCAGCCAGCAGCTTGATCGACCGCACAAACTGGATCTTGTGGGGATCCTGATGAATCCCGGCAATAAAATGCTTGTCGATTTTGACGAAAGCCGGTTTCAGCTCTGACCATAGCCGCAGACTGGAGAATCCCTCACCCAAGTCATCAATTGCGACCTCGATCCCTGCTGCATGGAGGTCAGTAACCACCTGCCGCAAGTGTGCGTAATCGAGCGTGGGCGTGCTTTCGGTAATTTCGATCACCACTCGCTTGCTGGCGATGCCGGCGTTCGCCAGTGCCGCTAGCATCGCATCCGGCGTAAAGCTTGCGTCGAGCAGGCTGCCGGGCGACAGATTGACAAATAGCTGCCCTGGCAGATTCAGCCGTGCAAAAGTCTTCAGCGCCGTGCGCAGGCAGGCCCAGTCCAGCGCGGGTAGCAGGCCGAGGTGCTCGGCCACGTGGAACAGCGTCTGCGGCGCATGCAGTGGACTGTTCGACGGTCCGCGCGACAAGGCCTCGTAGCCCATAATCCGTCCGTCCATCAGGTCAAGCACGGGTTGCAGCAAGGTTGTCAGCCGCGTGTTCTCCAGGATGTATTCCAGAGGCGGGCGCAATTCTTCGTGGCTCATATCTTTACCTTTGGCTAGCAAATGCAAGCCTCGGGGATGTTAGGCGGCAAGCGTTACGCGCGTGTGAAGATATGGCGCATTGCGGGTTACAGGCTGAGGGGGAAAACCAGGGAGTTGGAAAAAATCCTTCACATTCTTGTCATCGGCCGCCCCTATGCTCCGTGCCCAAGGGATGGGGCATGAATACAACTGACGAATTGACCGACGAAGAATGCGGCCATCTGGCGCGCATTCTGCTCGCCTCGCGCCGGGTCACGCTACGGCATCATTTTTTCAGCTGGGTGCATGGTCCCGTGCAGTCGCTCATTCCGCATGAAATCCTGTTGTGCGGCGTGGCGGATGAAAGTGGCTATCTGCTACACGAGAACTTTACCGCTTGCCGCTATTTCAAGGACGAGCATTTCCACCGTGTCATCCACCCCGGCGATGGTCTGATCAACCAGCTGGCGCAGGAGTGGCAGGTCTTCAGCGAGCCGCGCCTGATCGCCGCGCTGCAGGGTGAAGCCGGCGGCTGGCATGCCCGCCTGACCGATCTCGAGCTCAAGAATGTCGCCTTCCATGGCATGGGCTGGATCAACGGTCAGATCAAGGGCTATGCCAGCTTTTCGCGCGTGCGTGCGGCGTTCGATGGCCGCCTTATGCTCTACCTCGATATTCTGTTGCCGCACCTGCTCACCACCCTGGCACGCGTGCTCGCCAACGAGACGCGCGTGAACAGCCACAGCAAACGCCCCTGCGGGTTGATCACCCCGCGCGAAGTCGAAGTACTCACATGGGTGCGCGATGGCAAGACCAACGACGAAATCGCCGCCATCCTCGGATTGTCGATGCTTACCGTCAAAAATCACCTGCGCCACGCGATGAAAAAACTGGTTGTCCGCACTCGCGGTCAGGCCGTTGCCAAGGCCATTGCACTGGGATTTGTTCGTGCCCAAGGCGCGCACATCGAGGCTAGGGAAACAGTTAAACAGTAGGGTCGGCAGGTTGCGCGTCCGTGCCAGTGCCCAGGCTTTGCCGCAGCATGAGCCGTCTGGCTCAGTTTTCTTCTTCGTCTTCCTGCATCGTGTGTCATCCACCCCCCCTAAAGTGGCCCCTGTCCGCACACATAGCGGGCCTGATTTCCGGTTGGCCTGGCATTTCCGGCAGGCCTTCCCCACAGGGGGGCGGAAAGCTTCACATCTTTCTGGGTCTTTCGTTTTTTCAAAGAGGAGCACTACATGAAACTCAAACTTATCGCACTGGCCGCCATGCTGGCCGCCTCCGGTTCCGCCAGCGCTATTACGCCTGCTGACGATGTCTCCAGCGGCAATGCCTTTCTGCTGCTGACCGTGCTCGACGCTAATTTTGGCGGCGGCGTTGGTCGATCCTATACCCGTTCGCTCGAAGTCGCGATGAACGATTTCGGCACAGCAAACCGCACCACCGGCGGCTTCACCAGCAACGTCGACCTGTTGTCCAGCGGCAACCGGAACTGGGCCACCGGCGCACTGTGGAGCACCTTCACTGCTGGCATGGATGCAGCTACGATTTCCGGCCTGCAGTGGGACGTGACCGCACTGGATTCGTTTGGCGGCAGCGCCGCTGACCAGAAGCGCATTCTCACCACTTCGGCCACCAATCTGGTGGATCAGATCGCCCTCAGTGGTATCTCAACCAGTAACAGCCATGTTAATAACGCTGTGCTTAACCAGGATATCTACTGGGACGCCGCGATCTCTGCGATGGGCGTAGGCACGGAAATCATCGTCGACGATACGGCTTCGAACGCCTGGGCGATCAGCGGTGCCGTTCACAGCACCAACTTCAGCGGCAATACCACGGGCTTCAGCACCGTGGGTCAGGTTGGCGACAGCATGGGCTTGTATTACCTGACCCGCTCCTCCACTTCTAACACCGCCGAAGCGCTGGGCGTGGCCTACGGCAACGCCAATGGTGCATCCAGCTTCACGCTGGGGAGCAATGGCGCGCTGAGCTTTGTTGCCGCACCGGTGCCCGAGGCTTCGACCTACGGCATGATGCTGGCCGGCCTCGGCCTGGTCGGCTTCATGGCCAAGCGCCGCCGCAGCATCTAAGTGGTGTGTTTCCCCTCGTCGCCTGGCGAGGGGGGTATTCGGTTGCTAACTCCCTTTCTGAAAGGATTGAACATGAAACTGCATCAAATCGCACTCGCCGCCGCCCTTGTGGCCGCCGGCTCCGCTTCCGCCGCCACCGTCACCTTCACTGTGTCGGGCGCCACGGCATTAAATAAATCGTTCGAAAAAACCGCGTTGGATATGTGTAACACCGCGCAGCCTTCGGCCACCTACAGCACCAGCGGCGGCGCCAAGCCTGCCGTTCGTTACGAGTGCATCGCCAAGGCCGGCCTCGGCATTGCTGGCGTGGCAACCGGCGACACGCTGGTCATTAACAAGGAGCAAGGCGGTTCCAGCCAGGGTGTCAAGCCGGTTAATAACAGCACCGCCGTCACAGTCGCTACCACCACTTGTACCGCGTCCACGGTTGACCCCGTCGTCACCAACCGCACCCACTTCACGGGTTGCGGCGCTACCACCGCTGTGCCCACCGCCGGCCTGTCCGACGTCGAGCCCAAACTGGTCGCTACGGCTGCTGCCGATTACGCCAATCTGAACAACGCCGGCGTGGTTGCCCAGGTGTTCGGCATGGCGGTGTCAGATAACGTTTATCGTCAGCTGCAGGGTCTGCAAGGCCTCGCCGATGTCAACGCCACCACCTTTGATCCTGCCAATGCCCCCAGCCTGCCCGCGTCCTTTGTGCGTGGCGCTTTCTCCGGCAACGCCAACGACTGGACCGCGGTTAACCCCAATCTGCTGGCCGACCTCGACCGCAGCGGTGAAAACCACCCCAATCAGACGCAGTGGGATGACGCCAGCGCTAACAGCACCGCAGTCAAAATCTGTCGCCGCGCCACCGGTTCCGGCACACTGGCTACGTTTGAAGCCACGGTGATGGCTCAGCCCTGCGGTACCAGCGGCACTTATGCTGGCGCAACCAACTTGTCCACCGCTACGAGTGACGATACTGGCCTCAACGATGTCAATAAAGCCTTTCTTGGCGAAACGGATGTCTACACCGTGGTGGAACACGGCCAACAGGAAGGCGTTGACAGCTGTCTGACCCAGGCTTATTACCAGGGCGAAATGGCGATCGGCATCATGGGCACCGAGCGTCAGAGCGGTGACACCGGTTCCAAGACCTCCGGTTCGGACGACAACGATGGCGTACAGGACAAATGGCATTACGTGAAGATTGGCCAGGTGTACCCAAGCGTGGCTAATTTCGTCGCGGGTGACTATGACTTCTACTGGGCCGAGGCAAGCTTCAACCGCCGCAAGACCGGTTATAACGGCACCGAAACCGCACTGATGAACTACTTCAGCAACAAGATGGGCGACCCCGCAGCGATCCTCAGCATTCCGCTGCCTGGTCTGGCTGCGTTGACCTCGAATGGTTACGCATTCGACTACGGTGTGAGCCCGGTGTCACGCGCTTCGCGTGGTGGCAACTCCTGCAAGATGGGCGTGCAAACGTTCTAAATAAAAGGGTTTGACTCCGTGCCGGTGCAGGTCGACCGGCGCGCATTCCCACCCCCCGCGCAAGCGGGGGGCTTTTCATTTTATGCAAGGCGGTTTTGTCGCAAGGGAAACGTTGGCTGAGAACCAGCATTTCCCTTGCGATTGGGTAGCCACTTGATGTGTTTCTGGATGGTCATGATGGATTGGTTTCTCCCGCTTCTGGGTGTTTGTTTGAGTTGTGGGCTGGTTGCGTCGGCGGGTGCAGCCGACGCGGTGGAGCCGCCGAATCCTGTGCCGGTGGGGGTAGCCAGACCGGCGCCTGCGGAGGCAGCGCCGGAGGCCAGCTTTGACGTATATGAATATCGGGTGGAAGGCACAACACTGTTGCCGACCATCGTGGTTGAGCAGGCGGTGTATCCGCATCTCGGCGAAAGCAAAACCCTCTCCGATGTGGAGAAGGCACGCGAAGCGCTGGAAAAGGCCTATCACGGCGCCGGTTATCTCACCGTGCTGGTGAGCATTCCGCAGCAAAAGGTGGGTGGCGGCGTGGTTAAACTCGCGGTAACCGAGGCGCCGGTAAACCGGCTGCGTGTGGTCGAGTCACGCTATTTCAGCCTGGGCGAGATCAAGGCCGCGGCGCCCGAGCTGGCCGAAGGCAATGTGCCGAATTTTCCGCAGATGCAAAAAGAGCTGGCGGCGCTGAACCGCAGCGCCGACCGCAAGATTACGCCAGTGCTGCGCCCCGGCAAAACGCCGGGCACGGTGGAAGTGGATCTTAAGGTCAAGGACCAGTTGCCCCTGCATGGCAGCGTCGAACTCAACGATCGGTATAGCCAGGACACGACCCGAACCCGGCTGTCTGCCAACCTGCGCTGGGACAACCTGTGGCAGAAGCAACATGGGCTGGGGATCACGGTGCAGACCGCGCCGGAAAACACCGACGAAAGCCGTGTGTTTTCGGCCAGCTACACCTGGCCGCTGGCATCCGGAAACTACCTGGCGTTTTACGGCGTGAAATCGGAGTCGGACGTAGCAGCGGTGGGCACGCTGAACGTAGTGGGTAACGGGGTGATTTTCGGCGCGCGCTACATCCGGCCGTTGCCGAGTCACCGCGACGGCTTTTTCCACACCGCCACACTGGGCGTGGATTACAAGGATTTTGACCAGTCGGTGTCGCTCATCGGTGGCGGCGATTTCAATACACCGATTACCTATCTGCCATTCACCCTGGGTTGGGATGGCACCTGGTTGGGCCAGAGTGAATCGGGACAGCGCCGTAGCACCAAAGTCGGCGTGGCGTTCAACTTCCACCTGCGCGGACTGGTGGCGGATGAGCAGGAGTTTGCTGACAAGCGTTTTAAAGGCCGGGCGAATTATGCCTACCTGCGCGGCACCGCATCGCACGACGAAGCCTGGTCAAACGGCTGGGGCGTGAATGCGCGCGTCGGCTGGCAGATCGCCGCGCAACCCCTGATTTCCAATGAACAGTTCGCCATCGGCGGCGTCGACACCGTGCGTGGTTATCTGGAATCCGCAGCGCTGGGGGAAAACGGCGCCAACCTCAATCTGGAAGCACGCACACCGAGCTTTGCCAAAAAGCTGTCCGATTCGGTCGACGAACTGCACCTGCTGGCCTTCGTCGACGTCGGTTCGGTGCGTGTGCGGGAACCGCTCCCCGGACAGGACGACCGCTTCACGCTGGCGGGCGCCGGAGTTGGCATGCGCCTGAAGGGCTGGGGCGGCGTCTCGGCCGGACTCGACTGGGCGGTAGCGCTCAAGGAGCGGGGCAATACCGAGCGCGGCGACAGCCGCGGACATTTCAGACTGGGCTACGAATGGTAGTGAGCCGATCGGCTCATTCCCAATGAAACACAAAAGACCTATCTGAAGGTTAACTTAGAGACAGGCAAGACAGACGACGGCCGCACAGCACGATTGATATGCCGGTCGTCATCAGGAGAACACCATGAATCGCAACTGTTACCGGCTGGTTTTCAACACAACTTTAGGCATGATGGTGCCGGTGGCCGAAACTGCGCGCCGCGCCGGAAAATCTAGCCAAGGCAAGGTGGCGAGCGGGGCGGCGCTGGCGGGGCTGCTGCTGGTGAGTCCGGTGCAGGCTGAGTTGCCGGTGGCGAGTGTGAATTTTGCCGGGCAGGGCACAACGGCGAGTTACCAGGCGAACGGTACACAGGCTTATATCAATCAGGTGGGCAGCAAGGCCATCGTTAACTTCCAGAGCTTTAACGTCAGCGCCGGGCATGACGTGCAGCTTCTTCAGGTCGACAACCTGGCCACCCGGAATCTGGTGCAGGGCGCCAACTTTGCAATGCTTGCTCGCATTCATGATCAGAACCCCAGCGTCATTGCGGGCAGCATTTCGCAGGCGGCTGGTCAGCAGGTCAACCTGACGTTGGTCAACCCGAACGGCATCGCCTTTATGGGTGGATCGCAGGTGAACCTGAACAGCTTCACGGCAAGCACGTTGAATATCAAGGATATTTATTTCCTGAATTCATTTCTGGGTGACACGCTGAATCCGCAGTTCGAAAAAAATCTTGAGGGGGGAGAAGGGCGTGGCTTCATCAAGGTATTTGAAGGCGCACAGATAACGGCAGGCAGTCAGGGCAGGGTGATGTTGATTGCGCCGACAGTGGTGAACAAGGGCAAGGTGACCACGCCCGACGGACAAGTGATCTTGGCTGCTGGATCCAAGGTGTACCTGCGCTCGGCGGCAGGCGAGGACAGCAACGTACGTGGTCTGCTGGTGGAAGTGGACAGCGCGGCCGGGTTGTCCGATTTTGACACCGTTAATCCGGACGTGAAGGACGGAATGCTTGACGGCCAAACCGTGAGCCTGACCAACGTGGCGGAAGACAAGCTGGGCCATGTGACCAATCTCGGTGAGCTGACCACACCGCGCGGCAATGTCACCATGGTGGGCTTCGCAGTGAATCAGAAAGGGATCGCGCGGGCGACGACCTCGGTGATCGCTAACGGCTCGGTCTACCTGATGGCGAAAGATACGCAGTCGGTGACCCAGGTTGGATCCGATACCCGAGTTGGCTCGTCGCGCGCGGGGCGTGTGCTGCTGGGTGAGAGAAGCTTGACCGAGGTATTGCCCGACGTGGCCGACGCCACCACGGGGTTGGATGGCACCACGGGCAAGGGCCTGGCGAAGGCATCGCAAGTCAAAGTGCTGGGCCAGGATATTCGCATGGCCAGTGGGGCAGTGATCAATGCGCCGGCGGCCGAGGTTGAATTCAAGGCAGTCGATCATCCAGACGATCCATTAGTGCTGGCTCAGAGCGGCCAGGCTGCATCTGATACGGCGCGTATTCATATTGCCAGCGGCGCGCGCATCAGCGTGGCAGGCCTGGAGGATATTGCCGTATCCGCTGCACGAAATGCCGTCGAGGTGGAGTTGCGCGGTGACGAGCTGAAGGACTCTCCCGTCAACCAGCAGGGTAGTCTGCGCGGCGAAAAGGTCTATGTCGACATCAACCGGGCATTAGCCAATGCCGATGCAGGCAAGTCCACTCTCATCGCGCAGGACAGTCTGGAAAGCTATCAGGCTAAGCTGGAACGCGGCGTGGCCGAGCGTTCGACGGCTGGGGGCAATGTGCGTTTGATATCTTCGGGTGAGACCATTCTGGAAAATGGCGCGCAATTCGATTTGTCCGGCGGCAGCGTGCGCTATACCGCGGCCAACATGAAAACCACGCTGCTGACAAGCAGCGGCAAGCTGGTTGACATTGCGGAAGCCAATGCCGAAACGCGCTATGACGGCATTGCTACACGCTTCGTTAAGGACTATGAGCGCTGGAATGTGAAGGAAGTGATCGATCTGGGACAGAGTTACCGCCATGACCCCGGATACATCGAGGGCAAGGATGCTGGCTCGTTGAGTGTAGTTGGCATGAAGGCTGTGGTGATGAAGGCTGACATCCAGGGACGCACCACCGTAGGGGAATTGCAGCGTGAAGCGGGTACTGCGCCTGCAGGGGCGAGCCTGACTATCGGTCGTTTGGTTGACACGTCTGGCAAGGACTATAAGCAGAACCAGCGCGTGGAGTTCGCGCGCACGGGCGTGTCGCTTCCGGTCGATTTCAAGTTTGGCGACGCCTTGGCACAGGACCTGAAGGACACGCTGGTGCTGAACCCCGACTTGATGGGCAAGGACAAAGTCGCGCAGTTGGACGTCTTCAGTAACAATGCAGCTGAAGTGCGTGATGCCTTGCGTGCGCCAACGGGTGGAGGCGTGACAATCACCGCTCAAAATGTGGCCGTCAAGGCTGACATCCAGGCTGATGCGGGCACGATTGCGCTGATTGCCAGCCGGAATATTGTCAATGGCAATCCGCAGTCGTCCGACGTCACGGTTGATGACGGCGTGAGCCTGTCCGCCAGGGGCGGATGGGTGAACGACCTACCTACCGCCCCCGGTAAAACGCATGACGCTGTACACATCGACGGCGGCTCGATCACGCTGTCAGCGGCAGAGGGCGACGTGGTAATCGGGCAAAACGTCGAGCTCGATGTCGATGGCGGTGCGCGCATCAAGCCAGACGGCAAGATCAAGAACGGCAAGGGCGGCGACGTGACGCTGGAGGCAGGCGGTGTTTTGCATCTCGGTAGCGAAGCGCATGGCTATGCGCCCGGCAAGGGCGGAACCTTTACGCTCAAGTCTCAGCGGATTGTGATTGGAGGCACGCCACAGGCCGATGCGCTCAATCTCGACGCGGAATTTTTCGAACGCGGCGGTTTTGCCAATTTCAATCTGACCGGCTCCAACGGCATCGATATCGCTGATGGCACGACGCTGCGCCCGACCGTGATCAGCCGCGAATTGCTCACTGGAATGACGCTCAAGCAGACGGGAAGCGACATGGCGGCGTTCTCGCGCCTGACCAAACAGGATGACCGGGTGCGCCAGGCAGCGAATGTGAGTTTTACTAGCGCTAATACCGACGCAATTACTCGCCTTGGCGAGAACGCCAGCATCCTGGCCGACGACAAGGCGAAAATCGGTTTCAATGCCAAGACTCGCGTTGTGTTGCTGGGCAAAGTGCAGGCTGCGGGCGGCAGTGTTGAGGTCAGGGCGGGTGGTAGCCAGTTCGATGCGTCTGCCGCAGTTTGGTTGGGTGAGGATTCAGTGCTGGATGTCGCCGGCGTAGCGCGTACCTACAAGGACGCACGTGGCCTGACCCAGGGCGAGGTACTTAACGGCGGCAGCGTGAAGCTGGCGGGGGAAGCGTATGTCGTGACCGAGGCCGGCTCACGCATCGATGTCTCGGGGGCGGCGCCGGTGCGGCTGGATGTGCGCAATGAAGCCGGCGGCCTGGGGCGGATGGTAGGCAGCGATGCCGGCACGGTGGAAGTGAGCACGACTGAGGGTGCCCTGCTCGACGGCATGCTGGTGGCGCATGCGGGCAGCACAGCAAACCGGGGGGGGGCGTTCAGTATCAAATTAGACGACACCCGTAATCGTATCGAGGTCACCGGTGCGCCGACCAATGAGCGGGTACTGCGCTTGGCTCAAACGGTTGCACCGCAGGCAGGCGGGATGGTGCCGGGCGCTGCGGTACCGGATGGTTTTAACGGCAATTCCCGCGTCGGGACTCAGGCGCTTGAGAATGCTGGCTTTGATCGCCTGGCGTTTGCAGGTGGTGACGCGATCAAGCTCGAGAACAGCCTCGATCTGGGCGCCGGGCGGACCGTGCCATTGCGCGATATTAAGCTGGATACGATGCGTGTAGAAACGGCGGGGGGCGATGCTGCGTTGTCTGCGCATGCTATCCATCTCACCAATAGTTACATGACTGATGTTTCTGTGGTTCCCGTACCGCAGGCTGGCAGCGGTACACTGACTGCGCAGGCACAGCAGTTGAAGTTGGATGGCGAAGTGACCTTGACTGGCATGGAGAAAGCCGTGCTCAAGGGTGAGGAAACCGTGTTGCTCGCGGGACGTTTCGTCGCGAGCAATCCTGGCTTTAATCGTCCTGCCGCGTACCAAGGCAGCCTGAAAACGGCGGCCGATCTGGTGATCCACGGCGCGGTCATTGCGCCAGCCACGGCGGTGCAATACCGGATCGAGGCGCCTGGCAAGAACGTGCACTTCAGCAGCAACACCCACGCCCCATCGATGCCGCTGTCGGCCTTGGGCAGCTTGAGTGTGGTCGCTGCCGATATCGTGCAGGCGGGCAACGTGTGGGCGCCGTTCGGCCAACTCGAATTCAATGCCAGCAACAAGCTGGAATTCAGGGATGGCAGCTTGACCTCGGTCGCCGCTACGCCAGGCAGTGTGCTGCCCTTTGGTCAGATTCAAAATGGCCGCACCTGGGTGTATGACATCAACCCGGCCATCGCGGATGCCATCAACCCGGATAATGGCGATCTCGCGCAATCCACGCTGGAAGGTAAGTCGGTTCGTATGGCGGGAGCACGCATCGACATGCAGGTCGGCGCCAGAATCGATCTCGCGGGTGGCGGCGATGTGCTGGCCTATGAGTTTTCCGTTGGTCCCGGTGGCTCGCGCGACATCCTGAGTGACAAGAACACCTACGCCATCCTGCCCGGATACAACGGGGCGTTTGCGCCGGTCGACGTGCAGGAAAAATTTGACCGTGGCAGCGGCGAGTCAGTGTATCTATCCGGCGTGCCGGGCCTCGCCGACGGAGTCTATACCTTGCTACCAGCGCACTATGCCCTGTTGCCTGGTGCTTATGCGGTCAAACTCGACACTGGCATCAAGGACGTGATGCCAGGGCAGGCTTATAGCCGCCAGGATGGCGTGCGCATTGCGGCAGGCTATGTTACGGATAGCCGTGTTGGTGCACCTAAGGACGCGCGTTGGCAGGGCGTGCAGGTGCTGACGCGTGACCAGGTGAGAGCGCGCTCCGAATTCACGCTGACACGGGCATCGCAATTCTTTGCTGGCAGCGCAAGCCTTCCCCAGGATGCGGGCTTGCTGTCGGTGAAGACTACCGGAAGCGGCGCGGATGCGCTGAAACTGGATGCAATCTACAACTTCACAGCATCAGACGGTGGGCGCGGCGCAAAAATAGACATCAGTGCGCAGAAGTTGGCTGTGACCAGCGGATCGCCTTCTGGTATTGACCCGGAGGCGGTGGTGCTCGATGCGGACAAGCTCAACGCGCTGGGTGCAGACAGCCTGCTCATTGGCGCCACGCGCACCGTCGTCGACGGTGCCACCACGCTGACGGTCGGCGCGGAATCCGTCATCCTCGCCAACGATGCGGCTCATGCGCTGAAGGGCGGCGAAGTGATGTTGGCGGCAACGGATACGCTGGTTCTGAAGACAGGTAGTGCAATCGACGCACAGGGCGAAGCGGGCAATGCCGGTGCTTATACCACCGCAGGTAATGGGGCATTCGTGCGCGCGGCCTCCACTACCGCGACCTTTGCGCGTTCCGATAACCCCGATCGCAGCCAGGGCACGCTGACCGGCGCGGTAGACAGTACGGTGATGGCCGCCGATTCGATCACGCTTGATGCGACGAAGGAAAACGCATTCAAGGGAACGGCTAAATTCGAGCAACAAAAGACCGTGAACGGTGTCGCGCTCAGGGTACCCGTTGCGGGTAATTTGGCAGTGGGTGCTAGCCGCATCAACTTTGGCGCCGCACCAGCGGGCAGCGACGGACTCACTTATACACAGGCCGCCCTGGATGCGATCGATTTGGCTGGGCTCACGCTCACCAGCTACACGACATTCGATCTGTATGGCGACGTGGTTGTCGGCAAACTCGATGTGGACAATCAGCCCGTCCTGAAAAACCTGACCTTGCAGGGCGCAGGGCTGGCAGGTGTCGATAACGCTGGTCAAACTGCACAGCTCAATGCGCAACACCTGATCTTGACCAACCCCGGCAACTCATCAGCCTTTACGCCGGGCGGCACGCTGGGTAGTGGCAACCTCAAGATGACTGCCAACACCCTGACGCTGGGTGCGGGCGATAAATCCATCCAGGGATTTGGCGCGGTCACGATGACAGCGAACGAACTGGTCGCCGCTGCGGGAACAGGCACGCTCGATGTCGCCGCACCTGTGACGCTGAATGTCGCACGCATCAGCGGCGAGCGGGGCGCGAATCAGAGTCTGAATTCCACAGGTGCACTGAAGGTGACGCAGCATATCGCCGATCGCACCCTGGCGCCCGTCACCGCGCTCGGCGCGAAGTGGGCACTACAAGGCAGCTCGGTCGATTTCGATTCCCGTGTTGAATTGCCGTCGGGGAGTATCAAGCTCACGGCCCGCTCAGGTGATGTGAAGTTGGGTGAAAACGCCAAGGTCGATGTGGCCGGGCGTGTGGTGCAGTTCTTCGACGTGACGAAACCCAGTTGGGGCGGAACGGCGGAATTTGTCAGTGACGCCGGTAATGTGGATTTTGTCGAGGGCTCGGAGGTGGATGTGTCTGCCGCTGCAGGCGGTGATGCCGGATCGTTAAAAGTGCGCGCAGCCAATGGCTCATTCACGTTCGTCGACGGCACGATGCTAGGCCAGACGCCGGCCGACGCCAGCGGACAACGTGGCGAAGGCGCGCACGTGGCGGTTGACGCCGGCACGCTCGCCAGCTTCTCGTCGCTCAATTCCGCGCTCAACAGCGGTGGTTTCGACGGAGAGCGATCAATACGTGTGCGCAATGGCGATGTGAGCATCGCTGCGACCGATGTGGTCAAAGCCGTCGACATCCAGATCGCTGCCGATGGTGGCAAGCTCGATGTGGCTGGCGAGCTTGATGCGTCGGGTGTTGCCGCTGGACGTATTGGTCTGTATGCAAAAGGTGATGTGAATGTGCTGGGCAGTGCAAGCTTGACGGCCAAGTCCAGCGGTGTGCACAAGGATGGCGGCGACATCGAGATCGGGACGCGCGATGGCAGTATCAACCTGGCCGCAGGCAGTACCTTCAATGTTGCCGGGGTCAGTGGACAGGGAGGCACCGTGTTGCTGCGCGCACCGCGTATCAGCGGCGATACCGACGTGGCGGTCACGGCGCTGGATAGCACGATTATTGGCGCACGCTCTGTGTCGATAGAGGCGGTCAAGGAGTACGACAACAAGACCACGCTCGATACCAGCAACACGAACAGTGGCGAGACGCTCGGTCTTGAAGTCATCAAGAACGACAATGCCAAATTCGCTGGCCACATGGATGTCGGCGGCAATTATGTCGATCATTTCGCCGCAATCAGGGAGCGTCTCGGGCAGCCGGACATCCATGTTTTGTCCGGTGTTGAGGTGCGTTCAAACGGGGATCTGACCTTGACGGGCGCGGACTGGAATCTCAAGGACATGCGCGACAACGGGGAGGTGGGCGCGCTGACGCTGCGCGCAGCGGGTAATCTCAATATCGATGCCAGTCTGTCGGACGGCTTTGGCCAGACCACGCCAATCAAGAGCGGTTCCAATCCGACCGATTTGCTTGCAGGCGACTCGTGGCGCTACCGCCTGGTCGCGGGCGCTGACGCCAACGCGGCCGATCCGCTAGCGGTCAAGTCGGAAGCAGGCAACTTCAGTCTGGCGGCGAACAAGCTGATCCGCACCGGCACAGGCGATATTCGCGTGGCATCCGGCGGCGATATCGTGCTAGGCAACGACAAGTCGGTGATTTATACGGCTGGGCGGCTTGCCGATGCGCGTGACAATTTCACCAACCCCTCCTGGTCGAGCTCGGTCGTGCCGAACTTTGCCCAGTTCAGCCAGGGCGGCGGCGATGTATCGCTCGTGGCAATGGGCAGTATCGTCGGCAGCGCTTCCACGCAGTTGATCAACAATTGGTTGTTCCGCCAGGGGCGTCTCGATACCGCTGGCACCGGCTATATCGCACAGCCGGCGTGGTGGGTCCGCTTCGATCAGTTCCGCCAGGGCATTGGTGCGCTGGGCGGCGGCGATGTGCGCATCAAGGCGGGCGGCAATATCGAGAATCTGTCGGCACACGCTCCGACGCAGGCGCGAATGGACTCAACCACGCCAGATTCCAGCGCTCTGGTTCAGACCGGCGGCGGCATGGTGCGGGTGGAATCCGGCGGCGATCTGCTGGGCGGCCAGTATTTCGCTGACCGGGGCGACGTGGTGCTGAAGGCTGGGGGCAAGGTTGACAATGGAGGCCAGTTCAATGAAAGCGGCGTTCCGGTCTACACCATCGTCGCGTTGGGCGACGGCGCTGCTCGTGTAAACGCGTGGGGCGATGTCAACATTAACGCCGTATTCAACCCGACGTTGTTCAATCAGTCGAAAAGCAATGGCAGCTCGACGTCCAAGTCGATTTTCAACGTGACCAATAATTCCGGTCGCGAAAGTGTGTTTTCGACCTACTCTGATGCCAGCTCGGCCAGCCTGCAAAGCTTGAACGGAACCGCGCAACTGCATGGCACGTCAGCCGTGAACTCGCAACTCTTTCAGAAACCACTCAACGACAATCAGTCGCCTACACTGTATGGACTGGATATTCTGCCGCCCAGCTTCAACATGGTCGCCTTCCAGGGTGACGCGGTATTTGGGAACCCTGGAGACGCGATAGCACTGGTCATGCAGTCTGCGCCGGATTCAAGGCTGGAATTGTTGGCACGTCATTCGATTAACCTGAACACGACGCTGGTGATGAGCGATCGTGCACCGAAGAATACGCCAAATGCCGCGCTTCCAGGCGATCCCACCGCAACGCCCAATCCGGTCGCAGAATGGGGTAGCAAGGAAAACAACCCGGCCTTTTTTGCACCGGAGCCTGTGCATTCTACTGACTTGGAGCCAGTGCGTGTCTATGCTGTGCAAGGCGATATCGTGGGGATATCTGCGGCGAAAAACAGCCCACAGCGACTCGATCTGCCCAAGGCCTTTGTTGTCCAGGCCGGGCGCGACGTCAGGAACGTCAGCATTGAAGCGCAGCACAGCAATACAGACAACGCCGAAAGCCGTGTTCAGGCCGGGCGCGACATCGTGTTTTCAACGGGCGCGCAACGTACCGAGTCGGATCACATTCATCTCAGTGGTCCTGGTTCGCTGGACGTGGTTGCTGGGCGCGATATCGATTTGGGCACGTCCGGTGGCATCTTGAGTCGTGGCAACACCATCAACCCCGCTCTTCCAGCCGCAGGCGCCGATATTCGATTGGTGGCGGGGGTGGATGAGCATGGGGTGGACTACAGCGGTGCGGTTGACCGACTGCTGGCAAAGCTCGATGCAGGCGCAATCGACGATGCCACGTTGTGGCAGGCGCGCTGGCTGACAGGTGTTAATACGTTGACGAAGGAGAACGCACAGGCAGCGGCGCAGGCCGTGAATGCGCAAGCTTCGAAAGCGAAGCAGGAAAGCGTGCGCACCATGCTATTCAATGCCCTGCGCGAAACCGGGCGCGATTCCACTCATGAAGAGAGCGGCTACGCGGGCGATTACGCGCGCGGCTATGCTGCGATCGAACTGGTGTTCCCCGGCATTGGCGAGAAAAACGTGGATGGAAAATTTAAGCATTATCAGGGTGATATCAATTTGTTCGCCAGCCGTGTCAAAACCGAGAGCGGCGGCAATATCGAGTGGCTGGCACCGGGCGGGGACATGATCGTGGGCCTCGCGAACACGCCGAAGGAATTGGTCGATACGGGTAGCAACGTGCTGGGCATCGTGACTGCGGGAGCCGGGGATATCCGGGGCTTTTCGCGTGGCGACGTGCTGGTCAATCAGTCGCGTATTCTCACGGTGGGCGGCGGCGACGTCTTGCTGTGGTCGAGCGATGGCGATATTGACGCAGGCAAGGGCAAGAAAACCGCGACAGCGGTACCGCCCCCATTGATCCTGGTCGACAGCAATGGCAACGTCACCCAGGTATTGCAAGGAGCGGCCTCGGGTAGCGGCATCGGCGCATTGCAACCGGCGGGTGGAACGGCTGGCGACGTCGACCTGATTGCCCCTAAGGGCACGGTCAACGCCGGCGATGCGGGAATTCGCGCTGGCAACCTCAACATTGCCGCGCAGGTGGTGCTGGGGGCGGACAACATATCCGTTTCGGGCAGATCTAGCGGTACGCCGGTGGCGGATACCAGCGCGGTGTCGGCAGCCTCCAGCGGCGCCAGCAACGCAGGCGGCGAGGTGTCCAGTGCAACTGCTGCGCTGTCGCAGAATCTGGCCGATGCCGCACGCGCTGCGGAAGAATTGAAGCAGGCCTTCAAGCCAACCTTCATCACAGCCGAGGTGATTGGACATGGAGAATGAATCAGGGTAATCCGGTAAGGATAAGCAGCCATGGATAGGTATAAGCGTAATACTTGCTTGAAATAGAACCCGTGGCCGAGTCGGCAGGTACGTTCGGCTCATTTCCAGAATTTTTTCGGAGCGGATTTTTGTAACGTTGTTTCTCCAAAATCGCAATTGCACTGTGCGAATTAGTCGCATTTTCTGTTGCCATTGGAGAAACACATGAAGCATCTGGCCCACCTCCTCGCTGTTGGCGTGTTGTTATCGCTTTCCGTGCATGTTCAGGCTGCCTGTCTGGATACCCGCACCAGCGTTTTTGCCGGCTCGGTGGATTCCACCGTGCCCAACAAAGAGGTGGGCACGGTGTGCATGAACGATCTCATCATTGACGCTGCTACCGAGGGCGCCAACTGGGGCAACCATGGCGCGTTTGTGAGGACGGTGTCCCGGTTGACGCGCGATTGGAGGAAAGCGAAAGTCATCAACCATAAGGAACGCAGCCGGATCGTCCACGCTGCGGCGCGCTCGGATGTGGGCGACACCTTGCTGGTCAAGATTGCCGCTATCAACGATTTCCACGGCCAGTTGTTCAGCCCGGGAAGTTTTGCCGGCAAGCCGGTGGGGGGTATCGATACGCTGGCGGCTTACGTCCATGCCATCCGCGCCAAATCACCCAATAGCGTGGCGGTGTCGGCTGGCGACCTGATCGGTGCGACGCCGCTGGTTTCGGCCCTGTTCCACGACGAACCCACGATCGAAGGCATGAATATCCTGGGCCTCGACTTTAATGCCGTAGGCAACCACGAATTCGACGAAGGGCGCGACGAACTGTTGCGTATGCAGCATGGTGGCTGCCACCCCATCGACCCCAACTCCTGTCAGGGCAATGCCGTGGGCACGCCTTTCCCGTTCGAGGGCGCCCGGTTCAAGTTCCTGGCGGCCAACGTCACCGAAAAGGCCGACGGCAAGACCCTGTTCCCGGCCTATAAGATCAAGAATTTCAAAGGAAACAAGGTGGCCTTCGTCGGCATGACGCTGGCGGCCACGCCCAGTATTGTCACCCCCAGCGGGATTTCTACGCTCGATTTCAAGGATGAGGCCGATACGGTCAATGCACTGATTCCCGAACTGAAAGCGCGGGGTGTGGAAACCGTCGTGGTGCTGATACACGAAGGTGGCCGGGATACCACCGGCACCGTCATCAACGACTGCAGCAACGTCTCGGGCGAGATTCTCGACATCGTCCAGCGTCTGGATGACGCGGTGGACCTGGTCGTCAGCGGCCATACGCATCAGGCCTATCTGTGCAGCCTGCCTAACAGTGCGGGCCGTAACATCCCGGTGACCAGCACCAACGCACAGGGGCGGAGCGTCACCGAGATCGATCTCGTCATCAATACCAGGACGCGCGACGTGGTGAGTATCGCCGTTGACAACGTGCTGGTGGATCGCAGCAACACTGCAGTCACCCCGGTAGCCGCGCTAACTGCGCTGGCGGATAACTACAATGCCCTGGCCGCCTCGCTGGCCAACGAGGCTATGGGCAACATCACGGCTGACATCAGCCGCAGCAACAATGCCGCGGGCGAATCTGCACTGGGCGATGTGATAGCTGATGCGCAACTGGAAGCCACCGCCGCTCCCGAACTGGGTGGCGCAGTGATCGCCGTAATGAACCCAGGCGGTATTCGCGCCGATTTTATTTATCCGAGCAGCGCGGCAGGAGAAGGTGATGGCGTGGTGACCTACGGCGAAGCGTTCAACGTGCAACCGTTTGGCAATTCCCTGGTGACCAAGACGTTCACCGGGCAACAGATTGTTGACCTGCTGGAGCAACAGTGGGGCGCGCTGCAGCCTTTCGCCCGCATCCTGCAAGTGTCGAATGGTCTCAGCTACCAGCACACCTTTGACACCACGAGCGCGAACTTCGCCGCACAGAGAGGTGGTCAGTATGTATGTGACGGCAGCGTCAAGCTCAATGGCGTGACGATCGACAAACTCGCCAGCTACCGCGTGACCATGAACTCCTTCCTCGCCTCGGGCGGCGACAACTTCACCGTGTTCAATCAGGGGACCGACCAGCTGGGCGGCGCGCTCGATCTCGACGCGATGCAGCAGTATTTCGCGGCGCATAACCCGGTCGTTCCAGGGGCGCAGGCGCGTATTAACAGGCTGGCGACCTGTCCGACGCCTTAAGTAGAGGGGGTGTTTTGCTTAGGTGGTTTCCCCCTCACTTATTTGTGCGCAAATGCCTGGTGTTGGTGGTCAATCTAAACGGAAGAGTCGCCGCTCAGCACGTTTGTCCCAAGTGAAGAATTGCTTGACGAGACACTATGTGGAAGCGGGTATGGTCCGTTCGGGCCATACCCGCTTCCATGCCTTGTCATCACCTGTCGGGATAATCCGCAGCTTGGTTTAGCCCGGTTGAAACCCCCATGCGTGTGCTTGCTTTTACGATTACCCTGTTGCTTTCCCTGTTTTCCGCGACCAGCCATGCCTGGTGGAACGAGGACTGGAGTGCGCGCAAGAAAATCACGCTGACGAACTCGGCAGGCGAGGTGAGTGACGCTCCGGTGCTGATCCGTCTGCATACCGGCAATTTCGATTTCCTGTCGGCCAACGAAAACGGCAACGACCTGCGCGTGCTGGCGGGAGACGACGCGACCGAACTCAAATTTCATATCGAAAAATGGGATGGCATCAATCAATTGGCGCTGGTGTGGGTGAAGTTGCCCAAGCTTGCCGCCAGCACCGATGCCTGGCTGTACTTCGGCAACGAGGCGGCGACGCCCGCGTCCGACGCCAAGGCCACGTATGACGCCGCCAGCGCGGCGTATCACTTTGCCGAGGCGAGCGGCAATCCGGTGGACAGCGGGCCAAATGGGCTCAATGCAACAGCATTCAGCGGCGAACGTGTGGCGGCGTCATTTGCCAACGGCGGTGCGAAATTCAATGGGTCACAAAGCCTGACGCTGCCTGCGATCAATGCAGCGGGCGGGATGAGCGTGGCGATGTGGGTCAAGCCTGTTTCGCTTGATGGCGCGCTCATGCGGGCGGGTGGGTTGAACGCCGTGCTGACGGGCGGGATGCTGAATGTTCAGGCAGGCGCGGCCAATGTCACTGCGTCGGCACCGCTGACGGCGGGAAAATGGCACTACGTGGCGATCACTGTGGGCAGCACGCTGAAGGTCTATATCGACGGCAAGCTGGCAGGTGAAGCGCCCGGCGCGGCGTTGCCTGCCGGGGCGCTGACCGTGGGTGCGGGTTACAGCGGCGAGATGGATGAGGTGCAATTGAGCGGCAAGGTGCGAGATGCCGCCTGGATCGCGGTGCAGGCCGCGCAAGGCCCCACCGGCGCGCTGGTGGCGCTGGGCGCAGACGAATTCAGCGAAGGTGGCGATGAAGGCGGCATTTGGGGCACCTTGTTTGGCGCGCTGACCGTGGATGGCTGGGTCGCGATCGGCATCCTGGCGGTCATGCTGGTGATCGCGCTGTGGATCATGGTCGTCAAGGCCATTTATGTGAATCGTGTCGATCACGCCAACCGCCTGTTCATGCACAGGTTCCGCGAGCTGTCGACTGACCTCGGAGCGATCGACAAGACGCAGGGCATGGCGGACGCGTTCAGGCATTCCTCGCTGTACCGCCTCTACCACGTTGCCTCGGTCGAATTGTCGCATCGTTTCAAGGACACCGATGCCGCGCATCTGGCCGATAAAAATCTGTCGCCGCAGTCGCTCGACGCGATTCGCGCCAGTCTGGATACCGGGCTGGTCAAGGAAACCACTCTGATGAACAAGCTCATGGTGATGCTCACCATTGCGATTTCCGGCGGGCCGTTTATTGGGCTGCTGGGCACGGTGATGGGAGTGATGATCACCTTTGCCGTGATTGCTGCCACTGGTGATGTCAACGTGGCGGCGATTGCGCCCGGTATCGCGGCAGCGTTGATGGCGACCGCAGCGGGGATGGCCGTGGCGATTCCTGCCCTGTTTGGTTACAACTATCTGAATTCACGCATCAAAGCCATTACCTCCGACATGCGTGTGTTCAACGATGAGTTGATCACCAAGCTGGCCGAAAACTACAGCCGCTGAATCGACAAGGGAATCAGTCCATAACCGGAGACCGCCATGCAGGTTCAGGATGACAACGAGCCATACGACCAGATCAATGTAGTGCCAATGCTCGATCTGGCCTATGTGCTGCTGGTGATTTTCATCATCATGACCACCGCTTCGGTTCAGGGCATCAAGGTCAATCTGCCGAAGGCGAGCGATACGCCCAGTCTGGCCAAGCCGCAGACAAAGGCCATCACCATCACCGAGGGCGGGCAGATTTTTCTCGATACCTATCCAGTGAGCCTGGAGGAATTGCGTACCCAACTGGCCGCACTGAAGGCCGTCAATCCCGAGCTGCCCGTGGTGGTGAAGGGCGACACCGTGGTCGAGTATGGTCGCGTGATGGAAGTGCTTGAGCTATTGGGTCAGCTCGGCATCACCCAGCTCGGTCTCGTCACCCAAAAACTGGTGAAGTAGGTGATCGATGACGACAGCAAGCCGGCATGGGTGCGCTGGGGCGGTGCCGCGCTGGCACTGGCTGTCGCCGTACTGCTCGTGCTGTGGCTGCGGGATATGCTGCAATCGGCCAAGCCGTCGAAACCGATGAAGTTGCAGCAGATCACCCTGATGCGCCCGCCTCCGCCGCCGCCGCCTCCGCCACCGGAAGAAAAGCCACCCGAGCCCGAGGTGAAGGAAGAAGTGAAGCTCGACGAGCCGCAGCCGACACCTGAGCCGCAGCAGGCCGACGCCCCGCCGCCCGGGCCGGACTTGGGCATAGACGCTGAAGGCAGCGGCAGTGGCGACGGCTTCGGGCTGGTTGGAAAAAAAGGCGCGGCCGACCTGATCGGCGGCGGTACCAAAGGTAATCCGTGGGCGTGGTACGACGCCCTGGTGAACGACGCCGTGAACTCGGCTGTTCAGACCGCGCTGGGGCGCGAGAAAGCACTCAAGAACAAGAACTACAAGGTGATCGTGAAGGTATGGATTGGCAGCGACGGTCAGGTTACACGAGCAGCTTTGATGGACAGCACGGGCGATGCCAGGGCGGACGAGGTATTGAAGGAGGCGTTGAAGGACATGCGTGCCCTGCGCGATAGCCCGCCGGCAGATATGCCGCAACCGATGAAAATACGCGTGACTTCACGCGCCTGACTCAGGATGAAAAAATAGTATGACGATACGGAAAAAACTACTGGCGGTTGCCATCACAGCACTCTTCGCGGGTAGCGCAGTTGCTGCGCCTGACGACAAGCGTGCGGATGTGGAAATGTTGCACGAAACCACCTTGAGTCTGATTCAGTTACTGGTCGAGCAGGGCGTGTTGAAGCAGGAAGCCGCCGATGCGCTGCTGAAGAAGGCTGAGCAGCGCGCCGCCGAGAAAACTGCGCAGGCCAAAGCGGCCGAGGCCGAAGCAGGTAAGACCGAAACGGGTAAGGACGTGGTACGCGTGGTGTATGTGCCCGAACACGTCAAACGCGAAATCCGCGAACAGGTGCGCCAGGAAGTGGTGGCGCAGGCCAAGTTGGAACGCTGGGGCGACGTCAATGCCGTACCAGAATGGCTCGACCGGCTGAAATGGGAAGGTGATATCCGCCTGCGTTACCAGGACGATTTGTTCGCAGACGGCAACGCGCCAGAAACGGTTTTCCAGGCAATTGGTCAGAACATTGGCAATACGCTGGAAGATCGCCAACGTGAGCGTATTCGTCTGCGATTGGCATTGAATGCGAACGTCACCAGTAACGTGGACGCCGGTATCCGCATCACGACCGGCAATACTTCAGATCCTGTTTCTACCAATCAGACGCTCGGCAACACCGGCAATAAATACAGTCTGGTACTCGACCGTGCCTTCCTCAAGTTGCGACCGACCGATGGTTTGACACTGTGGGGCGGCCGGATCCCCAATCCTTTCTTTTCCACTGACCTGGTTTGGGATAGCGACGTCAATTTTGAGGGCGCTGCAGTGAGCTACGCGCCGGGTTCGCAGGAGCTGCAACGCGAGTTCAAGCCCTTCGTTACGGCGGGTCTGTTTCCCCTGCAGGAAATCGAGGGGAAAACCGGCGTTGCGTCCAAAGACAAGTGGCTGGTCGCTGCGCAGGCAGGGCTGGAGTGGGTACCGTCGACACGCGCACGCTTCAAGTTGGGCGCAGCGTATTACCAGTACAAGAATGTGTCGGGCGTGCGAAACCTGACCCCAACCACGACAGGGCAGTATGACCTCAACTCACCGCAGTTTCGCCAGAAAGGCAATTCGCTTTTCGTGATTGATAGCGACGCCAACAACAATGGAAACCCAAATAGCGAGTTTGATCCGGTTTATGGGTTAGCGGCCGATTACCGCATTGCCAACCTGACGCTGGTCGCCGATTTCGCCGAGTTCTTCCCCGTCCACGTCATCGGCAGCTTCGACTGGGCGCGCAACGTCGGCTTTGACCAGGCTGAGATTCTGACGCGTACCGGTCAGAACATCCAGCCGGAGACCGACGGTTTTCAGGCTAGACTCACCGTTGGCTATCCCAAAGTCAGTGAACGTCATGAATGGCAGGCCTATGTTGGCTACCGCCATTTGGAGCGTGACGCAGTTCTGGATGCCTTTACCGATTCGGACTTCCACCTCGGCGGTACCAACGCGAAGGGCTTTATGATCGGTGGAGAGTACGGGATTTACAAAAACACCTCAGTTTCAGCGCGCTGGATGTCGTCGGACGAAATCAGCGGGCTGCCGTTGTCCATCGACGTGTTCCAGCTCGACCTCAATGCCAAGTTCTAGGCTGGCGTTTTTTGCCCTGCTGCTCACATCTACGGCGTGGGGCGGACAGCCTTGGGATGACAGCGAACTGGAATGGCTGATGCAGGAAGCCGATGCCCACCCGCCGCGCGAGGCGCGCCTGAATCTGCCGCCGGAGCGTTTCGCCGCGATCGCGGCCGACGGTAATTTCGTGATGCCACGCCAACAGGTGGGCGACGAGGCCAGACTGATGGATGCCGCGCGTCGTAGCGACATCGAAGCGGTGCGCGCGCTGCTCAAGACCGGCGCGAATCCAAACGTGGGCGATTACTGGCGCGATGTGCCGCTGATGGAAGCCGTGCGCCAGGACAATCTGGAACTCGCGCAGGTGCTGCTCGACACCGGCGCCGTGCCCAACATCAAGGGGCGCGGCTACACGCCGCTTGGCCTGGCTGCCAAAAATGGCAACGTGCGCCTGGTCGAGATGCTGTTGCGCGCCGGCGCCGACCCGGATCGCAAAAGCGACGATGGCGACACGCCCATGCATGGTGGAGCACTGATGGGGCATGCGCGGGTGATTGACGCATTGGCTCGCGTCCGGCCAGATTTGAGGCAATTCAATCGTGACGGCTTGTCGCCCCTTGCCGTGGCTGCCGCCAATGGGCAGTACGATGCCGCACGTGCCCTGGTCGTTGGTGCGGGTGCATCCCCGGATTGGGGCGACAAAAAACTTCATCCGCCGTTATGGTGGGCATTTTCGGTCGGCGATCACGATATGGCCAGACTACTCCTTGAACTTGGCGCGGCGCCGGGCCAGTTGCCCGTAGGGGCTTTGCAATGAAACGATTTGTTATATCCGTTTTTCTCGTAGCGATGGCAGCCACTCCGGCATGGGCGGCCAATGACAGCCGCGAAAGGCAGATGCTGCGCCGGGTGCAGCAACAGGTGCAGCAGGTCGATCTGGCGCGTGCGCAGGCTGAGCAGGAAAAAGCCACTGCGCTGGCGGACAAGGAAACAGCGGAACGCGACCTGGAGAAGACGCGTTCGGATACGGCCGCGACCAGGCGGCAGTTGGCAGGTGAACGCTCGGCGCGCATCCGGATTGAGCGTGAACTTCAAGCCTTGCAGACGGAACGAGATATGCTGAAAGCGCGTCTGGCCGATACCGAGAAACAGTTGGCTGATAGCACGGCCCTGCAAAGCTCCATCGCCCAAACGCTCGCCCAGGCCGAATCCGAAAAAAAGCAGGCAGCGGCCCGGCTGGCTGGCAAAGAGCAGGATTTGAACGTCTGCCAGAGCCATAATGGACGGCTTTATGGCATTGGTCGCGAGATGATGCAGAAGTATCGCGACAAATCCTGCCAGGATGCACTCGCGCAGGCCGAACCTTTCACCGGCCTGAAAAAGGTCGAAATTGAAAACCTGCTGGAAATCTGGCGTGACCGCCTGGATCGGGAAACGCTCAGTGCCACCCCCTGAGAGGATGGCGCTGAGCAGGTTGTAGCCTTACACGTGCTTACTTGTTTCTCCGTATCGAGGGCTTGGGATGAATGGGTGTCGTACAGGAGCGGGTGGGATGACTGAACAATCAATGCGCTGTCTGGTTGCCAGGGAAAATACTAACGTAGTTCCTCACGCACTTTTTTGCAGGTCAGTACAACCAGATAATCTTTGACACGAGAGTTCGCGTTCAAACTTTCAAAAATATCAGTGTAGATTTTGTCTACCTCTTCTACGGGTCGATGTATTTCGGCGGCCAGCGTGTTGATGGCATTGAGGTTTTTGGAGCGTAACTTAACGGGGTCTAAATTATGCATTGGGTATCCTAATAAACCAGGTAACGGGTAGAAATTCAAGCAAAACAGACTGTTTTCAGACTTTTAATTAAGTTGTGAAATTATACCCATTGATGAATAGGATTGCGGTTTAGGTGGAGCGCCGTTTGACATCTGATTTTTGATGTCTGAACTACCTGCCCATTCGACGGGTTCGCGCACCATATATCACTTGTCCTTTCCCGGAAGAAATGAACTGAATCGCTTGAGTCCACTTGTTTCAAATGGAAGGGCGAAAAGGTAAGGCGGCGCCGAATTTAGAAGGGCGGAAGCTGGTGCAGTATCAAGCGGAGTGGCTGTTACTGCTTCCTCGTCTGGTGTATTTGACACCCGAATATTTTGCCATTATATGTAAATGATTAAATGTGAAAAGTTAAAGTTTTGTGACAGCATTTTGGATTGTAGATATTAATATTTGTGATGTTTGGTTGAATAAACGAATGGATCGCTTGAATATAACAATCAAAAATATATTCTGTTTATTCTGTTTGTTTTTAATCAAAAACTCACCATGTCCATTAAAACGCTTAAACCCAAACCCGCAACATCAGCCGCAAATGCAAAAGGTGCTGTCAGCGTCAAGCCCGCTCCCAGGACAAAAGCAGTCAAAGCAGCTGACCCAGTGATGACTAAGCCTGCTAGAAGAAGGGCCGCAACTCCTGCCCAGGCCGCACCAGTCACAGCCAAGAAAACCGTTGCAACCCGGGTGCCCAGAAAACCGGCCTCGGCGAAGAAGGCTCCAATCGAGCCAGCGCTTATTGTCCAAAAGGACAGCAAGAAAGCCAAGCCCGGCAAGGTAAGAAAACCCAAGCTGATTCGCGACAGCTTTACCATGCCCGATGTTGAATACGCCGTAATTGCGGCCCTTAAAAAACGTTGTTTGAATGCGGGCGTGTCGGCGAAGAAAAGCGAGATTCTGCGGGCAGCCGTTGCAAATCTGGCGAGATTGAGTGATCGATCGGTTCTTGCTGCGCTTCGTCGTCTTGACTTCATCAAGACAGGACGGCCCGCTAAAGGTGGCAAGTAGTCCAATTGTTGGATTCAGGGACTAAGGAAATATCACTTGGTTTGATGTAAGGCCATGCGTACGGCCTGACTGCCGGTGAGTCGATTTGCCTATTGGGTAGGGTGTTAGCTAGCGGGGTGAATCTTCAATTAAGTGATTCCGAGAGCTGCTCATGGCAGTCGCTTCCCTCGCTTGTTGATAGCCAAACTGCTTCATCTTCTTTCCAAACTCGCGGCCATGTCGATACGCACGGGCCGTAATCTTAGCAAACGCGTGGTTAGCATCTTCATCATTCTGCTCGGGATCAGGTACGCGTTTATTCGGCCTTGTCTGTTGGTTATCGTGGCACGCTAATTCGCAGCTCGGCTGCGATCTCGACCAGAATTCACGTAAGCATCGCCGTTTGCTATGGTTGATTGCTACATCTTCTTCGGCTTCAACAGCACTTCCATCCTGTCATAGATAACGAGCTAACTATGGCGCATCCCTTGCGATATTGATGGGCTCGCACAGTAAGCTGGGGATTTAACGCGTCGCTTCAACTTGACCGAGCGTTCGTGTGACTGAAATCCAGGCACCAAGCCAGCCAGATAAGGTAGTGAGCCCTAACACCAGGGCGATTTCGGTGAACGTCGGCGGCAGTAACTGGAAAGCCGAACCATATAAGCCGGCCAGGTTTTCAACGGGTGCGTGCAACATCCCGCCGGCGATTGCCAGCACACCACCCGCGGCCAGGCCGCCCAGTAGGCCTTGCAAGGCGCCCAGGTACAGAAAGGGTCGACGAATATAGTGGTTGGTCGCACCGATGAGGCGACTGACGTGGATTTCATCGCGCCGGCTCAATACCTGGGCGCGGATGGCATTGCCTGAAATAGCAAGCAGCGCTATGGCAAACAGGCCGGCCAGTACCCAAACCCCGGTGTGGCCAATCGCCAGCGCAGCTTGCAGGCGGTCTGCCCATTGGCTGTCGAGATGGGTTTCCGTCACGCCGGGCATTTTTTTGAGCTCATCCGAGATGCGTGCCAATGAGACGCGCGAGGTGTCTTCAGGCTGTACCACCCAGGCATCGGGTAGTGGATTCTGCGTAAGACCAGCCGTGATATCGGAAAGATCCTGGGAGGCGCTCAGTGCGGCCAGGGCCTCGTCCTTGAGAACAAGGCGTGCGTGGGCGATGTCGGTTTGTTTCAGTCGTGCGGCGATGGCCTGTTTGTGCGTATTTGAGATGTCAGCATCCAGAAAGACGCTGATTTCGGGGTGCGCGGGCAGGTTGCCCGCCAGTTGATTGAGGTTGCCGAGGACCAGATAGAGTCCGCTCGGCAGGCTGATGGCCACCCCCATCGCCAGTGCAGTCAACAGAGTGGCAACGGGGTGCACAGCCAGCCGCCGCAGCGAAGAAGTGAATGCATGCTTTTGATGCCGTAGCCAGGCGATCATGCGGATAACTCCTCAACCTTGCCGTGATCCAGCTGCAAAATGCGGCCGCCCAGCGCCGAAATGGCGCGGTCGTCGTGGGTGGCGATAAGGAGCGTCGTACCGACCCGATGAAAGTCGCGGAACATGGACATGATATCGGCGGCATAGCCGGCATCGAGATTGCCGGTGGGCTCATCGGCCAGCAACAGGGCAGGGCGACCCACCAGTGCGCGGGCAATGCATAGGCGTTGCTGCTCGCCGCCCGAAAGACTGATCGGATTGGCTTTTTCACGACTAAGCAAGCCGACTTTGTCGATGACAGCGCGTGCGCGCTTCAGGGATTCGCGGCGGTCCAGCCCGGCGATGTCGAGCGGCAATACGACGTTTTCAATCGCGCTACGGTCGAATAGCAGTTTGTGATCCTGGAACACCAGACCGATGTTGCGGCGCAGATAGGGCACCGCCCGGCTAGACAGGCGGCTGATGTTCTGGCCGCTCACGGTCAGGGAACCGCTGGTGGGGCGTTCGATTGCGGCGATCAGCTTTAACAGCGTGCTTTTGCCGGCGCCGGAATGCCCAGTCAGGAAAACCAGCTCGCCCTGCTCGATCGTCAGGTTGACGCCCGACAGCGCTTCGTGTCCGCCGGGGTAGCGTTTGGTGACTTGGCTGAAATGGATCATGCGCTGGGCAGCCTCAAACTGAAAAAATGGCGTCGACGAATTCGTTGGCATCAAAGGGTCGCAGGTCATCGACGCCTTCCCCAACTCCGATGTAGCGAACAGGGATGGGCCGGGATGGCGCTGCTCGAGCCTGGGCAATCGCAGCAATTGCCCCACCTTTGGCGGTGCCGTCGAGCTTGGTCAATACCAGGCCGGTCACCCCCAGTGCGTCGTCGAAGGACTTGACCTGCGCGACGGCATTCTGGCCGGTATTGGTATCCAGCACCAAAAGTACTTCGTGCGGTGCACCGGGGACGGCCTTTTCGATGACACGCTTCACCTTTTTGATTTCTTCCATCAGGTTGAGCTGAGTCGGCAGGCGACCCGCAGTGTCGGCCAGTACCACGTCGATGCCGCGTGCGCGCGCAGCCTGGATGGCATCGAAAATCACGGCGGCGGAGTCGCCCTTTTCCTGACTCACTACGGTGACATTGTTGCGTTCGCCCCAAACTTGCAATTGCTCACGGGCGGCAGCGCGAAAGGTGTCGCCCGCAGCCAGTAGCACCGACAAACCCTGCGCCTGGTACAGCTTGGCGAGTTTGCCGATGGTGGTGGTTTTGCCGGCGCCGTTGACGCCAGCCAGCATCAGTATGAAAGGTTTGTGCGAGGTGACGTCCAGCGGCGCCTGCAAAGGAGAAAGCATGTCAACCAGTGCCTGCTTCAGGGCAACTTGCAGGTCGACCGCTTCGGTCAGGCCTTCGCGCCGGACTTTTTTCTGCAGGGTATCGAGCAGTGACTGGGTGGCGTCGACGCCGATGTCGGCAGTGATGAGGATAGTTTCGAGCTCATCGAACAGCGCGGCATCGATCTTGCGGCCGACGCCGAACAGGCTGAAAAACTGGCCGCCCAGACGGCCGCGGGTTTTAGCGAGCCCCTGTTTCAGCCGTTGTGCCCAACCCGGTCGAGCCACCGTGGCGTCGACGTTAATCGGCTCATCTGGCGGAGGCGGCGCATGCGGTTTCACCGCCGGCAGCTCGGGTGCGGGCAGGTCGGGTTCGGGTGCGGGTTTGGACTTGAAGAAACTAAACACGGATAAAGGCGGTCAGCACTGCTGTTTGACGGACGCTGTATCTTATCATTCAGGCAGTCGACTCCACACCGGTTTCAGTACGGCGTGGGTTGAAGTCAGTGAGAGCGCACATAATGAGGAGTGACAACATGCAGGGCATGTGGGGATTGGTGTTGGCGTTTGCGGTAGCCGGCGCACAGGCGGCGGTGACCGATGTGATGCTGGACAACGGCTTGCGGGTGATTGTGCAGGAAGATCATCGCGCGCCGGTGATGGTGTCGCAGGTGTGGTATCGGGCGGGGTCGGTTGATGAATTCAACGGCACCACCGGCGTGGCCCACGTGCTTGAACACATGATGTTCAAGGGAACCAAGACGGTGCCGCCGGGTGAGTTCTCCAAGCGGATTGCCGCGGCCGGTGGGCGCGAGAACGCATTTACCAGTCGCGACCACACGGCGTATTTCCAGCAGATGCAGAAAGACCGGCTCGAGTTGGCCCTGCAGTTGGAAGCCGACCGCATGACCAATCTCATTATCAGCGACGAACTGTTCGCCAAGGAAATCCAGGTGGTGATGGAGGAGCGGCGCTTGCGCACCGACGATCAGGCGCAGTCGATCGCGTATGAGCGCTTGATGGCGACGGCGTATCAGGCGCACCCGTACCGCCGCCCCATCATCGGCTGGATGGACGACTTGCAGAACATGACCGGGCAGGATGCGCGTGATTGGTATAACCGCTGGTACTCCCCCAACAACGCCACGCTGGTGGTGGCGGGTGACGTCAAGGCCGACGAAGTCATTGCATTGGCCAAGCAATATTTTGGCCCGCTGCCCGCGCGCGCGCTGCCCACCCGCAAGCCGCAAGTTGAACCGGCGCAGATTGGCAGCAAGCGCATTGTGGTGAAAGCGCCGGCACAAGTCCCTTATCTGCTGATGGCTTGGCATGCGCCTTCTCTCAAGGATTGGGAAAAGGACACGTCGCCTTATGCGTTGCAGATTTTGGCCGGCGTTCTGTCGGGCAATGATTCGGCGCGCTTGCAAAAAACACTGGTTAAAACGCAGCAGATTGCGGTGAACGCCAGTGCAGGATACGACGCGGTTTCGCGTGGCCCCGCCCTGTTCATGGTGGATGCGACGCCGGCGGCAGGTAAATCGGTTGCGGACCTGGAGAAAGCCATACGCAAGGAGCTGGATCGCGTCAAACGTGAAGGTATTAGTGATTCGGAGTTGGCGCGAGTGAAGGCGCAGGTCATCGCGGGGGAGGTTTACCAGCGTGATTCGCTGTTTTATCAGGCCATGCAACTGGGGGATTACGTGACCGCAGGCCTGCCGCCCGCAGCCTTGGCGGGACGTGTCGGGAAATTGCGTGCGGTCACTGCGAAGGAAGTACAGGCCGCCGCGCAGCAATGGTTGAAGGACGATCAACTGAGCGTGGCTGAACTCGATCCACAGGTCCTGAAACCTCAGGCTAAGAACGCGGCCGTGTCAGGAGTGCGTCATGCAAACTAAACAGCTATTTTTCAAACTGCCATCGCCCGGCGTCTTCCTGGTTGCATTGCTATTCTGCTTGCCACAGGTGGCGCAGGCCGCGCTGACTATTCAGCACTGGACAACGCCACAGGGTGCACGCGTGGTATTCGTCGAAAGCCACGAATTGCCGATGCTGGATGTGGCAGTGGAATTTCCTGCTGGCAGCGCCCGCGATCCTGCGGACAAGCCGGGACTCGCCCAGTTGACGCACAGCTTGTTGGATCAAGGTGCAGCCGGGTTGTCGGACACCGCGATTGCTTTTGGCCTCGCCGATGTAGGCGCAGTGCTGTCGGGACATCTGGATCGTGACCGCGGAGGCGTTACGCTTCGCACCTTGTCCTCGTCCCCGGAAAAAGACAAGGCGCTGGAAATGCTTGCGCGCGTGTTGCAACAACCCGATTTTCCGGGTGAGGTGGTCAAGCGCGAAAAGAAGCGCTTGATGGCAGGCATTCGTGAAGCCGAAGCCGATCCCGGTAACGTTGCCAGCAAGGCGTTTTATCGTGCGATGTACGGCACGCATCCTTATGCCCACGATGAAGCAGGCGAGATCGACTCGATTGACAAGCTGACACGCGGTGATTTGCAGGCCTTTTACCGCAGCCACTACAGTGCCCCCAATGCAGTGATTGCCTTGATGGGTGATATCACGCGGGCTGAGGCCGAAGCCATTGCAAATCGCCTGGCAGCAGGGTTGTCCCAGGTGCCGGCGCTGCCGGCACTGCCGAAACCTGACCTGGCAGCGGCTTCGGACACGCGCATTGCGTATCCTTCCACCCAAAGCCATGTGTTGATGGGTGTAGTGGGGGTGTCGCGCAATGATCCCGATTACTTCTCGCTGTATGTCGGCAACTATGTGCTGGGGGGCGGTGGCTTCGACTCGCAGTTGATGCGCGAGGTGCGCGACAAGCGTGGCTATGCTTACAGTGCCTATAGCTATTTCTTGCCGCTAGGCGAAGCCGGGCCGTTTCAGCTGGGTTTGCAGACCAAGCTCGCGCAGACCGACGATGCCTTGAAGGTAGCGCAATTTACGCTGCGGGAATTCATCGCCAAAGGGCCCAGCGAGGTAGAGCTCACGCAGGCCAAGTCCAACCTTACCGGCGGATTTCCATTGCGAATCGACAGCAACAGGAAAATTCTCGAATACCTGTCGGTGATCGGCTTTTATCGCTTGCCGCTGGATTATCTGGACACATGGGTTGATCAGGTTAACGCGGTGGATGTAGCTGCGGTGAAGCAGGCGTTTGCCCGACGGATTAACCCTGACAAGCTGGTGACCGTGGTCGTAGGAGGGCCAGCAAGTGCTCGCTAAGCAGGCCGCGCCGCAACGCGCGCACGGCGTCGCCAACCGCGTCCGCATCATTGGGGGCCAGTTCCGTCGCCGGCTGCTGGATTTTCCCGGCGGCACCGGCTTGCGCCCAACCCCCGACAGTGTGCGCGAAACCGTGTTCAACTGGCTGGGGCAGGACCTGCCGGGTTGGACCTGCCTCGATCTGTTTGCCGGCAGTGGGGCATTGGGTTTTGAAGCGGCCTCGCGGGGCGCAGAACGGGTCATCATGATTGAGCGTGACCCCAAGGCAATAGTTGCGCTGGAAAAGAACCGCACCCTGCTGGGCGCCGCGGCGATTACTATTTTGCGGGCTGATGCGCTGGCCTGGTTGGCGAATAATCGCGAAACATTCGATCTGGTTTTTCTCGACCCGCCTTTTGACAGCGGTCTGGCTGCGACCGTCTTAGCCAGCCTTGCGCCACATCTCAAGTCCGGAGGTCAGGTTTACGTGGAGCAAGGATCAACAGCGTCAGCGCCGCCGGGGTTTATCATTCACCGCAGCGGGCGCGCTGGGCGCTCGCATTTTGCGCTGCTCATCAAGGAGTAAGAATGCTGACCGCTGTATACCCAGGCACATTTGACCCCATTACGCGTGGCCACGAAGATCTGGTGCGGCGCGCAGTGCGGTTGTTCGACCATGTTGTTGTTGCGGTAGCCGAATCGCGCAACAAAGGCGCCTTTTTCAGCATGGAGGAGCGCGTGGAGATGACGCGCGAGGTGCTGGCTGATGTACCGAAGGTTCGGGTGGAAGGCTTCTCCAGTCTGTTGATAGATTTCGTTGCCGAGCAGGGGGCCATTGCGGTTTTACGGGGTTTGCGGGCAGCGTCAGATTTTGAGTACGAATTCCAGTTGGCAGGGATGAACCGCAACCTCAAGCCTGACATTGAAACACTGTTCCTGACACCGTCGGATCAGTACATGTTCATCTCAGCCAGCATGATTCGCGAGATTGCGCAGTTGGGGGGAGACGTGTCTCCCTTTGTTCACCCATTGGTGGCGAAGCGATTAAGTGAGAAAATAAGAAAAGACTGATATAACCCGGAGAATTGCATGTCAATGCTGATCACGGACGAATGCATCAATTGCGACGTCTGCCTGCCCGAATGCCCCAACGACGCCATATCCCAGGGCGACGAGATCTATATTATCGACCCCAATTTGTGTACCGAATGTGTCGGTCACTTTGATACGCCGCAGTGTGTGGAGGTGTGTCCGGTCGATTGCATCCCGTTGAACCCGGACTACCCCGAAACCAAAGAACAGTTGCAGGAAAAGTTCCTGAAACTGTCCGCCAGCTAGTCAGGCCGTTCTGGCCAACCGTTCTCTACCCTGCGTGGTGGTGATGGCATCGATAATGTGCCCGTTGATGCGGGCCAGGTTATCGAGCTGATCCACCACGGTCTCAATTGAGGCTTCGAGTTCCGCGATACGGGCATCCAGCGTTTCGGTCGCTGCATGAATGCGGCTAACGCTATCCAGTCTGCGTTTGAGCTGGGTTTTATGCTCGCGTATCTGGGTTTCCATCGGCGCGATTAGCGCCTTCAGCCAGGATTCGGTCTCGCTGTTTGCAAGTTCGAATACCTGAACCACCTTGCTCGCCAGGGTTTCAAAAAACCGGGCAGTTAACTGATGCTGACCCAGGGTCAGCATCCTGAAAACGGTATTGAAACGTTCTTCGAAAATACGCTCAAGTCGTGCCATTTCCTTGCGGTATTTACGCAGACTGTGATCGGGTGGGTTGACCGCGGCCAGTCCGTGCTCATCACTGAACTTTTGATACATTGCCGTCATCATGGAGCGCATTTCGCTGATGATCGACGAAGATGCAACCAGGTCGCTATCAATTTGACGGAAGAAGTGCCCCATGGCTTCGCGCAATCCGTAGCTGAAATGGCTTTTTTCCATGGCTTGCCGTGTACGCCGTACTTCACTCCGCAGGTTTTGCATGCCCAGCCGTTTGCGCATCGATTCAACCTGCGAGGCAAATACGTTGCGTAGCGCATTGAATTGTTGCAGGCCACGATCGAAATGCTGCTTGTCCTCGTTGGCCTTGACCATCATCGCCTGGATGACATCGCGATTCTTGCCCCGCAGCCCCTGTAGCTCGTCGACCTGATCCTGAATATTGGCGAGCCGGGTTTCCAGCAGTTCGGTGGTTTTGATCACCACGTCTTCCACTGCGGCCTGGGTGGATTCACTGACCAGCGCCTGTTTGCACGGAATCAGTTCCTGCGTCAGCGCGGCTTCCAGTTCGGGCAGGCGGCTTCTTGCCAGTAGCTCGGGATCGTTGCGTACCTTGGCGACCAGTGCTTTTTGCGCCGAGACGGGAAAGATCTGACTCATTGGTAACTCAAGCTGGGCCGCACTGCTGGCGACCTGCTTGGCGATTTCGGCGTCGATTTCGGCCGGGGTTTTGAGTTCATCCCATAGACCGTCGATTTTGTTCAGTACCACCAGACGGGCCCGGCTGGCGCCTTGCATTGGGGCGATGTATTGACGCCAGATTTCAATGTCTGACTTGGTGACCCCGGTATCCGCGGCCAGCAGGAACAGCACCGCGTGCGCGCTGGGCAGCATGTTCAGGGTCAGCTCGGGTTCGGTGCCGATGGCATTCAGGCCCGGCGTATCAAGAATCACCAGGCCCTGCTTCAACAAGGGATGCGGGAAATTGATCAGTGCGTGGCGCCAGCGTGGAATCGCGATGCCGCCATCACGGGTCAGCGTGCGGGCGGTTTCTTCGTCATTCGGGTTGATCAGTCCGTAGGATTCTGCGGTGGCTGCGTCCACATGCATGGTGTCGGCCAGATGGATCAATACCGCACTCATTTCATCAGCGGAATCGAGATTGAGTGGAAACTCGATCCAGGCGTCAGCGTTATTCTTGAAATCGGCAATGCTGCCTTCGTGCGTTCTGGTGTCGATTGGCAGCAGACGCAACGAGGGTCGGTGAATGGGGTTGTAATAGAGCTCAGTGGGGCACATGGTGGTGCGCCCGGCGGCCGAGGGCAGTACGCGCTGCCGGTAATCCGAAAAGAAGATCGAATTGATTAACTCCGACTTTCCGCGCGAAAACTCCGCCACAAAGGCCACATTCAGGGTGTCTTCCTGCAGGCGTTCCAGCAGCTGATTCAGCCGCAGTTCCGCGTCGGGATCAATCAACTCCTCGGCGGCGAGCCAATTACGCAGGGCTTCGATGCGTACGAATACGGCATCGCGCCAGCTACTGTAATGCTCGAACTCGTCTACCAGAGTGGTGGGTTTCATCGGGGTCAATCCGCTGGATAAGGCACGGTCATATAACGACACCAGAATGGGAAACTTGATACCGGGGGCGATATAACGCTAACGCTGGCAACCGGGGCAGTAAAAACTGGCGCGCTGACCCTGTACAATCCTGCGTATTGGCGTGGCACATGCCTTGCAGGGCATGCCTTCGCGGTCATATACCCGGGTTTGAAGCTGAAAATAGCCCAATTCGCCGCTGCTGTGGACGTAATCCCGGAGTGAGCTGCCGCCCGCCGCGATGGCAGCGGTCAGCACCTGTTTGATCGCGGTTGTGAGGCGGGCACTCGCCGGCCGGGTGAGGCGACGTGCAGACACGGTGGGACGGATGCCGGCATGGAACAGCGATTCTGATGCATAAATATTGCCGACACCGACGACCACCTGGGCATCCATGATGACCTGTTTGATGGAGGTCTGGCGACGCTGGCACTGTGCGTGCAAGTATGCAGCGTCGAATTCCGCTGTGAGGGGCTCCGGCCCCAAGTGGGCCAGCAGGGGATGCCGCGCGACATCTTCGGTCCATAACACTGCGCCAAACCGGCGGGGATCGCGCAGCCGTAAGATAGTGCCGTCGTCGAACAGCCAGTCGATATGGTCATGCAGGGCGGCAGGTTCGTCAGGTAAGGTAAAGCGCAGACTGCCAGACATGCCGAGGTGTACCAGCTGCGTGACCGACCCAAAATCAAACAGTAAATATTTACCGCGTCGATCCAGCGATTGCAGAACCCGCCCTTGCAGGCGTGCCTCCAGGTCATCCGGCACCGGCCAGCGCAGGCGAGGATTGCGTACCACCAGGCTGGTAAGGAAGCGGCCTTGCAGGCGTGGCAGCAGGCCCAGGCGGGTGGTTTCGACTTCGGGTAATTCGGGCATGTCGGATTAGGGGGTCAGGTGTATGGAGGGAGCGTTCACTCAAGCATGAATATCATTTAGCCGTATCATTTTAAGAAATGTGGGTTGCAGTGTCTCGTGTGCTTGAGCGTTTCCACGAGGCATCTTGCTCGGAAACGGTTACAAATGAACCTTGCTTGCCCGCAGCCCTCGAAAGCTTAGAATCAGCTCAGGCCCACTTAATTACCAAGGCAATATTACATGGCACATCTCAAGACTCTTCCGCTTTTTGCGGCACTGGTGCTCGCATCCGCGTGCAGCCAGCCTGGCGTCAAGGCATCCCAGTTGGTTGTGGCGGAGTCGTCGCCGCAACAAGCGGTCCAGCCCGCGGTGGAGGCGGAGACTCCGCCGGCAACTGAGCCTGTCGTCAAGGCCGAACCCGATTATCCCAAGCAGTCCCTCACGCCTGACATCCTCTTCAAGTTCCTGGTTGCCGAAGTGGCGGGCCAGCGGGGTGCGATTCTGATTGCCCAATCAACTTATCTTGACCTGGCACGTCAGACACGTGATCCACGCATAGCGCGTCGCGCCGCTGAAATAGCGTTGTTTGCGCGTGACCAGGCCGGAGCGCTGGAAGCCACGCGTTTGTGGGCGGCATCTGAAGCCGATTCGGAGCGCGCGCAGCAGACGCTGGCGGCCTTGCTGCTGAATGAGGGCAAGGTGGTTGAGGCTGAGCCCATTCTGCAGACCTTGCTGAAGGACGACCCCGCCAAGGGGTTTTTGCACCTGTCTGCCTTGATGGGCAAGATGCAGGACACCCGTGCCGCATATGACTTGGTGATGCGGCTTGCCGCCGACTATCCCACCCTGCCGGAAGCGCGATACGCCGAAGCGCAGTCAGCAGCGAATGCGGGGCGCTTTGATGAAGCGATTGCTGCGTTGAAAGTGGCTGAGGTTCAACGTCCTGGATGGGAAGCAGCAGGGCTGATGCGCGCGCAGCTACTGGCAAAAACCTCGCGGTCCGATGCCCTGGCGTTTATGCGTGAGTTTTTGGCAGCGCATCCGGAGGCACGTGAGATGCGCTTGGCCTATGCGCGTACGCTGGTTAATGCCAACCAGTTCACTGAAGCGCGCAGTGAATTTACGCGGCTGACCCAGGATTTCCCGCGCAACGCCGAAGTCGGGCTGGCCGCCGGGCTGCTGTCATTGCAAATGGGTGATGTCAACGCGGCGCGTGACCTGCTGACGCAGACGCTGGAGTACAACCCGCGCGATCCGGACACCGTGTATTACTACCTGGGCCAGGTGGCCGAGCAGATGAAGCTTCCGGAAATCGCGGCGGCGCACTACGCTGATGTCAAGACCGGTAACTATCTGGTTTCGGCGCGGGCACGTCAGGCAGCTTTGCTGATGGCTGCAGGCAAGCCTGAAGAAGCCAGCAAATTGCTGGCGAACACGCAGGGCGAAAACGATGCACAGAACGTGCGCCTGATTCAGGCGCAAGCCGAATTGTTGCGTGATAGCAAAGTGCTAACTGCCGCGTTCGATGTGCTGACAGCAGGCCTCAAGCGCTATCCCGATTCGGCCAATCTGCTGTATGACCGCGCCATGGCTGCCGAAAAGCTGGACAAGTTGGATGTACTGGAAGCCGACCTTCGCCTGGCGATCGTGTTGCGTCCGGATGACGCTCAGGCCTACAACGCGCTGGGGTACACACTGGCGGATCGCACCAGCCGTTTGCCCGAGGCGCTCGTTCTGCTCGACAAGGCGCTGACCCTGTCGCCGGAGGATCCTTATATTCTTGACAGTGTCGGCTGGGCGCAGTACCGGGCGGGCAATCTGCCGCGTGCACAGGAGTATCTGGAGCATGCGTATAAGCTGCGCCCCGATCCCGAAATCGCCGCCCATCTTGGCGAAGTGTTGTGGGCGAAGGGGCAGCGCGATGAGGCGGGCAAGTTATGGCAAGCCAGCCTGCAAGGCCATCCTCAAAACGAAGTGCTACTCGAAACCTTGCGTCGGTTGAAACCCTGATGATGCGGCTGACCGCAGCGCTGGCGATCATGCTGGCGTTGAGTGGGTGCGCGTCAACGCCCCAGGTTCTGCCTTCACAGGTTCGTGCCGTGGTGACGGATGACTGGAGCCTGCAAGGGCGAATAGGCATCCGGACGGATGAGCAAAGCCTGTCCGGGCAAATTCACTGGACGCACCACCCCGAAACGGATGAGCTGTTGATGATTTCTCCGCTGGGCCAGGGGGTGGCTCGGATCGTTCGTGACGCCACGGGCGTGACCCTTGAAGTCCCCAACCAAAAACCCCGCCATGCAGCCGATGCCGAATCGCTGACGCGCGCTGTGCTGGGTTATGGCCTGCCACTCTCAGGATTGGCTTGGTGGGTGCAGGCCCTGCCCGCCCCGGGGCGAACGTTCGAAGCCACGCGGGATGCCATGGGACGCATCGCACAGCTCAAGCAGGATGGCTGGGTCATTGACTATCTGCAATACGCCGATGACGCGCCCGCGCGTCCGCGCAAACTGCTGGTCGTGCGTTCGGGGTTGGAGATACGCCTGATGACCGACACCTGGAAAGTCGAATGACCCACGTTTTTCCGGCGCCGGCCAAGCTGAACCTTTTTTTGCATATCGTCGGCCGTCGCGCCGATGGTTACCACCTGCTGCAAAGCGTGTTCCGGTTGATCGACCATTCTGATCAAGTTCACCTGCAGTTGCGTACCGACGGCCGCGTGGTGCGCGATACCGATTTGCCCGGCGTGCTCGAGGACGATGATTTGACGGTCCGAGCGGCGCGCCTGTTGCAAGCCCATGCCCCGACAGGGTCGGGTGTGAGCATCCGGCTCGTGAAGAATTTGCCCCTGGGTGGCGGCCTGGGCGGCGGCAGTTCCGATGCAGCCACCGTATTGCTGGCGCTGAATCGATTGTGGCAAGTCAATCTGCCGCGTGGCGACCTGCAAAAACTGGCGCTGCAGTTGGGTGCCGACGTACCGGTGTTTGTTTTTGGCCAGACGGCATTTGCCGAAGGCGTGGGCGAAATCCTGCACCCGATCAGCGCGCCGCCGGCATGGTATGTGGTGTTGACGCCACCGGTGCAGGTGCCCACCGCAGCGGTTTTTGCTATGCCGGAATTGACACGCGACACGCCAGCCCTCAAAATAGCGCGCTTTTCCGCAGGCATGGGTCGTAACGATCTACAGTCCGTCGTGGTCAATCGCTATCCTGAAGTCGCTCGCCATCTCGAATGGCTGGGTCGGTTTGGCGAAGCGCGGATGACCGGCTCGGGTGCCTGCGTGTTTGCATCGTTTGGAGCGGAAGACGCGGCGCGTGATGTGCTGCGCCAATTGCCCGGCACGATGCAAGGTTTTGTGGCGCAAGGTCTCGACAAGCATCCGCTTTACGATTATTGCGCTTGAGTAGTGCCCAATATTGGGGAGTCGCCAAGTGGTAAGGCATCGGATTTTGATTCCGACATTCGTAGGTTCGATCCCTACCTCCCCAGCCAGTTAAGTAAACAGCCGCCCGAGGCGGCTGTTTTTGTTGTTGTAGCGGCCTAAAATCCGCGCCGTCGGAGACTTGCGTGTCCATAGACAACTTGATGGTGTTCACTGGCAATGCCAACCCGCGTCTTGCTGGCGATGTGGCGCGTCACCTCAATATTCATCTCGGGCGCGCCACGGTGTCGCGCTTTTCCGATGGCGAGGTAATGGTTGAGATCCTCGAAAACGTCCGCGGCAAGGACGTCTTCGTGTTGCAGTCCACCTGCCAGCCGACCAACGACACGCTGATGGAAGTGATGGTCATGGTTGATGCGCTGAAGCGCGCTTCTGCAGGCCGTATCACCGCAGCAATCCCGTATTACGGTTATGCGCGCCAGGATCGCCGGACCCGGTCTGCACGGGTGGCCATTACCGCCAAGGTGGTGGCCAACATGCTGCAGGTTGCGGGTATCGACCGCCTGCTGACGATGGATCTGCACTCGGATCAGATTCAGGGCTTCTTCGATGTCCCGGTCGACAACATCTACTCCAGTCCGATTCTGTTGGGCGACATCTGGAAGCGCAATCACCCCGATCTGGTGGTGGTATCGCCTGACGTGGGCGGGGTGGTGCGGGCGCGGGCAATCGCCAAGCGGCTTGAATGCGATCTGGCCATCATCGACAAACGCCGCCCCAAACCCAATGTGGCCAAAGTGATGCACATCATTGGTGACGTCAAAGATCGCACCTGCATCATCATGGATGACATGGTCGATACCGCCAATACACTGTGCGAAGCGGCCAATGCGCTGAAGGAGCATGGCGCCAAAAAGGTGATGGCCTACTGCACGCATGCGGTGCTGTCGGGCAGTGCCGCCGAGCGTGTGACGAATTCCGCGCTGGATGAACTGGTGATCACCGACACCATTCCGATGCGCGACGATGCGCGTGCATGCGCAAAAATCCGGCAATTGTCGGTGGCTGAGTTGCTGGCGGAAACCATCCGGCGCATCAGCAACGAAGATTCCGTCAGTTCGCTCTTCATGGAGTGATCTGACCGAGTGCCCCTGGTCGCGGGGGCTTTAACCATGCATTGACCTTTTTCGGCGATGCATTATCAAGCAGGTTTTTTAGGAGAAGCAACATGGAAATCGAAGTTATTGCTGCCAAGCGTGATTTGCAAGGTACGGGTGCGAGCCGCCGTCTGCGTCACGCCGGTAAAGTCCCGGGTATCGTCTACGGTGGTGAAGCCGGTCCGGTTCAAATCGAACTGGATCACAACGCGCTGTATCACGCGCTGCGCAAGGAAGCGTTCCACGCGTCGGTGCTGACGTTGAATGTCGATGGCGCCAAGGAATCGGTTCTGCTGCGTGATTCGCAGTGGCATCCCTACAAGCAGCAAGTGCTGCATATCGACTTCCAGCGTGTCGTCAAAGGCCAGATGATTCACGTCAAGGTGCCGTTGCACTTCGTGAATGCCGAAACCTGTCCGGGTGTGAAGACCGGCGGCGGCAAGCCGCACCACCTCTTCACCGAACTTGATGTGCAGTGCCTGCCCGGCAACCTGCCCGAGTTCATTGAGGTGGATATAGGTAAGCTTGAAGTCGGTGGCGCCATCCATGCGAATGAATTGGTCATGCCAAAGGGCGTAGAGCTGGTTGCTCACCTTAAGGCAGAAAATCCTGCTGTGGCCTCGGTCAATGCGCCCAAGGTTTCTGTGGTCGAAGAGCCTGCGGAAACACCGGCTGCACCGGCTGAACCCAAGGAGTGATCCAAATGTGCAACCCGTTCAGGGTTGCACATTTGGTGTGGCATGACAGCACCAAGCCTCGTCACCCCTCGCCTGATTGTTGGTCTCGGTAACCCGGGGCGCGACTACGAAGAAACCCGGCACAATGCCGGGTTTTGGTTTTGCGCGCGTCTCGCGCAGACATGGGGTGCATCGCTTGCCATGGAGTCCCGATTTCATGGCATTGTCGGGCGTAGCGCCAAAAGCATCTGGATGCTGTTGCCGCAAACCTTCATGAATCGCTCGGGCCAGGCAGTCGGTGCACTCGCGCGGTTTCATCGGATTGAGCCAGCCGAAATTCTGGTGGTGCACGATGAACTCGATGTCCCTCCCGGTCAGTTACGCCTCAAATTTGGCGGCGGCATGGGCGGACACAATGGCCTTAAAGACATCACTTCGCATCTGGGCACGCAGGATTACTGGCGGCTGCGCATCGGCATCGGCCATCCGGGCGACCGTAACGAAGTCGTCGACTACGTCCTGAAGCCTCCGGGCCGTGAAGAGCAGGCCGATATCGAAAGCGCGATCGAACGCGCGATTGATGTGTGGCCTTTGATCGAGCGGGGCGAGTGGAACGCCGCGATTCAGCGTGCCAACACCAAACCTAAACCTGACAATCCCTAATTCCAGGAAAATCCATGAGCCTCAAATGCGGTATCGTCGGCCTGCCTAACGTCGGCAAATCCACCCTTTTCAACGCACTGACCCAGGCGGGCATCGCGGCGGAAAATTATCCTTTTTGTACCATCGAGCCCAATACCGGCGTGGTCGAGGTGCCGGATGCCCGTCTGGTGCAACTGACCGAAATCGTCAAGCCGCAGAAAGTCGTCCCGGCAATCGTGGAGTTTGTTGACATTGCCGGCCTGGTAGCGGGTGCATCCAAAGGCGAAGGCCTGGGCAACCAGTTCTTGGCCACTATCCGCGAGACCGACGCGATTTGCCACGTGGTGCGCTGTTTTCAAGATGAGAATGTGATTCACGTGGCGGGCAAGGTTGATCCTCTGTCGGATGTGGAAACCATTGCGACAGAGTTGGCGCTGGCTGACCTGGCAAGTGCCGAAAAAGCCTTGCTGCGTGCAGAAAAGACCGCGCGCGCAGGGGACAAAGAGGCACAAAAGCTGGTCGCCGCGTTGAAAACGGTCCTCGCCGCGCTCAACGAAGGTCGCCCCGCGCGTGCCGCCGGACTGGATGCTGAGGGCCTGCTGGCAATCAAGCCTTTGTGTCTAATGACGGTCAAACCTACGCTATATGTCGCCAACGTCAGCGAAGATGGCTTTCACGACAACCCCATGCTCGACGCTTTGATCGCCTTTGCCGGGCAGGAGGGCGCGCCAGTGGTGCCGGTCTGCGCGGCGTTAGAGGCCGAGTTGCAGGAGCTGTCGCCGGAAGATCGCCTGGACTATCTGAAAGAGTTGGGATGGGACGAGGCGGGACTGAACCGATTGATTCGTGCTGCTTACGACTTGCTCGGCCTGCAAACCTATTTCACCGCGGGCGTGAAGGAGGTGCGCGCCTGGACCATCCATAAGGGTGATACAGCCCCGCAGGCGGCCGGGGCGATTCATACCGATTTCGAACGGGGCTTTATTCGGGCGCAAACCATTGCGTTTGAGGACTTTGTTGCCTGCAAGGGCGAACAGGGGGCCAAGGAGGCGGGCAAGATGCGCGCCGAAGGCAAGGAATACATCGTCAAGGATGGCGATGTGCTGAACTTCCTGTTTAACGTCTGAGTCGGCTAAATATCTTGTAATGGGGTTTGACAGGGGGTCCCGTAAACCCCTATAATTCCGCGCTTCGTTTAGGTGGGGTTCCCGAGCGGTCAAAGGGATCAGACTGTAAATCTGACGGCTCTGCCTTCGAAGGTTCGAATCCTTCCCCCACCACCAGATTTAGTATGAGCAGGACGTAGCGGGTGTAGCTCAATGGTAGAGCAGAAGTTTTCCAAACTTATGACGAGGGTTCGATTCCCTTCTCCCGCTCCAGTTGTACTGTTTTTTGTTTTGATGTGTGAATTGTCAAAACCTTGCGCCCGCGTAGCTCAGAGGTAGAGCACTCCCTTGGTAAGGGAGAGGTCGACAGTTCGATTCTGTCCGCGGGCACCAGATTTAATGTTGGTTGTTTGGGTAAATAAACGGCTGGCCAGTTTTTTGTTATGTAGAGCGGTTGTCGGTGTGTCAATTGTGGCGAGCCGCATCATTCGTGTGGAAAAATAAGGGGTACTTGAAATGGCTAAGGAAAAGTTCGAGCGGACCAAACCGCACGTAAACGTAGGCACGATTGGACACGTTGACCACGGCAAGACCACCTTGACCGCGGCGATCACCACCATTCTTGCGAAGCAATTTGGTGGTTCGGCGAAGAA
>JAUXRY010000020.1 GCA_030679915.1 Thiobacillus sp.
TGATGCCGACCACTTCGCCGGGTTCGATGGAAAAGCTGACGTCGTCGAGCGCCTTGAACAGCGGGCGTTCTTCAACTTTCTTACCTGTCAGGCGGGCTGCGGTGTTGAGCAGGGTCTGCTTGAGGCCCTGCATGGCGCCCAAACGGTATTCCTTGGTCAGGTGCGAGACTTCAATTATGGACATCGTTGATTACGTTTATTTCTTTCATGTAACACCTGCGAGGCTGAGCGCCAAGCAATGGTACGGTGGGTTTTCAGCTTTTATACAGAAGAAACAGGCTCAGGTCACATTCGACAGGGTCAACTAGCTGAGCATTCTGGAGCAAAAGATGAGCCTTCATATTGCCGTGCTAATTCAGCGATAGTCTGAGGGGGCAGGCAATTGGAAAAATTACTGGCTGCCAACTGGAGTATCCCAGGCAGTTTCTCCAACACGCTTGCTCTTAAATGGGCCCTCGTTGCGATGAGATGCTTCATAAGTTCTGCCAGGGCCTCTATCTTCAATTCATTCGCATCAGGCAAAAGCATATTCGCCAGGTCAAAGCGTTCCATCAATCCTTCGAATTTGCCTTGGTAACCGATGGCTGCGATGGGAACGCCTTGCGAGAGGCACGCGATGCCGAAATGCATACGGCTGGTTAAAGCGCAATCCAGCGGCGCGCAAAGCGCCTTGATTTCGTCGCTCTCAAGCGGCTCGGGGGGAAGCATAATCTGATTTTCCGCCAATTCACCACGCAGGCTGTCAGCCAGCCGGTTGGCTAGAATACTATCGTTGATTGGTCCTCTCTTGTCATGCGCGTAAAAGACGAATGTGATATTCGGATACTGTGTGGCAAGGGCAAGGGCCACCTCCCTGATTTTCTCAAGCAGCTTGTCCACTTGGGTCCCTGTGGGGGTTGTCCCTAGAACCAGGTAAGCCACATTGATACCCAAAAGCATGCGGCCGCTGGCTTTAAGGTCATGCAGCTTGTCAAGGAAAGACCGGACCTCCAGACGTGCTGTATTGGGCTCAAGCAAGAACGCCAGATCGGCGCTGGGTGCGACGTTGCGGCCTAGCAACTTCACGAGGCGATGCTGCGAGACAGGGTCTCGTGCATACATGGCGATTGTCGTAGGCAGGGTTCGGAGTGCGTCCACACACCCTGCGTCCGCATTCGCGTTGAAACTGAAACCGAGCAAGCTGGTATTCAAGCCGCAACGCTTGGCCAGCTTGGCCAGCTCGATTTTGGCCAACGTCTCTGAAGGTGAGTAATAACCGTCCATTACATCCGCGCCGATTAAAAAGAAATGTGTGTATGCCTGCGCGTGAAAAATGAAGCGCATCAGACCTTCTTCAAGTTCAAAGCATAAGTAATCTTTCAGTTGATGGTGCTGAATGCTTGGGTCATTGGTGTAGAGGTCTGCCAGATCGTAATTTAGTATGCCAATGCGGTTGAAGCCCGTACGTCGGAGAGAACTTAACGTGGCGCTCAACATGGCCTGGTCACCCAGGCTTCCCGGTCGGGCGGGCGGCAAAATAAGGGCAGCGCGGTCGGAGTGCTGGAGGGCGCGGCGGAATCGACACAACAGGGCGTGACTATCAAGCTTGCTTATCATTGTGCCCTCGAATTTGTTTTCCAAAGAGACGCTTGAATTCTTCCTTGAGCGATTCGCGTGTGAGCCAAGACCTCCAGAGCGGCCACAAAGATTTGAACAGGGTGTTGCGGCGTTGATCGGCAAATTTTTGCCATGGGGCGGAGGTGAAGAAGGTTTCTCCTTGCTCGCTAATCAAGCGAATCACGCGCTGGCGACGGTAATTTTCCACGCACTCCGAAAGTGCGTGGGTCAATTCGGAATCGCCTTCCATTTCTCTCAAGTGATGAAGATTTTCCTCCATGTGGAAAAATGCCAGATCATATTTGGGGTCGGTTTGTCGGACCAGGTCACTTGTCAGCGGTGTGCGAAAGGTTGGGCAGCGATCAAGTGCTCCCGCAATATGGAGGTTAAGCATGGTCCGCACACATTTTTCGCAACGGCCGCAATTCCATTTTTTAGGACGCTCGCCGTAATGGCCTTTTTCCAACAGGTTTTGGTAGCACACCCTGAGGTGGGTGAGCGCGATGTCGGATTGAGCTATGAGCTGGGCTTTTTCGACACGAGTGGCTTCGCAGCCGTCATGGATAATTTCCAGCCTCTCGGTGCCCCACAATGGGTCGAGCATGGGATGGGAGCCACAGGCGTCGAGATGTGCGTAGCTTTCGGAAGACGGGAGGTAAATTCTGTCCAGATGATTGGACAGAAGAAGAGCGATGCTGGCAAGGCCGCCACCAAAGCTATGCAATCCCCAGTCGATAAACTGGTCAGTGAATTCACGCAGGTTGGTTTCCACTTCGATGAGCGGTTTGCCAAGCTTGTTCGCAATGGCCTGCATTTCATCTGAAACCTGCTGTCGCAGAACATGATCATCGAGCCAGAAGTCAAAGCCATGCACCAGCACCAGGGTATCTATTTCAGCCTCGTGTTTGAGATAGGTATAAAACGAATCCAGTCCGCCCGAGAAGAAGCAACCCGTGCCCGTAGCGTCTGTTGCTGGGGCGTCACTCAGCGAATCCCAACTGACAGGAATTTTTTTGCACTGCGGGTACCACTTGTTAAAGATGGTTTGCAATAAATCCAGATTGCTGGCCTGGCGCGCAGAGATGGTGCCGCGTACATGCAGCGGCAGGCCGGTCTGCATGGCGCAGAATAGGCAGGCGGGGATGAGTATGTCCTCGCCAGCCCACGGACTGATCCCGGTGGTGCGGAACCACAGTTTCGTGATGCTGGCAGGACTGGATACCTGCGCACTGACTTTTATACCATCGCCATCCTGTTGCGTGATGATGGGGCCGATCGTGAATTGATTCATGTATTTTCACCGGCAATCGTCGCGCCAAACTGCAACATGAGCCCCATCAGGGTCTTGTAGCGTGCGCCATCGATGATCGGGTCGGAGGTGGCCAAGGGCCCCTCTGGCGGCAAAGTGGCTTTCAGCATTGCGTGGTCGAACAGATTACGAACGGCTGGCCGGCTGTTTTCGGAAAGTTTACGCACTGCCTGCCAGCCAGTGCCATTGACGTTGAAATGCCGAACATACTGACGACGCTCGATATGTTTGCTTTGCAAAAAGGCTTCGAATGGCCTCGATAACTGCCGTTTTAAAGCCCATGACAAGGAGGGCACGACCGGGGTGGTGTCTGAGCCACTTCGGTCAAGCGGGAGGACAGCCAGTTTGGGAAATTTAAGCTTTAGCATTCCGTACTGTGCACGCCGGCCCCCCATGACGGGTACCGCCATGCCCGCCATGACTTCCACAAATTTGCAGTCGGTAAAAGGCAAGGTAGGCCATGCGCCAAATGACAGGCGCCAGGCTGCTGGCCCGACATGAAGGCGTTGGCGGTGCTGGAGGTCGAACTGCCAGCATTTCTGGAACGGCAATCCTTCGTACGCGTTCCAGTCTGCACGCAGTTCTTCCACTACAGCTTCGCCGAGTCCCGGCGCTTTAAGCAGCCTGGAGGTGTCCGCCGCTGTAAAGCCATAGCGATTCGCGCGGGCGAAGTACGAATCAAATGCATATTCCTGAGTATTTTCGTCCAGCCCGAAGGTGATCTGGGTGGCACCCATGATGGCGTCACCCAGCAAACCGGTCATGATGCGCGGCTTGAGTGCATGTGTCTTTTCGAGTGCCTGCCACCACATGAATTCAACGAAGCTGGTTTGCATGCCTTCCAGCCTGGCTTGAACCGGAGCCCAGTCGCGGTAGGCATCCTGATCGACCGCAACCGGATACAGGGGCCAGCCCAGGCTTTTGGCAACCCGTCGTGCGCATTGCATTTCGTAGTCGGCGCTTTCACCTAATGTGACGATCGGCGCTTTGTAATGCAGGTGCCAGCGCAGGCAGCCGGCGACGAGGCGTGAATCCAGGCCGCCAGAGAGGAGCAACGAGGTATCGCCAAGCTTGGCAAGTCTGTTTACGGATTCGTTAAAAGTGTTCTGTATCAGGTTCTGGCAGCGATCCAGTGGCCAGCCGAAATAGCGATCATGAACTTTGAGCGAGTTGACGTCTGTAATGCGCACACCCTCTTGCGCCCTCCAGCGTAATAGATGGCCAGGGGGGAGGCGTCTGACATCCTGCCATGTAGTGCGGTTGCCGGTGGCGCTCATGGTCAAAAGCGTTCCGGCAATTCCCATGAGGTCAGGCTTGGGGGAAAATCTCGGGTGAGATAGAAAGGCGTTGGGGCTGGAGGAAAAACAGAAACGATCATTTTCCGTCCAGTAGTAGAGTGGCATCAGGCCGAGCTGGTCGGCTGCAAGATAGACCGCACCCTGTTCATCGACCATGCCCGCGACGTAATAGCCATTCTGCCGCCCCAACGCTTCAGGACCTAGATCAAGGCTCTGAGCCTCCAGCCATGTAGCGCTGTCAGTTCCGGGCTGGCCCAGGATGTCGCCCAGAATGAATACAGCACGCCCGGTTGTGCTCTGACAGGTTGAATAAGGCGATTGGGGCGCGCTGTCCAATGAAAGGGATAACCGGCCAAGGCGTGTGTCTGTGTGCGTGAGCCAGGGCAGCGTCGGCGCAAGTCGGTGGGTGCCTGCCATGAACTGGCGGGCATGCGCCGCATCGGGATCGACTATACCCGCGAGAAGCGTCACTTGATTCCCTTCATGAATAACAGGGCCCAGTTCATCTGGCAGACGCCGTCGACAATTTGAAAGCCGAGGTGCCGCTCAATTCCCTTCAGAACATCTTCGGGTTTCGCAAGATCCAGGCCGAAAAGGAGGGTAACGTAACGGCACATTTCCTCAACATTCTGGAAGTTCCAGTGATAACTTTTCAGGTAATGTTCAACTACTCTAAACCCGGTTGACTCGAGCTCTGTCGGGGCATCCGAGTCGAAGAAATTTCCTTGGTGCCCCATCGAATTAAATTGGTCGACGAATCCATTCAGGAATTCTGCAACTTGAGTATTGGTTGTTACATCCGCCACGCAACAGGATCCGCCGGATTTCAATATGCGATAGGTTTCCCGGAAAAAGGCGGGGCGATCGGGCAGGTGATGCAGTCCGGCCAGGCTGATGACGCAATCTGCCGAGGCGTCCGGCAGATCGATATTGTCGAGTTCGGTAAGAATGGCATGGCACTTGCCGTTTGCCTTGCAATGTTGATGGAAAGCCTTTGATGTTTCCAGTGCAATGACTTCTAAATTCTCGTATGGCAGATAGCGCTGCAAATAACCGCCGCCGGACGGTGCATCACAAACTGTTTGCCCTTGCTGGAGGTCGGCCAGTCTGATGATATTGAAAAACTCCTCGTCACGGGCTTCCGGGTATTCGGCCATGGCCTGGTGATAGGAATTGCCACGCTGATTGAAGATGGTCTGGTAGTCAGTATTCTGTGGCATTGCCGGGCGAGCTTTAGGGCGATGTGTGTCGTCATGCATTGCCGCCACCCTCCAAAAATGTGTAGCAGTGATGTCTGGTAGCCCCTTCATTCGCGCTTGGAGAATCCTTGCTACGTAAATTGTGGTGCTACGCGCTCTTCTATACATCCGTGATGGCGTTGGCTGGCTATCAGGGCACGGCATAACTTTTTCCATCTATGAAAAACTCAGTCGGCAGATTGACTGTTTTCCATTGATTGTTCAGGTTCTCCATTCGCTTGGCCCTCACAGTGAACGTTTTCAGTGACTCACCGTTAAAAAGGAAACGCCAGTTTTTGTCCAAAAATGCCAGTCGTACAGAGTAGGTGCCCGCAACGAGGGGAAAGCTGGGCACGATGTATTCGATTTCATGTGCGCCTTGGCTAAATTCCGCGTTTGGCAATACTTCGCGTGTGCTGGCGGAGCTGATGTAAATGAAATCGGTGCGGTGGGTACCTGCAACAATCTCGATTCCTTCAAGCTTGTGTTGCAAAGTGAATCTGATCCTGATGCGTAGTTTTCCACCGGATTCAATTTCGTCCACCGTGTTGCCCAGGTCATCGAGGATTTCGATGGAATCTATCGCGACCTCACCGGAGCCGGAGATCCTGGCCACGGCAGCATGCTGCGCCTGAGCCTGGATTTTGGAATTGCTTTGCTGATAAAACAGTTCACAGACTTCGGCCACTGGCCCATCGGCTTCGGCTCTGCCGTGATCCATAAGGATGACTCGGCTGCATATGCGTTCTACTTGCCGGATATTGTGACTGACTAACAAGACGGTTTTCCCCTGCCGCTTGATCATGTCCTCCATCCGATCGAAGCATTTTCTCTGAAACGCCAGATCGCCCACAGCCAGCACCTCGTCCACGATCAGTATTTCAGCCTCGATGCTGGTCGCCACCGCAAACGCAAGCTTGACCTGCATGCCCGAGCTGTAGCGTTTGACCGGGGTGTCGATGAATTCCGCCATCTCGGCAAAGTCGACGATACCATCAAACTTTTTGTCGATTTCCTGGCGCGACATGCCGAGGATGGCGCCATTGAGATAGACGTTCTCGCGTCCGGTGAAATCGGGCACGAAGCCGGCGCCGACTTCGATCAAGGGGGCGATGCGGCCATCGACCTTGACCGAGCCGCGGGTGGGGGTGCTGATCTTCGCCAGCATCTTGAGCAGCGTGCTTTTGCCGGCGCCGTTATGGCCGATGATGCCGACGACCTCGCCGGCTTCGATTGAGAAGTTGACGTCGTCGAGCGCCTTGAACAGCGGGCGCTGTTCAACCGCCTTGCCGGTTAGCCGTGCGGCGGTATTAATCAAGGTCTGTTTGAGCCCTTGCATGGCGCCCAAACGGTATTCCTTGGTCAGGTGCGAGACTTCTATGATGACCATGGACTCCGATATTACTACGCTGTGTCATGGCTTGGAACACGAAATGAAAATCACGCAGCGTTTAGTTGCCAGCGGCTGTTCCTGAGTTGGAAAAATCCTTCGCAATACGCCGCCGAGCGTTGCAGGTCCTTGCTCACAACGGTGAACGAATAGAGGTTTTCACCGTACAGAATATTCTTGATGGGGTCTTCGACATCCAGGCTGAAACGGATCGAATACACTCCGGGTAGCAACGGAAAGTCCGAGACTTTCAGCGACAGGTCATGGATGCCTGGCGGCAAGGTAATCTCTCTTAGTTCGGGGGGGGTGGTCGCGGTTGAGATATAGACAAAATCGGTGGTGTGAATACCGATCACGAATATCGGCGCAACCAGGGGCTTATGCGCGCGGATGCGAACGCTAAAATTGACATCTTCATCATAGCCAACTTCATTTTCGATATTTCCCGCATCGCCAGTACAGCGGACGTCAAGCAGTTCGGCCTCTCCGGTGCTGACAACGTTGTATTTTCCCGAGCTGCCTTGATGCGAAACGATGATGCGATCGCTTTGTTCATAAAATGCGTTGCAGACATGGCTTGCAGGGCCATCCATACGCAGCTTGCCGTGATCCATGAGCAGGACGCGCGTACACAAACGCTCGACTTGTCGGATGTTGTGGCTGACGAGCAGGACGGTGCGGCCGTCATTCTTGATGAGTTTTTCCATTCGGTCGAAGCACTTGCGCTGGAATGCGAGATCGCCGACCGCCAGTACCTCGTCGACGATCAGGATTTCGGCCTCGATGCTGGTCGCGACGGCAAACGCGAGCTTGACCTGCATCCCTGAGCTGTAGCGCTTGACCGGGGTGTCAATGAATTCGGCCATTTCGGCGAAGTCGACGATCTCGTCGAACTTCTTGTCGATTTCCTGGCGCGACATTCCGAGGATTGCGGCGTTGAGGTAGACGTTCTCGCGGCCGGTGAAGTCGGGGACAAATCCCGCGCCGACTTCG
>JAUXRY010000025.1 GCA_030679915.1 Thiobacillus sp.
AAACTCGCTATTCGTCAACGTTGGCGAACGGACCAACGTCACCGGTTCCAAGGCCTTTGCCCGCCTGATTCTCAACGGCGAATACGACAAGGCGCTCGATGTTGCCCGTCAGCAGGTGGAAAACGGCGCCCAGATCATCGACATCAACATGGATGAGGGCATGCTCGACGCCGAGGCGGCGATGGTGCGTTTCCTGTTGCTGATCGCGTCGGAACCCGATATATCGCGCGTGCCGATCATGCTCGACTCGTCGAAATGGAGCGTGATCGAAGCGGGCCTGAAGTGCATCCAGGGCAAGGGCATCGTCAACTCGATCTCGATGAAGGAAGGCGAGGCCGAGTTCATCGAACGCGCCAAGCTGTGTCTGCGCTACGGCGCGGCGGTGATCGTGATGGCCTTCGACGAAACCGGTCAGGCCGACACCTACGCCCGCAAAACCGAAATCTGCGCCCGCGCCTACAAGCTGTTGACCGAAACGGTCGGTTTCCCGGCCGAAGACATCATCTTCGACCCGAATATTTTCGCGGTGGCCACCGGCATCGAAGAGCACGCCAACTACGCGGTCGACTTCATTGAAGCCACCCGCTGGATCCGCCAGAACCTGCCGCACGCGCACATTTCCGGTGGCGTATCGAACGTCAGCTTCTCGTTCCGCGGCAATGACGCGGTGCGCGAGGCCATCCACACTGCTTTTCTGTATCACGCGATTCAGGCCGGCATGGACATGGGCATCGTCAACGCCGGCCAGCTCGGCGTCTATGCCAATCTCGACCCGGATCTGAAAGAACGCGTCGAAGACGTATTGCTCAACCGTCGTGAGGACTCGACCGAACGGCTGGTGAACTTTGCCGAAAACGTCAAAGGCGGAGCGAAAGAACGGGTCGTCGACCTGGCCTGGCGCAATCTGCCGGTTGGCGAGCGCCTCTCGCACGCATTGGTGCAAGGCATTACCGAGTTCATCGTCGAAGACACCGAAGCGGCGCGGCTGGAATCCGAACGCCCGCTGCACGTGATCGAAGGCCCGCTGATGGCCGGCATGAACGTGGTTGGCGACCTGTTCGGCGCCGGCAAGATGTTTTTGCCGCAGGTGGTGAAATCGGCGCGCGTGATGAAACAGGCGGTGGCGCATTTGCTGCCGTTCATCGAAGCCGACAAGCAGGCCGGCGACGCACAAAGCGCCGGCAAGATCATCATGGCCACGGTGAAAGGCGACGTCCACGACATCGGCAAGAACATCGTCGGCGTCGTGCTCGGCTGCAACGGCTACGACATCATCGATCTCGGCGTGATGGTGCCGGCGCAGAAGATTCTCGATGCTGCGCGCGAACACAAAGCCGACATCATCGGCCTGTCGGGGCTGATCACGCCGTCGCTAGAGGAAATGTCCTACGTCGCCAAGGAAATGCAGCGCCAGGGCTTTACGCTGCCGCTGCTGATTGGCGGCGCCACCACGTCGCTCGCGCACACCGCGGTAAAAATCGAGCCGAACTACGAACACCCGGTGGTGTACGTGAAGGACGCCTCACGCGCAGTCGGCGTCTGCACCCAGTTGCTGTCGAAAGACATGCGCGATGCCTTTGCCGCCGAAGTACGCGCCGACTATGCGATCACACGCGAACGCCATCTCAAGCACAAGTCCGACACGGTGCGATTGAAGCTGGCCGAGGCACGTGCCCACAAGTTCGCCATCGACTGGTCACGCTACACGCCGCCGGAGCCGAAGCAGCCCGGGGTCCATGTGCTGAAAGCCTACGACCTCGCCAAACTGGTCGACATCATCGACTGGACTCCGTTCTTTGCCTCGTGGGAACTGCACGGCAAATATCCCAAGATCCTCAAGGATGAAGTCGTGGGGGTCGAGGCGACCAAGCTGTTTAACGATGCGCAGACAATGCTGCAGCAGATGATTGCGGAAAACTGGATTGAAGCGCGTGCCGTGTTCGGCCTGTTCCCCGCCAACACGGTCAACGACGACGATATCGAGGTGTATACCGACGAATCGCGCAGCCAGCCGCTGATGACCTGGCACAACCTGCGTCAACAGATGAAAAAGCCGCAAGACCGTGCAAACCTGTGCATTGCCGACTTCGTCGCACCCAAAGCCAGCGGATTGAAAGACTATCTGGGCGCATTTGTCGTCACTGCCGGCATCGGTGAAGACGACCGCGCCAAGGCCTTTGAAGCCGCACACGATGACTACTCCGCGATCTTGTTCAAATCGCTGTGCGACCGCTTGGCCGAGGCTTTCGCCGAACATTTACACCTGCGCGTACGCCGTGAATTCTGGGGCTATGCCAGCGAGGAAGCACTCGCCAACGATGACCTGATCGGAGAAAAATACCAGGGCATCCGTCCCGCCCCTGGCTACCCTGCCTGCCCCGAGCACAGCGAAAAAGCTGCGCTGTTCGAGGTGCTCGATGCCACAACGGCCATCGGCGTCGAACTCACCGAAAACTTTGCCATGTGGCCGGGTGCGGCGGTGTCAGGCTTTTACCTGTCACACCCCGACAGCCAGTATTTTGCGGTGGCCAAGATTGAACGCGATCAAGTTGAAGACTACGCCCGCCGCAAGGGCTGGGATCTGGCGACGGCGGAACGCTGGCTGGCGCCGAATCTGGCGTATCAGCCCAGCTAGGGCAGAGAGGACAAGCCTATTTAGCGTGTTCCTTGATGCGCGGAAAGTCTCTGAGCGAAGTTTGCTAGCAGAACGTCCCACACGAAGCATTTAAGGGCGAATGGCGTCCCGTTCATGTATCTGTCGAGACGTCATCCCAAGATTGGCCGCAGTAGCCCATGAGCCAATTAATCCCGTAATGGCGCTCCATGATGACCCCGGGATCAATGTTTACGGGAGCGGGCGCGCTGTTAATTCGCGCGTTCCTGACCGACCAATGCGCCTGGTAGACCTTTTCATTCATGTCGAAAATTTCGACTTCAGACCTAAGTTCACTATTGGCTATGAAGTCTGAAGTTGAACCCAAGAACGGCAGCAGGCTTTTCAGTCGGGGTGGATCAGCCGGAGTCTTGCCGACTTCTATAGCCGCAATGTGGCGCAATGCCCAGAGAAAGAGATATAGAGCCTCAACTCTCCATGAAGCATGAATTAATTGCCTTTTTGTGGGTTTCTTAGCCTGGAAAAAAGACCTCTCTTGAGGGGAGACATCTTTCCACAATCCTTCGCTCTTAAGCCACGAGACTATTGTTAGCCTGTCCTCGTTATGGCTGGCAGCTACCACCCCACACATTACAAGACATCTTCTGGCAACAGCGGCGGCGCTTCGAAACTCATCCTCTGATTCATCCTCATCGCCTTCGTTAAGCAGCTTCTGAATATGTATCAGGTCGAAATGACAGTGCTCGCAATATCTATTCGTGTCACTCGTTAGTTTTCCGCAGTTTCCACAGTACATCGCGCTGTCCTTATCGCCTCAATTATTGATGTGTGCTTACCAGCCCTGCTGCTGTATCTTCTCCAGCCAGAACAGGCCGATCACGGTTTTTGTTTCGCAAATCTTGCCGCTGCGCACCCAATCCATCGCCTCGCCAAACGGCACCCGCAAGATTTCCAGGAACTCGTCCGGGTCGCGGCCGTGGTTGCCTTCTGTGAGCCCCCGCGCCAGATAGAAGGCCAGCCGCTCGTCCGAATAGCCGATACAGGGGTAAATGGTAGTGACTTCGCGCCATTCGCTTGCGGTGTAGCCGGTTTCTTCTTCGAGTTCACGTTTGGCACAGGTCAAATCGGCTTCGCCGGCGTCGATCTTGCCAGCGGGCAGTTCGATAAAGTCGCGATGCAGGGGATAGCGGTGCTGGCGCTCCAGCAGCAGGTCGCCATTCTCAAACACGGGAATAACGACAACGGCGCCGGGATGGACGATGTATTCGCGTGTCGATTCGCCACCATCAGGCAGGCGAACCCGGTCAAGCTTGACGTGCATGAGCCGGCCTTTGAAGACGGTTTCGCTGGAAAGCTCGGTTTCGGTGAGCGTGGTTGTTGACACTTCAGTGTCTTTACAACCACGGCCTACTCCTTGCGGGTGGAGGTCTGGGGGTTCGTTTTTCATGGCACATATAATAGCCACGGCGCGCTGAATCGCAGGCAAAAAAATGCCGGATTCTTGCGAATCCGGCAGGAAAGAGGAGTTTTGCCCCTCATTGCGGAGAACTTCCTTGCTTGCGGCGGAAACTGCAAGCAAGGCCATCCTACGAAGGGACGCAAAAAATGGCTATACAACTTTAGTTGTAGATGAATGTTAAATCACTGTTTACATTGTCTTTATTTTTTCACGGAGCGCTGAATATTGCCGTCTGCTGACCAATAATCGCTCATCCAGGCCGTCCAGCCGCAAAAAATGGCCATCCTCATCACCCGGCAGAATCCCTATTTCACGGATTCGCGCACGCGCAACCAGGCAGTTTCGATGAATGCGGATGAAGGTCTGGTCAAACTCGGTTTCCAGCCGGATAAGCGATTCCTCGATCAGGAACTCACGTGCCGCGGTACACACCGTCACATATTTGAGTTCAGCCTTGAGATACAGGATATCTGCCAGCGGAATCAACACGATGCGACCTTTTTCGTTGACCGATAAATGCGTACGGGCTTGCGGGAGCGCTTCGCGCAACTGATCCAGCATGGCCGCACTTAAACTGTGTGCCCGCGATAAGGCACGCACTAACCGGTCGGCGCGCACCGGCTTCAGCAAATAATCAACCGCATTCAAGTCAAAAGCCTGGCAGGCATAGGCATCATATGCCGTGCAGAAAATAATGGCAGGCGGGGGAATCAGGTGATTGAGGTGGCCCGCACACTCCAGTCCATCCATCCCCGGCATGCGAATATCCAGCAGTACCGCATCCACTGGCTGTTGCTGAACTTGAGCCAGTGCATCCAGCCCATTGCCCGCTTCACCCACAATTTCGACGGGCAAGCGGTCCGCGCAATCCGCCAGCACGTCGCGCAAACGACGACGCGCGGGGGCCTCGTCATCGACGATGAGCAGGCGGAGGGGCGGGCTGGGTGCGTTCACGGGTATAGGGGATAACGATATGCACTTGATAAACGGCGCCCAGGGGTTCCAACTTGAGCTGGGCGTCGAGGTCGAAATGCAGCATCAAGCGCTCGCGGATGTTGGCGAGCGCGATGCGATTGCCTTTGTGGTGGCTGACTTCCGTCGCGATAGGGTTGCGCACGAGGATATGCACCTTGTCTGCGCTGAGATAAATGTTCAGGCTAATCTCGCCGCCGTCGGGTTGCGGCTCGATGCCATGGTAGACCGCATTTTCCACCAACGGCTGGATAACCAGCGGCGGAATCAGCGCGTCACCCGGCATCTTGTTGATGTGCCAGGTCACCAAAAGTCGATCGCCCAGGCGCAGTTGTTCCAGTTCCAGGTAAGCGCGGGTAAGCGCGACTTCGTCGTCCAGGGGCGCCAACTGGCTGGCGTTATTCATCAAGGCGCGGAACAGATCCGCCATGTTTTCCAAGGCGTGCTCGGCCCGACGCGGGTCGCTGCGCACCAAGGACAACACCGCATTAAGACTGTTAAACAGAAAATGAGGCCGAATCCGCGCCTGCAAGGCTTGCAAGCGCGCTTCGGTAATGGCAGGCGACAAGGCGCGTGCGCGCAGGTTGAAGTAAGCCAGCACCCCTGCGCCCAGCAGCAAGGAAAAAACGGCCACCCCCGTCAATGAAAAGTCACTTAACCCGGTCAGCACCGGGTGCAGCCACAGCGTCGCCAACACCGGCACCCCCACGCCGATCGCCAGAGTGAACCCGATGCCCAATTGATAAGGCTGGTTGCGTAACCAATGCCCTGTTGCACACAGTGCCAGCAAGGTGAGCAGCAAGGCGGGCTGTGCCAGCGCAGACAATTCAATAAACGCTGCCCCGAATGACAACGCATCCGAAGTCCGGGCCACCACCCCCGCAACCAGCGCGGCTTCCACCGTCAATGCGATGCGAAGGTTCACCCCCAGGTGACAGAAGTTCGGTAATTCGACCTGCCGGTTGTTATGATTCTTTCTTTTCATCCCCACCCTTTGCCCCATGAGCACGCCATCGACACCTTCGGACGGCACACCTGCCGCTTGGTCCGGCCGGTTTTCCGAGCCCGTATCAGAAATCGTCAAACGCTATACCGCGTCCATCCCTTTCGATTATCGGCTGGCCGAGTTCGATATTCAGGGCTCACTGGCACACGCCGCCATGTTGCACCACGTCGGCGTCCTCTCCAAGGACGACCTCACCGCGATCCAGGGCGGCATGGCCGAGTTGCAGACCGAAATCCGCGCTGGCCAGATCGTCTGGTCGCTCGACAAGGAAGACGTACACCTCAACCTCGAAGCCGCACTGACCGCAAAAATCGGCGATGCCGGTAAGCGCTTGCACACTGGCCGCTCACGCAACGATCAGGTGGCCACCGATATCCGGCTTTATCTGCGCGACGCGATCGACCGCATTCTGGCGGGCCTTATGGCCTGCCAGACCTCGCTTGTCGATCTGGCCGAGCAGCACACCGATACCGTGATGCCCGGCTTTACCCACCTGCAAGTGGCCCAGCCGGTGACGTTTGGCCACCATCTGATGGCTTACGTCGAAATGCTGGTGCGCGATGTCGAACGCATGGCCGACTGCCGCCGCCGCGTCAACCGGCTGCCTTTGGGTGCCGCCGCGCTGGCTGGCACCAGCTTTCCGATTGACCGCGCCTTTGTGGCGCGTGAACTGGGCTTTGATGGCATTTGCGAAAACTCGCTCGACGCCGTTTCCGACCGCGATTTCGCCATCGAATTTACCGCTGCCGCCTCGATATTGATGATGCATCTGTCGCGCCTGTCAGAAGAACTGATCCTGTGGATGAGTCCGCGCGTGGGCTTCATCGACCTGGCCGACCGCTTTTGCACCGGCTCGTCCATCATGCCGCAGAAGAAGAATCCCGACGTGCCCGAACTGGTGCGCGGCAAAACCGGTCGCGTAAACGGTCACCTGGTCGCGTTGCTGACCCTGATGAAAGGCCAGCCGCTGGCCTACAACAAGGACAACCAGGAAGACAAGGAACCGCTGTTCGACACCGTCGACACCTTGACCGACACGCTGGCAATCTACGCCGACATGATGCGCGGCGTCACCGTCAAACCGGAAGCGATGCGCGCCGCAGTAATGCAAGGATTCGCCACAGCGACCGACCTGGCCGATTATCTGGTGAAGAAGGGCATGCCCTTCCGCGATGCCCATGAAGTGGTGGCACGTGCCGTGCGCGCGGCTGACACCAGCGGGCGTGACCTCGCCGATCTGGCGTTAGACGAGCTGCAGGCATTTAGCCCGATGATTACCCAAGATGTGTATGACGTGCTGACGCTGGAAGGCTCACTGGCCGCCCGCGATCATCTGGGTGGCACCGCGCCAGTGCAGGTTCGCGCGGCCATCGCACGGGCCAGAAAACGGCTTTTACCCGGTTGATTCAGTTCGCATCGGGCAACGATGGATGCGGCGTGGGGGCTGCATGCTCGCGGCAAATCCGTCGCACCTCCGGACTGCTGAGCTTTTCCTGCTTCAATCCGCAAAAATAGCTGCGCGGCCCCAACCGCTGATTGTGGCGGCAGGTCGAACAGACGCCAAAACTGCGTTTTCCGCTTTGCGCCTGCACCTGCGCCAGCACCTGCCGCAACACCACCATCGCCGACGTGACGCGCGCCGGGCTGGCGGTTTGCACGATATCGCGCCACGCCCCCCCGGCACTGAGCGTCTTCAACAGGTTGGAGCCCGCCTCGGTCAGAATCAAACGCACCACCCTGCCATCACGCGGATCGGTATAACGCGACACCAGCCTGCGGCGCGCCAATACCAGCACCGTTTGCGACACCGTGCCCTTGGTCAGACCCAGGTATTCGGTCAACGCCTGAGGCGTATTGCTGAAGCGATTGGCCTGATTCAGATAAAACAGCACCTGCAAATGCACGGGTTGCAAACCCTGAGCCGAGCCCGCCTGCCGTAAATCGGCCCGGGTCAGCAGCGACAAGCGCTCGACCAGATCAAAAAGGGTAAGCGCCTGGCTTTTCAAGTGTGCTCAGAAGTGGATCGACCCGCCGCCCTGCAGGGCAACCAGCGCGGCCAGTTTGGCGTAAAGCGGCTCGCCACTCTTGGTGTCGGCCCAGCCGTCGGCCACCGGCATGAAGTGAAACCCGCCCGACCGTGCTGCCACCCAGAGTTCACGCGCCACGCCGTGTCGATTGATGATGATCTTGCTGCCATCGTCCAACTCAATTTCGAGAATGCCATCTGCCGGTGTTTCGAAATCCAGATCAGCAGCCTCCAGCGCCTGTTCGATATGGGCCAGCGTAGCGACGGCAGCCTGGTTGAATTCGGCCTCGTTTAATTCAATTCTTGTCATGGTGTCCCGTGCTAACATTTCGCGCATGAAAATGCGTACCTTATACATCGTGTCCCTGTTGCTATGCGGACTGGGTCTGTCGGCCTGCGGCTCCAAGGGTGACCTGTATCTTCCCGAAAAACCTGCCGCACTGCAACGGACAATCCTGTGAACACCTTGCACCGACTCGAAGGCAGCCTTGATCTGGAAGGCGTGTCACTGGACGCGCTTGCCGAACGCTTTGGCACCCCGCTCTACGTTTATTCCAGACAAGCACTCGAAGAGGCCTATCAGGCCTACGTCCGGGCTTTTTCCGCGACGCCCCACCTGATCTGCTATGCGGTCAAAGCCAATTCCAGCCTGGCCATTCTCAACCTGTTCGCCAAGCTCGGCACCGGTTTCGATATTGTTTCCGGCGGTGAACTCGCGCGCGTACTTGCCGCCGGCGGCGACCCCGGCAAGGTCGTGTTTTCCGGTGTGGGTAAAACGACAGACGAGATGCGCGCGGCAATCAATGCAGGCATTCTGTGCTTCAACGTCGAATCGCTCAGCGAGTTGAATCGTCTGAATCGCGTAGCGGGTGAAATGGGCCAGGTCGCACCCGTGTCATTTCGCGTCAACCCCGATGTCGATCCCAAGACCCATCCGTATATTTCCACCGGTCTCAAGGAGAACAAATTCGGGATACCCATTGCTGACGCCCCTGCGCTTTATCGCCTAGCTGCCGGCCTGCCGCATCTGAAAGTCACCGGCATCGACTGCCACATTGGCTCGCAATTGACCGACCTATCCCCGCTGGCCGACGCCGCCGACAAGGTGCTGGCGTTGGTTGATACGCTGTCTGCCGAAGGAATCACGTTGCATCACATCGACCTCGGTGGTGGAGTCGGCATTCGTTATAACGACGAAACCCCGCCCGACCTTGATGCCTATGGCCGAACATTGGCGGAGCGTTTTGCCGGGCGCCACGAAAAACTGCTTCTCGAACCGGGCCGTTCTCTGGTCGGCAACGCAGGATTACTGCTCACTCGCGTCGAATACCTGAAGCCTGGCGAGGGCAAAAACTTTGCAATTGTTGACGTTGCCATGAACGATCTGATGCGGCCGGCGCTTTATGAGGCGTATCACGAAATCATTTCGGTCAAACAGAAAAACGGCTCACCTACACGCTATGACATAGTGGGCCCGATCTGCGAAACCGGTGATTTCATTGGCTTTGCGAGAGACATGTGCATTGAGGAGGGCGACCTTTTAGCTATCCTTTCTACTGGCGCATACGGCATGAGCATGGCCTCGAACTACAACTCTCGCCCACGAGCGGCAGAAATACTCATCGACAAAAACGAAATTCATCTCATACGTGAACGGGAAACGCAAGACAGCCTGATGGCTGGTGAGCGGCTTGTTTATTGATCTGCATGGAATAGTTGATTTTCGTAAATCGTCACCAATATAGTGTCGCACCGATACATTTTGTTTCGCTGCGACATTTTTTATGGCGTTTTTTCACAGAGACTTGACTATTCATTGAACCATCGAGAAAAGTAACTAGAATGAGGCTCACCAAGCGGAGCCTCGGTATCGCCCGTATTTCGAGGGTTTCGGGCAAGTTGTTAGCCTGTTGATACCACGCTTTGGAAGTGCAAATTCTGAATGCACGTGGCTTTAAGCTGTAGTGATTATGTGAATGTGTTCAACTTCTAAGGAGTGTTAAATGGCAACAACAAAGAAACCCGTGGCTAAAAAGGCGCCTCCCGCCAAGAAGCCCGTAGCTAAAAAGGCGGCCCCCGCCAAGAAGCCCGTGGCTAAAAAAGCCGTAGCCAAGAAGCCCGTAGCTAAAAAGGCGGCCCCCGCCAAGAAGCCCGTGGCTAAAAAAGCCGTAGCCAAGAAGCCCGTAGCTAAAAAGGCGGCCCCCGCCAAGAAGCCCGTGGCCAAAAAAGCCGTAGCCAAGAAGCCCGTAGCTAAAAAGGCGGCCCCCGCCAAGAAGCCCGTGGCTAAAAAAGCAGCCGCTAAAAAGCCGGTCGCCAAAAAAGCCGTAGCTAAAAAGCCCGTGGCTAAAAAAGCAGCCGCTAAAAAGCCGGTCGCCAAAAAAGCCGTAGCTAAGAAGCCCGTGGCCAAAAAAGCAGCCGCCAAAAAGGTTGTAGCTAAAAAGCCCGCGGCTAAGAAGCCTGCAGCGAAGAAGCCTGTTGCGAAGAAAGCGGCACCTGCCGCCAAACCCGTGCAGTCCTCAGCACCCGCACCCGCACCGGCGGTACCGGTCATCAAGCCTTTCGGGCTATAACAGGTCGGGCACTGCCCAATCTGAAACGGGGGCTTGTCCCCCGTTTTTTATTGCCTGCAGTTTGTTGACGCTGCCATCGCTTTAGCCTGATTTCCTGTTTTGCTGGAACAGACCCTGCCAAGCACCGGTCGAAACCAGTCGGTTCCGTAAGGTTTGCAGCAACACCACCCCCCAAGGTAGGCGCATGAGCAGCAACAGCGTGAGTACGACTCCGTAAGCCAACGGCTCAGTCAGATCCTTCTTCACCAGCCACAGATAATGAATCACGCCCAGAATGGCGATGACGTAAACCAGGCGGTGCAACTGCTGCCAGCGGCGTCCCAGGCGACGGATCATGGCGTGGGTCGAGGTGGCGGCGAGCGGAATCAACAACACAAAAGCGCTAAAGCCGACCGTGATAAATGGACGCTTGATGATGTCCTTGACGATGGCTGCCGGGTCGAAAAACTGGTCTAGCCAGATATACGTCACAAAATGCAGGCAGACATAGAAGAAGGTAAACAGTCCCAGCATGCGCCGGTAACGAATCAGCCCGGAACGGCCGCTCAGTCGCCGCAATGGCGTGACCGACAGCGTCACCATCAGGCCAACCAGCGTCCAGGTTCCGGTGGAGCGGGTGATGAACTCGATCGGGTTGGCCCCCAATCCCCCACTGAAACCCAACGCAATCAACCGAGCCAGCGGCAGCAGGCAGACGACGACTATCCAGAACTTTGGATTGCGCAGCATTGTCGGCATCAGAAGAATTTTTTCAGGTCCATTCCGCGATACAGCTGCGCAACCTGATCGCCATAGCCGTTGAACATCAACGTATCGCGCTTGAAAAACTCGCCGATGCGGCGCTCCCTGGACTGACTCCAGCGTGGATGATCGACCTGCGGATTAACATTTGAATAGAAGCCATACTCGTTGGGCGTGGCTTTCATCCAGGCAGTCAGCGGCTGTTTCTCGACAAAGCGGATCTTGACGATGGATTTCGCGCTCTTGAAGCCGTACTTCCACGGTACTACCAGACGAATCGGCGCGCCGTTCTGATTGGGCAGCACTTCGCCATAAAGGCCGACGGCCATCAGCGTCAGTGGATTCATCGCCTCATCCATCCGCAAGCCTTCGATATAAGGCCAGTCGAGCACCCGCGAACGTTGCCCCGGCATCTGCCTGGAATCATGCAAGGTCACGAACTCGACGTACTTGGCATTGCCGGTGGGGCCCGCGCGGCGGATGATTTCATGCAGGGGAAAGCCCACCCACGGAATCACCATCGACCAGCCTTCAACGCAGCGCATCCGATAGACACGTTCTTCCAGCGGCGCGAGTTTCAACAGCGAGTCGATGTCGTATTCCCCAGGATTGCCCACCTCACCCTCAATCGCCACGGTCCAGGGACGCGTTTTAAAACGGCCCGCATTGTCGGCCGGGTCGCTCTTGCCGGTACCGAATTCGTAGAAGTTATTGTAGGTAGTCACCGACTTGTACGAAGTTTGATCTTCGTCCAGTTTGTAAGCGCTGGCGCGCACCCCAGCCAGTTTTATGCCGGCGCGGACATCGGGGGCGATGCCCAACGCGGCGCCTGCTGCCAGCACACCCATGCCCTGCATGAAGCGTCGGCGCTCCCGATAAACTTCAAGCGGCGTGATTTCAGACGAAAGAATGTCGTTGGGTTGGCGTATCAACATGGCAGAGTCCAATCAATCAAGATAAAAGGCATATCAAGTCGGTCGGAGTAGAGGCTCGATCCTTACACGTCACGTGTAAGCCGACCTTGGCATAGGGTTTTTTGTTTCGACATGAACCTGCTAATGTGCGGACCTGTCGTACGTCTTTGTTATTTTTGCGGAATTTTCCATGCGCGCACTATTCATCCTGTTGTTCGTTCCGCTGCTCGCCTTTGCTCAGGCTGGCGGGCCGCCCTTTATTCCGGTCAACTTGATGAAGGTGAGCGAGTCGCCCGTTACCAACACGGTCGACGCTGTAGGTGCATTGATTGCCGAGGACAGCGTGGTGCTGCGCCCGGAAATCGACGGCCGCATCGACAAGCTGCTGTTCAAGGAAGGGCAGCCGGTGAAAAAAGGTGCGGTGCTGGTGGTGCTTGATTCAGCCGAGCAGCGCGCCCGTCTCGCTGCAGCGCAAGCTGATCTTGGGCTCGCAGAAAGCCGCTACAAGCGCAGCGAGGAACTGGTCGCAAAAAATTTCATTTCCAGGCAGGCGCTCGACGAAGCCCGCGCCAATCTCGATATCCTGCGTGCGCGCCGCCAGCAGGAGCAGGTGGCACTCAACAAAACCATCCTGCGTGCGCCGTTTTCTGGTGTGATTGGATTACGCCAAGTCAGCCCCGGCGCCTATGTCAGCAAGGGGAGTGATCTGGTGCGGCTGGACGCGCTCGGCAACCTGAAACTGGAAGTGCCGGTCCCTGAAACCTATCTGTCGCTGGTGCGCATCGGGCTGCCGATCACACTGACCGTTGATGCCCTGCCGGGACAAACCTTTAGCGGCACCGTCCACGCCATCGATCCGGTGGTCGATCCAGTGAGCCGCAACGTACGGGTGCGTGCGCGCATCCCCAACCCGAAAGGCCAACTCAAGCCCGGCATGTTCGCCCGCGCCACGGCTGATCTCGGTGGCAAGACAAGCGCCATCTTGCTGCCCGAACAGGTCATCGTGCCGAAGTCTGATGGCAGTTATGTTTTTCTTGCGGTCGACGGCAAGGCCGAACTGCGCAAGGTTACGCTGGGCAAACGCGAACCCGGCCGGGTCGAAATCGTCTCCGGTGTAAAAGCCGGTGACACCGTGGTGCTCGATGGCCAGATCAAGCTGCGCCCAGGTGTGCCAGTGGTCACGCTGGAGCAGGCGGCACAGATGATGAAGAAAAAGCTGGCCGACAAGCCGCGTTGAACCCAATCCTCCGCGAAGACTGAGTCATGATTCTTTCCGATATTTCCATCCGCCGCCCGGTGCTCGCCACCGTGATGAGCCTGCTCATTATTCTGATCGGCCTGATTGCCTTCGACCGGCTGCCGGTACGCGAATACCCCAACATCGACGCACCGGTGGTGTCGGTGCGAACGGTCTACCCAGGGGCCTCAGCCGAGGTGATGGAAAGCCAGATCACCAAGCCGCTGGAAGATTCGCTGTCTGGCATCGAAGGCATCCGCACCATCAAGTCGGTGAGCCGCGAGGAAGTCAGCCAGATCACGGTGGAGTTCGCGCAATCGCGCGACCCCGAAGCCGCCGCCAACGATGCCCGCGACCGGGTAGCGCGAGTGCGCGGCGCATTGCCCAGCGAAGCGCAAGACCCGGTGGTGGCCAAGATCGAGGCCGACGCCCAGGCCATCATCTGGCTGGCGTTTTCCAGCGACCGCCAGTCGCCGCTGGAAATCACCGACTACGCCGACCGCGTGGTGGCCGACCAACTGAAAACGCTGCCGGGGGTGGCCTCGGTCATCATCGGCGGCGAACGCCGCTATGCCATGCGGCTGTGGCTCGATCCCAGCCGCATGGCGTCGCAGGGCGTCACGGTGCAGGACGTGGAAGCCGCGCTCAGAAGCCAGAATACCGAACTGCCCTCGGGACGGATCGAAAGCCGGATGCGCGAGTTTTCGGTGCTGGCCAGGACCGACCTGCGCACCCCGGGCGAATTCGAGCGCGTCGTGATCCGCGACAGCGGTGGCACGCTGGTGCGTCTGGGTGATATCGGGCGCGCCGAAATCGGTGCTGAGGACGCACGCAACATTGTGCGCGTCAACGGTCGCGCCGCCGTCGGCCTCGGCATCGTCAAGCAGTCAACCGCCAACACGCTGGAAGTCGCACGCGCGATCAAGGCCGAAGTGCCGCGCTTGCAAGCGGCCTTACCGGAAGGCATGCAGCTCAAGGTGGCGTTCGACAGCTCGATCTTCATCGAAAAATCCATCGATGCGGTCTACACCACCATGCTCGAAGCCATGGTGCTGGTGGTCGGCGTCATCTTTTTGTTCCTGCGCAACTGGCGCGCCACGCTGATCCCCTTCGTCACCATCCCGGTGTCGCTGATCGGCGCGTTCATTTTCCTCTCGGCCATGGGCTTTACCATCAACGTGCTGACCCTGCTCGGGCTGGTGCTGGCGATCGGCCTGGTGGTGGACGATGCGATCGTCATGCTGGAGAACATCTACCGCCACATCGAAGAAGGCATGCCGCCCTACGAGGCTGCGCTGAAAGGCTCTCAGGAGATCGGATTCGCCGTGCTGGCGATGACGCTCACGCTGGCTGCCGTGTTCGCGCCGCTGGCTTTTGCCGAAGGCAATACCGGAAAATTGTTCACCGAATTTGCGCTGACCGTGGCAGGTGCGGTGCTGGTATCCGGCTTTGTTGCACTCACCCTGACGCCGATGATGGCAAGCCGCATCCTGCGCCACGAACCGCGCCACAACGCGCTGTTCAATTTTGGCGAGCGCGTGTTGACGGGGCTGAACACGGCCTATACCCGGGGCGTGACGCGGGTGCTCAGGCATCCGTGGATCGTCACGCTGGTATTCGTGCTGGTCGCGGCCACTGCATTCGGCTTGCTGAAATCACTCAAATCAGAGCTGGCGCCGACTGAAGACCGCGGCTTCTTCATCGGCGTCATGATCGCGCCCGAAGGCGCTACGCTGCAATACACGGATCAATACGCACGCCAACTCGAAGGCATGTATCAAAGCGTGCCCGAAGTGAATACCGCCTTCATGGTAGTTGCGCCGGGCCTGGAACGGCCGAACCCGGTCAACAGTGCACTGTCTTTTGTCATGCTGAAGCCATGGGAGGAACGCAGCCGCAGCCAGATGGCGATTACCGAAGCGCTCGGCCCACAGATGTTCATGGGCATGCCCGGCGTGCTGGCGTTCCCGATCAATCCACCCTCGCTCGGCCAGAGCTTTCGTAATCCGCCGCTGCAGTTTGTGGTGCAGGCGCCCAGCTACACCGAACTGGACAAGGCGGTCGAAGCCTTGATGGAAAAGGTTCGGGCCTATCCGGGCCTGACCAACGCCGACAGCGATCTCAAGCTCAACAAGCCGCAACTCAGGGTTGATATCAACCGCGACAAGGCCGCGCAAATGGGCGTGGGCATCGACACCATTGGTCGCACCCTGGAGACCTTGCTGGGCGGCCGCGATGTCACGCGTTTCAAACAAGCGGGCGAGCAATACGACGTCATTCTCCAGCTTGACCCCGCAGCACGTGCAACCCCGCAGGATTTAAGCGCCCTCTATGTGCGCGGCCGGGAAGGCAGTCTGACACCGTTGTCGAATCTGGTGACAGTGACCGAAACCGTTGCGCCGAAGGAACTCAACCACTACGACCGCCAGCGTGCGGCCATCATCTCGGCCAACATCGCACCCGGTTATACCTTGAGTGATGCACTCACCTTCATGGATCAGGCCGCCAAGGAAAGCCTGCCGAAAAACACTCGCACTACCCTGGCGGGGTTGTCGCGCGAGTTCGGCGAATCCGGGCAAACGCTGGCGATCACCTTCATGCTGGCGCTGATCGTGATTTATCTGGTGCTGGCGGCGCAGTTCGAAAGCTTCATCTCGCCCTTCATCATCATGCTGACCGTGCCGCTGGCTGCCACCGGCGCGCTGCTGGCACTGAAACTCACCGGTGCCACGCTCAACGTCTACAGCCAGATCGGGCTGGTGATGCTGGTCGGCCTGATCACCAAGCACGGCATTCTGATTGTGGAATTCGCCAACCAGTTGCACGCACGCGGCAAATCCAAGGTTGAAGCAGTTATTGAAGCTGCCAGCCTGCGTTTACGGCCTATTTTGATGACTACCGCCGCGATGGTGCTCGGCGCGGTGCCCTTGGCGTTCGCCAGCGGCGCCGGTGCCGAATCCCGGTCACCCATCGGCTGGGTCATCGTGGGTGGTCTACTGCTCGGCACGCTGCTCACGCTGTTTGTCATCCCGGTTGCTTACACCCTGCTGACACGCGACCGCAAACCCTCTACTCACCCGCATCAGGCACTCGCCCCCACACCCGGAAAGTGATGAACTCCGCCGCCAGTTTGACGAAGCTTCGTCAGGCTGACAGCGGCAGTCATTCATCAAGCCGTCAAAAACCCCTGTTTTAATGCGGTTCTCCACGCCATTCCGCGTGAAAACAGGTTGGCATGAACTCTGCTCTTATCTCTACACAAACAACGAAGGAGCACCCCATGATCGAACTCGAGCCCGGAAAGAGCCTGGACATCAACCTGAAGGAAGACAGTCAGGGTCGCGATCGCGTGATAGTGGCGCTTCAGTCCGCAAGCTGTGAACTCAACCTGACCCCGCACCAAGCCCGCGTGCTGGCGACCGAACTCATCATGGCGGTCAACCGCGCCGAAGTGCGCAGCAATCTCAAACACAGCCACAACCTGGCACGCAGCACTCAGCCCGCCACGCAAAAGCGGGAGCTGTTCAACCAGAGCTTTGCGAAATTTATTTAAGGCCAGTCGGCTTCGACTGGACCTGGGCAGGCGGCAACTTCGCTGACCTGCCTGATAATGAGCCGCCGCATTGTCGGCGGCCCGCCATCCATGATAGGGTGGCGCTAAGGCGCGATGGATTCGTCCCCGCGCCTTTTTTATTTCCCTTTTTCAGGAATCAGCATGGCCGTCATCGAACTCACCAAGGACAACTTTGAATCCACCATCCAGAACAGCGATGTCGTCATCGTCGATTTCTGGGCGCCATGGTGTGGACCGTGTCGCGGATTTGCCCCCATTTACGAAGCCGCAGCTGAAAAGCACGCCAACATCGTCTTCACCAAGGTGAACACCGAAGTCGAACAGGAATTGGCAGGCTCTTTCCAGATCCGCTCAATTCCCACGCTGATGGTATTCCGCGAACAGGTCATTCTGTACTCGGAATCCGGCTCATTGCCCGCCAGCGCACTCGATGCGTTGATCGAGCAAGTCATGGGGCTGGATATGGTGCAAGTCCACAAAGACATCGCCGACAAACAGACGCAAGCTGCAGAACCGGATCAAGCCTGAGCGTGGTGGTTGCCGCTTGGGCGGCATTTATCCACAGCCTGCGCTTTATACCTTCGGGGTGCTAGCAGGTAGATTCAGGAGCAGCTGCCGCAACAGCGGAAGCGTAATGGGGCGGCGCGTTTCCAGGCTGAAACGGTCGAGCGCCTCCAGCACCCGCAGCAAACTCTGCATGTCGCGCGCGGTGTGATTCAACAAATAATCGGCCACCTGGGTTTCCAGCCGGAACCCCAGGGTTTCGGCATGCTGCGCCAGCGCGGCACGTTTTTCAGCATCGTCCAGACCCTGAAGCTGGAACACCAGCCCCCATCCGAGTCGCGTCTGCAATTCCGGCATCAAGGGCAAGTCGGCCGGGCCCACGCTGCCCGCCGCCAACCATAACCCACCTGCCTCACGTACCCGGTTGAACGCCGCGAATCCGGCATGCTGTTGCGCGCTATCCCAGGTGTCGACCTGATCGGCTATCACCGCTTGTGCCGCATCCAGTCCCGTCAAGTCAACGCTGAATCCACGACCTTCACAAGCGTGCGCCCAAGCCGCCAGCAAATAGCTTTTACCGCTTCCGGGCGCGCCCCAAACATAGACCATGCGCTCGGACGCTGTGCCATCGAGCATGGCATGGAGCTGTGCGATCAGTTCGACATTGTGTCCCGCGACAAAACGGGTCAGCTCGGGCTGGGCAGGCGGGCGAATATCGAGAAGCAACTGTTGCATGGGGCGGAAGGATAAGGCAAAAATCGATGTCATACGCCAGAAAACCCAATTGCACGCAAGGGATAACGTCTGCCGCACCCGGCTATACTCGTGTTTTCTGCACTCAACCCTTTCTTACACCAATGAGTCTTGTATTCCCCGTTGCCGTCAAATCCGTGATCCAGCCGCCGCCCATGGTGGAGGAAATGCTCTCTGACGACGAGCGTGCGACACTGAAAACACACATCAAAATGCTGATGAAACAGCAGGACGCAGTGCTGGTTGCGCATTACTACACGTCGGCTGACTTGCAGGATCTCGCCGAAGAAACCGGTGGTTGCGTCTCAGACTCGCTGGAGATGGCGCGCTTCGGCCATGCGCACCCGGCCAAAACGCTGATTGTGGCCGGCGTCAAGTTCATGGGTGAAACTGCAAAAATCCTGAACCCGGAAAAGCGCGTCATCATGCCCGACCTGAATGCCGACTGCTCGCTCGATCTGGCCTGTCCGGCCGATGCGTTTGCCGCCTTCTGCGATGCCCATCCGGATCGCCTTTCTGTTGTCTACGCCAACACCAGCGCGGCGGTAAAAGCACGCGCCGACTGGGTCGTTACTTCTGGCATCGCCGTCAAGATCATCAAGCACCTGCATCAGCAAGGGCACAAGCTGCTGTGGGCACCCGACCGCCATTTGGGGGATTACGTACAGCGCATCAGCGGCGCCGACATGCTGTTGTGGGAAGGCTCATGTGTGGTGCACGAGGCCTTCAAAGCCGAAGCACTGAAAAAACTGCACGCCGAACATCCCGAGGCCGCGGTGCTGGTTCACCCTGAGTCGCCACAAGCGGTGATTGCGCTGGCCGATGTCGTTGGTTCGACCACACAGCTGATCGATGCGGTACGCACGCTGCCCAATCCGGAATTCATCGTCGCCACCGATAACGGCATTTTCCACAAGATGCGCGCTGCCGCACCCGGCAAGATTCTGCTCGAAGCGCCGACTGCAGGCGAAGGCGCCACCTGCACGTCGTGTGCGCACTGCCCGTGGATGGCGATGAACGGCCTGAGAAAGCTCGCGGCGGTGCTGGAAAACGGTGGCAACGAAATCCACATCGAGGAACCGATCCGCCTCCGTGCCCAGTTATCCATCCAGAAAATGCTCGATTTTGCTGCGGCCGATAAAGCCGGGCAGATTCAACTCGGCGACTGAGGCACAAACCACCATGGCCGGAGCCAGTCTGCTCGCGTTACTAGACGACATCGCCACCATCCTTGATGACGTGTCGGTGATGACCAAGATTGCCGCCAAGAAAACCTCTGGCGTCCTCGGTGATGATCTGGCGTTGAATGCCCAGCAGGTGAGTGGCGTCAAAGCCGAGCGGGAGTTGCCCGTGGTATGGGCGGTCGCCAAGGGCTCATTCAAAAACAAGCTGATTCTGGTGCCCACTGCACTGGCCATCAGCGCGCTGGCGCCCTGGGCGATTACGCCCCTATTAATGCTGGGCGGCGCATTTTTGTGTTTTGAAGGATTTGAAAAACTGGCACATCCCTATCTGCATCCGCCCCACGAGGACGAAGCCCGTCATGCTGAACGCACCCGCGCACTGGCTGATCCTGCGATAGATCTTGTCACACTGGAACGCGCCAAGATAAAAGGCGCGATCCGCACAGACTTCATTCTTTCGGCTGAAATCATCGTCATTACCCTGGGGACCGTTGCTGCCGCATCATTTGGGGTCCAGGTTGCGGTGCTGGCCAGTATTGCCATTCTGATGACTGTAGGGGTTTACGGCTTGGTCGCCGGCATCGTCAAACTCGACGACGCCGGACTCTATTTGAGCCAACTGGCGGGCGATGGCATTGCCCGTGCGCAGCGCAGTTTGGGACGCGGCATTCTGTATGCGGCACCCTATTTGATGAAAACGCTTTCGGTGGTGGGAACTGCGGCCATGTTTCTGGTTGGCGGCGGCATACTCGTCCACGGCATACCGGGCACACATGGCCTGGTTGAATTTCTCACACACGCTGTACAGAAAATGCCATTTCTGGGCAATGCGCTGTCCCTGATCACGCCACTGATGATCGACGCGCTGGCAGGAATTGCGGCAGGCGGTCTGATCCTGGGCGTCATGACTGCAATCAGGCGCATGCGCCCGTAATCTTTATTTCTGGAACGGCTGGATCAGGGTGCGTACCGGGTCATAGGCTGCATCTTCGATCAGGGTAAAACCATCGTAAGCAATATCGAAGGCTTCCAGCGTGGCGGCGTTATCCGGGGTGGTTTTCTTGAGCGCCAGCAGCGCGTCTCGCAGTTGATAACGCACGCTCATGGGCATGCCGGGATGCACGGCGATGAGGTATGACGGCAGCGGTGGCGTACTGCCAATGACCACAATGCCCTTGCTCTTGAAGCCTTCGGCGACCGAATCCTTCAGAATGCCGCCGTCAAAGTCTCCCGCCAGGACGGCCTTGGCAATATTGTCATAATGCTTGAGATAGGCAAAATTCGAGAAGTTATGAAGCCCCAGTCCCATTGAGGCCACCGCCGCCCGTTGCAGCAACGCTTTTTGATCACCGAATGCGAAGCGCTTACCCTTGAGTTCGGCAGGCGTATTGATGCCCGAGCCCGCTTTCACGCCGATGACCAGAGCAAAATAGGGTCGGCCCTGCGTGGTAGGCGCGACCAGAGGAATGACGCCATATTTCTTGCGCGCTTCGATATAGGCCACCGGCGTCAAATAGGCAATCTGCGTCTGTCCCGTTCCCAGGTCTTCCACGGCTGACCCCAGACTCGGTGAAGGGCGAAAATGGATGTTGAGGTTCGTGCTAAGCGCCAGATAGTTGGTCAGTGCGCTCATGCGCTTGATCATTTCGACCGGTATATCCATGGCAACCGAGCCCATGGTGACGTCGATGCCAGGGGTCTTTTGCGCTGCACGTGCCCCTGCAGGCAGAAGCAAGGCTCCCGCACAAATCACCGCCAACATAGTCTGAATTAAGGGTTTCGGTTTCATGATGTTTCTAACTCCTGAGGCAGGTTTGATTCGGAATACACTTTGTAACGGCCGCGCCCTTCTTTTTTAGCCTGATAGAGCGCCATATCGGCTGCGTGATAGAGCGCCTGTGGCGTTGTCATCGGCTTGATATGTTGCGCGACCCCCGCACTGATCCCGACTTTGAGCTGGAATCCATCGTAATCAAACACTTGCGTCCGTATGCTTTCCATCAATTTCTCGATGAAGATTTCGGCCTGATCGAGACTGGTGTGATAAAGCAGCACACCAAACTCATCACCGCCCAAGCGTGCCGGCAGGTCGGATTTGCGGACATGCAGGCGCAACAAGGTCCCAATGTCACGCAGGACCTCGTCACCCGCGCCATGTCCATACGTGTCGTTGATCAGTTTGAAGCGATCGATATCAAACAGCACCAGCGTGATTTCCTCCGAAAACCGCTCGGACTGGTGAAACATCCGCGACAGGGTTTCGTCAAACTTGCGGCGGTTGGGCAGTTCGGTCAGCCAGTCAGTGGTGGCCATGGTGTTCACCAACTCCAGCGCTCGCTCCAACTCCTGGGTACGCCCGCCCAACAGATTGTTTTTCTCGCGAAGTTCCTGGTTGGCAAAATCGATCTTGCCCTTCAGCGTATGGTGATAACTGGCGAGCGATTTATTGAGGGCATTGAACACCGTCACCAGTCGCCCGACTTCGTCCCGACTTCGTACTTCCAGATCACGGGAAACAAATGCCCCTCCTTTTTCCACAGCTTCTTCCATTGCCATGGTCAGATTGCGGATGGGCGAAACAATCCCGCGTGCAGTAAAAAAGTAGACAATCAATCCCAGAATCGCGCCAAAAATCAGTTGTTCGAAGAAAACACGCCAATACAAGGCGTTCAGCGCGTTTTCCAGCGCATCGGTAGAGACATCAATCGCGACACTGCCGATGGCCTCGCCATTGAACATGACCGGTGACTCAAAGCGTTTAAAACTGGCGGCTTGATCCGAGGTGGTCTGAGCCATCACGCGCTCGTCCTGATTGCGGATCATGACGTGGATGATGTTGGCTTGCTGTGAGACGTTTTTAGCCAGTATTTCCAGATTGCCATAGTCATAGCCGGCGATCAGAGATGCCGCGCCCGACGCGGTCGCGTTGGCTACGCTCTGGCCCGCCTTGCCGATCAGCTCGCTCAGTGGGCCGCGCTCGTTTTTGACGCGCACCACCCCAATGCCCGCTGAAGTGATCAGCACGCCAGCCATGACATAGCCCATGAGCTTGACGCTCAAACCGAATTGCAAGCCGATCTCCTGGAAACTGTAAACGTGGCAAATTTTTGCCCCCTAATGGGATATCGGCCCCGACCGGATAAACTGAAGTTGCAGCTTAGTTGCTCCGCAGCACGGGGCTGAAGGCAACGGTGGTTCGCCCGAGCGCCCGAAACCACGCTTCATCCCGTAAAATACATCTTTTGCTGTGCCATCTGCCATGACTGCCCGCCTCCGGGAAATCCCCTACAACTACACCTCGTTTTCCGACCGGGAAATCGTCATCCGTCTGCTCGGTGCCGATTCATGGGGTGTACTTAACACCCTGCGTGACGAACGAAAAACCGGACGTTCGGCGCGAATGTTGTTCGAAGTGCTGGGAGACATCTGGGTCGTACGGCGCAATCCCTACCTTGAAGACGATCTGCTCGATAATCCCAAGCGGCGAAAAATGCTGGTCGAAGCGCTACGGCATCGCCTGCACGAAATCGAGGTGCGACGTCAGGGTAACGAACTGGTGGGCCAACTTCTCGACGCGTCATCGCGCGCGGTGCACGAGTTCGAGACCTGGTTTACCGGCACAGCCAAGCTGCGCGCACGCATCCTGAGCCGTCTGGGCGGCGTCACCCGACGCGACAACATCAGTTTCGATGGTCTGGCACGGGTCTCGCATGTCACCGACGCCACCGACTGGCGGGTGGAATATCCGTTTGTCGTGCTGACCCCAGATACCGAAGCCGAGATGGCCGGGCTGGTGGCCGGGCTGATCGAACTGGATCTGACCATCATTCCGCGCGGCGGCGGCACCGGCTATACCGGCGGCGCAGTACCCCTTACTGATCAGGCTGCGATCATCAATACCGAAAAACTCGAAGCCTTGAGTGCGGTGGAGATGCGCCGCTTACCGGGTTGCGAATTCGAAGTCGCCACCATTAATTGCGGCGCAGGTGTGGTGACCAAACGGGTGATGGACGCAGCCGACGCCGCCGGGCTGGTGTTCGCAGTCGATCCGACTTCGGCCGACGCCTCGACCATTGGCGGCAATGTATCGATGAACGCAGGCGGCAAGAAAGCCGTGCTGTGGGGCACCGCACTGGACAATCTGGTGTCATGGCGCATGGTGACGCCTGACGCTGACTGGATCGAAGTCAGTCGGGTCAACCATAACCTCGGCAAGATCCACGATGTGCCGTCGGCCACCTTCGAGATCCGGCGTTTTGCCGCTGACGGGAAAACCCCCAAAGGCTCGCCGGAGATCCTCACCATCCCCGGCACCCGCTTTCGCAAGACGGGGCTTGGCAAGGACGTCACCGATAAATTCCTGGCTGGACTGCCCGGCATCCAGAAAGAAGGCTGCGATGGATTAATCACATCGGCGCGTTTCATCCTGCACCGGCTGCCGGCGCACACCCGCACGGTGTGCCTGGAATTCTTTGGCCATGCCTCCGAGGCCACGCCGGCGATTGTCGAAATCAAGGATTACTGCGACGCCCACCCCGACATTCTGCTCGCCGGACTGGAGCACCTCGACGCACGTTATGTAAAAGCAGTCGGTTATGCCACCAAAGCGCCGCGTACGACACGTCCCAACATGGTGTTATTGATCGATGTAGTGTCAGATAATGAAGTCGCAGTAGGCGAAGTGGCTTCACACATCGTGCGCATCGCCAACGGGCGCGGTGGCGAGGGCTTTGTTGCGGTATCACCCGAGGCGCGCAAGAAATTCTGGCTCGATCGTGCCCGCACTGCAGCGATTGCCGCTCACACTAACGCCTTCAAAATAAACGAAGACGTGGTGATTCCCCTGCCGCGACTCGGCGATTACACCGACGGCATCGAACGCATCAACATCGAACTGTCGATTGCCAACAAGCTGGCCCTGCTCGATGCACTGACCGAATTTTTCAGCGCAGCACACCTGCCGCTGCTGGAAGACGACGACACGGTTGCCGATCCGGAACAGGTCGAAAGCAAGCGCCAGCGTGCACTGGCACTAATCGGGACGGCGAAGGCGTTGTGGCTTGGATACGCCAACACCCTCGACGCGCCACACGACAGCGGCTCGATCTTTACCGCGCTGCGTGACAAGCACATACGCGTGTCGTGGAAGCGTGAAATCCGGCGTGAACTGCACCAATTGTTCGTCGGTCGCGAATACACCAAGGTGCTCGCCGCCTGCGACCGCATCCATAAAGACGTGTTAAGAAGCCGCGTATTCGTGGCCCTGCACATGCATGCTGGCGACGGCAACGTGCACACAAATATTCCGGTCAACTCCGACAACTACGCCATGTTGCAGTCTGCCAATGCTGCGGTGGCACGCATCATGAAACTCGCCACGGACCTGGGCGGGGTCATTTCGGGCGAGCATGGCATCGGCTTGACCAAGCTGGAATTTCTCGACCCCGCCGCCATCGCCACCTTTGCGGCCTACAAGCAAAAAGTCGACCCCGCGAGCCATTTCAACAAAGGCAAGCTGCTACCCGGCGCCGATCTGCGCAACGCCTACACGCCCTCCTTCAGCTTGCTGGAATCCGAGTCGATCATTCTTGAAGCCTCCGACACAGGTGCCATCGCCGACTCGATCAAGGACTGCATGCGTTGCGGCAAGTGCAAACCGGTGTGCAACACACATATTCCGCGCGCCAACCTGCTGTACTCGCCACGCAACAAGATTCTCGCCACTTCGCTGTTGATTGAAGCTTTTCTGTACGAAGAGCAGACCCGGCGCGGTGTTTCACTGAAACACTTCGACGAATTCAGCGACGTTGCCGACCACTGCACAATCTGCCACAAGTGCAAGAACCCCTGCCCGGTCGATATCGATTTCGGCGATGTGTCGATCGCCATGCGCAACATGCTGCGCAAGCAGGGCAAGAAGAAGTTCAACCCCGGCACCTGGGCCTCGATGGCTTTTCTCAATGCGACCGATCCAACCACCATCAAGGCGCTACGCAAGCCGCTGATCGAATGGGGCTACGCCAGCCAGCGGCTGGGGCATGCGCTGTTCAAGCGCCTGGGGTTGATTCAGGCGCAAACCAAAAATCCACCCGCCTCGCTGGGCAAACCCAAAATGGTGGCGCAGGTCATTCACCTGGTCAACAAACCCATGCCCGGCGGCTTACCGAAGAAAACCTCGCGCGCGCTGCTGGGTCTGGAAGACTCGTCCATCGTGCCGATCCTGCGCAATCCAGCCAAGCTGACCGACGATTCCGACGCCGTGTTCTACTTCCCCGGCTGCGGCTCAGAACGCTTGTTCTCGCAAGTGGGGCTTGCTACCCAGGCCATGTTGTATGAGCTCGGCACGCAGACCGTATTGCCACCCGGCTACCTGTGCTGCGGCTACCCGCAGACGGCGGGCGGCCAGGCCGACAAGGGCGAAGCGATCACAGCGCAAAACCGCGTGCTGTTCCACCGCGTCGCCAACACGTTGAACTATCTCGACATCAAGACCGTGATCGTGTCGTGCGGCACCTGCATGGACCAGCTGCTGAAATACGAATTCGAGAAAATATTCCCCGGCTGTCGCCTGCTCGATATCCACGAGTATCTGATGGAAAAAGGCATCAAATTGGATGGCGTGAGTGGTGAGAAGTATCTCTATCACGACCCCTGCCACACGCCGATGAAAACCCACGCGCCGATGAAAGTCGCCAAGGCGCTGCTGGGCGATGGCGTTGTTCTGTCCGACCGCTGCTGCGGCGAGTCCGGCACGCTGGCCGTCACCCGTCCGGACATCTCCACCCAAATTCGCTTCCGCAAGGAAGAGGAAATCCGCGCGGGTGTAAAAGCGCTGAATGCAGGGAATCAACCCGTCAAACTGCTAACCAGCTGCCCGTCGTGCCTGCAAGGGCTGTCGCGCTTCAGCGACGATGCCGGCACCACACCGGATTACATCGTGATCGAACTGGCAAAAAAACTGCTGGGTGAAGACTGGATGGAAAGCTACATCGATAAGGTCAGCAATGGCGGCGTGGAGCGGGTGCTGCTGTAACAAACGCAGCCTCGGTGGCAACGAGCATAGGCTCAGACCATGAATTTGACGAGTGACCGGATATAGCTAACCGCCCGGAAATACGTTTTCACACTTTTTTAAGCGTAAAAATCCTGATTTGACATCCTAAGTCGACAACCGCCACGTTGTCGACTTTTTTTACACAAAAACAATGACTTTGTCCTCCATCTTAACAAATCAAGGACATACAGAACTGGTATATCAATTGCTTTGAGTATGGGCCGCGCCACGTAGCCAAAGACATCATCCCCGTAGCGCGTGGGACCCATAATAATTACAAGCGAAGAACCTAAAGAAGAACCTAAATAAACTGAATTGAGAAAAAATGAAAACCATGCCTATCCGTTCAATCGCGCTCGCTGTATCCCTTCTTGGCTGCCCCCCTTCTGTTTGGGCGGCCACGTCCAACGTGGACGTATATGGAAACATCAATTTGCTTCCCACATACAGCACCTACTCTGCAGCGGCTGACTTCGGTACCAACTCATTTCTCCTCGGCGAGTCATACACGCCTCTGTTTAACGCCACCTCAGTATCGGGCGGCCTAGCTCAAATAGTAGGCTCGGATTACACCGCCTCAGCTTCCACCACATTGAGCAGTAACCATGCCTATGTGAGTGCAAACACCATTCCTACTAATGTACTGAGCGCGAGCAGTTTTTCGGGCTGGTACGACCAGGTCGTGATTACCGGCGGCAGTGGTTCCGGCACGGCCTCGTTTACCGTGCAGCTAAACGGCGTGGCCAATGTTGGTGCGACGATCGGCTCAATTGCTTACGCTCTGGGCACAAGTAGCATTCACCCCAGCCAGCTCACCAGTGACTTAATCTATTTCAATGCGGTCACCACCTCGCCGTGGCCAATGGATGCAGTGAGCCCGATCACCAGCTATTTGCTGGGTGCTTCACCCTATAACGACACCTCCATCGTTTTCGGCCCATCTGTTCTATCGCCCCCCTCTGACCTCGGAATCCCGACGCTAAGTGATCCCGCTACTTCCCTTGGCGATTTGGGTATGGGATTTCCTGTCTATGACCATGTACTGACGCCTGGAGCGGGACAGATCGTCAACATCACCCTGACGGGCACCCTCAACTTCACTTATGGCGAGGCGTTCTATCTGATCGGGGGGCTGAGCGCATCCGTACTCGGTGACGGGCTTGAATCGTTTTGCGCATTCGGCACCATTGGTTCCGATACATGCACCATTCCCAAGGACGGCACCGGTGCCACCACACTCGACTTCTCCAACAGCGCCAATCTGGTCAGCATCGTGTTGCCCCAAGATGCCACGGCAAGCTTTGCTTCGGGTGAACTCTACAACGTGACCGCCGTGCCCGAGCCTTCCGAGTGGCTGATGCTGCTGGCTGGCCTTGGGTTGGTGGGCTGGCGCGCACGTCGTCGCAGCTAAACCGCAGCTTGCCACCCGGCACAACGCCCCGCATGATGCGGGGCGTTGTCTTTTATGGAGTGGAACATGGGTGATTGCGCTTTATGTAATGTGCAAGGTGAGACGGTATTGTGGCAGGACACATTCTGCCGCGTCATTCTGGCTAGCGAGGCGGATTTCCCGGGTTTTCTACGCGTCATCGTGAATGCTCACATCAAGGAAATGACCGACCTTCTAGTCAGCGATCAGGAAAAGCTGATGCGCGTAGTGTTCGCTGCCGAGGCGGCATTACGCAAGGTCATGAAGCCCGACAAGATCAACCTCGCTTCACTTGGAAACGTGGTGCCGCATTTACATTGGCATGTCATTCCACGCTACGAGGATGATCCGCATTTCCCGAATCCGGTGTGGGGCGCGCGGCTACGCGATACCCCCCATGGCACCTCTGCGAATTTACTGGAGCGACTGGCTGCTACGCTGAGCCAACAGCTTGCCCGCGTTCCGGAAAAGGAATGACCTTGCCGTTGTCTGACTCGATCTGCCGTTGAATGCGCTGAGCCGGGAAGGCAACCGAGAAAGTACTGCCTTTGCCCGGAATGGACTGGATGTCCAGGCGCGCGCCATGGCGGGTAAGGACGTGTTTGACTATGGCAAGGCCAAGCCCAGTGCCGCCGGTTTCGCGAGAGCGACTGCGGTCAACCCGGTAAAACCGCTCGGTTAAACGAGGAATATGTTCGGGCGCAATGCCTTCGCCCGTATCGGCGACGGAAAAAACGCCTTCATCGCCCCGCTCACGCCAGGCCAGTGTGATTTTCCCGCCATCGGGAGTGTAGCGAACGGCGTTGGACACCAGATTACCCAAGGCGCTGCGCACTTCCTGCAAATTGCCTTTCAACCCGGCCTGGCTGTCCAGCTTCAATTGAATGGTGTGGCGGCCACGGCTCAGTGATTCGGCGTCGGATTTCAATGCCTCTGCCAGATCATGCACATTGATTGGTACGTCATCCTTGAGTGCGTGGTCGTCACTTTCCAGCTGCGACAACGTCAGCAGGTCATCCAGCAGATGTTGCATGCGCCGAGTGTGGTCGAGCATTAAGTCGAAATAGCGCTTGGATTCTGTAGCCGGCAAGTCGGGCGCATCCGCCAGGGTTTCGACAAAACCACCCACCACCGTCAGTGGCGTGCGCAACTCGTGAGAAACATTGGCAATGAAATCGCGCCGCATCGCGTCTACGCGCTCGAGGTCGGTGATATCCCGTGCGACCAGCAGTTTTTGCGACGCACCAAACGGCACCAACTGCAGCGAAAGCGTGACTCCGCGGTTAATCGGAGATTTGCAGACCAGTCGTTTCGAATAATCCACCGCATCGAGAAATTCAAGAAAATGCGCTTGCCGCAGCAGGTAGCGGATGAACTGACCGCGGTCACGCTCACAATCCAGCCCCAGATATTTCCGCGAGGCGGGGTTGCACCATTCGATCTGGTCGCTGCGGTTAAGAATAATCATGCCATCAGGCACGGCCTGCGCGGCGTGTTCAAACTGTTCGAGTGCGTTGGTCAGTTCACTTCGACTGGCTCGCTGACGACGTTGAAGTTTGTCGAGGCGGTAAAAAATATCGCCCCAGGTGCCGGTGGCATCGGGCGGATCCACTTCATCCGGGTTTTCCAGCCAGCGCGACAGGCGGTATTCTTGCAACAGGCGGCGCAACATCACAAAAGCCTGAATGCCCGCCAGAAACGTGAGCGCAGCCACCCAGCCCGAATCCGCCCACAACAACAGTGCCACAAACATGACACCGGCCAACACACCCAGCGGTCGCCACCAGAATCCCATGTTCAGCCACCCAACGAAATCAAGCTTGGGGGATTATCCCACTTCGACCGAAAAACGATAGCCCGAACCCCGAACCGTCTGGACCAGCCCGGCATGATCCGACGGCTCCAGCGCGAGCCGCAGACGGCGGATGTGAACATCCACAGTGCGCTCTTCCACGAACACGTCGTCGCCCCATACCTGGTCGAGCAGCTGGGCGCGCGAATAAACGCGCTCGGAATGGGTCATGAAAAAATGCAGCAGGCGGAATTCAGTGGGGCCCAACTCCAGCGTCTGGCCATTCCCCTGCACCCGATGGCGAGCGGGGTCCAGTCTCAGGCCGTTGACTTCAACCGGTTCATCGGTCATTTGCGGCGCCCGGCGGCGCAGCACCGCCTTGATGCGCGACACCAGTTCGCGTGGCGAAAACGGCTTGGTCATGTAGTCATCCGCACCGGAATCCAGCCCTAGAACCTTGTCGCGTTCTTCGCCGCGTGCGGTCAGCATGATGATGGGGACGGGTTGATAACGCTCATCGCTACGCAGCCGCTTGCACAAATCGACTCCCGACATGCCAGGCAGCATCCAGTCAAGCAGGATGACATCGGGTAGCGTGTTTTTAAGGAATTGCAGCGCATGTTCCGCGTCGCCGCTGACGCTGACCTGATGGCCCGCTTTCGTCAGATTGAATTTGAGCAGTTCCTGAATACCGGTTTCATCTTCGACCAGCAAAATATTGGCAGCCATTGGGCCTCCGGCTTTGTTGCGACAGAACGCATACTATGACGGCAGTATGACCTATTTATGACACCCGCTGATGCCCGCGAACCCCTGCCAGCCCACGCACTGGTAGAATTCACGGGTTACCCTTCGATTCCGTCTGCCATGGATAAAACCACCCATTTCGGCTACAAGCAGGTTGCCGAATCCGAAAAAGCCGCCAAGGTAGCCGAGGTGTTCCACTCGGTTGCCGCACAGTACGACGTCATGAACGACCTCATGTCAGCCGGCCTGCACCGCTTGTGGAAACGGTTTGCCGTGGCGCAAGCGGGGTTGCGACCTGGGATGAAAGTGCTGGATGTAGCCGGCGGAACCGCCGATCTGACCCGACTGTTTTTGAAGGAAGTTGGCGAGACCGGCACGGTGCTGCTCACCGATATCAATTTCTCCATGCTGCGCGAAGGCCGCGACCGCATGCTGAACGAGGGCAGAACACCGCCCGCGGTGCAGTGCGACGGCGAGCGGCTGCCGTTTCCTTCCAACCATTTCGATTGCGTTTCCGTGGCCTTTGGCCTGCGCAACATGACGCACAAGGATCAGGCGCTGGCCGAAATGCACCGTGTACTGAAACCAGGTGGCCGGCTACTGGTGCTGGAATTCTCCAAGGTGTGGAAGCCACTGGAGCCGGTCTACGACCTGTATTCGTTCAAGCTGTTGCCGCTGATGGGCAAGCTCATCGCCAAGGATGCTGCCAGCTACCAGTATCTGGCCGAGTCGATCCGCATGCACCCCGGCCAGGAAGAACTCAAGACCATGATAGAAACGGCCGGCTTCGCCAAGGTCAGCTATCACAACCTGACCGCCGGCGTGGTGGCTCTGCATAAAGGCTTCAAGGTTTGATTCCGCTGGGTTTAAGCACATCGAGCCTCATTGAGCGCAGCCTGAATCACCTGCTGCTGCAATCGCCCGGTGCGACCGAGGCACTGTTGCGCCACGCCGGGTGCAGCGTGCGCTTTGACTTGACCCTTAAGCAATTCGATTTCCGAATTGCCGATGATGGCTGTTTTTCGGAATCGATAACCGACACCCCCGACGCCGTCATTCGCCCTACTCCCGCGCTTCTCACCCGCCTGCCGTTTTTTGGCCGCGAAGCGCTGCGCCATGCCGAATATAGCGGTGATCCCGCGCTACTCGCCACGCTCGATCGCGTCTTCAAACAGTTGAATTGGGACGTTGAAGCCGATCTTGCGCCATTGGTCGGCGACATGGCCGCACATCGCCTGCATGCACTGGGACGCGAAATGCTCGCCGGGGTAACCCAGGCTGTTTCCGCGCTCAGCCATAACGCCAGCGAATACCTGGTCGAGGAAGCCGAATTGATGGCCCGTACGGTCGATGTCACACGCTTCAATCGCGACGTGGATGTCCTCGACGACGACGTCGCGCGGCTGGATGCCCGGTTGCGTTTGCTTGAGGCAGGAGACATATGAAACTGTTGCGTCTGATCCGCATTCTGACCATCGGCCTGCGCTTCGGGCTGGAAGAGTTTTTCCTCGGCCACGAACGCGTTCGGCCGCTACGCTGGCTGGTACGCGCCACTTTGTTTTGGCGTCCGCTTACCGAGCCACGCGGCGTCCGTCTGCGTCGCGCGCTAGAAGCGCTGGGCCCGATTTTCGTCAAGTTCGGGCAGATGCTCTCGACCCGGCGCGACTTGATCCCGCTCGATATCGCCGACGAGCTTGCCCTGTTGCAAGATCAGGTCCCGCCGTTTCCCTCGATTCAAGCCATCGCCACGCTGGAGGCCACCTACAAAAAATCCCTCACCGAAGTCTTTGCCGAATTTGACGCCACACCGATTGCATCGGCTTCGGTCGCTCAGGTCCATTTCGCACGGCTGCACGACGGCACTGCGGTCGCAGTAAAAGTATTGCGTCCCGGCATCGCCCCGGTGATCGCACATGACGTGTCGCTGCTCTATGCCGCTGCCGGACTGATCGAGAAACTGTTCGCCGATGGCAAGCGACTGCGCCCACGCGAAGTCGTGTCCGAGTTCGAAAAGCATCTGGAAGACGAACTCGATCTGATGCGCGAATCTGCCAACTGCTCGCAGTTACGGCGCAATTTCACCGACTCACCACTGTTACTGGTGCCCGAAGTGTATTGGGACTACTGTGGCCGCGACGTGATGGTGATGGATCGCATGGACGGCATTCCAGTGAGCCAGATCGAGCGCCTGCGCGCATCCGGTGTGGATATCCCCAAACTCGCCGCCACCGGAGTGGAAATTTTCTTCACCCAGGTGTTCCGCGATGGTTTCTTCCATGCCGACATGCACCCCGGCAACATTCTGGTTCGCGCCGGCTCCGAACAATACATCGCGCTCGACTTCGGCATCATGGGCACGCTCACCGAAGTCGATAAGCAGTATCTGGCGCGAAACTTCCTCGCCTTCTTTCAACGCGATTACAAAGCCGTAGCACTGGCACATCTGGAATCCGGCTGGGTGCCGGCCGACACCCGCATCGACGAACTCGAAGCGGCAGTGCGAGCCGTGTGCGAGCCGGTATTCGACCGCCCGCTGAAGGACATTTCATTTGGCCGAGTGCTGTTGCAGCTGTTCCAGGCTTCGCGCCGCTTCAACGTCGAAATCCAGCCGCAACTGGTGCTACTGCAAAAAACCCTGCTCAATATCGAAGGCCTCGGCCGCCAGCTCGACCCCGAACTGGACTTGTGGAAAACCGCCAAACCGTTCCTCGAACGCTGGATGAACGAGCAGATAGGCTGGCGCGCGTTGCTGAAAAACCTGCAGACCGAAGCCCCGAAATGGGCCGCCCTGTTGCCACAAATCCCACGACTGGCGCATCAGGCGCTGAATGAAAACAGGCTGACCCAGCTAGAATCCGGCCTTACGCTCATGCTGCGCCAGCAGCACGCCCGCAACCGCTGGCTCGGCATTATCGCCACCATACTGGCGCTGTCGACAGCGACGCTCTGCTGGATGGTTTTTGCCTGACACTCGCGCTGCAAAAAAACGGGGCTTATCGCCCCGTTACAAACTAATCGCCATCTGATGACGTACTTAAGCAAAGGTCTCGCTCATCAGGTTATCGAACCACTTCTCCATTTCTTCATATTGATCCTTGTTGATATACGTAGACTCGGTCGCTGAACCTCCCACGACCTTCATGCTCTTGCTTAGCGTGTCGTACGCATAGACTGCGGACAGCCAGGAAGCCGTTTCCATCGTAATTGGGGTGTAGCAGGATGAGTTGGTGACTGGCAAGAGATCTGGAGCCTGCCCCATCAGCGAACGCACGATAGCGTCGGCGCAAACCTTACCCTCCTGATTAGCGATGTGGCCGGCTTTGGCCTGGGTAGTGGCAGAAGAATCACCGATGATATGGATGCTCTTTGCGCCGCTCACGGTAGATTCATAGCTCAGCATGTCCACACCGGCAAAGCGACCGTTGGTCGCATTATTGAGCCCAGCAGTCGTCACAATCTTGCCCGCCCTTTGATCCGGTATGGCATTGATCACGTTGGCTTTGATTGGGCCCCAATTGGTGTCGAGGATCCGGTTAGTGGCATCGATACTGAGCACGGTGGATGCCGGCCTGTATTCAATCACGCCAGCATGGATGCTGTTGAAAGCCTTGGTGAAATTGTTTTTCTCGGCAGTTATAGCAGCGTTTTCGTCGAGAATCAGAACCTTGCTGCGCGGCTTGTAGGTTTTCAGATAATCTGCCACTACACAAGCGCGTTCATAAGGACCAGGCGGGCAGCGATAGGGTGCGGCGGGAATAGTCAGCACGAACAAGCCACCCGCTGGCATGGCATTAAGCTGGTCTCGCAAGTTGGTAGTTTGGGCACCGGCCTGCCAGGCATGTGGGATGGCCGTTTGCGCTGATACTGTTTCCAGACCCGGTATCACATCAAACTGGATGCCCGGCGAGAGAACCAGGCGGTCATAGCCCAACCTGGCGCCGGTTGATAGCATGACTTGCTGGGAGACAGGGTCTATGTTCGTCACCTCGGCTTGAATCACATTGATGCCGTAGTTTTTTGCCAGATCAGCATAGCCATAGGTCAGCTGCAGAATGGTCTTCTTGCCATACAACACGCTATTACTGAGGATATTGGAAATGTAGTTCGGGGCTTTCTCGATCAGAGTCACTTTTACGTCGCTGCCGCCCCATAGACGTAGGTATTTAGCAACCGCCGCCCCCCCATGCCGCCGCCCACAACAAGAACGTGTCCATAGGCTCCAGTTGGAACAGGAACGCCCTCAGGCCTGGTGGCCGCACGCGCTTGTTGCGGCAACAGTAATCCAGCACCCGTAACTCCCAGCGCTTTAAGAAAATTTCTGCGTTGATGCATATTCATGTCAAACCCTTTCGGCTGGTGCAGTCTGTCAAGGCTGCTGTTTGGATAAGTAGTCGGCAATCAGCTTGATTTGCGTGGGGGTGTAGCCTCTAGCGTGGACATACATCATGTATGTCCCTGACGGCTTCTGACGCATCTCGTTCATCTCTTCCACTATCGAAGATGCCGACTTCCCTGCCAGGCTTGCCATGCCGTGGCCGTTCGTGCCGTGACACTGAAAACAATTGGACGCCAACAGGCGACCAGGATGGTTGATCGTTGTGGCACCGCTGGTGTAAGGCGTCGAGCTTGTACTGCTGCTGCCCTCGTCCCGCGACCCGGAATATCTCGTATCGTCATCAGCCCACAGCGCAGGCGCCAGGGCTAAGCCTGCAACTGCCATCAAAGTGGCCGTTCTGTAACCATATTTCATGACCCAACTCCTCAATTGTTAACGTAGTGAGCAACATGGCGAGCCATGCACCAATAACGTTATGTGTAAATTATTTACACGTCAAGGAGAGTTTGAAATTCGTTTTAAGGCTAATCAAAAGGACACTAGTGTTATATTTGCAAAAGCGTGTAAATTATTTGCACATTTAACAATGCCAGAACCCGGTGTAGCCCATATCCCAGTTTCCCCTCCCAGCTCACTTACGGCCGCCGTAAGGCGTTTGCTGCGTCCGCTGGTCAAATTGCTACTGCACTACAGCGTTCAATACCCCGCCCTGACCAATCTGCTCAAGCAGACCTATGTAGAAGTGGCCACCACAATGCCCATCGAAGGAAAAGCTCAAACCGATAGCCGGCTGAGCCTGCTCACGGGCATCCACCGGCTGGATATAAAACGGCTGCGAAATGAAATTGCCTGCGGCGATGAGGGACCGTCGATGTCAGTATCCCTCGGCGCCCAAATCGTGGCGCGTTGGACGGCCAATGTCGAATATCTGGATAAAAAAGGCCGTCCTCTGCCCCTGCATCGGCTCGAGAGTGTGGGCGGTCTCATGAGTTTCGAGTCGTTGGTGCGTTCAGTCAGCAAGGACATCCGACCGCGCGTTGTTCTGGATGAATGGCTCCGCCTGGGAGTCGCTCGAGTCGATAGTCTTGACCGCGTCGAACTGATAACTGATGCGTTTGTGCCCACCCACGGGCTTAACGAAAAAATGTTTTATCTGGGAAAAAACGTCCACGACCATCTGGGTGCGTGCGCGCACAACCTGACTCGTCCCGATGCCCCCCCCCTGCTCGAACGCAGCGTTTATTACGACCATTTGAGCAAGGATTCAACACTCATTTTGTCAGGCTACGCCCGACAGCTTTCCAGCCATGCCATGCAAGCTTTAAGCCAAAAAGCGATGGAACTGCAGGAACATGACCACCAGGATGCCGATGCCCGCTATCGAGTGACTTATGGCCAGTATTTTTACCAGGCCAACGAGTTAGAGGAGCCGGGCACACAATCATGAATCGCTGGCGCCAAACCTTGTTGGGATTGGTTACGTTGACACTGGCTCCCACGCTTTACGCCGCCAACCCCTGCGTAACCGGCGGCGCACCCATGATGCGCGACGGCAGCGGCAGCGGCGGTACGGGCATCGCGCAAGGCAAGCTATCGGTTGATGGCGACGGCAGCGGAACCGGCGGCACCGGTCGCTCAGTCGAAGTCGATGGTGTGATCACCGGATTTGCCAGCATTTGCGTGAACGGCCTGGAGTTGAACTATCTCCCTTCCACCCCCATCACGATCAATGGCAATGCAGCTTCGGCCAAAGACCTGAGAGTCGGCCAAGTCGTGCGTGCACTGGCTCATGGTCAGGGCGATCAACTGGCGCTGCGGCATATTCGTATCCGCCATCTGCTTGTCGCCCAGGTGGATGAACTGGCGCCGGGCAAGATTCGCGCGCAAGGTCGTAGCATCACCATCATCCCGAATATGGCACTGCCCGCCGGTCTAGCCCCCGGCGTCAAAGTGGCGGTCAGCGGTTTTGCCGACGTGCAGGGTCACGTTGTCGCCACACGTCTGGATGTGGTGCCCAATGACACGCCCGACAGCATCGAGGGCGTAGTGCATCGCACCTCCCAAGGCCGGCTGGTTATCGATAACGTTGCACTGGGTGGGGATCTATCCAAACTCGAGCCCGGCGATATCATTCGCGCCGAAGGCCGCTACGCGGCTGGATGGATGCAAATTACCCGGCACGAGCGCGAAGAACGTGCCATGACTGTGGATCGCGTTGTCATCCAGGGCTTTGTCCGCCACGCTGCGCTTTCCGAACTCAACGTCAATGGCCAGCGTTTCCTGATCGATTCTCGTACCCAGATCAAGCAGCCACCCCGCGCTGGAGAATGGGCAAAAGTCGATGCCACCCGCGAGGGACGCCATTACCATGCGCGTGAAGTTGAAACACACACCCAGCCTGAAAATGACATGCTCAAGCCTGCCCAGGGCAAGGACAACGCCCCCCGGCGCGCCGGACGCCAGGAGAAAACACACGCCCAAGATGAAGAACGCAGTTCTGAATTTACGGTTGAGCATTCAAGCCGGGAAACCGAGGCGATCGAACGACCAGAAGCACCTGAAAAAGTCGAAGCCCCAGAACGTATCGAACGACCCGAAAAAATCGAAGCGCCTGAACGTGTCGAACGCCCTGAAACTATCGAAGCCCCGGAGCGCATCGAGCGACCCGAGAAAATAGAGGCCCCAGAACGCATCGAGCGACCCGAGAAATTCGAAGCGCCTGAACGTGTCGAACGTCCTGAAAAGATCGAAGCGCCCGAGCGCATCGAACGTCCCGAGAAAATCGAAATTCACTAGCGGGTCATGCGACCCGAGCGAATTAATCAGATAGACGGAGCCAGCGCATGTCCCTTCATCCAACTAGAACTTTCCTGTAAAAACGTTCGCAGCCTTTGAAAGCAGCACTTTGCCCGGGGCAACGACTGTTTTGCGCAACCCACGCTTGAGGTGACTGCGCCACGCCAACAGTCCGACAGGTCCGCCCCCAAGGCCATGCACCGCTGGCCATTTCTCTACTAAAATTGCAGGCACTCCATTGAAAGCCAGCCATGCGAAAAACTGTCGCGCTGTGTACGTTATTGGCCATGTCTTGTCCGCCCACGCAAGCTGCCGATGACAAATTAAGCGTCAATCTGGGACTCGATTACTCATCCGGACATTACGGTAGCGCTACCAAGACTGAAACTTGGGCGCTGCCAGTCAGCCTGAAATATCGTACGGATGCCTGGACCATCCGTTTGTCGACCGCATGGCTGCATGTTCACGGCGCGGGCAACGTCACGCCCGACGGCGACCCACTCAACTCGCCAAGCAGCGGAACGACCAGTGAAGGCATGGGCGATGTGTCTGCAGGCCTGACATACAACCTGCTTGATGAACGCAGCCATTGGGCCGGGCTCGATATTGGCGGAAAAATAAAGTTCGGCACGGCTGACGAGACCAAGTCTTTGGGTACAGGGGAAAATGACTACACCCTGCACGCTGAGCTTTTCAAACCGCTGAATAACTGGATGCCCTTCATCAGGCTGGGATACAAATGGAAAGGCGACCCGGCATCCATCGAATACCGCAATGTCTGGCTGGGTTCGGTTGGCACCAATTACCGCATGACGCCAGTCGTTTCAGTCGGCGGTAGTTATGACTGGCAGCAGGCCGTATCCCAAACCGGCCATCCCATCAGTGAAGCCCTGCTCTACCTGAATTTTCGGCTGAGCAGCACCAGCAAATTGAACCTTTACGCGGTGAGCGGTTTCAGCGATGCCAGCCCCGACTGGGGCTCCGGCTTCATCTTTACACATAGTTACTGACGGTCATCCTCCCATGCTGATTGGCTTTGTCACCCTCTATCTGATTCTCTCCATCGGCATCGGTCTGTTTGCCGCCACCAAAGTCCACAACGCCAGCGACTACATCACCGCAGGCCGTTCACTGCCCATGATCGTGGTGGTGGCGATGGTATTTGCAACCTGGTTTGGTGCCGAAACCGTACTGGGCATCCCGGCCACCTTCCTCAGCGAAAACCTCGGTGCCACGATTTCCGACCCGTTCGGGGCCTCGCTCGCGCTGATTTTGTTCGGCCTGTTTTTCGCCCGTCCGCTATACCGAATGAAGCTGCTCACACTGGGCGACTTCTTTCGTCAGCGTTACAACCGTCCGGTCGAAATGGTGATTTCGCTGGCGATTGCCCTCTCTTATTTAGGCTGGGTGTCCGCCCAGGTCGTTGCGTTAGGACTGGTGTTCAACGTGCTGTCCGACGGTGTTGTCACTCAGGTGCAAGGCATCTATATAGGTGCAACCGTCGTCCTGCTCTATACCTTGTTTGGCGGTATGTGGTCGGTGGCCCTGACCACGCTGGTGCAAATGACGGTCATCGTTCTGGGTCTTTTATGGATCGCCAAGCTGGTGGGCGACATGCCCGAAGTGAATGGCATCGCCCCGGTCATTGAACACGCCGCCGCCGCCGGGAAATTCGAATTTTGGCCGCCCATGGAATGGGCAGCGGTGATCACCTTCATCGCCGGCTTTCTCACCATGGGGCTGGGCTCGATTCCGCAGCAGGATGTGTTTCAGCGCGCCAACGCAAGCAGAAACGAACGCATCGCAGTATGGGCTACCGTCATCGGCGGCACCTTGTATTTCGTGTTCGCGGCCGTGCCCATTTACCTCACCTACTCGGCCACGCTGGTCGACCCGGCCATGACCACAGCGCTGCTGGCCGATGATGCCCAGCTGGTCCTGCCCAGCTTCGTCAAAACCCATCTGCCGCTTTATGCGCAAATCATTTTTTACGGCGCCCTGCTTTCGGTCATTATGTCCACCGCCTCCGGCACCCTGCTGGCGCCTTCCGTCACCATCTCGGAAAACATCATCAAGGAATTCATGCCACATCACCGCATGAGTCAGCAGAAACTGCTTTGGGTCACCCGCGCGGTCGTCATTGTTTTCACCGGCCTGGTGGTGTTTTATTCGCTGTGGTCGCTGCAAAGCGAAACCAGCATCCACCAGATGGTCGCCAACGCTTACAAAGTGACGCTGGCCTGCGCCTTTGTTCCTCTGGTCGCGGGACTGTACTGGAAGCGTGCGAATAATCTTGGGGCGGGGCTTTCCATCGGGCTGGGGTTAATCACGTGGATTGCGATGGAAGTCATCGCCCCCGATGCGGCGCTGCCGCCACAGTTTTCGGGCCTGATTGCCAGCGCGGCGGGGATGCTATCTGGAAGCCTTCTGCTAACGTCAAGCAGGAATTAAGTGTTGGGAAAACACAATTAAACACGGCGGTTTCAAGCCCCAAGTGCAAAAAGCGCAGCATGATGCTGCTTAAAATCGAAAGCGTCTGGCGTAAACAACTCTGCGGGGCACTTGAAGCCTAACGACTTGCGCGGTCGGGTGTTTAATTTCCAGGCGATTTCGTCCAACTCGTCCTGAGCGAAGCCACTCAAGTCACTGCCCTTGGGCAGGTAC
>JAUXRY010000026.1 GCA_030679915.1 Thiobacillus sp.
TGGACGAAATCGCCTGGAAACTAAACACCCGACCGCGCAAGTCGTTAGGCTTCAAGTGCCCCGCAGAGTTGTTTACGCCAGACGCTTTCGATTTCAAGCAGCATCATGCTGCGCTTTTTGCACTTGGGGCTTGAAACCGCCCCGTCATTTAGGATTGGTTTCTAAAAAAGTGATAATAATCATTTGTTTGCCATGACTTGGTGCGTCCTAATGCAAAAAGCAATCGCGTCAGCACTTGAGCCGCCTCGTTTATTGGATTAGGTGCATGGTAAAACTCGCCCGAAGCATTAAAGCGTTGCATGAAAACGCAATATGCTCGGTTGTCAGGTGCTTTACAACAGATATCTCCCCATTACTGACAGCGCATCTCCGGCGTCAACTTCATCCATTTCATCAGCCAGTTTTTCGACCGCTCGCGCGCATGTTTGGCTGCAATTTTTTCTTCCGGCGTTTGGTCGGGGCGGAAGTCAAAGGCGCGGCGCGCCATGGGGTATTCCTGCCATTCCACAGGTACGCCGCGTTCCCATAGTGCATAGAATGCGCGGCCGCCGTTCATGCGGCGCAGTTCGTAGTCGTCATCGCCGATGAGAAAGAGCATTGGAGTGGTGATTTGCATGATCTCGGGCGCGATGCGGAAGAGCTGATCTGGCTCGGGGGCGTTGGGGTTTTGCATGTGGCCGTAGTAGCTGACGATGGCAGCGATATCCTGGCCGCGCTTGGCGGCGAGGCGAATCGAGTAGTAAGGGCCACGGGATAGCCCGACGATGCCGACCGGCTGCTTGCAGGCATTAGGTAGTGACTTCAAATAATCCAGCCCGGCTTCGACATCCATTTCAGTATCGGGATTATGGGCGGAGGGCCAGCGTTCGATGAAACGGCCGCTTTGCCAGTCGGGGGCGACGACGAGGAAGCCTTGTTCGGCGAGTTCGCGCACGTGGGCGCGTTCGTCGCCTTCGTAGCCGCGTTTGGCGTGAATGAACAGCACCGGCGGGAAGGGGCCTTTGCCTGTGGGGGTGGCGATCTCAACCGGGACGTCAGAACCGTCGGCCGCCTTGATCATGGTCTTGGTCAGTTCGACGTCATTGGCAATGGCTGCTGGCGTCCATGCCGATGCTAAGATTGCGCCCGCAATGATGAGTCTTTTCATGAACCTCTCCGGATGTGCTTGTGGCGCCTATTTTAGTGCAGCGCCCCGGGTTTCCTGTGCAGTCAATAAGTACCCTGGTGCGGACAAATATGCCTCAGGGCGTCGTTGTCCTGTGGGCCATTCATGACCGTGAATACTGCTTTCGAGGAGCCGACCATTCCGCTTCGCGCGCGACGGGCGCTGGCGGCCGTGTGGATTTCGCTGGGCCTGCATGCTGCGGTGATTGCGCTGGTGCAGGTGGTGCCGCCAGGCGCGACAGGTTCCGGTGGACCGGTTATCGAGGCGCGACTGGTCTCGGCCAACACGCAGCCTGCTGACCCGCAGGCGCTCGTCGAAGCGTCCGATCAATCCACCGTGCTGGCGCCCAGCGCGGTGGCCGAAGCCCAGCCTGTTCCACAAATAACGCCTCAGCCAGCAAGTTCGCAGCCGGAAGTGACTGCCCCGCCTCCCCCTACGCCCACAGAGTCTGTCCCCACGACGGCTCCCGCCCCGACTGTGGCGATCACCTCTTCAGTTGACCTGACCTACTACAGCGCGCGGGACGTTGATGTGCTGCCTCGGGCATTGCACGAGGTACAGCCGAACTACCCGGCTGAGCCCGATCGCGAGCGAATTTCAGGCAAGGTGCGCTTGCTGTTGAAGATCGAGGCCGATGGCCGGGTCAGCGATATTGAAGTGGTGAGCGCCGACCCACCCGGGCTGTTCGAAGTGGAAGCGGTCGAGGCGTTTCGCACAGCCCGCTTTGCACCCGCCGAAAAGAACGGACGACCGGTTCGAACACTGACGCTTATCGAGGTGGCGTTCGATTGGGAAGGCCGGCCTCCCCTAACCCCGGGTGAGCAATAATCAGGACGCCGTAGCCAGCCCATGCAGGATCGGGCAATCCGGCCGGTGGTCGCCATGGCAACTTGTTGCGAGCGTGACCAGCGTGTCGCGCATGTCGGTCAGCGCGGCAATGCGCTGGTCGAGATCAGCAATGTGAGCCTGTGCCAAACGCTTTACATCGGCGCTGGCACGCTCGGGGTCGTCCCATAGCGAAACCAGCTGCCGAATCTGCTCCAGCGAAAACCCGAGGTCGCGCGCCCGCCGGATAAAGCGCAACAGGTGCACATCACGATCATGATATTGCCGGTAGCCGGACAGCGTGCGCGGGCTGGTGCGGATGAGGCCGATGCTTTCGTAGTGGCGGATCATCTTGGCCGATACGCTGCTCGACTTGGCGACTTTACCGATATTCATTTGTCACCCCCCGCCGGCCGCCAGCGTCGCAGCAGCAGCGCATTGCTCACCACGCTTACACTGGAAAATGCCATCGCCGCGCCGGCAATCACCGGATTGAGCAAGCCCGCCGCCGCGAGCGGTATCCCCACCATGTTGTAGATAAAGGCCCAGAACAGGTTCTGCCGGATCTTGGCGTAGGTGCGTTTGGAAATATCAATCGCGTCGGCCACCAGCGCCGGGTCGCCGCGCATCAGGGTGATGCCGGCGGTGTGCATGGCGACATCGCTACCACTCGACATGGCGATGCTGACATCGGCGGCAGCGAGTGCAGGTGCATCGTTGATGCCGTCCCCTACCATCGCCACGGTTTGGCCTTTTGCCTTGAGTAGGCCGACCTGTTCGGCCTTGTCAGCGGGCAACACTTCGGCCATGACCGTGTCGATGCCGAGTGCTGCTGCGGCCACCCCGGCCGCGCCGCGGTTATCGCCGGTCAGCATCACCGTGGCAATGCCCAGACGCTTGAGCCTGGCAATGCCCGCGACAGCAGTGGGTTTGACCGCATCGCCAAAGGCCAGCAATCCGATGGCGTGGCGGTCGCTGGCGCGCGCGAGCCACGAAACGGTGCGGCCTTCGGATTGCAGTTTGTCTGCCGTGGCTTCCAGTTCGATGGTCGCCACCGCGTTGTCCTGCATCAGCCGGCGGTTGCCGAGCCAGTAGGTTTCGCCGGCAATCTCGCCCGAGATGCCGCGCCCCGGCAAGGCCTGCTGTGCAGAGGCGGGTGGGGGCGTCAAGGCTGCGTGTTGGGCTTCGGCCAGCACGGCGTGCGCGAGCGGGTGCGCACTGCCGGTTTGCAAGGCGGCGGCCAATGTCAGCACCTGGTGCTCGGTGCTGCCCTCGGCGGCCAGGGTATCGGTGACGTGTGGCGTGCCGTCGGTGAGTGTCCCGGTCTTGTCGAACACCACGGTGCTGACTTTGTGCGCGAGCTCCAGCGCTTCGGCGTCCTTGATCAATATGCCGTGGCGCGCGGCCACGCCGGTGCCCGCCATGATCGCGGTGGGTGTGGCGAGGCCCAGTGCACAGGGGCAAGCGATCACTAACACTGCCACCGCGTTGAGGATGGCCTGCTCGGCGTTACCGCTGGCGGCCCACCAGCCGATGAAGGTCAGCAGCGCAATCACCATCACCACCGGCACGAACACCGCGCTGACTTTGTCCACCAGCCGCTGGATCGGCGCCTTGGCGGCCTGTGCGTTTTCCACCATCCGGATGATGCGTGCCAGCGTGGTTTCGCTCCCAATTGCCGTGGTGCGAGCGATCAGCAGGCCGTGTGCGTTGATCGCGCCCCCCGTCACGTTGTCCCCCACTTGTTTGTCAACTGGCATGGATTCGCCCGTGAGCATCGATTCGTCGATCTGGCTGTGGCCTTCCGTGATGACGCCATCGACGGGAACGCGTTCGCCTGGACGAATGACGACGTGATCGTCCAGCTTGATCGATTCGATGGGCACATCACGGTCGATACCTTCCATGCGGATGCGGGCGGTGGCCGGGCGTAGCGCCTGCAGGGCGCGAATGGCTTCGGTGGTCTGCCGCTTGGCGCGCGTTTCCAGCCATTTGCCGAGCAACACCAGGCTGATCACCACGGCCGACGCCTCAAAATACAGATGGGGCATCGCTTCCGCGCTGCTGAACAGTAAGTACACGCTCAGCCCATACGCCGCGCTGGTGCCCACCGCCACCAACAGGTCCATGTTGCCGCTGCCGGCGCGCAAGGCTTTCCAGCCCGCGCGGTAGAAGCGTGAGCCGAGCCAGAACTGCACCGGTGTCGCCAGAGCCATTTGCACCCAGCCCGGCAACATCCAGTGGGTGCCGAACAGGCTGCCGAACATTGGAACCGTTAGCGGCAGCGAAAGCAGCATGGCCAGCGCCACCGGCCACCAGTTGGGTAGCGTGCGCGTAGGCGCAACCACTGTCGCACCTGCGGCTTGCGGCACCGCCGCGCCATAGCCAGCGCGTTCAACTGCAGCAATCAGCGTGGGCACGGTTGTGCCCGTGGCGACCTTGATCGTGGCCTGCTCGGTCGCGAGGTTGACGGTGGCGTCGAGCACGCCCGGCACTTTGACCAGGGCTTTCTCCACCCGCGCCGAGCAACTGGCGCAAGTCATGCCGGTGATGTCCAGCGCGTGGAATTCGGTGGCCATGCTGAAACCGGCCTGTTCGATGGCACGTTGTACCGAGGCGGTATCGGTTTCGCCCGTAACGGTGGCGGTTTCGGTGGCCAGGTTCACCGTGGCACCGGACACACCCGGCAGTTTCTGCAGGATTTTTTCAACGCGGGTCGAGCAGCTGGCGCAGGTCATGCCTTCGATGCCGACTGAGAGGGAGGGGTGCATGTTGGCTCCTGATGAGTTTGGTTGAGCGCAGCTTTAACCTTCCCATCATGGGAGGGTCAAGCGTTTTATTCAAGCCCTCTTTTGGGGGTCCAAAAGAGGGCTGCCGGTTTCAATCCTGGATGCGATACCCCAGGTTGGTAATGATGTTGCACAGGACGTGGGCGGGGTCCTCGCTTTCCACCTTCACCTTTCCCGAGTCCAGCGCGATCTTGACGATGGCTTCGGGATCATGGGCGTGTATGGCCTGGGTGATCTTGTTGACGCAGCTGCTGCAGCCCATGCCGGCTACCTGAAATTCATGCATTTTTGTCTTTCTGTATGGCCCGGCCACATGACCGTAAGACAAAGCGTTAGCCTTCCCGCGATGGGAAGGTCAAGCGTTATCGGCGCAGACGTAAATAAGTAGCAAACGGCGCAGGAGTGCACGCATAGCCAGCGTGTTCATTACAGGGATAACGTGGTGACGATCAGACCCCGGTAATTTTTAACGCGTTTGTTCGCGTGGCAAGTTTGAAATGGTTTCGCGCTCGCCCAGTCCTTTTCACAAAGCCAACTCCACCTATGCTAAACAACGTGAGCAAGTCATGCCCTGAATGCCTAAAGCAAGGAAGGGAATGATGTCGAGTCGCTGCTAAGTGTCGATGTAAAGAATCATGAATTTAGATTCTGCGAAGGGGCGAGACTTGCTCACGCAAAAATCATATGAGTGGACGCCCACGCAATGGCAGTGCGTAGTAGTCGGCCAGCTGCGCCATCGCCAACGGGTTTGGGAGTTTCAGCAGGCTGTTATTGAGGGTATAGAGACCCGCGGCATGCAGCCGTTTCAGCGTTTTGTTGGTATGTACCAGCGACAGGCCCAGCGCATCAGCGATGTGTTGTTGGGTCAGCGGGAAAGGCACGCCTTCGGAGCCGCCCAAGCCGACGCTCTCGGCACGCTTATATAAATGAATCAACAGCATCGCGATCCGTTCGGATGCCGAACGCCGACCTACAGAGAGCAGGTTCTCGTCGACGATCAATTCCTCGTGTGCACATAGCCAGGTGATGTCGAATCCCAGGGCCGGGTGTTTGCTATACAGATCCCACAGGCGTTTGATTGGAAAGACGCAAAGATCAGTGTCGGTTAGCGCCTCGACCCCGTGAGGCGAAGCTTGGCCGAGTTGATCCTGCAGCCCAACGAAATCACCCGGTAAAAGAAAATTGAATATTTGGCGTCGGCCGTCACTGAGCGAGCGGTAGCGAAACGCCCAACCCGTTAGCAATGTATACAATTCACTCCCGCTGTGGCTTTCACGCAAAATCGTGCCGCCCGCTGCAACTTTGACCTGTCGTTCCTTGAATTGCTGGATAAAGTCGATTTCGACTTCGCTGTTGACAGAAAATGCGCCACAAGAACGTAATGGACAACTTGTGCAAGGCGTATGTGCAGTCATATAGGGTCGAAATAGCCTAAGTTGTTGTGGACAGGAGGAAAACCATAATGAGGTGTATATGTCTTACTACATTGCAGCTAACAGGATATAAGCTTACGTTACTCCATTCCTAACTGGAGGAACGTGTGTCCGAACGCTTTCAATTGATTTATATGAGTCATCTTGCTCCTGATGAAACTGCAAGCTGCGTTTGCAATATCGTTCGAACGGGACGGCAGCGCAACGCGACGCTTGGGGTGGGAGGGCTCCTGATATTTGATGGAGGACGTTTTTGCCATTACATCGAAGGAGACGCGGAGTCAGTAAGTGCCCTGGCTGAACAGATTCGTGTGGACAGCCGACATGTCAATTTCCGGGTGTTATATCAGTCGCACTTTGCGGGCCCTTACTTGTTGGCCGAACGCGGACTGGAATTTGCCATGTGTTATGACGGCTGTCTTGACCGTTTCGAAGGGGTAGCCGAGGCGTCGGCAATGACGTTGCTGCATGATCTGCTGCCCCGTCTGGATATGGAGCCCAAACGCGAAGTCGTTTAGGTTTAGTCTGACAGTATTTAGGCTTTTTCCTACGCTGCTCTACAGCGACTGCTGACTGTAGTTGCCGGATGCTTTGGCCACAATCCTGTTTACAGGCTGGGTTAAGTGGCTGGCTGCCGGATGAGCGTGTTGCGCCTGTCACGCTTGATGTTCGCGTAGCGAGCTTCATACAGAGATAGGAGATAGCAAATGAAATCGAGCACATCAAAATCCAATGTCCAGGGCGAAGGCGATTATGATTCTGCCAAGAAATACAATCAAAACGCACGCGCATTCGTGGACTCGGGAAAGGTAGAAAAAGCCGCCCGGAACTCAGCTCCACGCAATTCAAGCGAGAAAGCTGAAATGCGCCAGGCCGAGGCTGCAGGTCGAGCCCGTTCCAAATCCCCTGAAAATGAAGGACGCGACGGAAATTTACCCGGGCAGGGTAAACCGACCAAGCGCGCCCCCGCCAAAAATCCACCTAATAAGCCGGTAACCGAAAAATTCCCCGGGCGTTAAGCACGCCTGCGCGTTCATTCGTTTACAACTTTGACCGTAATCAAACATGAGGAGTACGTGATGACAATTATTTCTTCGAGCACAATCGCTGGCGACAAGGTCGTTAACCGCAACGGTGAAGGCCTGGGTGATATCAAAGATCTGATGATCGATGTCGACAGCGGCCGGGTTGCCTATGCAGTACTGGAATTTGGCGGATTCATGGGGATGGGCAGCAAGCTGTTTGCCGTGCCGTTATCAGCCATGGAGGCAGACACGCACAACAAACGTTTTATTTTCGATCAGAGTAAAGAGAGCCTCGAAAACGCGCCTGGCTTTGATAAGGACGACTGGCCGACTTTCACAGATCGAGACTGGGGTTCAAGCGTGCATCAATATTATGGGGTGCGGCCCTATTGGGAATGAGATTGCCTGTTCGAGTAATGGGCCAGCCGCTTTGATGTTTAACCCGGAATGCCTCTCAATGCAGGCCAACGTCAGCTCGATAATTCAGGCGTATGGCCTGGATTGAGGGGCTTGAGCATTGAAACCAAGGGTTGTACGTCTAAAGCATTCAACGCTGATCAAACTTTCTGAGTGATTTCTTTCAAGGAGCACCTTCATGTCGAATGCAAAAAGCTGGGGTCTCTGTATCCAGTGCAAGTGGTGGCAGATCGATCCAGATGCCACCCTCGAAAAGTCCACACATGGTCTATGTATTGATGAAGACCTTCAAGAATATGTTCTGCGTGTGTCAGGCGGGAGTGGATGCAATCATTTTGTAAATGGCGTCCCCGCTCGCGCGGAGGGGTCGGGCTCGACTCCGCCGGTTGCCAAGCCGGCTCGTTAAGCGCGCTGCTTGCTGATCTTTGACATCCGCGATCGATGGGATCGTGGCAGCTGGTGGATCTCGCGGACACTTTGGAAGGCCCGCCCATTCAATAGTGATATCTCGTTGAGATATGCCGCATGCGTTTAAGCGGCGTCGGTGTGTGTAAGTGCTGGTTCGCGTCAGGAATTGCCTACCTTCAATACCCAAAATGGCTGACATTTTTCTAGGCGTAAACGGATAGTTGATCGGATGTGCCCTACCTAGAGTGTGAGCATGCCGGGTCAGCACTGTATTGCCTTGAACTGTAATGCTCTTTGGAGTGTGCAGGCACTTAAGCAGGAAGGTGCAGGTGTTCGGCTAAACCCAAGTTTGATTAACGCCATAGCAGGAGAGAAACATGAAACCGCATACAGCTTTGCTTTTTGTTTTGGGACTCGCCATGGTGAGCCCGGTTTATGCAGCAGACAGGAAGGACATGATGGAAGATCGGGCAGAGGCCCGGTACGACGCTTCAAAAGATAGCGCCAAAAATGATTATGAAATGGCCAAAGACAATTGCAAAAAAATGTCTGGAAACGCGAAAGACGTGTGCATGAAAGATTCCAAGGCTGCGTACGTGGGGGCCACATCTCAGGCCAAGGCAAATGAAAAGTCCACCAAGAATCAGGCAGAGGCTGACGAAGACAAGATGAAAGCCAACTATAAGGCTGCCAAGGAACGGTGTGACAGTTTGTCTGGGCAAGCCAAGGATGCTTGTGTCAACGACGCCAAACAAAAGTATAACCAGTAAGCTTGGGCCAGGCACCACACTGAAACCACTGCAGTAACAGGAAATCGACGCCACGATTTGGCTGTGGTCGTTGTTAACGTGTTGTAGCCCTAGCTTGGTTGCTATCTTGGTTGCTGTGTGGTGCCGGTCATAGGTTTAGGGTGGGTCTGAACCTCGGGTGATCGCAACACGAACTGAATTCAAGCCTGCCCTGAATTCAAACCCGAAAACCTTATATGCCTGGCTTACTCCCACCAATCAGCAAACTAACAAGTTTTCACTTTCTGAAACTGTAGTTCGACAAGGACTTTGGTTCGGCTTATTGATCTTGTTTTATTCCTCGCCTGGAATGCCATTTGCAAACTGAATTTCGGGTGTCATGTATGCACTCCTGCTTTGAAGGGAACATGACCAATCTCCTGGAATCCTACATACAGAAGCGTTTCCTTCTTATGTCGTCGTCATTCTGGATCTCATATATTGACTGTATGGCTGGCTGTGGCCATTCACCAAGGGAGAGAAAAAATGCTGAAGTGGGTGCTTATCTTTGCTGTGATTTCACTTGTCGCCGGGGTTCTAGGGTTTACCGGAATAGCTGCGGGTGCAGCAAGTGTTGCAAAAATTATTTTCTATATTTTTCTTGTGCTGCTTGTGCTGGTTATTCTGGCAGGCGTGCTGGGGTACAAAGCGTTCTAACTGCATTTCTTCCCAGTTGACTCGGGGTGCATTTAATTCCGTTAGGCAGTCAGTCTATTCCACGAGTCAATTATTGATTTGATATGAAAGGAAATGAAAATGAATTTTTATACCGGTAAGTTACTCGCGGCTGCGATGGTGGCGAGTACCTTGGTAATGGGCGGCTGTGCTGTCACGCGTGATCAATCAACTGTTGGGCAGTACGTGGACGATTCGGCCATAACCACTCAGGTCAAAGCGCGTTTTGCAGAAAGCCCGGAGGTGAGTGCAATGGCGATCAGCGTTGAAACACTGAATGGAGTCGTTCAGTTGTCTGGCTTTGCCAAGAATGCCAATGAACGTTCGGCAGCTGAATCCATTGCACGTAATGTAAAACATGTGCGGTCGGTCAAGAACGATATCGTGATCAAACCGTAATGTGAGGTGCGCTCGTATTTGTTCGGGTGCGTAGTGAGTGTAGTGATATGTAGTTAAAGGTAAAGGAGATAGGTATGAATTGGGACATTATTGAAGGCAACTGGAAAAAGACTAAAGGCAAGGCCAAGGAGCAGTGGGGTAAGCTTACAGATGACGATTTCGATGTCATCGAGGGCCGTCGTGATCAGCTTGCCGGAAAAATCCAGGAACGCTATGGCGTAAGCAAAGACGATGCTGAGAAGCAGATCGATGCATGGCAGAACAACGCCAAAGACGATTGGTTTCATTGAGGTGAACCTCTCCGCATCCGCAGCAACTGTGTTGAAGACTCAGACAGGATCGTGATTGCTGCCTGATTTTTTCAGCAGGCTGCCATGCTGGGTGGTTTCACAGGCTTAATGTGAAACCGCTCAGCGCGTTTTATACGACCGCGCTGGGTCAGTGGGTTGGAAATCCATTCGTCGTGAAGACCCGAGACAGGGTATTGCAAGGTGGATTGCCCGAGACATGTTGTGCGTTAAGGCATGCCTAAAGCCAGTATTCGAAGCGAACTGCCAGCCATTCCTTGAGACGCAGGAATAGTGAGCGGTGCTTCCATTGTTGCGGGTCTATCGGTGTCGATTTCGCCCGGTCCTCTGCGAACATCTTATTGATCTGCTGGGAAAAGTCGGTCCCCAGAATGATGGCATTCAGCTCATCGTTGTGCAAAAAACTGCGCCAGTCCAGATTGGTTGAGCCGATTGTGGACCATACGCCATCTATTGAGGCGGTTTTGGAGTGCAGTACGGCACCACGTCTTTCGTACACTTTCACGCCGGCATCAAGCAATTCCGCATAATGCGAACGTCCTGCATGAAAGACCATCCATGAATCGGTTTTCCCAGGCAGAATGAGTTCTACGCTCACCCCTCGCCGGGCAGCATCCGTGAGCATTTTGAGCAACTTGGGATCAGGTACGAAATAGGCATTGGTCAAATGCACATGACGCTCTGCATGCTCGATCGCAGAAAGCAATGTGAGGTAGATCGGCGAAGCTTCCGTATCGGATCTGCTGCCGATCGCTCGGACGATTTCATCACCCTGCGTTTCGATTTCAGGGAAATATTGCCTGGGTGCTAAGGGCCCCCCCCTTCTGCCTGGCCCAGGTGTCCATGAAGTATTTCTGAAACTCCGCTGCAGCCGGCCCCTTGATCTGCAAATGGGTATCGCGCCATCCGGATTTATTGTCTACGTTAGCATTCTGGCGTGGACGGCGAAACGATGCGCTCGATCCCCTGGAGTACGATTCGCTGATATTGATCCCCCCCAGAAAGGCTGTTTTGCCATCCACCACCAACAGCTTTCTGTGGTCCCGATTATTGAGTATCCATTCTTGTTTTTTTACGTTGGCCGGGTTAACCGGGTTGTACTCTAGTAGCTGAATGCCCCCCGAACTGAGACGTTCAAAAAATTCTTTGGGTGTAGTCAGGCAACCGACACTATCGTAAATGATGTTGACCTGTACACCAGCGGCTTGTTTCTCCAGCAAGAGATTCGCGAATCTGGTCCCAATCTCACCATTTTCAAAGATGTAGGTTTCCAGGTTGATATGGTCCTGCGCGGCGCGTATTGCTTCGAACATTGCCTGGTAGGTAGCCGGGCCATCTTTCAGTAGTACCAGTTGGTTTCCTGTAACCAGCGGGCTGTCGCGATTTATTTCCTGCTCAAATGCCAGATGTCTTTTCAGAATGTCGCGGTTGCCAGCCTCATTCGTCAGTTCTTTGAAAATAGATGCGCTTTGGTTGGCTGATACCGGGCCTTGTGCATTTTCAAATTTCACTGCACTTGTCTTTTGGGTTCCAGTGTCTGCCTCCCTATCCGGCAGACTGGCACAAGAAGCGGACACTCCCATCAACACACAGGTTGTCATGCATTTGATTATGTTTTGGATGGGGCGCATTTGCGATGGGTCAGTCTGATTGGCGTACTTTTGAAAAGAACGGGTCATTTATGCGGCCCGACGCTGTCATATGTTGGAGACGTGGCCTGGCTTGTTTGGGTTCTGCCCTCGATTAGCAAGCCCGGAATCGGGCCTGCGAGTGACATCGACGGAGCAGGTGCCCGACGAACAAGCACCTCAACCAAAACAGACTCGCCCAATTCAAGCCATGGTTTGCATCGAATTAACCATACGCCAGCCAGTACGGCGGTAAACAACGTGCGTAAGGGGACTGCCGTACCCGTTGGCGCGCGACCGGGATACCGCTATCCGTCATCGTGTGAAGATGACTTCATGCAGTTGTCCCTTACGCCTGTTTTATTCAGGCTTCATCCCGGGTGCTGGTTTGTAATATGGCGCATGGACAGCACCTTGATAAACGGAGGCCACAGGGGTGCGTCTCAGGCTGACGGCTGGGCGGGTTAGTGATGTCCGTGGTGCTTGTTCCTCCCGCCGGCCAACAGTGCAATGGCCGCTCCTGCCACGACGGCCAGCAAGAGCGCTTTTAGCGGTTTTTCCTGTACATAATGCGCAGCATGCTCACTGGTCTGATGGAATATTTCTTGAGCACGTGCCGTACCGCTGCGTATTGCTGCGTTACCCCGGGCTGCAAGTTCTTCGGCGCTTGCTCGTGCTTCCTCGATCGAACGCATGGCATGATCGGCTACGGCGTTATTGCCTGCTTCGTGGGTTATGTTTGACTTGTTGCTCAAGGACGTCGTTTCCATGATGGGCTCCTGATTAATGATGACTAGAAAAATCAAATGAATTAATGCTTGCGAAGGCTTTCGCAAGCAGCAGGGTATCTGCTGAACTCAGGATATGTGACTGATCAGTCACGTCATAGGGGATGCAGTCCTTTTGATGTGTCCGTTGATGTACCCAATCAATGTAGGCGAAATCTGACAGACGGTATGGGGTGGAGATGTGTAAGCTCCAGCACCGTGCCTGCCTGGATTCAGCGTATTGCCAGAGTGTGCCGCGTGACCGCTTTTCTAGACCCGAAATGTCGCCCCTGTAGGTTCAGCCGTCTGTTACGAGGTGACTGAACAGTAGGGGGCACAAGGCTGGTGGAGCTTCACATGACACGCGTTGAGTTGTCAGTGTTGTCTGACAATGAATTAGGTCGGGGCTTATGGCGGCAGTGGCGCATGCGTCTAAGCTATGACTACTGGAAACGATCAGTTGCCTGTTCTTTATTGCCTTGCAAGCGAGGTCTGTAGAGCAAGCCAAGGCAAGGAGGCCACCATGTTGTATTACGCGCTCGTATTTTTTATTATTGCTGTCATTGCAGCCGTGCTTGGATTTACAGGTTTGGCAGCAGGTGCAACTGGAATCGCCAAAGTTCTGTTTGTGGTTTTTCTGGTGATGGCAATTGCAACTTTTGTGGTCAATTTGGTACGCGGTCGTTAGCTTAATTATCCACACCAGTTGAACTGCATCGAGAGGGAGTTAAGGCATGATTCAAGTCGCCATCCTGGACGATCATCAAATCGTTCGAACCGGTTTTCGCGAACTTTTAAGCGAGGACTCAGCAATAGTTGTCAGTTTCGAGGCAGGGGATGGTGACGAAGCGCTCGCCCATTTACGGACTACGCAATGTGATGTGCTGTTGCTCGATATATCTTTACCCGGAAAAAGTGGTGTTGATGTCTTGCGCTCAGTGCGTCAGAGGCATCCCAACGTCAAGGTGTTGATCCTGAGCGGATTTCCTGAGGAGAGTTATGCCTTGTCGATGATCAAAAATGGTGCAAACGGGTATTTATGCAAAGACTGTGACCAGGATGAATTGCTGCGCGCAATTCATACCGTTGCAAATGGTCGTCGTTATGTGTCAGTTCGCGTTGCAGAATTGCTTGCCGATGAAATGAGCGGGTCACGGAGTGGTGTGCCGCATGATGCCTTGTCAGACCGGGAATTGCAGGTATTTTTGAGGTTGGCACGCGGAGAATCCGTATCGGATATAGCAGAGCAATTGAACTTGAGCGTTAAAACCATCAGCACCTATCGCTCGCGATTGACCGAAAAGCTTAACGTAGTGAGTAATGCAGAATTGGCAGCTTATGCATTGCGACACGGTCTCATGATCCAGTAGAAGTGGCCCGGTCTTGCCGGACGAATAATGCAGAATTTAACTTCTTTATTAAAAATTTTTGTTATTGAGGATTCTGTTCTCTTGCAGGGAATGCTCATGGATATTTTTGACGAACTCGAGGGAGTCGAAGTCAGCGGGTGTGCCGTTGGCGAAACCGAGGCATTACAGAAACTTGCCATAGTGCCGGTCGATCTGGTGATTATCGATATTGAGTTGAAGCAAGGCAGTGGAATCGGGGTGCTGGATGCGTTGCAGACAGATTCTGGTCGATATGGCGCGCCACGCAAAGTGGTTTTGACCAATTTTTCACATCAAAGCATGCGTCAACGATGTGAGAACTTTGGGATGGATGCTTTCTTCGATAAATCGATGGATGTGAGCCAACTGGTGGACTACGTGTCAGACATGGCGCGCCAGAAAAACAGTTTTTCCTGAATAGGCTTGTAGCCCGTAGTGGGCAATATCATCTAAATGGGCAGCTCTGCAAGAATGGATGTCCCCTCGTCTGGGGCCGATCGAATATCGAGTGTTCCATTATGGGTAAATACCCGGTGCTTGATACCGGCTAAGCCATGTCGTGCAAGTTTGGGTGACTCCATGTCAAATCCAATACCGTCATCGCTGATGAGCAGCTTGATGGTTGTTTCGGTGTAAGACAAGGACAGTTTGACTCTTCGCGCTTTGGCGTAATTCTGAATGTTTGTAAAGGCTTCCTGGGTGATACGGAACAGACTCAGCGACACGTCTTCGGAAAGCTCGGGCTCGGTTTCTGGAAGCTCCAGATCAAGCTTGATATCGGTTGACTGCTGGAAATCCCGGGCCAGCGCGTTCAGCGCCTCCAGCAAACCCAGATCATTCAGTAACGCGGGACGCAGATCATTTGTGATCCGTCGCTTCAATGTGATCCCGCTTGTCAGCGTTTGCCGCAGCCGAATTAACCTTTTGGAAATCCGCTCGCGTACATCAGCTGGAAGGTTGCGTTCAACCCAGTCAGCATCAAGTTTGGCGGCGGTGAGTAGCGCGCCCAACTCATCGTGTAGTTCACGTGCCAGGTTAAGTTTTTCGGTCTCGCGAACATTCGTCAAATAGGTAGCCAGATTCGTCAGTTCCTGGGTCCTGGTTTGCACTTCGCGTTCAAGTTTCTCGTTTTTCCTCTGAAGTAAGTCGTTGATTTTTTCTTGTAACTCCTGTTTCTTCTGCTTATGAAAAATAGACAGGATGAGTAGAATCAAAGACACCAACGCAAGCAGTACCGTGATGATTTGAGAGTTTTGGAAGTTCGCAGCTGATCGCTCAACGTTTAGCGCGTTGTACGTGAGTACTTCCTGCTTCAAGGCGATGTGGTGACTTCGATAAGTTTCCATAGTCAGGTTGTCGACCTCGAGCCAGTTGTGATCAATGGGCAAACCATTCTGGACTTGGGTAATGGTGGTTTCCAGTATCGCAGTGACGTTTTTAGCCAGACTGATCAATTCGATAGCTGAGGAATGCAGTTTGGGGCTGTTGGTGAAATCCTTTTCAATTGCCGTTATGGTGTCGTGGATGCGCGGAATCGCCGTCCCGTAGGGGCGCAAAAAATAGGGGTCGTGTGTTAACACATAGCCTCTAGTCGCTGACTCGGCATCGAGTAGCAGCCTTCTCAATTGATCCAGAGTGTTTCCCTGCTGGTTGACCAATCCATATTGCTTCAAGGCATCGATCCCTGCCGTGGCCTGCAAATAGCTTGAAACCAGCATGCCAATCAGGGCGGCGATGCCAATGGCAAAGTAAATGTGCGAGGCGGTGTGCAGGAAGTCGCGTTGCTTCCCAGGGGTTTTGTTTGGCTTCGAGTCAACATTGTTTGGCATTACTGGGCCCTTCTTGTTGTTCCGCGCTCGAGATGCGCAGGAATCTTCCGACAAGTCTTTCCGAGTCATCTTACAGACTGATTTACTGGCAAATAATACGATGATTTTCTAGTGAGAGGCACTCTAAACCAGTGGCCATGATTGTGACGGAGTTTTCTTAACGCAGGAGATACATATGAATCCATTACTGGCGGTAATCATCGCTTCCGCTTTTGTCGTGCTCACAGGCTGTAATACCGTCGCGGGTGCAGGTAAAGACCTGGAGCGGGGCGGCGAAAAGGTTCAGGATGCAGCGAAAGATGTTCAGCAGCAGATGTAGTCTTTTTCGCCATAACGTCTTTCATTCATTATGCAGGAGTTCGCTATGCTTAAAGCCGCAAGTCAATCTGTCAAGAAAAACCAAACTGAAGCCGTCGCCGACCCCAGTGATTTCTTGTCCAGCGTCAAAACGTTACGAGCGCGCGCGCGTAAACATATTGAAGAAGGGGCAATGACGGGTGACTACAAGTTGAATGCAAAAGCGGCGGTGAATGTTTTGAATGACGCGTTGGCAACCGAACTGGTTTGTACCTTGCGTTATCGTCAACATTCATTTGTGGCCAAGGGAATTAACTCAGAACCCATTGCACAGGAGTTTCTGGTTCATTCCAACGAGGAGCTGGCGCACGCCGACTTGATTGCGAAGCGTATTGTGCAACTGGGCGGTGAGCCTGAGTTCAATCCGGGAAAAATTCTGCAAAAGTCGCATGCAGAATACGTGACCTGCGACACGTTGGAAGCCATGATCCGAGAAAATCTGGTGGCGGAGCGAATTGCAGTAGAAAGCTACCGTGAAATGATTCAGTATTTTGCCGAGCATGATCCGACCACGCGAGCGATGCTGGAAGGTATTCTCGCAATGGAGGAAACACATGCAGACGAATTGGCTGATCTGTTGAGCTGACAAATAGTTGAACTGAATTAGAAATACCGCGACCCGGATTAAAGCTGCATGGGTCCTGGTTCTGGACAATTAAAACTGTCAGCCAGGGGACGGGTTATTTAGGTAGCAGCACCCACATGCGGCCGCGCTGTTTCATGCGGCCGGCCAGCTCTCCCGCGGCATTACCAAAACCCCAGAAGAAATCGGCCCGTACCCCGCCGCGGATGGCGCCACCGGTGTCCTGTGCCATCACCAGCTTATTGAGTGGCAGCGGCGAGTTGGGTTGCGTGGTTGCGAGGAACACGGGTGCGCCCAGCGGCAGGAAACGCGGGTCGACTGCAATCGAGCGTTCACCCGTGAGCGGTACGCCGAGCGCGCCCAACGGGCCTGGCAAGCCATTGGGCAACTCACGGAAAAAAACATAGCTCGGATTGCTGGCGAGAAGCCCAGGCAACTTGTCTGGATTTTTAACGCCCCAGTTCTTGATGCCCTGCATCGACGCCTGTTCCAGTTTGAGTTCGCCGCGCTCGACCAGCAATTTGCCAATCGACAGATAAGGATGGCCATTTTGGTCCGCATAGCCGACCCGCATGTGAACGCCATCAGGCAGTTCGATTCGGCCCGATCCCTGAATTTGCAGGAAGAACAAATCCACCGGGTCGTTGGCCCAGGCAATGGGTTTGCCGTTGAAGCTGCCATTGGCCGCTTCGATTTCCTTGCGCGTGGGGTAGGGCACGATCTTGTTGCCCACCAGTTTGCCGCGCAGGCGCAGGTTTTTGAGTTCGGGATAGATGTTCGCCAGATCCACCGTGATGAGATCGTCCGGTGCCGCAAGCAACGGGAAGCGTGCACTTGCGGTGCGTACGCGATCACCTTTCAATAACGGCTCGTAATACCCGGTAACCATGCCTTCGACACTGCCGTCTTCCTGCGTGGATTGATAGGGTTGAAAACGCTGTTCGAAAAAGGCGCGGACGGTCGCATCGTCGGGTGCCGTCATGGGCACTGCTTCGGAACAGACACCTTGCCAGGCTGCACGTTTGATCAGCGTTGAGCAACTTTGCAGGAAAGCCCCCCAGGCTTCGCTGACCGCATCTGCTTTCCAGGATGGCACCGCGCTCCATTCAACCGGCTTGAGCGTGGGATAGGCAACGGCCAGCGAGGGAATCGGTGCGGGTGGTGGGGTGGGGCGTGGCGCCGGAACAGGCTGGGTCACGGGCGGTAGCACCGGTACGGGCAGAGGCGAAGGCGGCACCGGGAGGGGCTGTGGTGCGGACGGCACCGTAGGCGGTTGCGTCGCGCAGGCCGAAAGCAACAGAACGAATAACCACGGGCTTGCGCGTAACAGCTTCACAGGGGACTATGGCTCAGATCAAAAACAGGCGTCGAGTATAACAATGGAGAGCACACGTTAATGGATAGCCAGGGACTGGAGTGGTTGTTGCTGGAAGCAGGGATTGCGTTGGGGCTGTTCATATTCATCGTGTGGTGGACGATGAAGAAGTAGGGAAGTTCAGGTGCAGTGCCGCGTTCAGTGCAGCACGCGGGGCATCGAAAGCGTGAACTTGGGGATTTCGGCGTCGAATTTGATGCCGTCTTCCGCCACCATCTGGTAGGTGCCTTGCATGGTGCCGACTGGCGTCGCCATTGCGGTACCGCTGGTGTATTCGAAGCTTTCGCCCGGCTGTAACAGCGGTTGTTCACCCACTACGCCCAGCCCTTTGACTTCCTGGGTGACGTTTTCCGCATCGGTAATGATCCAGTGGCGCGAGATGAGCTGCGCAGCCACCGTGCCGGTATTGGCTATGGAAATCGTATAGGCAAACACATAACGGTCGGCCGCAGGATCGCTCTGCTCGGCCAGATAGGTCGTGTTGACGTTGATGCTGATGTGATACTTGGTGCCTTCTGCCACGGGAATGCTCAACGATATTGGAATGCGTTGAGTGTAACGCAATGACGTGCGGGCTGCTAAAATGGCCGGGTTTTCCCAATATCTTCGGAGCCTCACATGACGTATCGCATCGCACCGTCCATCCTGTCCGCCAACTTTGCCAAGCTGGGCGAAGAAGTTGACATGGTCCTCGCCGCCGGCGCCGACATCGTTCACTTCGACGTAATGGACAACCATTACGTGCCTAACCTCACCATCGGTCCACTGGTGTGCGAAGCCCTGCGCAAGCATGGCGTCACCGCGCCGATCGACGTGCACCTGATGGTGAAGCCGGTTGACCGCATCATTCCCGACTTTGCCAAGGCAGGCGCTACCTACATCACTTTTCACCCGGAAGCGTCCGAGCACATTGACCGCACCATCGGCCTGATCAAGGAAAACGGCTGCAAGGCCGGCCTGGTGTTCAACCCGGCCACCCCGCTGGACGTGCTGGAATACACGCTGGACAAGATCGACATGGTGTTGCTGATGTCGGTAAACCCCGGCTTCGGCGGCCAGAAGTTCATCCCCTACGTGCTCGACAAGGCGCGCGCCGTACGCAAGATGATCGACAACCGTGGCCTCAAGGTAAACATCGAAATCGACGGTGGCGTGACCCCGGCCAACATCGCCGAAGCGGCGCGTGCAGGTGTGGATACATTTGTGGCAGGCTCGGCCATTTATGGCGCGGGCAAGGACAGCGATCCGCAGCGTTACAACAGCGTCATCGCTGCAATGCGCGCCGAATTGGCCAAGGTTTGATCAATATGCGGCGTGGGGGTTGACCTCGCGCCGCATGTTGAACCGAAGCCGTTCACCGCTTAACCAACAACACTGAAAAACAATGAATTTCCCGCTTCCCATTAAAGCCGTTGTCATTGATCTCGACGGCACCCTGATCCATACCGCGCCTGATCTGGCCCACGCTGCCGAGTTGATGATGGCCGATCTGGGCAAGCCTTGCCCGTCGCTGGAGACCATTTCCACTTATATTGGCAATGGCGTGTCGCGGCTGGTCAAGCGTGTGCTCACCGGCGAAATGGATGCCGAGCCCGATGCCGCGCTGTTCGAGCAAGCCATTGCCCTGTATCAGAAGCATTATGGCGAACACGTGTCGCTGCATTCGCGTCCGTTCGACGGCGTGATCGAAGGTCTCGATGCCTTCAAGGCGATGGGCGTGCATGTGGCCTGTATCACCAACAAGGCGGCAGCGTTCACGCATCCCCTGCTAAAAGACACCGGCTTGTTCGATTATTTCGAGCTGATCCTGTCCGGCGATTCGTTGCCCAAGCGCAAGCCCGATCCGTTGCCCTTGTTGCACGCCTGTGAAGTCTTCAAGGTGAAACCTGCCGAACTGCTGTTGATTGGTGATTCGCTCAATGACACCCAGGCCGCGCGCGCGGCGGGTTCGCCCGTGTTCTGTGTGCCCTACGGCTACAACCGTGGGCGCCCGGTCAGCGAACTCGACCTGGATGCGGTGGTACCGAGCCTGCTCGAGGCGAGCAAGCTCGTCTGCAAGGCGAATTGATCATGGAGATGCCCGTGAAATCCAAGCGATGGTGTGACTGAAACGCGTTTTCCCACGTTTCATTTTCGCCTTTCACTTTTCACGGAGTCATCATGACCGAACAAGATTTTTTTGATCTCGCCCGACAGGGCTTCAACCGGATCCCGCTGGTGCACGAATTGCCCGGCGATCTGGAAACGCCGCTGTCGGTGTATCTCAAACTCGCCAATGCGCCCTATACCTACCTGCTCGAATCGGTGGTGGGCGGCGAACGCTTCGGGCGCTATTCCTTTATTGGCCTGCCGGCACGCACCGTATTAAGAGTGCGTGCGCATCTGCTGACGGTGGAAACCGATGGCAAGGTGGTTGAGGAATACAGCCTGCCCGATCCGCTGGCGTTCATCGCTGAATTTCAGGCGCGCTTCAAGGCCGCGCCGGTTGCCGGGCTGCCGCGTTTTACCGGTGGGCTGGCGGGCTATTTCGGTTACGACACCATTCGCTATATCGAAAAGCGCTTGGCCGACAAGCGCAAGGATGACGTGCTGCATACGCCGGATATCCTGCTGATGCTGACCGAAGAACTGGCGGTGTTCGACAACCTGGCCGGCAAGCTCTATCTCATCACCCACGCTGATCCGATGCAACAGGATGCCTACGCACAGGGGCATTTACGCTTGCAGGCGCTGGCCGAGCAGTTGCACGCGCCGGTGTCGCTTCCGGTCGAGCCGGTGGCCGATATGGCCGAGCCGACTTCAGAGTTTGGCGAAGCCGAGTTCAAGGCCGCCGTCCAAAAAGCCAAGGATTACATTGCCGCGGGCGACGTGATGCAAGTGGTGATTTCGCAGCGTATGGCGCGTCCGTTTACGGCCTCGCCGTTGTCGCTCTATCGCGCATTGCGTAGCCTCAATCCGTCGCCCTACATGTTTTTCTACGACCTCGGCGGCTTCCATGTCGTCGGCTCGTCGCCTGAAATTCTGGTGCGGCTGGAGGGCGATGCCGTCACCCTGCGTCCCATCGCCGGCACCCGCCCGCGCGGGCTCACGCGCGAGGACGACCAGCGCCTGGGCGAAGAGTTGATGGCCGATCCCAAGGAATGCGCCGAGCATTTGCAACTGCTGGACCTCGGGCGTAACGATACCGGGCGCGTCGCCGTCACCGGTAGCGTCAAGGTCACCGAGCACATGCTGGTCGAGCGCTATTCACACGTCATGCATATTGTGTCGAACGTCGAAGGCAAGCTGAAACCGGGGTTGTCCGCACTCGACGTGTTGCGCGCCAGCTTTCCCGCCGGCACGGTGTCGGGCGCCCCCAAGGTGCGGGCGATGGAAATCATCGATGAACTCGAACCGAGCAAGCGCGGCATTTATGCCGGCGCGGTGGGTTACCTGGGTTTCAACGGCGACATGGATCTGGCCATCGCCATCCGCACCGCCGTGGTCAAGAACGGCATGCTATACGCCCAGGCCGGCGCCGGCATCGTCGCCGATTCGGTGCCCGACAACGAATGGATTGAAACCCTGAACAAGGCCCGCGCCGTTATCCGTGCCGCTGAACTGGCCCAGGCCAGATTCGGCGGAGAGGTGGAATAAACATGTTGTTGATGATCGATAATTACGACAGCTTCACCTATAACCTGGTGCAGTATTTCGGCGAGCTTGGTGAGGACGTCAAGGTCATTCGCAACGACGAAATCGATATTGCTGGCATTGCCGCGCTGAAGCCTGATCACATCGTCGTTTCGCCCGGCCCGTGCACGCCGAACGAAGCGGGTGTGTCGGTGCCGTTGATCAAGGCATTCGCTGGCCAGATTCCGATTCTGGGCGTCTGCCTCGGCCACCAGAGCATCGGTCAGGCCTTTGGCGGCAAGATCATTCGCGCCAAGGAACTGATGCACGGCAAGACCTCGATGATTCAGCATACTGACGCAGGCGTGTTCAAGGGCTTGCCGAATCCGTTCCGCGCCACGCGTTATCACTCGCTGGTGATCGAGCGCGAGTCGATGCCGGATTGCCTCGACATCACCGCGTGGACCGACGACGGCGAAATCATGGGCGTGCGCCACAAGACGATGATCGTTGAGGGCGTGCAATTCCACCCCGAGTCCATCCTCACCGAGCACGGCCACGCCATGCTGGCCAACTTTCTGAAGGAGCGTGTGTGATGCAGTACAAGGACATCCTGACCCTGCTGCTCGACCGCCAGAACCTGCCGCGAGATGCCATGCTGGTGGCGATGCGCGCGTTGATGGGCGGTGAGTACACGCCCTCACAGATCGCCGGATTCCTGGTCGCGTTGCGCATGAAAGGCGAGACCGTGACCGAAGTCGCAGCCGCCGCCGAGGTTATGCGCGAGTTGTCGACCAAGGTGCCGCTTTCCGGCGTGGAGCATCTGGTCGACACCTGCGGCACCGGCGGAGATGGCGCCCACACTTTCAATATTTCCACTGCTGCCGCGTTTGTTGCCGCAGCCTGTGGTGCGCGCGTGGCCAAGCATGGCGGGCGCTCGGTATCGTCCACCTCGGGTAGCGCCGACGTGCTCGAAGCGCTGGGCGTGAACGTCAATCTGGCCCCAGAAAAAGTCGCTGAAGCCGTGAAGACCCTTGGTGTCGGCTTCATGTTTGCGCCCAATCATCACAGCGCAATGAAGCACGCCGCGCCGGTGCGACGTGAACTCGGCGTGCGCACCCTGTTCAACATGCTGGGCCCGTTGACCAATCCCGCCAGTGCGCCTAACCAGGTGATGGGCGTGTTCAATCGCGAACTCACCGGCACGCTGGCTCGTGTGCTGCAATCGCTGGGCAGCCGCCATGTGCTGGTTGTGTATGCCGAGGAAGGCCTCGACGAAATCAGCCTGGCGTCGCCTTCCTTTGTGGCTGAGCTGAAAGACGGCCATGTCTCCGAATACGAACTCGAGCCGGGCCTGTTCGGCTTGCCGCAAGTGGCGGCAAGTGAGCTGGTGGTCAACGGCAAAGACGAAGCGGTTGAGATGCTGCTGGCTGCGCTGGAAAACCGCCATGCTGGCGCGGCGGCTATTGTGGCAATCAATGCGGGGGCAGCGATCTACGTTTCCGGACGCGCGGTCAGCCTGATGGATGGCGTGGCACAGGCGCAGGGTGCGATTGCCAGTGGCGCCGCCCGTGCAGCACTTGAATCCTATCGAGCATTCAGCCAGCCATGAATGATTGCCAGTCATGAGTGACATCCTCGAAAAAATTCTCACCACCAAGCACGCCGAAATCACCGACGGGCTGGAAGCCATCCCGATGGGCGAGATGCGGGCACGTGCAGCAGCGGCCGAACCCGCACGCGATTTTATCGGCGCCATGCGCGACAAGCTCGAGGCGGGTTTGCCTGCAGTGATTGCCGAAATCAAGAAGGCCAGCCCCTCCAAAGGCGTGATCCGGCCAGACTTTAAGCCGGACGAAATCGCCGTCAGCTATGAAGCCGGCGGCGCCACGTGTTTGTCGGTGCTCACCGACCGCGACTATTTTCAGGGCAGCACGCATTTTCTGATGCAGGCGCGCGCTGCGTGCAGCCTGCCGGTGCTGCGCAAGGATTTCATCATCGACCCGTATCAGGTTTATGAAGCACGCGCGATGGGGGCGGACTGCATCCTGCTGATCGTTGCTGCGTTGAAACTGCCGCTGATGAAAGAGCTGGAAGCGCTAGCGCACGAGTTGGGGATGGCCGTGCTGGTTGAATCGCACAATGCCGAAGAGCTCGACGCTGCGCTGCAGTTGACCACGCCGCTGCAGGGTATTAACAACCGTAACCTGCGTTCCTTTGAGGTGAGCCTCGAAACCACGCTGGAACTGCTGCCAAAGATCGGCGCCGAGCGCATCGTGATCACCGAGTCCGGCATTGTGACGCCGGAAGATGTGGCGCGGATGCGCAGCCATCGGGTCAATAGTTTTCTGGTGGGGGAAGCGTTCATGCGGGCGGATGATCCGGGGGCGGAGTTGGCTAGGGTGTTTGCGGCCTGACTTGCCGTTCGTTGGCCGGGGGTAGCCCGGCGGCTAGTTACTTTCTTTGTCTCGCCAAAGAAAGTAACCAAAGAAAGGCGACCCCAACATCCCCGAATTCCCGAAAATCGAGCCTGCCGAGTGGGCGGCAAAGAACTCGCCCCGCTTTTTCTGAGTTGATTTAATTATGTGAGCGGGGCTCAGACACCTTTGCCGCTGATCCACCCGACAGGCTCGATTTTCGGCGGGGATGAGAGGGGAGGAAAGTCAAAACCAGGTTGGTGGTGACGGGTGGTCTGTGCACTTGTGTTGCGACGCCCTAGGGTCTGTATTTATTTCAGAAGAGATTTTTCTACAGCCTCTTAGGCGCTGGGCATCTTGACGAGTGCCCATACGCTTATGACCGTGCCCGCAAGGGTAAAGATGCCAAGGATGATGTTCAGCCAAAGTGGCTGACCAGAGAGGCGCTTATTTAACATTGTAAAGCGATCAATGGAGCCTTGGATATCTTCCGTGCACCGGACGAATATGCCCATTCGTTGCTGCTCGAAGACTTTGCTGCCGACCTCAGCATCTGTGTACAAGGAAGCCAGCAGCTGCTCCTTGTCTTTGCCGTGAACATATTCGTCACCGTTCATCGGGGGAGTCTCCTATGAGGTAGCTTATAGATGTACGAGGCCTTTCACATAGGACGCGATCGTTATAGTTTCAGATGTATCAGGCTCAAATTGTAATCACAAACCGCCCCGTCATCACCGTCCTGGTTTTGACTTTCTCCCCTTTCAGCCCCGCCGAAGCCTGAGCCTGCAGGGCGGATCAGCGGCAAAGGTGTTTGAGCCCCGCTCACATAATTAAATCAACTCAGCAAAAGCGGGGCGAGTTCTTTGCCGCCCGCTCGTCAGGCTGAGGCTTCGGGGTTTCGGGGATGTTGGGGTCGCCTTCTTTTGGTTACTTTTCTTGGCGAGAAAAGAAAAGTGGCTTGCCGCCGGGTAACCCCCGGCCTGCGAACTTTAGCCGCGCGAAAAATTACCCATTAATGCCGCTTCGCGCCAATCCCTTTACCGCTTACCCCCAAACAAACTCCCCAGCACCCCGCGAATAATCGACCGCCCAACCTGACTGCCAATAGCACGCGCAGCAGACTTGGCCATGGACTCCGCAACGCCTTGGCGGCGTCCATTTCCTCCCAGCAACCCACCCAACAGCCCCCCGAGGCCACCACCACTTTCTGCCGGCTGTTCTGCGCCGGCGGGTTTCCCTGCGGGTGCCTGTGCGGCGGCGGCTTCTGCTGCCTGCGTCGCCCGTACTTTCAGCTTTTCGTAGGCAGATTCGCGATCAACCGCTGTGTCGTAGGCACCCGCCACGAGCGAGGTTTGCATCAACTGCTGACGCTGCGCGGCGGTGATGGGGCCGATCTGGCCTTGCGGCGGCACGATGAAGCAGCGTTCGGTGACACCGGGGCGCCCTTTGGTATCAAGGAAGGACACCAGTGCCTCGCCAACACCGAGTTCGGTAATCGCACTGGCTTCGTCGAGTTCGGGATTGTCGCGCATGGTTTCGGCTGCGGCCTTGACGGCTTTCTGGTCGCGCACCGAGAAGGCGCGCAAGGCGTGCTGCACGCGGTTGCCGAGTTGCGACAGGATTTTGTCCGGCACGTCGGCCGGATTCTGGGTGACGAAAAATACGCCGACGCCTTTGGAGCGAATCAGCCGCACCACCTGTTCGATTTTTTCCACCAGTGCGTCGGGGGCATCGGAAAATAGCAGGTGGGCTTCGTCGAAGAAAAAAACTAGCTTGGGTTTATCGAGGTCGCCCGCTTCGGGCAGGTTTTCGTATAGTTCGGCCAGCAGCCAAAGTAGCAGTGCGGCGTACATTTTCGGCGACTGCATCAGCGTGTCGGCTGACAGGATGTTGATGACGCCGCGGCCTTTGTCGGTCTGAATCAGGTCGGCGATGTTGAGCATCGGCTCGCCGAAAATCTGCTCGCCGCCTTGCGATTCCAGTGACAGCAGGCCGCGCTGGATGGCGCCGATGGAGGCAGGCGACACGTTGCCATAGTCGGTGGTGAACTGCTTGGCGTTCTCGCCGACGTAGGCGAGCATCGCGCGCAGGTCTTTGAGGTCGAGCAGCAGCATGCCGTTGTCGTCTGCCACCTTGAACACCAGGTTCAGCACGCCGCCCTGGGTTTCGTTCAAGTCCAGCATGCGACCGAGCAGTAGCGGTCCCATGTCGGACACGGTGGCGCGCACCGGGTGGCCACTCTTGCCGAACGGGTCCCACAAGGTGACCGGGTAGCCCTGGTAGTCAAACCCTTCGAGCTTCAGCGTTTCAATCCGCTCCGTTACTTTTGCATTGCCGCCGCCTGCCTGTGAAATCCCCGACAGGTCCCCTTTCACGTCCGACATGAAGCACGGCACCCCGATGCTGGAAAAATGTTCGGCCAGCGTTTGCAGCGTGACGGTCTTGCCAGTGCCGGTGGCGCCGGTGATGAGGCCATGGCGGTTGGCCATTTGCGGCAGCAGCAGGAGATCGGTGGTGGCGTTCTTGGCGATGAGCATCGGTTCGGTCATGGCGGTTCCTGGAGGTGGGGCGGTGGACGATTCGTGGGCGCATCCCGGGAATCATCGTGCGCCCCAATTTCGGGATGCAGGAATTTTAACGAGTTCAGCCGCGACAAGTGTTAAGGAATGTATAGAAGCGACCGCTAATGTTGCGAGTATCATTCGCGCTTAATGCAAGCAGGGAGCAGGTCGTGGCAACAGAACAACAAGCGCATGAAATCGTTATCGTGGGCGGCGGCGCCGGTGGATTGGAGTTGGCAACCCGACTCGGAAACAAGCTGGGCAAGAAGAAAAACCGTGCGCACATCACACTGATCGACGCGTCGCCATCCCATCTCTGGAAGCCACTGTTATATGAGGTTGCCGCAGGCAGCCTGGATTCGTATGCCGAGCGGCTGGAATATCTGGCGCAGGCGCATTGGCATCATTTCCGGTTTCGGCTCGGGCGGATGGACGGCCTCGACCGTGAAAAACAGGAAATCAGCGTGGCGCCCACATTGGACGAAGACGGCGTGGAAATCATTCCGCGTCGCAGCTTTCGGTACGACACGCTGATCATCGCGGTCGGTTCGGTAGGAAACGACTTTGGGGTGCCGGGTGTAAAAGAGCATTGCATCATGCTTGATACGCCCGAACAGGCGCGTGAGTTCCATCGTCGCCACATCAATGCCTGCCTGCGCGCGCACACCCAGACCGCAGCGGTGACCTCTGCCCAGCACACCGTAGGTATCGTCGGTGCCGGGGCAACCGGAGTGGAACTCGCGGCCGAGCTGCATGACACCACGCGTGAGCTGTCAGCCTACGGCCTGGAAAAAATCGACCCTGACAAAACCCTGAAGCTGCTGATCGTTGAAGCCTCCGATCGCATCCTGCCAGGCCTGCCACCGCGATTGTCTGCTGCAGCGGCCGAACGCTTGGGCGAGTTGGGCGTGGAGGTGTATACCAACGAGCGGGTCGTTGAAGTGCGCGCCAACGGCATGCTGACCGCTGACGGCAAACTCATCCCCGCCAGCATGATGGTGTGGTCGGCTGGTATCAAGGCACCGGATTTTCTGAAGGAGATCGATGGTCTGGAAACCAACCGCAATAATCAATTGATCGTGCGAGCTACCCTGCAAACCACACGCGACGACAACATCTTCGCGCTGGGCGATTGCGCGGCCTGCCCGATGCCTGATGGAAAAAACGTGCCGCCACGCGCGCAGGCCGCGCATCAGCAAGCCAGCTTGATGGCCAAGGCGATCTGTCGTCGTTTCCGCGGCAAGCCGCTGCTCGATTATGAATATCGTGATTACGGTTCGCTGGTCGCGCTGGGCCGTTTTTCCACTGTGGGCAACCTGATGGGCGGTTTGAGTGGCGGCAGCATCATGATCGAAGGGGCGTTGGCGCGGGTGGTGTACTGGTCGTTGCACAAGATGCATGAGGTCGCGTTGCATGGCTGGGTCAAGACCGCGATGACTACTTACGCGCATTTCATCAGTACACCGACGCGGGCACGCATCAAGCTGCATTAAGTCAGGGTTCTTGCCACAGGCGCGCCGCACCGCGCACGCCGCTGGAGTCGCCGTGTTGCGGTGCCACCAGTTTCGTATCGACTCGGTCGGAAAACACATACCGCGCCCACAGCTTGGGCACGGTGTCGTACAGCCGGCTGATGTTGGACACGCCGCCGCCCAGCACGATGACGTCCGGGTCGAGCAGGTTGATCACGCTGGCCAGCGCACGCGCTAGTCTTTCCTCGTAGCGCATCAATGTGGCGTTGCAGGGGCTGTAACCGGCTTGGGCCAGTTGCGCGATTTCGTGCGCTGGCAGGTCTTCGCCGCCGTAGCGCACGTGGTCAGCCGCCAGTGCGCGACCTGACAGCCAGGTTTCGATACAGCCTTTTTTTCCGCAATAGCACGCCGGCGCAGCGTCGAGTTCGCGCGGGCTTGGCCAGGGGTGGATCAGTGCTTCGCCGGTGGCGGGGTGCTGGCCGGTGGTGGTTCGGTCGGCCTGGGTGTGAGCGAACTGGAAATAGGGCAGGGGCGTATGGCCCCACTCCCCGGCAATGGCGTTGGCACCATCGAGTACCTGGCCTTTGACGACGATACCGCCACCGACGCCGGTACCCAGGATCACACCAAATACGACGGCCGCACCGGCGGCGGCACCATCGGTGGCTTCGGACAGGGCCAGGCAGTTGGCATCGTTGGTCAGCCGCACGGAACGATCCAACGCACGTTCCAAGTCATCTTTGAGTGGCTGACCATTGAGGCAGGTGGAATTCGCATTCTTCATGCGGCCGGTGGCGGGCGAGATCGCGCCGGGGGTGCCGATGCCGACGCTGCCGCTTTGTTTCAGTTCGGTTTCAGCCTCGTGTACCAGCGTGGCGATGGCGGCAACCGTGGCCACATAGTCGTTTTGCGGGGTGGGTTCGCGGCGCCGCAACAATTCCTGGCCGGTCGAATCCAGCGCAATCAGTTCGATTTTGGTGCCGCCGAGGTCGATACCAAAGCTGAGAGAGTGGGCCACAGTGCTAAAATCTCCGATTATTTTGCGTTGGAATCAACATGGCAGGACATTCTAAATGGGCCAACATCCAGCACCGCAAGGGACGCCAGGATGCCAAGCGCGGTAAGATTTTTACCAAGCTTATCAAGGAAATCACCGTGGCCGCCAAAATGGGCGGCGGCGACGTCGGCATGAATCCGCGGCTGCGACTGGCGATCGACAAGGCCAAGGCCGAGTCGATGCCGAAGGACAACATTGAAAACGCGGTCAAGCGCGGCAGCGGTCAGCTCGATGGGGTGAACTACGAGGAAGCGCGTTACGAAGGTTACGGTATCGGCGGCGTCGCGGTCATCGTCGACTGTCTCACCGACAACAAGGTGCGTACCGTCGCTGATGTGCGCCACGCCTTCGTCAAGCACGGCGGAAACATGGGCACCGACGGCTGCGTGGCTTTCCAGTTCAAGCACTGCGGGCAGATCGTGCTGGAGCCGGGTGCCGATGAGGAACTGGTGATGGAAACGGCGCTCGACGCCGGTGCCGACGACATCATTCCCAACGAGGACGGCTCGATTGAAGTGCTGACCTCGCCCGATCCCAGCCTCTTCGAGGCAGTGAAAGAAGCGCTGGAGAAAGCCGGATTCAAGCCGGCAGTCGCCGAGATCACCATGCGGCCCGAGGTCGAGACCGAACTCACGGGCGACGACGCGGTGAAAATGCAAAAGATTCTCGATGCGCTTGACGTGCTCGACGACGTGCAGGATGTCTATACCAACGCCGTGATGCCGGAGTAAATCGCCCCGTGCGAATTCTCGGTATCGATCCTGGGTTACGCTTTACCGGCTTTGGTGTGATCGAGCAGGCCGGCCAGAAACTGTCCTATATTGCGAGCGGCGTCATCAAAAGCGGTGAAGGCAGCTTGCCGCAACGGTTGGGTGTGTTATTTGCGGGGATGAATGAAGTCATCACCACCTATCAGCCCGATACCTGCTCGGTGGAAATTGTCTTCGTCAACGTCAACCCGCAATCGACCTTGTTGCTGGGTCAGGCACGAGGCGCAGTGATCTGTGCGGCGGTGTCGAAAGAACTGCTGGTTGCCGAGTACACTGCACTACAAATCAAGCAGGCCGTGGTGGGCCAGGGCAAGGCCGCCAAGGAACAGGTGCAGGAAATGGTCAAACGCTTGTTGAGCCTGCCTGTTGCGCCTACTGCCGATGCCGCCGATGCGCTTGCCTGTGCCATTACCCACGCCCACGGTAGCCGACTGGGTACGCTTTCCACAGCGGGGTATCGCGTCAAAGGCGGTCGGTTGGTGTGATACAGAAAGGCGAATGATGAAACCCAATAAGGACAACCCATGATAGGCAGGATAATCGGCATTCTCGCTGCCAAACAACCCCCTCAGGTGCTGGTGGATGTGAATGGCATCGGCTATGAAATCGACGTGCCGATGAGCACCTTCTACAACCTTCCGGTGCTGGGTGAAAAAATCAGCCTGCTGACCCATCAGGCGATTCGCGAAGATGCGCATTTGCTATACGGCTTTGGTAGCGAGATCGAACGCGCTGCATTTCGTGAGTTACTGAAAGTCTCGGGCATCGGCGCCAAGACTGCCTTGTCCGTTTTGTCCGGCTTGTCCGTGAATGACCTGTCGGTTGCAATTGCCGAACAGGAAATCGGTCGCATCGTCAAAGTCCCCGGCATTGGCAAGAAAACGGCCGAGCGACTTTTGCTCGAGTTGAAGGGCAAGCCCGTGTTTGCCGGTGCAATTGCCAGTGCAGCCCCGGCAGGTGTGGCGGATGATGTACGCCAGGCACTCCTTGCGCTGGGCTACAACGAACGAGAGTCCTCCGACGCTTTACGACAACTGCCCCCCGATTTGTCAGTGGGCGAAGCAATCCGCCAAGCGCTTCGGGGTCTGTCGCGCGCGTAATCAATGAGCGATCAAGAGAACATAGCCAGCCCCCGTCTGATCTCTCTGCGCTGGCGCTTTCTATGGTTCCTGGTCGGGGTGATTGGTCTGTTCACGGCAGGCATGATTTTGAGTGTGTTGTTCAGTTTTCACTCTAGCGATGTCGCTGACGAGCATTTACTCGATGTGGAGGCCACGCAAACACAATCCAACTTGATGCGGCGCTGGGATTATTACCGGGACATCATTGACGGCCAGGTGAGCGATCCGCAGCTGATCGATCTCATGACGCGGGGTTCGGGCGAAGCAGAAGCATTGCAGAAATGGGTCGCATCACGGAAGCCATTGCTGCCACACACAGTGGGCTTGGTACTTATGAGTGCACAGGGTGAACTGTATGGTGATGCTGTCGAATTGGACGCCGGACCCAGCCTTTTGCGTTATTTGCGACAGGTTGAACCGGCTGTGCTGGCGCCCGTACATCGCGATACGCCCGGCCGCGAACACTTCGACCAGATTGCCTTGATTCGCGATGCCAATGGCGTGATTCTGGGCAAGCTGTTTCTGGGGGTGCGGCTAACACAGCTGCAACGGATTATCGATGACTCTACTCAGCCCGGCCATGCCATTACGCTTTTTGATTCAGCCGGATTGCCTATCGTAAGCAGTGGTCGCTTGGAGGGCAAGGTGCATGAAGCCACGGTGCCGTTAACTGCAATGGGTTGGAGTTTGAAAGTTCAGGCCCCGGTGCAGCGACTTAGTTCTGGAGGCTGGTTGCAAATCCTGGCGGGGGTCATGACCCTGGTAAGCGTTCTGGCCTTCCTGGTTGTTATGGTGTTGAAAACGCGGGGTCCACTTCTGCAGGATATTCATCTTGCGTTAGAGGCACTGGGGTGCCTGACGCGAAACGAGGCCGCGCCATCCATCAAGACGCGTTATATAGAGTTTGCACCGGTGACTGAAAATATTAACCGGATCGCAGAGCAGTTGCATGATCAGCGCGAACAATTGGCCACACTCAGTCTGACGGATTCGCTCACGGACTTGCCCAATCGGCGAGCGTTCGAGATCCAGTTCCCGCATATGCTCGGCCTGGCTGATCGCGGTCACGCCATTGCACTGGTCTTGCTCGATGTTGACCACTTCAAAACGATCAACGACAAACTCGGTCATGCTGCGGGGGATCAGGCCCTGGTAGCGCTGGCAAAAACGCTCAAGGCGCTCACGCGCAGTTCTGACATGACCTCCCGTCTGGCTGGCGACGAGTTCACGGTGCTGCTGTCCGGGCTGGATAATCCCGGAGTCGAGGTTTGGTACCAGCATTTGGCCGACCGTTTCAGAGGTGAACTGCGCGCAACGGGTTTGCAAGTCGATAACACAATAAGCGCAGGCCAGACCTGGTTGCAGAGCATGGCGGGCGATAGCATCGGCAAGGCGCTCGCGCGCGCAGATTACGCGCTGTATCAGGCCAAGGCGCGTGGCCGCGGCCAGCTGGTACTGGATGAAGCCGTTCGTGACAACAGTGAAGGGTAGAATCCGCGCATGTTTGGAAATCCCTCGCCCGCACCATGATTGAAACCGACCGTCTGATTGCCCCCGCTCCGGTTAACCCGCAGGAAGAGCAGATCGAGCGCGCGCTGCGGCCGCGCACGTTAGCGGAATACGTCGGTCAGGCCAAGGCGCGTGAGCAACTCGAAATCTTCATCAGCGCCGCCAAAAAACGCAGCGAAGCACTCGATCATGTCCTGCTGTTCGGTCCGCCAGGCTTGGGAAAAACGACGCTGGCGCACATCATCGCGCGCGAGATGGGCGTCAATCTGCGGCAGACTTCGGGCCCGGTGCTGGAGCGGGCGGGCGACCTGGCTGCGCTGCTGACTAATCTGGAGCCACACGATGTGTTGTTCATCGACGAGATCCATCGTCTGAGTCCGGTGGTGGAGGAAGTATTGTATCCCGCGCTGGAAGACTTCCAGATCGACATCATGATCGGCGAAGGGCCGGCGGCACGCTCGGTCAAACTTGATCTGCCGCCGTTTACCCTGATTGGTGCGACCACCCGCGCAGGCATGCTTACCAACCCTTTACGCGACCGCTTTGGCATTGTTGCGCGGCTGGAGTTTTACTCGGCAGAAGAGCTGGGATTTATTGTCCACCGTTCAGCAGGCTTGTTGCAGATGAACCTGGAAGAAGCCGGCGCGCTGGAAATTGCCCGGCGTTCGCGCGGCACTCCGCGCATTGCCAATCGCCTGCTGCGGCGGGTGCGCGATTACGCTGAAGTCAAAGCGGATGGCCACGCCACCGGCGCAGTCGCGGATGCGGCTTTGATCATGCTCGATGTCGACCGTGCCGGCCTCGATGTGATGGACAGAAAACTGCTGTCGGCCATTATCGAAAAATTTATGGGTGGCCCGGTCGGGCTGGACAACCTCGCTGCCGCGATCGGTGAAGAGCGCGACACCATCGAGGACGTGCTCGAGCCCTATCTTATTCAGCAGGGTTATCTGCAGCGCACCCCGCGCGGCCGTATTGCCACGCCGCTGACCTATCGTCACCTCGGCCTGGTTGCGCCGTCCGGCGACCCCGGCGCAGACTTGTTTTGAGTGCCGAGTTCAATTGAGCACCGAGTTCGATTTGAGCGCTGGGTTCGATTCAAGCGCGGCGTTTCAGTGGCCGGTCCGCGTCTATTGGGAAGACACCGATGCGGGCGGCGTGGTGTATTACGCCAACTACCTCAAATTCATGGAACGTGCGCGGTCGGAATGGCTGCGCACACTCGGCTTCGAGCAGGATGAACTTCGGAGCAGCGCGGGAGTCATGTTCGTGGTGCGGCAGGTGGTGGTGGATTACCTGTCGCCTGCCCGGTTTAACGATGAGATTCATGTTGACGTTAGCGTGCATGAAGTCGGCCGTGCCAGTCTCAGTGTGAAACAAACGCTCACACGAGGCCCCACCCGGTTGGTTTCGGCGCAGGTCAGGCTGGCTTGTGTCGACGCATCGCATTTCAAACCCGTTAAAATACCATCGCCCATTCTTCATGCACTGGCTCAAGAAACGTGAACCCTGAACTCGGTCAAGACCTCTCGCTGCTCCACCTCATCATCAACGCCTCGTTGCCGGTGCAACTCGTAATGTTGATCTTGCTCTTCGCATCCATGATGTCGTGGTGGTATATCTTCATCAAGATGTTTGCGTTAAAGCGCGCGCTCACGGTAACCAACAGCTTTGAAAAAGAATTCTGGGGTGGCGGCGACATCAATGTCATGTACAAACGAGTGGCTGCAGAACGCGAAAATGCGGGCGAAATGGAACGCATTTTCGAAGCGGGGTTTCGTGAGTTCATGAAGCTGCGGCAGCAGTCCGGGCTGTCGCTTAACGTCATTATCGACGGCACCCGACGTGCGATGCGTGCAACCTATCAGCGCGAACTGGATGGTCTGGAATCCCATCTGGCTTTTCTCGCCACAGTGGGTTCGGTGTCGCCTTACGTCGGACTGTTTGGCACGGTCTGGGGCATCATGCTGGCGTTTCAGGGCTTGGCTACGGTTGCACAAGCCACGCTTGCTCAAGTTGCCCCCGGAATCGCCGAAGCGCTGATTGCCACCGCCATGGGGCTGTTTTCCGCAATCCCTGCCGTGGTCGGATACAACCGCTATACGCACGACATCGATCGCCTGTCGAACCGCATGGAAAGCTTCATCGAAGAGTTTTCCAATATTCTGCAACGGCAAACGATCAAGGCTGTATAGGCGGTGGCACGGAATCGTAAACTGGTTGCCCAGATCAACGTCGTGCCGATGATCGACGTGATGCTGGTGCTGCTCGTTATTTTCATGGTGACGGCACCCTTCATCAATCCGGGGCAGGTCGAACTCCCCAGTGTCGGAAAAACCTCACAAACCCCGTCGCAGCCGCTTGAGGTCATCATCAAAGAGTCGGGCGAATATGTGTTGCGCGACCGGGCTGCAGGCAACGCCGAGCAGATTGTGAAAAAGTCGGACTTGGCGGATGAAATCGCTGCATTGCATCGCGCTTCGCCAGACCAGCCCGTGGTGATTGCAGCTGACAAAAATGTTCGCTATGAAGAAGTGATGAACACCATGACATTGCTGCAACGGGCCCAGATTACCCGCATCGGACTTCTCGCCCGCCCGGCACCATGAATTCTCCGGAAGACGCGCCTTTCGTCTCCCGTCCTGGCTCCAACCTGGCCGCGGGTGCCATGGCATTGGGGGTGCATGTCCTTTTTCTCCTGTTGCTGGTGTTTGGGGTGTCGTGGCAGACCCAGCACCCGGCGCCCGTGATGGTCGACATATGGGATGCGTTGCCACAACAGCCGCCGCCAAAGCCACGTCCCCAGCCTAAAATCGTTCCTACAAAGCCTGTCAAGTTGTCGGTTCCCGTCACAGCCGAGCCCGCACCGGTGGTCAAAGAAGTGACGTCGCTCAAAGCGCCAGATATCGCGCTGGAGAAAAAGAAGGCTGACGCCGAGCGCGTGCAAAAACTCAAGGCGCTGCAGGAAGCTGAACAGAAAGCCCGATCTGAAGCGGCACACATCGAGGCAGAAGCTATCAAGAAAAAACGCGAGTTGCTGCGCAAAATGGAAGAAGAGGCATTGTTGCAACGGATTGCCGATGAAGACACTACCAACGAGACGCGGCGTCAGAAGCAGGCCGAGGCCCGAGCGGCGGCGAATAAACGCCAAGCCGAATTGGCAACAGCGGTAGGGATATATCGCGACAAAATCAGCGCAACCGTGCGCGGCAATACGCGCCTCCCCGATAATCTGAAGGGCAATCCTGAAGTGCGATGTTTGGTACGCTTGTTGCCTACGGGTGAAGTGCTGAGTGTCAGGGTGACGCAGTCGAGCGGTAATGTGGCTTACGATGAGGCTGTGGTACGGGCGATCGAAAAGTCATCGCCGTTGCCTTTGCCTGCCGAGAGAGAAGCACGGAAGGAATTTGTTCCGGAACTTTCTTTCGTCCATCGCCCCAAAGAGTGAGCGTGATTTTTGCCGTTTTGGCATGTGCGCAATCAAGGCCCGCCCCTTGCCGGAAGCGCTTCGCGACGGCTGCCCGCCAAGCGGGCTATGCTAGACTCAGTTTGCTAAACAAGTACGTTTGAACGAGATTACCTTGCCCATGATGCGTACCCTATTGCTTTCCCCTCTATTGTTGCTTGCCTTTCTGAGCGCGTCGTTTTCTACGTACGCAGCCATGGAAATCCAGGTAATCGGTGGCGCGGCCAACAAAATTGACGTGGCGATGGTGCCATTTCAGACGGCGGCGGGTCAGCCGATGCCGTCACTGACGCAAATTGTTGGAGATGATCTGACTCGCAGTGGCCAGATCAAGCTGGTTGACGTGAGTGGCACGCAGCAGCCGGTTGATCTGGCGCAGGTCAACTATGGCATCTGGCGCAGCAAGGGGGCAGAAGCCATGGTGATCGGCCAGGTCACAGCACTTCCCGGCGGTCGCTTCGAAGTCCGCTTCCGCCTGCTGGATGTCATCAAGCAAACGCAGCTTGCGGGCTACAGTTACAACATTTCGGCGGAGCAGTGGCGTGCCACGGCGCACCAGATTGCGGACATCGTCTATGAAAAGCTGACTGGGACAGCGGGCATATTCAGCACCCGTATCGCCTACGTGCAAAAACAGGGGAAGCGCTTTGAACTGCGGGTTGCTGATGCGGATGGGCAGAATCCAAAAACCGTGGTGCGTTCGAATGAACCGGTGATTTCCCCGATGTTTTCGCCGGATGGAAACCGGCTGGCGTATGTGTCGTTTGAGGACAAAAAACCGGTTGTCTATGTGCAATCACTGCAGGATGGCAGCCGCCGCAAGACAGCCGCCTTTAAAGGGTCGAATTCGGCGCCTGCGTGGGCTCCGGACGGCAAACGGCTTGCGGTGGTGCTCACCCGTGACGATGCATCACAGATTTACATGATTAACGCTGACGGCAGTGGCGTCACCCGATTAACGCGCGGTGGCAGCATTGATACCGAGCCTGTCTTTTCCCCCGATGGCCAGATGATTTATTTCACATCCGACCGAGGCGGCAGCCCACAGCTCTACCGGGTGGCCTCCAGCGGCGGTGAACCCAAGCGCGTAAGCTTCAGTGGCACCTACAACGTATCGCCCACAATCAGTCCAGATGGTAAGCTTCTGGCTTATATTGGCCGGGATGAAGGGCGTTTCCGTGTCATGTTGCTTGATCTGTCGAGCGGACAGACGCGAGCTCTGACTGACACGGCGCGTGACGAATCCCCCAGTTTTGCACCTAATGGCCAAGCTGTTTTATACGCGACAGTTCAGGCTGGGCGTGGGGTTTTGGGAACGGTCAGCCTGGATGGAAAGACACATGCACGCTTGTCCGAATCGGGTGTTGATGCCCGCGAGCCTGCTTGGGGACCCTGATAGTGCTGATATCAAGCTAGCGAAATCGAAGCGATGTAATCTGCGCTTTGCTTTTGGATGTAAGTGGTCATTACTGGAAATGGGTGTGTTCACCCAATGTAAAGAGTGAGATCCATGCGGTCTAAGACAATTACACCGCGAAGAACTACCTTTTTAAAAAGTCACCAAAGGAGAGATGAATGAACAAAATACTATGGTCCGTACTGCTGACATTAACCTTGACCGCATGCGGTACAACCAGCGGTACCAAGGCGACGGTTGAAGATCGTACAGGCGGCAAGACTGATGCGGCGATGGGTTCACTAACCGGTGGTGCTTCTGGAAACGGCACTGAAACCTCTGCACTGGGTGGCAAGGGTGCGGGTGCAAGCGCACTTGATGGCAGCTATACCGGCGATCCCCGCAAAAACCCGGCCAGCCCCATGTCCAACCGTAGTGTGTATTTCGATTTCGACCAGTTTGTGGTGAAAGACGAATACCGCGCCATGCTGGAAGCGCATGCCGGCTACCTCCTGTCGAAGCGCGATGCACGCGTGATTCTGCAAGGCAATGCCGACGATCGTGGCAGCCGTGAGTACAACCTGGCGCTGGGGCAAAAGCGTGCTGAAGCCGTTCGCAAAGCACTCGCCGTACTCGGTGTGAGTGAAGTGCAGATGGAAGCCGTCAGCTTTGGCGAAGAAAAACCGCGTAAAGAAGGCGATACCGAAGAAGCTTATGCAGAAAACCGCCGCACCGATGTGGTGTATGCCGACGAGTAAATGGCGTTGAGGCAGTTATTCAGCTTTGCATTGGTCTTGGCGGTCATGCTGGTTCGACCGGCGTGGGCGGCCAATACGGATGAGCTCGCTCGACAGCTACAGGCATTGCAACAGATCGTCGGTTCATTCGACGCCCGTCTTGCCAAGCTGGAAAGCGTAACCCAGCAAAATCAGCCGCTGCTGGGCATGCTGCAGGAAGTTGAAGCGCTCAAGTCAGAGGTTGCCAAATTGCGCGGCCAAGCTGAAGTCCAGGTGCATCAGATGGACACGCTCGGCAAACGGCAAAATGATTTGTATGTTGATCTGGATCAGCGTGTCACGGATCTCGCCAAATCACTTAAGTCGGCTTCAGCAGCCTCACCCGAGGTGGCCCCTTCACCGACAGCGACACCCGCTGTGGCGGCATCCTCGCCGGGGCCCGTGGCCACAGCATCCTCGCCGCAGCTCGACCCGATGATGGAGTCACGCACTTATGAGACATCGCTCGATCACTTTCGTGGCGCCAATTACGCGGGCGCCATAGCCGGCTTCAAGGGTTTCCTTAAAGCGTATCCGGACAGCACGCTGGCATCCAATGCGCAGTATTGGATTGGCTATTCTTATTTTGCCTTGAAGGATTACAAATCGGCTTTGGCCCATCAGCAAAAATTGTTGGCGGTGTATCCAACCAGTGCCAAGGTGCCCGATGCCATGCTCAACATCGCGAGCAGCATGATCGCGATGGATGATTTGACGGGCGCACGCAAAATCCTCGAAGAGCTTGTCGCCAAGCATCCTGGTACCAATGCCGCCAATCTCGCCACCCGCCGTCTGTCTGCACTCAAGTAAGCATCATGTCCGAATCTCATACCCTCCACCCGCAAGGGGTAGGCCGTGGTAGCCATGCCGACACATCGACTACCCCCACGCTCCGTTTAACGGAGGTGTTTTTTTCCCTGCAGGGCGAGACCAGCCGGGCTGGGTTGCCAACGGTTTTCATTCGGCTGACCGGCTGCCCCTTACGCTGCCGCTGGTGCGATACGCCATACAGCTTTCAGGGGGGTGAAACCGTCACCCTGACTACGCTGCTTGCACAGGTTGCAGCGTTTGGCGTTCCAACGGTATGCGTCACGGGGGGGGAACCGCTGGCGCAAAAAAACTGCTTGCCGTTGCTGGCCGCGCTGTGTGACAGCGGTTATTCGGTCTCGCTCGAAACCAGCGGTGCGCTCGATGTCAGCAAGGTTGATCCGCGCGTCTCGCGCATTGTCGACATCAAGGCGCCGGATTCGGGCGAAGAAGCGCGCAACCGCTGGGAAAATATCGCGTACCTCACACCGCAAGACGAAATCAAGTTCGTGCTGGCCAATCGGGCTGACTATGACTGGGCGCGTCAAGTGATACACGCGCAGAAACTCGCACAGGTCTGTCCGTTGTTGTTTTCGCCGGTGCAAGGTGAGTTGTCGCCGGCCAGCCTGGCCGAATGGATACTCGACGACCGTTTGCCGGTGCGGTTTCAGGTGCAGCTCCACAAGGTGTTGTGGGGGAACACGCCCGGAAAATGAAACCTGCCGTCATATTGCTTTCCGGCGGACTGGATTCCGCCACGGTGCTCGCCATTGCACGTGAGGCGGGGTATGCCTGCCACGCCTTGAGTCTGGACTACGGTCAGCGTCACAAGGCCGAACTCGTTGCGGCGGCGCGGGTTGCGTCAACGCTGGGCGCAGTGGAACACCGGGTGATGCGCCTGGGGTTGGGCGACATCGGGGGGTCGGCACTGACTGATTCAACCATCGCCGTGCCCGAATGCGCGACCGAAGGCATACCGGTGACTTATGTGCCCGCGCGCAACACCGTCATGCTGTCGCTGGCGCTGGCCTGGGCCGAAGTGCTGGAATCGCGCGATATCTTCATTGGCGTTAATGCGGTTGATTATTCCGGTTACCCGGATTGCCGCCCCGAATTTATCGCCGCATTCGAGCATATGGCCAATCTGGCTACACGTTCAGGCGTCGAAGGTGAAGCACTCCGGATCCATGCGCCCTTGCAACACCTGTCCAAGGCGCAGATCATTCAGCGCGGCGCAGCGCTTGGGGTCGATTACGTGCAAACCGTGAGCTGCTACCAGGCCGACTCCGAAGGATGGGCCTGCGGCCGGTGCGATTCCTGCCGGCTGAGACGCGAAGGGTTTATCGCTGCGGGCATGCCCGATCCCACGCGGTACGCGCATGAAATGGAAGCCGGTGGCCGTGACGATGTGTTGTTTACCTCCACGCGAAACTCGACCGAGTAACATCCCCGTAACAAGCTGAAGCCTCATGACTACGCAGGTTCCATGTAGGCGGTGGGGGAATCAGCGGTCCGGAACCTCCTGTCGCTTGATCACTCCCTATCCGGTCTATTCGCGCCCGTCCTGTCAATGAGATACCTTTCACTGGTATTTTTTGTCCAGCACGAATTGTCGCGTGTAGAGATTAAAATGGAGTCCTTTGCCCAGACTTCGTGGCAAATACCGCTTTCACACCTATAGGACAAGTAATCCCATGACATACGAAGATTTTGCCGGAGCGCAATCGTTTTTCCTGTGGTCAACGTTCGCCATCGCGTTGATATTGGGCGCCGTGGTCAACAAGACCAATTTTTGCACCATGGGCGCGGTGTCCGACTGGGTCAACATGGAAGATACAGGGCGCATGCGTGCCTGGGTGCTGGCCATCGCGGTCGGCGTACTCGGCATCATGGGCCTTGAAGCGGCCGGCATGGTGCACCTCAGCAGCACCTTTCCCCCCTATCGCCAGAACAACCTGGTCTGGCTCGAAAACGTGCTCGGCGGCGCCCTGTTCGGCATTGGCATGTCACTCGCCTCGGGCTGCGGCAACAAGACGCTGATCCGAATCGGCGGCGGTAACCTGAAATCGATCGTGGTGCTGCTCGTCATCGCGGTGATCGCCTATTTCATGATCAACCCCTTCCCCGGCAGCGACAAAACCCTGTATTCGACCCTGTTCTATCCGTGGACCAACCCGACCACGATTGCATTGACTACCCAACAAGACTTGGGCGCCATGCTGTTCAAGGACAACGTTGCCACCGGCCGTATGGTGATGGGCGGCCTCATCGGTGGACTCATGCTGGTGTGGGTGTTTAAATCAGCAGACTTCCGTTCCAGCTTCGACAACATCCTTGGCGGCCTCGTGGTCGGTCTGGCCGTGCTTGCAGCCTGGTATGTGACCAGCAACATCCTGGTCAACGCCGACGGCGAAGTCATGTCGTTGCAGGCCTACGTCCAGAACTGGGATTTCTACTCGCCCGTTGGCGCCGTCCGCCCTGCTGATGCGGGCCCGCTCGCTGCACAGTCCTTTACCTTCATCAACCCCATGGGCCAGACACTTGGCTACTTCGCCAGCGGCTTCAAGGGCACCTTGCTGACCTTCGGTATCATGGCGCTTGCGGGAGTTGTCGCGGGGTCCCTGCTGTGGGCGTTGATTTCACGCAGCTTCCGCATCGAGTGGTTCGCCTCCTTCAGCGACTTCGTCAACCACGTTATCGGCGCGATGCTGATGGGTTTTGGTGGCGTGCTCGCTATGGGCTGCACCATCGGTCAAGGCGTGACGGGTTTTTCCACCCTTGCCCTGGGGTCCATCCTGACCTTCGTTGCAATCGTCATCGGTAGCGCAGCCACCATGAAGGTGCAATACGCCATCATGATGCGTGGTTAAGCTTGATGAAAAACGGCTCGTCAGGCTTGAAAACGCGCATTTCAGTTCATAAAACTGACATAAGCCTTTACCTCGCCATGCCGCATCGGCTATAATTTCGCGCTTTCGCGGATAGGGTTTCTGCCAGTCGGCATGAAGCAAATCCACGGGCCGGTAGCTCAGCTGGTAGAGCAGTGGACTTTTAATCCATTGGTCCCGAGTTCGAATCTCGGCCGGCCCACCAGTAACACTAAAAGCCACGCGCAAGCGTGGCTTTTTTCATGGGCGGTGTTTGGTGTGGCTGCGTGTGGCAACGCATTCAATGCAGCAGGGGCCCGGTTGATAGAGTTATATTGATCCGGTTAAGGTGACAAAAAACGTCACATCACGCCAAACAGGGGCGGTTGAGTGGGCCATTTAACCCACCTGAAAACTGCCATTTGTCCCGGCAAGGCGAATTTACAATCGGAGAACGCCAGCATAGATGGGCGTTCCCAGCCTATTATTTGTGAATTTCTGGTCTTTCTCTAAAGTTGGCACACCCCCTGCTCGTTAATACCCCAGACACAGAAGGCTCGTGTTCCATTTGCCCAAACCCAAGGAGATTTGAAATGCGTAAAATTCAACAAGGTTTCACCCTGATCGAGCTGATGATCGTTGTGGCGATTATTGGTATTCTGGCTGCAGTGGCGATTCCGGCTTATCAGGATTACACTATTCGTGGCCAAGCGGCCTCTGCGCTTGCTGAGGTTACCCCAGGTAAAGTAGGTTTTGAGTTGGCCATGAGCAGTGGCAATACGCCTTCTTTAACGTCCACTGACGCGGGTTTTATTGGTATTGTGGCTTCAACTACCTATTGTAATAATACCCTTACGGGAACGACTGTTATTACCTGTACTACCAAAGCTGGGAATGCGGCCAACTTTAATGCCAAGAACATCGTTTGGACACGTGATGCGACTGCTGGTACTTGGGCTTGCACATCATCATTGGATGCTAAATACAAGCCTAAAAACTGTACCTAAGCTCTTTCGGTAGGAAATGTTTGGGGTGGTTCTGGCCCCAACAGTTTAGAAAAGCCCCTCCCCGGAGGGGCTTTTCTGTTATGGAGATAAATCCAGCATGATAGAAGTGGGTATGTGTGAGTTGTTACTGATTGACCAAATTGGCTTACTTACGCGTCGGGTGATTGCAGTATGGATTTGGGGGAGTATCTGATACTTTAAGTAAATAGGGTTCCAGTTACGCCCAAAAGATACGCTCCTCGATATGAATCGTAATTCGAGTAAGTGGAGCTTTCCAGTCGTGAATGTGCTTCGTCTATTTCTGGTTAATGTTGATTAGCTCGAGGCAGAGCTGATTTATCAACGCCTCGTCACGAGGGAGTGATCCATATTTTGGTTAACTGCGTAGGCTCATAGTCAAGGCGGTTTCAAGCCCCAAGTGCAAAAAGCGCAGCATGATGCTGCTTGAAATCGAAAGCGTCTGGCGTAAACAACTCTGCGGGGCACTTGAAGCCTAACGACTTGCGCGGTCGGGTGTTTAATTTCCAGGCGATTTCGTCCAACTCGTCCTGAGCGAAGCCACTCAAGTCACTGCCCTTGGGCAGGTAC
>JAUXRY010000033.1 GCA_030679915.1 Thiobacillus sp.
CGCGAGGTGCTGCTGCGCGCCAAAGAGATTGCTGAGTCGCAGGGCTTTCGATTTCTGCACGCCATCGTCGATTCGCTCTGGCTGCAGAAGCAGGGCGCCGGGCGAGACGAATACGACCGGTTGGCAGCCGATATCAGTACGCAGACAGAATTGGCGTTTGTCGTCGAAGGCCTGTATCGATGGATCGGTTTTCTTCCGTCGCGCGTGAATCCGCGCATGCCGGTGCACAATCAGTTCGTCGGACTGTTCGACAACGGGCGAATGAAGGTGCGCGGACTCGAAGTCCGGCGATCCGATGCCCCGCTCATTGTGAAGCAATTTCAATCGGAGGTGTTGCAGCGGATGGGGCAGGGGCAGACGATTGCGGAGTTGCGGATGCGGATTCCGGAGATCGAGGCATTGACCGAGGACTATTGCCGGTATCTGCGTGAGGGGCGCGCGTCGATTGAAGAGGTGGCGATCGGAAAGACGTTGACGCAAGCGCCGGAGCACTATCGCCATGCGACACAGACCAGCATTGCGGCAAAAGAGCTCCAGCGTCGCGGGGTGCCGGTGCAGCCGGGAGAGACGATTCATTACGTGATTAGCGATGCCAAGGCGGCCTTGCCCGAAGATCGCGTGCGTGCCGTGGCCGGAGGCGACGGCACCATTGCCTACGATATCGACGCCTATGTGAAGTTGATTCAGAAGGCCGTCCTGGTGTTGCTTGCTCCCTTGGAAGTCGCCGTAAAGGACTTGGATCTTGGGGGGGGGAGCAAACGGGATGTCTGTATCGGGCAAGGCGAAAGGCAGAAGAGCTGAGGTTTAGGGTGTTGCCTTGCGTGTGAAATGTGCAAGGTGAAACCGGTAAGATGCCAGGGTTCTGAATCTCATAAGTAAAGGCGGAGAACAGAAGGCGACATTGAAGCGGGTTTTCCCGTATGAGTGAGGTACGCTGTTGGAAGTGACGCGCGGATTGAGATGGCTGGATGCCGAGCAACTCTAGCATTGCTGGTCGCCAATGTGAGGATCTCCGAGATCTGTTGTTGAGTTGAGATATTGCCGGCGTGCGAGTGCGTGCTGCTTAGGGGGACTTGGGGTGAGTACAGGAAAGAGAGGGACCTCTACAGGGGTTCCCGATCCAGGCACACATAACT
>JAUXRY010000003.1 GCA_030679915.1 Thiobacillus sp.
AGGTGTACTTTGCTGACCCGCATAGTCCCTGGCAACGCGGCATCAACGAGAACACCAACGGCTTGCTGCGGCAGTACCTGCCCAAGGGCAGTGACTTGAGTGGCTTCGCTCAGGACGAGTTGGACGAAATCGCCTGGAAACTGAACACCCGGCCGCGCAAGTCGTTAGGCTTCAAGTGCCCCGCAGAGTTGTTTACGCCGGATGCTTTCGATTTCAAGCAGCATCATGCTGCGCTTTTTGCACTTGGGGCTTGAAACCGCCTTGACATAGCCAAATCAATTTCCTACAAATATTAGATCATGCTTCTTGCGTATAGAGTGTTTATGCATTAATACGGTACTACAGGCTGTAAAACACCTACTCTGCGGGGTTTGTTTTTCGTAACTTATTGCTTAATAACAATAACTTATGTTTTTTTTACTTCCATTTTTGGCGTGAAACAAAAGTAGCTCAATTAATATCGATCATGGGGAGACATACTGTATGAAACACAAGCAAGTTTTACTGGCCTCGTTTTTGGTTGCTTCCGGTCTGGCCGGTCAATCCGCTTATGCTGCCCTCAACTGGAGCGGCACTGCCGACTACACCGCCGCACCTGGTGCGCAGCTAGATGAAGAAACGGTTGGCCCATTCGACACTTATGATATGGGTACCGGCGTTGTGTTGCTGAAAAGTCTCGGCGGCAACAATTACAACGGTACCTACCAGTCCTATGTCACCAATCATGAGCTTTCATCGTTATCGGTGCTTGCGCCTAAGCTCAACACAACATACGAATTGACTATGGTGGCCAATTTCACTGAAACAGTGACGCCCATCAATGCGACTTCCACCCTCATTAGCGTTACCGGGGGTAGCTTCAATCTGTATTTTGACAGCACTATCAATCGTAACTACGGTACTGACACGGGCTTCGCCGATGGTGCGTCGATTCTGTCAGGGACGATATTGAATGGGGTGGGTAGTGCGGTTTCGTCTGGCGGTATGGTTTTTGGTGTGACTGACATCACGATCAAGGTTACTGGCTATGACACCAATGTGTTCGAGCCTGACACCATTACCGATGCGGGTGGGATTTTAACCCTGCGGTTGGGAAGCCCGTTTGACGCCAACCTGCTTGGTAGCGTGAGCTCGGTCAATAGTAATACCTACAATGCTGCCAATGGTGATTTTCTGTTCGCTGCAGACGGCAACATCGCTTTAGCTGTTCCAGAACCCGAAACCTACGCCATGATGCTTGCCGGACTGGGGTTGGTTGGTTTCATGGCCCGACGTCGCAGGGTCTGAGATATCTGACTGGAATCTCGCAATCTAAGAGTAGCCCCGTTTCGACGGGGCTGTTTTTTACAGCTGTCAGCATCCGCATAAGTTGAAGAAGCAATCCGGGCTCGTCCCAAACTTATTCAATCCCCACGCAAAGCTGCCTTGAATTCCCGGCGACGTCGATGCAGGGTTGGCTCGGTATAGCCGTTGGGTACGCGCCGGCCATGGAAGATCATGTCCTGTGCGGCCTGGAAAGCGAGGCTGATGTAGTGCGGCGCCAGATTAATGTAGTTGGGGTCGCCGGCGTTTTGCTGGTCCACCAACCGGGCCATGCGCTTCAAGGATTCCATCACCTGGGTTTCGTTGATCACGCCATGATGCAGCCAGTTGGCGATATGCTGGCTGGCGATGCGCAGGGTGGCGCGGTCTTCCATCAGTCCGACGTGCTGGATGTCCGGTACCTTGGAAGCGCCCATGCCCTGGTCGACCCAGCGCTCCACATAGCCGAGCAGGCCCTGAATGTTGTTGTCGAGTTCGTTCTGGATGGCTTCTGGCGTCCAGTGGGGGACGACTACGGGTAGGGTCAGCAGCTCGTCGAGCGAGGCACGCGTGCGCGTGCGCAACGCTTGTTGGCGGGCGAAGACATCGACGCGGTGGTAGTGGATGGCATGCAGCGTGGCGGCGGTGGGCGAGGGCACCCAGGCACAGTTGGCGCCGGCTTCGGGATGGGCTTGTTTGCTCGCCATCATGGCGGCCATCAGGTCGGGCATGGTCCACATGCCCTTGCCGATCTGCGCCCGGCCCGACAAGCCGCAGGCCAGTCCCACGTCCACATTCCAGTCTTCGTAGGCCTTCAACCAGACGGCGGTTTTCATCTCGCCTTTGCGCAGCACGGCTCCGGCTTCCATCGAGGTGTGGATTTCGTCGCCGGTGCGATCAAGAAAACCGGTATTGATGAAAATCAGCCGCGCGCGCGCGGCACGGATACAGGCCTTGAGATTGAGCGTGGTGCGCCGTTCCTCGTCCATGATGCCGATTTTCAGCGTGTTGGCAGGCAGTTCCAGCACGGCTTCGATGCGCGTAAACAGATCCACGGTGAAGGCGACTTCGTCGGGGCCATGCTGCTTCGGCTTGACGATGTAGATGCTGCCGGCGCGGCTGTTGCGGAGCGGGCTGCTGCTGTTCAGGTCATGCAGCGCGCAGTAGCTGGTGATGAAGCCATCGAGCAGGCCTTCGAATACTTCGTTGCCGTGTTCGTCCAGCACCGCGTCGGTGGTCATCAGGTGACCGACGGTGCGCACCAGCATCAGGCTGCGACCGGGGATGTTGAAATGGCGGCCATCGGGCGCGAGGAAGCTCCGGTCCGGGTTGAGGCTGCGGGTCTGGGTCTTGCCGCCTTTGTCAAAACTGCTGGCGAGTGTGCCTTGCATCAAGCCGAGCCAGTTGCGATAGAGCTTGACCTTGTCGCCGGCATCCACTGCGGCCACCGAGTCTTCGCAATCCATGATGGTGGTGATCGCCGCTTCCAGGAAAATATCGCGGATGCCGGTGGGGTGCAATTCGTGGATCGGGTGGTCGGTGTTGAAATGGATCTCGATGTGCAGCCCATGGTGCAACAGAAGCAGCGAACTGATACCGCCGTCTTTTTCCTGATAGCCCCGGAACTGGCCGGGATCGCGTAGGTGAGTGCGCATGCCGCTGGAGAGCGTGACTGCGAGTTGCCCCGACTTCACCGAATAGGCGATGGCATCGAGGTAGCTGCCTTCAACCAGTGGTGCGGTTTCGTTGAGGAAGGCCTTGGCAAAGGCGATGACCTTGGCGCCACGCAACGGATTGAAGGCCCCTTTTTTTTCTGCGCCATCTTCATCGGAGATGACATCGGTGCCGTAGAGCGCGTCGAACAGGCTGCCCCAGCGCGCATTGGCGGCGTTCAGCGCATAGCGCGCGTTGCTGAGCGGCACCACCAGTTGCGGGCCGGCGACGCGAGCGATCTCGTCGTCGACGTGTTCGGTGCTGATGGAAAAATCGTCGCCTTCAGGGAGCAGGTAGCCGATGTCGATCAGGTATTGCTTGTAGGCCGCGGCATCGTGCGGCTGACCCTTTCGCTCCAGATGCCAGGCGTCGATGCGGGCCTGCAATTCGTCGCGCCGCGCCAGCAGGGCGCGGTTGCGGGGCGTCAGCGCGCGCACGAGGTCGGCAAAGCCCTGCCACGCGGTGTCACTGGAAATGCCGGTGCCTGGGGCGATTTCGTCGCGCACCAAGTCGACCAGCGGTTGGGCGATTTGCAGGCCGGCTATCGTGACACGCGCATTCATCGCTGATTGACCCGCTATTCAGCTCACCACATTGCGCGGGCTGCCGGCAACGAAGGCTTCGATGTTGTCGATCAGCTGGTCGGCCAGAAACTGCATGGCTTCGCGACTGGACCACGAAATATGCGGGGTGAGGATGAAGTTGGGCAGGTCAAGGTCGAGCAGCGGGTTGCCTTCACGCGGCGGTTCTGCTGACAGTACGTCGAACCCCGCGCCGGCGATGCGCCCTGACTTGAGCGCCACGGCCAGCGCGGCTTCGTCGACCAGATTGCCGCGCGCGGTATTGATGAGAATCGCGCTGGATTTCATCAGGCCGAATTCGCGTGTCGAGATCATGTGGCGCGTGTCTGGCGTCAGCGGCGCGTGCAGCGAAATCACATCGGCTTCGCGCATCACGCTGTCGAAATCGGTGTGGCCGTCGCGCACGGCCGCGGCGTTTTTGTGTTCCGCAATCAGCACCTTCATGCCGAATGCCTCGGCCATTTTTTGCATGCCGTGGCCGAGCGAACCGAAGCCCACCAGCCCCAGCGTGCTGCCAAATAAATCGTTGACCGGCCGGGTGAACAGGCAGAACTGTTCAGCCTGCTGCCACAGCCCGGCGTTCACATCCTGTCGCCAGCCCAAGAGATTGCGCCGTAGCGCCAGCATCATCATGAACGCGTGTTCCGGCACCGCGTGCACCGCATAGTTGCGGATGTTGGATACGACAATGCCGTGGGCTTTGCAGTAGGTGAGGTCGATGTTGTCGGTGCCGGTGGCGGCTGCTGCGATCATTTTCACGTTCGGCGCGGCGGCGAGCAGTTCACCGGATAGTTTGACTTTGTTGCTGATCAGCATATGGGCATCACGGATGCGTGCGGCCGTTTCGCTGGGCTGCGTCTGTTCGTATTCGACCCACTCATGCGGAAAGGCGGGCGTGCGCAGATCGGCGATCAGGCTCTTGCGGTCGAGAAAAACAATAGTGTGGCTCATGGCTGACACTCACTCACGTCCCATGCCGGACAGGTTTTCAACCACCTTCATCACCGCGGCCGAATCGAGTTCCGCATCGCCGGCATTCATCAACACCTCCAAATGCTCGGTCACCAGCGCGGCGGCCGGCAAATCGAGTCCCAGCTCATGCGCCGTTTGCATCACGATGTTCATGTCCTTTCTGTGCAGCCTGGTTTTGAAGCCGGGTGGGTAGGCATTGTCCAGCATGCGCTTGCCGTGCACTTCGAGAATGCGGCTGCCGGCAAAGCCACCCATCAGCGCGTCGCGCACCTTGGCCGGATCAACGCCGTTCTTGCGGGCAAAGGTCAGCGCCTCGGCCACACCCTCGATGGTCACCGCCACCACGATCTGGTTGCAGGCCTTGGCCACCTGGCCGGCGCCATTGTCGCCCACCAGCACGATGTTCTTGCCCATCGCTTCGAACACCGGCTTCACCCGTTCGAACACCTCGGGCTTGCCGCCCACCATGATCGACAGCGTGGCGTTGATCGCGCCGACGTCGCCGCCCGATACCGGCGCATCCAGCATCTCGATGCCGCGTGCGCGCAAGTCATCGGCAAAGCGCCGCGTCGCAGTGGGCGAGATAGTGCTCATGTCCACCACCACCGAGCCGGATTTCGCGCCATGGATGACGCCGTTGTCAGCGAACAGGACCTGCTCCACGTCCGGCGTGTCGGACACCATGACGATGATGATGTCCGCCTTGGATGCCGCTTCTGCTGGTGACTGGCAGGCGGTGCAGCCACTGTCACACAGCGGCGTCATGGATTCTGCCCGGCGGCCATGCACAAACACCGTGTAGCCGGCCTTGTGCAGATTGAGCGCCATGGGCTTGCCCATAATGCCCAGGCCAATGAATGCGACGTTCATCGTGTGTCCTCCTGTTTGATTATTTCCGGCGCGCGCTTAGCGATATAGCACCGAAGGTAGCCACAGGCCAATCTGCGGCCACATATAGAGCAGGAACATGGCCAGTATCTGTATCCCCATGAACGGCAACATGCCGGCAAAGATCTGGTTCAGCGTCACATGCGGCGGCGCTACCCCTTTCAGATAAAACGCAGCCATCGCCACCGGCGGCGAGAGAAAAGCGGTTTGCAGATTCATCGCCACCATCAGGCCGAAGAACAGCGGGTCGATGTTGAAGTGCGGCAGCAGCGGAATGAAGATCGGCATGAAGATAACAATGATCTCGGTCCATTCCAGCGGCCAGCCGAGGATGAAAATAATCGCCTGCGAAAGCAGCATGAACTGGATCGGCGTGAGATCCATCGACAGCACCCAGGTCTCGATCAGGCTCTGCCCACCCAGCAGCGCGAACGCCGCCGAGAAAATGCTCGACCCCACAAACAGCCAGCACACCATGGCCGATGTCTTGGCGGTGAGATACACCGATTCCTTCACCACCGATGCGCTTAATTGCCGATAGAGCCAGGCCAGGATCACCCCGCCCAGCGCGCCGACCGCGGCGGCTTCGGTGGGAGTCGCCAGCCCGAATACGATGGAGCCCAGCACCGAGACGATGAGCACCGCCAAGGGAAAGAAAGACGTCAACAACATCTTGAAGACTTCCAGCCGGGTAAACGTGAATAGCGCATAGAACGCAATCAGCACGCCGGTTCCGATACCGAAGGTCATCCAGAACGACTGCGGGACTTTTCGCGCGGCCACGGTTTTCGGGTTTGCGGGCGGTTCTGCGAGAGACGCTGGGCTTGGCGATTCCTGCAGACCCGTCTCCACAGGCGGTACTTGCAAGGGCTCACTCAATGGCGGCTCCTGCAGGCTTTCCATGGGTGGCTCCTGCAGCCCGTCCGCTGCAAATTCTTCGACCATCGGCGGTTCCTGCACGCCGCCCGCGGTGTCCACGTCGAGTTCCATGCGGGTGGTTGAGTTGAACCCCATTTCGACCAGGCCGGTGGTGTCGACTTCAACCGGTGCTGCCGTAATCGCCCGATACACCAGGCCGGTGCCACCAAACCACACCATGGCGGGCAGCAGCACAATGATGAGCTGTCCGGCAATGCGACTGGCCGGCACATTCGCATTGCGCTTGCCTTTGAGCGCAAGCAGCAACCCGGGCAGCGCACGTTTCGTGATGGTGTCCGAAATTGCCTTGGCAAAATCCGGCAGGGCAATTTCCCGCTCCGCCATGGGTAAGGGCGGCGCAAGCTTGGGCTTGAACTTGGACAGCAGGATCACATACCCCACATAAAGCGCTGTCAGCATCAGCCCCGGGAAGAAGGCGCCGGCATACAGCTGAACCACCGACACGCCCGCCGTGGCGCCGTACACAATCAGCAGCACCGAAGGCGGAATCAGGATGCCCAGGCAACCGCCGGCCGTGATGACGCCCGCCGAGAGCCGGACGTCGTAACTGGCACGCAACATGGCCGGCAATGCCAGCAGGCCCATCAGTGTGACGACCGCGCCGATGATGCCGGTTGCCGTAGCGAAGATGGCGCAGGTAATCAGTGTGGCCACCGCCAGCGAACCCGGGATACGCGCCATGGCGAGATGGATGCTATGGAACAGCTTTTCGATCAGGTTGGCGCGCTCGACCAAATAGCCCATGAACACAAACAGCGGAATCGCAATTAGCACATCATTGGTCATCACGCCCCAGGTGCGCTGCACCATCAGATCCAGCGTCTGCTGGATGGCCAGTTCGGGGTTGACGCTATGGTAGGCAAACCAGGCAAATATCACGCCCATGCCCATCAGCGTGAAGGCGGTGGGGAAGCCGAGCATGATCGTCACCACCACCAGGCTCAGCATCAGCAGCCCGAGGTGGCCGTTGCTCAGATTGCTCCAGGGCATGAAAACGGCGACGGCAATCAGGATGATGGCCATGAGGGCAAAGCCGAAACGCAGTTCTTTTCTCATGGCTTATGCTCCTGCCTGACCACAAAGGCATCGGCTTCAGCAATGTCCTCGTCGCTCACGTGCACCATCTTCTTGAGCTTGTCGACGTCCACTTCCTGCACGTCGGTCAGGCGCGGTGGCCAGGCGCCGTCACGCAAACAGATCACGCAACGGATAATTTCCACCACGCCCTGAAACAGCAGAAAGAACGCGGCCAGTGGAATGAAATACTTGAAAGGATAGAGTGGCAGAGGGTCGGGGCTGAAGGTCTGTTCGTTGATGGCAAGCGACTCGCCAGCGTAGATCCAGCCCGCATAGGCCATGGCAAAAATGCCCGGCAGAAAAAAAATGATATACAGCAGCAGATCGATGCTGGCCTGGGTGCGGGGCTTGAAGAACCCGTACAACACATCGCCGCGCACATGCCCGCCCTGGGCCAGGGTATAGGCCCCCGCCATCATGAAGAGCACGCCATACAACATGATCTGAGCGTCGAGCACCCAGGCATGCGGCGTATTCAACACATAGCGGGAAAACACTTCCCAGGAAATAAGCAGCGTGAGCCCCACGATGGCCCAGGCGAAAAAGTGCCCGGCATAGGTGCTCATGCGATCAACCATCAGCAGGAATTTTTGCATTACAACCACTCAAAGAAGTGAAAAAACGCCCGGCAGGAGCCGGGCGGTTGTATTGCTTCTGGTTTACTACCGCTTGTTGGAGAAGTAGTGGTTGTAGGCCATTTTGTAATCGACGTTGGTGTCGTTCTGCCAGCGTGCGGCACGACCAGCAAACTTGCGCATCGAATCCAGCACCTTCTTGAACTGGGGGTTCTCGGCACTCTTGGCTGCAATGACTTTGTCCCAGGCGGCCAGTTCGGCCCGCAGGATGGTGTCGGGCGTCTTGTAGAACTTGACGCCTTTTTTGCCCATGTTGATGTAGTCCTGCGAATAGCGGTCGATCGCTTTCCACGACATGTCGGCCGATGAAGCCTGGGCGGCGTACTTGATGATGGACTTGAGTTCATTGTCCAGCGCGTCGTATTTCTTCTTGTTGAACAGAATCTCGAATTGCTCGCTGGGTTGGTGAAAGCTTTGCAGCATGCACACCTTGGCGACATCGGGAAAGCCCAGCAGGTTGTCGGACGACGCATTGTTGAACTCGGCCGCGTCGAGCAGGCCGCGGTCCATCGCCGGCACGATCTCGCCGCCCGGCAGCGGGTTCACCGCCACGCCCAGCTCCTTGAAGATGTCGACCGCCAGACCCACGGTGCGGTATTTCAGTCCCTTGAGATCGCTGACCTTGGTGACCGGTTTTTTGAACCAGCCCAAGGGTTGGGTCGGCATCGGGCCGTACATCATCGACACCACGTCGAGGTTCAGACTTTTGTATATTTCGTCCAGCAGCTCCTTGCCGCCGCCATAGTAGTGCCAGGCCAGCACCATGTTGGCATCCATGCCGAAAGCCGGGCCCGAGCCCCACAGCGCCACCGCAGAATTCTTGCCGTACCAGTAGGCAATCACGCCATGGCCGCCGTCGAGCGTGCCTTTGCTGACCGCGTCCAGCAGATCGAATGCCTTGACCACCGCACCGGCCGGCAACACTTCGATCTTCAATTGCTTGTCCGACATTTCGTTGACCTTGCTGGCAAAGTCCAACGCGTATTCGTGAAAAATATCCTTGGCCGGCCAGGTACTTTGAAAGCGCAAGGTGATAGGGGATGCGGCTTTGGCAATGGACGGAAAACCCAGTGACGCCGCGCCTGCCGCCGAAGCGCCGGCGGCACCCAGGAACTTGCGTCGTGATGGTTTTTCAGAAGTGGGGGGGGATTTCGGGTCTGCTTTGTTGCTCATTGCTGTCTCCTCGAATTGGTATGGAATAGGACAAGCACAACTGAACGACCAGCATCGCTATATGCGATTTTTATTATGAAACTCCACGGATGGAGAGCGGAAATCCTAACCCTCCAAGGCGTTGCGTAGCAAGCTGATTGGCGCGTTGCGTTTATTGAGCATAGGCAACCCACTGCTAAACAGGCGTCTTTTACTCGGTTACACTGGCTCAGTGCTGGTGCCCGCAATCGTTTATCCGTAAGGAATCAGCCGTAATGCCGACCACCTCAACTGACGTATAAAAACCTACCTTCATCAGGAGCTCAGACATGATCAAACACATCCTCATTGCCGCCACGCTTGCATTCAGCCTGCCCGCCATGGCCGCCAGCAACGCCCCCTGGGGCAGTGCCAAAGTGATGGACATCACCTATTCAAAACAGAAGGTTGTGTATGACACCGCGGTCAAAACGGTTGAGGCGCTGACCAGTGTGATGGATCGGGCCAGCTACCTGAGCGTGATCAACGGCGCGGACCCCTTCGACAATAAAATCGTCATCGTGATGCACGGTGATGAAATCGATTTCTTCGCGACCAAGAACTATTCCAAATATAAAGAGTTGATGACCCGAGCACAAAGTCTCACGGTCGGCGGCATCATCGAATTCAGAATGTGCAAGATTGCGGCCGAAGGCCACGGCTACCAGCCCAAAGACATCCATGGATTTGTGCACATGGTGCCCATGGGCGATGCCGAAATTGTGCGTCTGCAGGACGAAGGATATGGCTACATGCGCTAAGCCCAGCCGCTAGCCAGACGTCGCCCCCTAATTAAATCGCGCCACCTGCCGATTCAGCCTGTGCAGCCATATTGGCGTAATCAGGCAAGGAGCAGGGCGTGGGGGGAATAGTCGAAAAACTGGCGCGTGGAACAGCCCGGCTGGCCTTTTGGCGCAAGCCGGATGAGGCAAGCCCGGACACCGCCGCGCCTGCCGCAGCGAGCGCTTCGAATACCGCCCCCACCGCTGATGCCCCCAAGCCAAGCTGGTTTGCGCATCTGAAACAAAAACTGCAACGAGGCGAAGAATCCGCTGCTGCGGCACCCGAGCCTTCTGCAGCGAGCGTTTCGAATACCGCCCCCACCGCTGATGCCCCAAAGCCAAGCTGGTTTGCCCGCCTGAAACAAAAACTGCGACGGAGCGCGGAATCCGCTGCGCCGGCATCGGTAGCGGTACCCGTTCAGGCTGTGATCACCACCCCAGCCCCACCACCTGTCGAAGCGCCACCCCCGCCACCCTCTTTACTCGTTCCACAACAGCTGGAAGAGATGCTGGAACTGTCCGATCCCGTCGCCCCACCCGCGCATGCCGATATGCTGTTCGGCGGCGACACCCCGGAAGCAGAGATACAAGCGCTAGACACCCCGGTTGTTGCTGACAGTCTTGCAGCAGAAATGGGCTCGCCCGAATTAGAACCTGAGTCAGTAGAAACAGCTGACATTGCACAGGCTGATAGGGCGCAAGATCCCCTGGCAGAGCTGCCTCAAGCCAAAGCCACACCTAAAAACTCCGCTGCTACCGCGCCGCCCTCAGCCGAAGCCACATTGGAAGAGGGCGACGAACCCGACAAACCCCAACTGCTCAGCCGCCTGCTTGGCACCCTGTCCAAGAAATGGGTGTGGATACCCAGCGTGAGCGTGGCCATGCTCGCGGTGATGGGCACGCTGTCATTTATGCTCATACAGTCGAAGCAGGCCACCCACGAACTCCAGGCCGAACTGGCCAACGCCAAAAAGCAGCTCAAGCAAGTACCTGTCAAGCCCCAGGTGGTCCCGCCGTTGCTGGTGGCACATAAGGATGTGACCCCGCACGGCGTTAACGCCGCAGCAGCGTCACCCAATGATGCTCCCTACGATGAGGCCTCCCCGCAAGCCGCTGCAGACAGCTCGCCTAGCCTAAACATGGACATGGATTGCGATATATCCGACAAAGCCAGCGTGGCCAAAAACCTGAGAAACTGCATCGAAGCGTATAACCAGGCCACAGCGCGCTAGCGCACATCCCCTAAGCTTCCATTAGCCCGGCAGCGGGCGCCATTGTCATTCACACCCTGGTTTCTCGGTGTGGTGCTGCTATCCATCTACCCATTCGTTCAGCATCCTTGGGCACCGGGCCAGCATTCTTGAGGTTGCCAAAAGTCCATAAATGGACTATGTTTGCAGTATCAGTTCAAAACGACACTTTCGTGGAGGCCAGATGCCAAACACCGCCCAAGCCCTCAAATCGCAGAACACTCCCAGCAGCCGAGACCTGTCGGCAGCCGGTTTGCGCGCGTTCTTCAACATCGCACGCGACTGGGATCTCAACACCGACGAGCAGATGGTGCTGCTGGGTGGACCGGGGCGTTCGACTTTTTTCAAGTGGAAATCCGCCCCCAACACCGCCGACCTCAAGCGCGACACCCTGGAGCGCTTGTCTTACCTGCTGGGCATCTACAAGGCGCTGCAGATTCTGTTACCGGCCAGCACTGCGGCCGATGCCTGGGTGAAAAAGCCCAATACTGCAACGCTGTTTGGCGGCAAAAGCGCACTCAGCCGCATGCTCGGCGGCAACGTCGCCGACCTCTTGGCCGTGCGCCAGTATCTGGATGCCCGCCGTGGCGGTTGGGCTTGAGCTTGCCCCTCGACCGTTCGTCCTGAGCATGCCCCTTGACCGTTCGTCCTGAGCTTGTCGAAGGACTGCCCGGTCACAATCCTCACCCCCGTTCGACCTGATCCTAAGCCCGTCGAAGAACCCGCCCACCCATGACCTATCCCACCACCCGCATCAAATGGAACCCGGCCTTCCGCGTCATCCCCAGCCGTTTTCCCTCGGTGGGCCTGTTCGAGCGCGTCGCCAATCCCGCGGATTTTGACGCGCTCTATGCGCTGGAAGCGATGACCAACGACCGCATCCGCGACGAAGTCGGCGAGATCAGTTTGGTCCCGGCCGACGAGCGGCTGTTTGGCCCTGGCAGCACCTGCATCATGGCCGCCTTCACCCATATCAATCCGCACGGCAGCCGCTTTAGCGACGGCCGCTACGGCGTGTTTTATTGCGCACGCAAACGCGACACCGCCATCGCCGAAACCCAATACCACTCCGCCCTGTTTATGGCCGCCACCGCCGAGCCGCCCATGCGCCTGCAAATGCGCCTCTACTCCGTCGCCGCCAGCGGCAAGGTCACCGACCTGCGCCCAGCTAGCCAGGCCGAACCCCGCATCGTCGACCCCGACGGCTACAGCTATGCGCAAGGTATCGGGCAGCAAGTCAGGGACGACGGTGCGCAAGGCGTGGTCTATCCCTCGGTGCGCCACGCCGGCGGCGAATGCCTGGCCGCCTTTCGCACCGCGCTATTGAAAAACTGCGCCCACGCCGCCCACCTGGAATACAACTGGAACGGGAAGGGCATCGATGCGGTGTTTGAGGTTGCGCAACTGCAATAACCGCAGCGTGCATACCAACGAAAGTGCGCTACTATATGACCAACATAATGACCAACTGGAGGTAAACATGAGCACCGTAACGCTGGCAGAAGCCAAGACCTACCTGAGTAGCCTGCTTGATCAAGTCGAGGCGGGGCAAGAAGTCGTTATCACCCGTCGCGGCAAAGCAATAGCCCGTATCACGCCGGTCGAAAGACCCAAGCTGCCCGTCAAATCGCTCGCCGAATTTCGCAGCCGCATGCCGCGCTGGCGCAAATCCAGCGCCGAATTGCTACAAGACATGCGGGACGAGGATCTTTGATGCTGTATTTCGATACCAGCTTTTTGGCGCCGCTCATCCTCGAAGAATCCACCAGCACGAAAATCGAGGCCTTTTTCGCCAAGCTCACGGCGGGCGAGTTCTACGTCAGCCATTGGACCCGGGTCGAATTTGCAAGCCTGATCGCTCGCGAAGTCAGGATGGGCGGCCTCGCGGAGCCCGATGCGTTACTGGTCATCGGCCAATTCGACGAACTGGTGGCCGAGTCATTCCAGGTTCTGGTTCCTGCCGTGGCGGACTACGAGCTAGCCAAGTCCTACATCCAGCACTTTGCCACCAAGCTGCGGGCCGGCGATGCACTGCACCTGGCCATCGCCAGCAATCACGGCGCAAAAAATCTCTACACCCTGGACGTGGGCTTGCTGAATGCAGCCAAGTTGCTGAAGGTTCACGCCAGTCGAGGCATCAAAGTTTGAGCCGGCCGACTACCAACCCCTGAAAAAAACCGCCCCTGACCCCTGATTCAGATGGCCACCGGATCGGGCAGACCTTCACCTCGATTTCCTGCATCTACCGGCTGACCAAGTTAGCTGGGTCGCGGCGCCTCTACACCGTAGCCGCCAACGGCAAGGTCACCGACCTGCGTCCGGCCAGCCAGGCCGACCTCCGCATCGTCGACCCCAACGACTACACCTATGCCCAGGGCATTGGGCGCACCCCCCGGTCAGAAGGCGTGCAAGGCATGCTGTATCCATCGGTGCGCCACCCGGCGGCGAATGCCTGGCCGCCTTGCGCACCAGGCTATTGAAAAACTGCGCGCACGCCGCCTACCTGGAATACCACTGGAACGGGCAGGGCATCGATGCCGTGTACGAGGTAAATCAGCTGGCGTGAGCCGGATATGTCGATAAAGTGGAATTTAATCGACACATCTGCTTGAGATGTCGATGCCATCGACCTAGCCGTGTACGAGGTGAATCAGCTGCTGTGATGGCGTGGCGGTAGCACGCTGCCCGGCGCATTGCCGGGCAGCGTGATTCGCGAGTGCAGCGTACGACCGCGCGCCGCGGAACAACACACTATCCAGGCATAACTTATCGCGGCACCACGCGCGCGGTTTCGCCGCTGCCCTGGACCATGACGGACATGCCGTTCCAAAGCCGGCCATCCACCGGCTGCACGATGGTGACCGAGCCGCCTGTGCTCATTGATACCGTTACGCGCTGCGCGTCTTGTTTCTTCATCTTGCTTTGGACCACTGTGCCCGCCGCTGCGCCTGCCGCCGCACCCAGCACCGTGGCTATGGTGGAGCCGCTCCCGCTGCCGATCTGTGAGCCGAGCAGGCCGCCGGCCACGGCGCCAACCGCCGTGCCCACGCCGAATTTGTAGTTTTCGTCCACCTGCTCGGTTTCCAGCGCCGTGATCCTGCCGCTGCGTTCGCTTTGGCTAGAGGCTGAACCCGAGGAATCGCCATAAGTCGGGCCGCCCCCTAGCTTGGGCATATCGCTACAGCCCCCAGCCACCATGGCAATCAGGATTGCCGGTACAAGTACGCTTTTCATCATTTTCGTCTCCTCGTTTCGGTGTGGGGCCACGACCCGGCGAACCATTCGCCGGCCAACCCAGATATTCAATCTAGACACCGGGCAGCCCTTCGACAAGCTCAGGGCGAACGGAGAATTCCCTCTAGACATCGGGTAGCCCCCATTCGGCGAGCTCAGGACAGGCTTCGACAGCACCCGAAAGGGGTACGCCGGTGGATGCCCCGCCGCTGAGCGGCAGCCCTTCGACAAGCTCAGGGCGAACGGAGAATTCCCTCTAGACATCGGGTAGCCCCCATTCGGCGAGCTCAGGACAGGCTTCGACAGCACCCGCAAGGGATACGCCGGTGGATGCCCCACCGCTGAGCGGCAGCCCTTCGACAAGCTCAGGGCGAACGGAGAATTCCCTCTAGACATCGGGCAGCCCCTATTCGGCGAGCTCAGGACAGGCTTCTACAAGCTCAGGTCAGGCTTCGACAACACCCGCAAGGGATACGCCGGTGGGTGCCCCACCGCTGTGCGGCGACCCTTCCGCAGGCTCAGGGCGAACGAAGATTTTCCTCTAGACATCGGGTAGCCTCCATTCGACAAGCTCAGGACAGGCTTCGACAACACCCGCAAGGGGTACGCCGGTGGGTGCCCCGCCACTGAGCGGCGACCCTTCCGCTGGCTCAGGGCGAACGGAAATTTCCCTTGCATCAACGGAAATCTCCCCCTGCGTCAACGGAAATCCTCCTGCGTTATTTGGATTCGGGTTGTGGCGGCACCGAGCAGGAGTCCCCGTTGGCCAACTGGCATGACTGTTGGCACGGCACCAGCCCGCCCTCAATACAATTGGGAATAGGCGTGCAATTGCCCGACTCTCCGGGAAGAGATATGGGTTTTTTTAGCTTGATGTGTTCGAGAAAAAACCGCTGCGCAAATAGAACGAAGCGATCGTTATAGATGGCGTTGTGATCGGCCATCATCCCTGCGTCGGTATTCACCACCAGATACGGATAGTTCGACGCGTACTTTGGGCTCGCGACAGAGGTCAGGCTGATCCCTTTGCCATACGTGTCTTTTTTCTCCAGCGCATTGTCGATGACAACATCAATCGATTTGCCTATCAAGGCTTCAAGGTCCAAGTCTGCCGTAGCCGTGAGATACGGACAGGGGCAGGGTTCTGGTTTTCCCTTTCGTATCGTGGCGGTGGAGACAGCGGGGTCAACCTTGAAGGCATGGGTGGCCCCGGTTAAGGTAATCGAGAGCTTCTTTACCGTCTTTGTGCCATCCGAAGGCGGATCGTAGAGTACCGGCACTTTAATCACAGCACTGTTGTTCCCATCAAGAATATCCACCGTGGTTGCGGCAGCAACGTAGTCAACGCCCGGTATCGCCGTATCTTTTCCGTCCTTGTTATAAGCGTAAGTCACGGTGATCGCGCTACCGGTTTTGTTGGGTTCGCTCAGGCATACGTTGTAGGTCAGCGCGGTGGCCGGCTGGGCGGCGTTGGTGGCCCCCACTAGCTGCACGGTGTTCTTTTTGTCCAGGCTGCAACTGCTTAGATTGTGGGTCCGGTATCGCTCATCGTGGCCGATGGCCTTGCGAATGCTGTCTCCCTGCGCCACGGACTTTGCATGCTGGAAGAGCGTGCTCAAGGCCCGGCCAATGGGGAACAACGCACCGGTGTCGCTATCGGCCTTGGACGTGACGATCATCATCACCGGCCGTTGGGTTTCCTTGTAGCAGCGATTCGTGGCGATGTTGAACAGCGGCTCGTACAGCGACCCCTCAAAGGCCGGATTGACCAGCAACACAAAGTCGCCAAAACTTTTTGCGGTGTCGTATTGGGCAGCCGGGTCAGGGTCACATTCTGACTTGTCGGCACGCGAGGTCTTGGTTGCGCGCTCCATCAATGCGTGCGACAGCGCCGAGTAGATGACAAGGCCGCCAAAGCTATGGCCGGTGATCACCAGCTGGGTTTTGTTGGTATCCGTCTTTTCAGGGGCGGTTACCGCCGCCACACCTCTTTGCCGAATGTCCCGATAGTCTTTCAGGCGCGTCAAGAGCTCAAAAACGCCCCCGCGGCCCACACGCGCAGCGGTGTCCTTGCGGGTCCAGAACGAGATGTTGTTGAGATCCGTGTCGAAGGGCAGACCCCGCCAGCCCACGTAGACCCCCACCACTTTTCGAACTTTGGCATCTTTAAACTCAGCGGCGCGGAACACTTCATTGGCCTTCTCCCCGAGGTCGGTGCGCTCGAGCAGCCGCGAAAAACACACCACGTTGTTATCGCAGGCGCTTGCGTTGTGCTTCCACCCATGTGCGTAGACCTGGATCAGCGTGTGGCCGTTGGTTGCCTCGTCTTCTTTCTCGAGTTTTTTAAGCAGCGCAAACAGGGCTTCCATTTGCCTGCGGTTGGCAAACCAGCCCTGGTCATCGAACTCGATGAACGATAGGTAGTAATCGCCTTTCACGCCATCCTGGGTTTGATAAAAGCGGTGCTGAATGGCTTGTGACCCCGCGGATTGTGGGTCAGGGGCTGCCGTCGCGGTTTTTTCATCCTCGCAGCGCGCGCGGGTTGCGCTTACGGTGCCGTCATCCACCGCACACTCAAAGTACGTTGAATTCGAGCCCGGCTCAGACCGCGCGGATGTCATCTGCGGTATCACCGTGCGATACGAATTGAGCGGCGCGCAGGCCGACAGCAACACGCTGGCAAACAGAATGGATAGCAGACGTTGGCTGTTCATGTATTGTTCCCCTGGGTGATCTTTTGGCAATCCATAGCCTGGATTTTTTTATGCGCAGACACGGTGGTCAAATATTTGATGCCTGCCAAACAAAGTGTAGGCGTTGTGCGTGAGGGCGCTAGAAAAAAGGGCTGTAACCCAACACGAACAGCGCGCGGGTGCCGGGTTGCCCGGTGTTTGATCGGCATGGCCGTGCTGGGTGCGCTGCCGGGTTTGGCATCTCCCTTGTTCGCCACTGCCTGGGGTGAAGCCCGGCCAGATTGGCCGCGCCGGAGAGCGCTACAACTGCGGGCTGTTGGGCAACGGCACCGTGGGTGCGGTGGCATCGCGCACCTTGGTCACGTCCACCACAAAATATTCCGTATCGCCAAAACAGCTGGATGGAATGAACTTGTGCTGCTGGTATTGCAGCACCACCCGTTCGCCCGCCAGCGCGTTAATGCGGCCCGCCGCAGCGTCGTCGGGCACGGTAAAGATGAACATTTCCGGAATCGCGCCCGGCATCGTCACCAGCGCCAGCTCGCCTTCCCAGGTTTTGCACAGCCAGCCCTTTTTGGAGAGCTTCTGCACATAGCCCGCGCGTTCGCCTTCGGAATAATTCCAGTGCAACGTCAGCCAGGTCCATCCCATCGTCAGCAATATCAAAACGACCAGGGGGAGCACAAAGAAGCGAAGTAGATTGGATGTCATCGAGCAGCACCGGTATGGGAGGGCGGCGCCAGTTTAGTACCGTTCGCCCTGAGCTTGTCGAAGGGTCGCCGCACAGCGGCGGGGCACCCACCGGCGTACCCCTTGCGGGTGCTGTCGAAGGGCTGCCATCCACAGTCCAATGCAAAGCGAAGTTGAAGTTGTACCCCCCTATCCAAACGACATTGCACCCGCTCCCCAAAGTGCACCCAATTATTATCAAAATGGCTGGGTGAAAGTGTGCCACGAGCGCAGGGCACACCAATCAATTACCCGCATGTCCATTGGGTTGTGCGAAGATTCGGCAAATAAAAAAAAGGGGGCGTTTTGGCACCACAGCCGGAACAACAGGTGAGGGGCAATATTGATGTGCTGCTAAAGACGGCAGGCTGGCGCGTCTGTGATACCAACGCGGCCTACAACTACGTTGTGCGTGACATCGTCACCTGTGACGAAGCTCTGTCCGTTGCCACATCTCGAATGCCATGAGAGAGATACAACATCCCCCACATGCCTCCTCTTTGTTGGAGTCAATGAGGTCAATAGGCTACTCGCTCGAGTCGGCTTTGGCTGACCTCATCGACAATAGCATCTCAGCCAAGGCAAAACATATAAACATAGAGTTTCGTCCTTCCGAAAATCCTTACATCGCCATCATTGATGATGGCGATGGGATGACCAAAGACGCTCTAGAGAGCGCCATGCGTCATGGCAGTACCAATCCCCTTCAGAATAGACACAGCGATGACATGGGGCGATATGGTCTCGGTCTTAAGACATCCTCCCTCTCACAATGCCGTCGGATGACTGTAATCTCTCTTCGTGACGGTGAGCTTTGCGCCTACTGTTGGGATCTCGATGTGATTGCGAAACGCGGCTCATGGGTCATGTTAGAACTTGATGCAAGCGATATAACGGACGTACCTCACTTGGATGTGTTGCGGTCCCAAGGAAAGGGGACGATCGTGCTTTGGCAGAATCTCGACCGGTTGGCGTTAGGCGAGAGCTCGTTGGATGCGGCACTTGGGCAGCAAATGGATCTTGCGCGTAGCCATCTGTCGCTGGTGTTCCATAGATTCATCAGTCCGGAATCTGGCCGTACGCGTATATCGCTTTCGATCAACCAGAATCCACTACCGCCCATTGACCCATTTCTTTCTGATCACAGGGCCACCCAGCATCTCGACGAAGACAATTTCAGTGTGGAAGGCATAAAAATTGTCGTCAAACCCTTCATCCTTCCTCACGCTAGTAAACTGTCGCCACCCGTGCTGGCGCGTGCGGGTGGAAGCGACGGTCTCCGGAACCAGCAGGGGTTCTACATATACAGGAACCGTCGTCTGATCATCTGGGGGACATGGTTCCGTCTCGCCAGGAAAGACGAACTCAGCAAACTGGCACGGGTCCGCGTGGATATACCGAACTCGCTGGATCACCTCTGGACGCTGGATATCAAAAAATCGGCTGCGCATCCACCGGAAGCGGTGCGCATCAATCTTCGACGAACTATTGAGCGAATTCGGCAGGCAAGTGGTCGCACAATTACTTTCCGTGGCCGCTCTGCAGACAGAGGTGATCTCACGTCTGGTTGGCACGAAATCATCGACCGGGGCGGAGTGCGTTTCGACATTAATCGCGACCATCCGTCCATAAAAACATTTATAAGCCGTCTATCCCAAACGGATGCAGCAGCATTCAATGCCGTGCTTGCCGTTGTCGAAAGTTCGTTCCCCGCAGAAGCTTTGTATTCGAGAATGGCTACCGACATGAGATCTACCTTCAACGGTGAAGCAGCATCGGTGCACTTGAGAGGGGTTGCACAATCGTTATTTGCGGATCTCGATGCTGCATCACCGCTCAGAACAAAGCTGCTCGCTACCTTGCACCTTATCGAACCCTTTAACTTGCACCCTGAAATTACTAAAGAAATCGTTAAGGAAATGGACCAGCATGACTGAACACATTCGTCGCCCTCTCTCGGACAATGCACGTAGATTGGAACTGAGCGTCATCACGGCACTGACCGTTGACGGTATACCGTCGGAAGACGAAATTCTTGCACTTGCGGAGCAACTGAAAAAAATTCCTCTCTACGCCGTTTCAGACGATGAGTTTGTCGAGGTCATCAGACGCCTTCATGAAGCCCTGACCATCGAGATGGGAATTGGGAGTTGCGTTGTCGACAACCATGCACCGTGGTTGCAGGCGAGGAAGGCGGAGATTGAACCGTTCTTTTGGACGCGCTATCAAACCGAAATGCGAAAGCAAGGTTGGGCACCAAAAGTCGTCACCGCACTCGACAAGGTTACGGATGAAATTTTGGATCTGATGGGGAATCCCGATGGTGAAGCCGGCTGGCCAAGACGCGGACTCGTCATGGGCGATGTGCAATCCGGTAAAACATCGAACTATACGGGGCTGATTTGTAAGGCGGCTGATGCTGGGTACAAGCTTGTGATCCTGCTGACCGGGACGCTTGAAAGTCTACGCCGCCAGACCCAGGAGCGGCTTGACGCCGGCTTCGTGGGCTTGGACAGTTCCGGTGTGGTCAACCGCAACCGTCATCGCCGCGAGATCGGTGTCGGCCTGGTCAATGGCGCCCGTGCGGCTGGCGTCTTTACCTCGACCGTGGGGGACTTCAAGGCGGTAACCGTCAATCAGCTTGGTTTCAAGCTCAGGGATTACAAGGAGCCTGTACTGCTGGTAGTGAAAAAGAACAAGCGCATCCTTGAGAACTTGACAGACTGGCTAGTCACCTACAACGCAAGTCAAGGTGGGCAGATCAATCTGCCTCTCCTTTTGATCGATGACGAGGCGGACAACGCGTCGGTTAACACTAATCCGGCCAAAGCCACCGCGATCAATGCCAGCATTCGTAGTCTCCTTAAGGTATTTCCGCGATCCAGCTATGTCGGATTCACGGCGACGCCGTTTGCCAACGTGTTCATCAATCCAGACACGACCAATGACATGATTGGCGACGACCTGTTTCCGCGCGATTTCATCTATGCACTCGATGCACCAACCAATTACGTTGGCGCTGGGCTGATCTTCGGTGACGACTCACCGCTCGATTGCCTGCGTCACATTGATGATGCTGAACCATATTTTCCACCAGGTCAGAAATCAGATAGCACAATCGTTGAAGTGCCCCCGTCATTGACCGATGCGTTGCGATGTTTTTTGGTGGTCAACACCATCATGGATCTGCGCAAGGGCATGCCGAAGCATCGCTCCATGTTGATCAATGTCAGTCACTACACGCTGATCCAGAACCAGGTACGAGACATTCTCGAAGAACTGTTGCGCAAGATGCAGGAGGATATTCGCAATTACGCCTCCCTGCCCGTGGTACAAGCACTTAAGAACGGCACGTTGGCCTCCCTGCATGACGTCTACCAACGTGAATATACTGGCTCAGGCTCGACATGGGCCGAAGTGCAAGCGGCGCTCACTGCGGCTACGCTGCCCATAGAAATTCGAGCCGTGAATCAGAAAACTGGGGCCGCAAGCCTGAACTATGCCCTCTACAAGGATAACGGACTGCGAGTGGTTGCTGTGGGTGGCAATAGCCTTGCACGGGGCCTAACTTTAGAAGGCCTTTGCATAAGCTATTTCCACCGTGGCACACAGATGTACGATGCACTATTACAGATGGGCCGCTGGTTCGGCTATCGTGCGGGATATGAGGACTTGTTTCGAATCTGGCTCACGGAGGAATCTGCCAATTGGTACTCGCACATATCGGAAGCAACAGACGAACTGCGCGCTGAAATTCGTCGCATGCAGCTATCTCGCCTCAAGCCTATCGACTTTGGTTTGCGGGTAAGGGCACATCCCGATTCGCTCATGATCACCGCTAGAAACAAGATGCGAGATTCTGAAAAATTCGTGCACATGATGTCCATTAGCAAAGAAGCTTTGGAGTCAACACGGCTGCTGCAAGACCCGACCGTAATTCTTGGCAATTTCAAAGCTGCACAGAAGCTGGCCGAACAAGTTGTCGCATCTAGCGCTGTTAAAGAGGCAACACGCAACTATCCTGCATGGAAAGGTGTTGATAAGTCATTAATCGTCGAATTCCTTAGAAGATACGTTAGCCACCCGCTCAACCTGAAACTTCAATCAGAAAGTCTTGCAGACTTCATCGAGGCTACGGACGACCCCAAGCTGCTGAAATGGGATGTCTCGATACCAAGTGGCGACGCCGGCGAAGATAGCTTGATACCGGGGTTGCTCGTGAACCTGCGCGAAAGAAAAGTTTTGGTAGAGCAAGAAAAGCGTTCGCTTCTTGTAAATGCCAGGAAGATGCGTGTCGGTTCAGCCGCGGACGAAAAGGCAGGCTTGTCGGATACGGCCGTCGCGTTGGCGGAAGCTAATTTTATGGCCCTCTTACAGAATGCCAATAAGAAGACAGTACCTGGGCATGCCTATAGAGAAGAACGGACGACGCCGCTGTTGATGCTGCATTTACTGAAGCCTACCCATGGGGCGGACAAAATACCCTACCAACTACCGGAGAACTGCAAGGCTCTTGTCGCAGTTGGCCTTAGCTTTCCATCTTTGGATTCGGGCAGCCAGCGCGTCGAGTACCGCATCAACCTTGTTGAATTGCGCAACATGTTGGCAAGCGAAGTGGCTAATGATGATGACCACGAAGAGGAAGGCGATGACGATGGCGAACAAGCTTGATGCACGCTGGGATACCCTTAAGGCAGATGCGCTTACTGCAGTTTTTCAGTTGTTTGACGCCGATCACCCCTTGGATTTCTACATTGGTAAAGATACGGATAAACAAAGGCTCCTGTTGCTGGTTACACCTGAAGAGCCCCCGGCAATACGAGACATGCGTGCAATCCGCATCCGGACATTCAAGCGTGACGATGGTAAATGGTCGCTGCTGCTGACACTTGACAGCATTACGTTGACACCCATGTTTTCCTTGCTGTGTGATGATCTGATTGATTCATCGCGCAACACGGGCCTGCCCGCTGATAAATCATTGAGTTTTGTGCTGAAACGGCTGTCAAACTGGCGCCGACTCCTTGAGCGCGGTTTGCCGGACTTGTTAAGTGAGAATGAAATCCGTGGCATTTGCGGTGAATTGCTATTTCTGCAGAATCTATTTGATCACTTGGGGAAGTCAGAGGCAGTCAAGGCTTGGGTTGGGCCTAAAAAAGCTGATCAAGATTTTCAGGCACCAGTTGCAGCATGGGAGGTAAAGACGATCCGGCCAGGTGCACCTAGGATCACCATATCTTCAGAATCGCAATTGCAGGTTACGACAAGGGCCATATACCTTGCCGTCTTCGAACTGGCAGATTGCATGGCCGGTGACGCCCATGCTTTTACACTCAACGCACTGGTCGACAGAGTCCGAGCCAGCCTTGCCGCAGATCATGACGCCAGCGAGCTCTTTGAGGAGAATCTGGTCATGGCAGGCTATGTTTCACGTCCCGAATATGATGCGCCGACATTAGTCGAACGGTCACTGACGGTATTTGCCGTCAACACCGGTTTCCCATGCATCACTAGAGAAATGCTTGCACCCGGTATCAGCCATGTCGGCTACGATCTCTTGCTGTCAGCTTGCGGTAATTTTCGCATTGCCCCAGAAACTTTCACAAAAGCCGAGCTTGATTAATGGAACTCAATGAATTTCGCATGGATTTGCTCGAGACCGTCCGAGCCCGCGCCGAGTCAAACCTGGATTTCAACCGGGCTGGATTCGTGGAGGAGGTGGGTGAGCGTCTGTCTGATGCAGAGGAGTTTGTCGATTTTGTAGCGTGCAGGTACGAGGGAGTTAGCGGGAAGAAGAAGCTGAAAATCGACGGTTATGCGTTCGATGAAGCAGACAATTCCCTTGCCCTGCTGGTGGCAAATTTTACGAACGACGATCTTATGCCGACCTTTAATGCAGCAGAGGCCGTGAAAGCCTTCGGCATGCTGCGTGCTTTCGTGGAAGATGCGCTTCTGGGCAAGCTCACGGATGGATCAGTCGAAGAAAGTCATCCCGCACATGGCCTTGCGACCGCTTTGATGGAGTGGCACTCGAAGGTCACACGCTATCGCTTCTATCTTGCCAGCGATGGTCAGTTGAAGACAAAAGCCAAGGACTGGCCTGAAGAAAGCATTGATGACACGCCAGCCGAATTTCACATATGGGATATCACGCGCTTTCACACAGCGTACATTTCCGCAACGGGGCGTGATGAGTTGGTCGTGGAGTTTTCAGAATTCGGTGACCAAGGCCTTCCATGTCTAACTGCCGCACAAGCGGAAGGCGACTATCAGGCATATCTGTGCATGATACCGGGAGTAATTCTTGCCGGGATTTACGATCGATATGGAAGCCGGCTTTTGGAAGGCAACGTTCGTTCGTTCCTGAGCACAAGAGGCAAAGTAAACGCGAAGATCCAGCAGACAATCCGGAATCAGCCCGAAATGTTTTTTGCTTTCAACAATGGCATTGCTGCCACGGCAGAAGATGTCGTACTAGAAAATACGGCTTCGGGCGTACAAATTGTAAGTGCAAAAAATCTGCAGATCGTGAATGGTGGGCAAACCACTGCCTCACTTGCGATGGCCGGCCGCGGCACCCCTGGCAAGAAGGACGGGGCGGATCTATCGAAGGTGATGGTACAAATGAAGTTGTCTGTGCTGCCCACTGAAAAGGCAAGTTCCCTTATTCCAGAAATAGCGCGCTACGCAAACAGCCAGAACAAGGTGAGTGATGCCGATTTTTTCGCCAACCACCCCTACCACATCAGAATGGAGGAGTTCTCGCGAAGATTGTTCGCATCGCCAGCAGGTGGCTTGCAGCATGGCACTCACTGGTTCTACGAACGGGCTAGGGGCCAGTACATCAACGCGCAGGCAAATTTGACCACGTCACAGAGACGACAATTCGCACTTCAGAATCCGAAGTCGCAACTACTCACGAAAACAGATGTCGCCAAGTATGAAAACACTTGGCGAGGTATGCCGAACAAGGTCAGCATGGGTGCACAGAAGAATTTCATCTTTTTCGCTGAGTTAATTGCAAAATCTTGGACGGATGACGAAGAACAGTTCAATGAAGATTACTTTCGCAACCTGATCGCACTTGCCATTCTGTTCCGCCGTACTGAGACGCTGGTCAAACAGCAGGATTGGTATCAAGGTGGCTATCGTGCAAACATCGTGACTTACACGCTCGCCAAGCTCAACAATATGATCACCGAACAGTCGCCTGGTCAGCGAATGGATTTACGTGGCATATGGGGGGCGCAGTCGGTTCCAGCGGCAGTTGTTGACCAGCTAGCCGTCATCGCAAAACGTGTTTTTGAGAAGCTGACCGATCCGAGTCGGCCAAAGGACAACGTCACTGAATGGGCAAAAATGCAGGCATGTTGGGACCAGATAAAATCTGAAGACATTCGGCTCAGCAGTCCAGTGCTAGCCACCTTGCAGGATCTGAGTGTAGTCAGCGATGCGGCAAAGCAGGCGAAGAAGGTCCAGAGCACGGACAATGGTATTGCAACCCAAGTAGCCGTTCTCAATATTCCGGGAAATCAGTGGGGGCACATGCGCGTGTGGGGCAATGAGAAGAAGCTGCTCACCCCAAAGCAGTCATCACTCTTGCACTTGGCATCCCAGATACCGTTAAAGCTTCCATCGGAAAAACAGTGCCCGCAGATTTGGGAACTTTATGAAATGCTGGTTGATGAGGGATATGTCAAATGAGTACACAATCGCCAACAACAGCGGTGGCTCTTAGGCAAGAATTCCACTGACGATTCGGGCAATCAAGAATGCAAGCTTTGGTGGGACCGCATTACCGACTTGATGGAACTGTTGAGTACGATTCCCCTGGAAGAAATAGTTGTCCGGGAAAGTCTGCAGCCTGGCAGCCTCACGCACTGTCAGACTCCGACACTGTGAAGGGTCGGGGTGAATAAAGTAGTGCCCATCCTTGGAAATGTGGCTGGTAACGGTGGTAGCAGGGCGGTTGTCCAGCTGTACCCTGAAGCGATCTGCGAATTTTCCGGTTTCCCAGTTCTTGTGGTCTGGGCGCAGTCCGGACAGATCGAATGCCTTATGCCCTTTGGGTGATACGCCATGTGCTGTTGCGTAGGCTGAGGCATACAGATACCGGCGCAGATCCGAAGTCATGTGACTTCTCGCTTCATGATTCAGCCATACCCGCAGTTTCTTGTCGTGATACCACTTCTCCAGTTTCGACCTGTTTTCAGATTCTGTGTTCGGCCGGCTTACCCGCAACGCCCCATGGTCAAGGTCGCTTGCAATTCTGGGCTCAACTGCCAGTAGCGCTTCTGCAAGCTTGCTCAGATCATCTCTTGAATCCGTTTCCTTCAGTAGTTCGCGCAAATGCTGCTTTACGGTTTGTGACCATTTCTCAGCGCTATCCGCTTGCTTGCTGATCTGGCTGCGCAAGGGTGGCATTGCAGAAATCGCATCACTCACAGTAGCTTCAGTCGTACCCAACAAGTGTCCTGGAGTTGTTTTAATGTCCTCCCTTATCCCCAGAAGGATGACCCTGTGTCTTGCCTGTGGGATTCCGAATTTCTCTGACTTGATGATGAAGTCGTTGAAATCAATATCGCCAGGGGCCATGCCCCGCTCATATACAGTCGGGACTGCCAGAGAATGGATTCTGTAACCAAGGCCTGGTGCCTTTTCAAAAGCCAGGTTGGGATCAGCTAGGTCACGCAGAATCGTATGAAATATTTTCTGGCCACCAATCTTGGATGACAGGATGCCTTTCACGTTTTCCATGACGAAAACGGCCGGTTTGAATTGTTGAATGATTTTCAGATATTCCCGGTACAGGAAGTGGCGATGATCATCCTCTGCGCAATAGTCGGTCTTGCCACGATTTCTTGCGCGTCCAACCAATGAATAGGCCTGACAGGGCGGACCGCCGATCAGAATCCACGGTTTAGTGGGCCCCAGACCGGATTGTTCAATAATCGTATTTAACTCACGGTTTCCTTCAACTGACCCGAGAGTGATTCGCCGCGCTTCCTTTTCTGCTTCTTCCCATGCCTTTGCCGACTTGTCATCCCAGGGCAGTTCAGATTCCCCATTGCAGAATCGATAGTAGCTATCCAGAGCCTTGCCACCCTGGCGTTTCAAAATCCGGTAGAAGGCACGTAGCCGAAGTGTCTGGTGTGCTGAGGCTTCCATTTCAGCTGAGACCAGAATCCTGAATGCATTTCCATCATCCAGTGCGGAGAAACCTTCCCCCAAACCACCGGGGCCAGCAAAGAGATCAACAATCGGGATTGGATTATTTTGGGACATATACTGCGGCATTGATTTTCAAGAAGGCTGCGCCAGGTTACCAGGTATGACGGACATAGTCGACAGCAGAACGCGATCTCGAATGATGGCTGGCATAAAAGGCAAGAATACCCGGCCAGAGCTGATCGTGCGACGCTTTCTGCATTCGAATGGATTTCGGTTTCGTCTGCATGGTGCCAAGCTGCCCGGCAGGCCTGATATTGTCATGCCCAAGTACAAACTCCTGATATTCGTGCACGGATGCTTCTGGCACAGACATCAAGGCTGCAGATATGCAGCAAGCCCTGAACAGAATCGCGAAAAGTGGCAGGAAAAATTCAGGCAAAACGTAGAAAGAGACCAGCAGCAGATACAGCAGTTGCTTGGCCAAGAGTGGCGAGTTCTTGTCATATGGGAATGCGCTCTCAGATCATCCGAACCGGATCTTTCATGGTTGCCTGGGTACGTTAGGGCGGGGCACCAATCATATGCAGAATGGCCAAGTTAAGACTTCAATGATGCGGGTGCTGTCCTTTGCCTTTATTGTTTTTGGACAGATGGATGGCTTTTGCTGATAGATTGCTGCCTGTTGTATCCGTACCCCCCCGTGTTACCCCCCCGTGTTACTTGAACGGGGCATATTGAAACAAGGCATCCAAACAAAAAGGCTACGAAAATGGATTTTCGCCAAGACTCAAGTGAAGCAACTGAAATTGTTTTTGGAGTAATTGGGCCCATCGGGTGCAATAGACAGCTAGTAGTTGAAACATTTGAGAAGCTAGCGAAACACTATTCATACAAGACCCAACGAATTGGGTTGAGCGAAATTATTAGCCAGCACTGTTCTCTTCCATCCTTCGGGGAAGACCAACACTTGCGTGTTAACAATTTAATGACAGCCGGGTCAGAACTAAGAGGAAAGACCAAGGACAACTCAATACTGGCGAAACTGGCAGCAGGGGAGATACAAAAAAAACGAAAAGAGTCCCGAAACAAAAAAGTTATTTACATTATTGATTCAATAAAACACCCCGAAGAAGTGGAAGAATTAAGGAATGTTTACGGGGTCGGATTTTACTTATTTGCGGTACATTCATCAGAGAAAAACCGTGAGCATTACTTAAAAAATCATTGCATGATTAGCGACAAAACCAAAAGAGAACAGCTAATTGAGCGGGATAAAGATGAAAAAATTGGCCATGGCCAAAGTACAAGTGAAGCATTTCACCTTGCAGACTTTTTTCTTACTGAAAATGGGAATAACTCCAAGCTATGGAATGTAACTGAGCGATTCTTTGACCTCATTTTCGGAGACCCATTTAAAACCCCCACATTTAATGAGTATGCGATGTACATGGCATACGCTGCTTCTATCAGAAGCTCAGATATGTCCAGGCAAGTAGGGGCAGTAATTACAATGGGGACCGACATTGTTTCAACGGGAGCAAATGAGTGCCCTAGCCCGCTAGGCGGGACATACTGGCCACAGTTTGATGTTGACACCAACCTTATTGCTGACATATGCGGTGGGCGTGACTATACGAATGGGATAGACCGGAATGCCAAAGAGAAACAGGAAATTATCAACGCGCTTAAAAACGATATACCCAAAAATGTTTTGAGCATCCTCGAGAAAAACATAAAAGCATCGGGCTTAAACGACATCACCGAATATGGTCGCGTTGTACATGCAGAAATGGATGCCATTCTAGGATGTGCAAGAAGGGGGGTAAGCTCAAAAGGTGCAACTTTATTCTGCTCAACGTACCCTTGTCACAATTGCGCCAAACACATTATAGCGAGTGGAATTCAGCAAGTTATCTACATTGAGCCATACCCAAAAAGTAAAGCTCATAAGATGCATAGCGACGCCATACGACTTCCAGAAGAGAAGAAAGAAATCACAAAGGTACTCTTCGCACCTTTCGTTGGCGTTGGGCCGAGGCTATTCGCAAATCTTTTTTCATTGAGCCTTAGCACCGGGGAAAAGATACGAAGAAAGAAACCAGGAACGTACGAAAAAGCAGAATGGGACAAACGAAAAGCACGTCCCAGGATGAAGATGTTCGACTCGTCTTACGCAACCAATGAAGACATTGTAAAAAAAGAAGCTTTGCAAGCCATTTCAAAAATCAAGAAAATAGTCATTGAATAAAATAATAGCAATCTCTTTCGTGAGGTTATCTACGCCACATTGCGGGTCAACTGAACGCAATGAGCCGGACCGGGTTTCCGGATGAAGTGATGCAGAGTGACATTCGACGCGGTGAAAGCGCTTGGAAAGGTCGCCCTTGATTGGGCCTGCGCGCGCGGCGGAACGAGTCGGGGGCGCTGGTCGATTTTCACGACGCGCCGCTTCAATCCAAGCAGCTGGCCGATTTCGGATTGCAGGAGATGACCTGGGGGGCATGGGATTGGCGCTTGCTGTATTCCACGGACG
>JAUXRY010000005.1 GCA_030679915.1 Thiobacillus sp.
AAATCGAAAGCGTCTGGCGTAAACAACTCTGCGGGGCACTTGAAGCCTAACGACTTGCGCGGTCGGGTGTTTAATTTCCAGGCGATTTCGTCCAACTCGTCCTGAGCGAAGCCACTCAAGTCACTGCCCTTGGGCAGGTACTGCCGCAGCAAGCCGTTGGTGTTCTCGTTGATGCCGCGTTGCCAGGGACTATGCGGGTCAGCAAAGTACACCTTCACCCCGGTATCGAACGTCAGTTTCTGGTGTGCCGCCATTTCTCGCCCTTGATCGTAGGTCATAGACAGGCGCTTCTGCGCCTCGATCCGGTTGAGCACATGGCCAAAGCCCTTCACGGCCGATTCGGCACTGGCATTGTCCATCCTGGCTAGCACTGTGAATAGCGTAGTACGCTCCACCAGCGTGCCCACCGCAGAACGATTGTACGCACCCTTGATGAGGTCGCCTTCCCAGTGTCCCGGAACCAGGCGCTCCTCGATCTCTGGCGGGCGGTCATGGATGCTGACCATGTCGGGAATCTTCCCGCGTCGGTCTTCACCACGCGCGCGAGGACGGCGTTTGGCATGACCGAAGCGCAGCCAGCTGATGACTTCCGTGCGCAATTCGCCGCGCGGCATGGCGTAGATGGCGGTGTAGATGGTTTCGTGAGAAACCTGCAACGAAGGAAGATCAGGATGCACAGCAGCCAGTGTGCCAGCAATCTGCTCGGGTGAGTACCCCGCTTTCAGATAGCGCATGACCTGATCCAACAAGGCAGTTCCCGGTCGCAAGCGGCGTTCAACACGCGGCTTGGCCGTACAAGTCTGTGCGCGCTGATGTGCAGCGTCGCATCGGTATCCACCCGCCAGCCGTGGTCGGCCAACGCCTCTGGGCCGCGTCGAACGAACCCAGCCATTACGCTTCAACTCTCGGCTGAGCGTCGATGCTGAACGTCCAAGCCCAAGCGCAATCTGTGCCGGCTTGAACCCCATCGATAACTGCGTCTGGATCAACATCCGTTCCTCAAGACTCAACTGCTTGTACTTTTTTCCCATGCAACATTTTCTCCAAAAAATGTTGCACTTGGCTTTTGAGCGCGCCAACAGTATTCTCAGGCATCGTGGGAAAATTCACAGTGGAATTGATGAAGAACCCGATTTTCCAGTCGCAAAGCGGCTGCTAATGAGAAATTTGAACGGCTGGCACCGGATAATCGGACGGTCACAGTCGAACCTCTGGCTGACAGCGCCAGTTTGAGCCTAGGTCTGCAAAGCAGCCGTTCTAGGGAAGTCAAAGGCCAAGCACGAGCGGCTGATTTGGTCGGCGGAGCGGACGTAGCCCGCATCGGTTGAATCCGCAGGGGTGGACCGGCCGCTCAATAGCGCTGGTGTAGCGTTTCACGGCCGTCTCTTCGGCCGAAATATGCCCAACACCAAACTGGCCCGTTGCCAGCTAGCTGCCTTTACGGGTCTCCGTGTGAGCCAAAGCTAACTGCCAGGATTTCCGAACCGAGATGAATGAACTGTGTAGCACAAGCTTGTGCGTTTACTGTGGCTGATGACCGGACTGTCGCGGCGATCCCACTGACGGTCTCTCTTCTTGGCCGATAAGCGACTGTCAGATGACGCTTCCGACCTAGCGAGTTCGGGCGCCTTTCACAAACTCGATCGAGGTCTGAAACAGCTCGAGATCCTTCTCGTACTCAGTCGCCTCGGCGCGGTCAATCTGTATCCATTCCCTGGTGCTAGCCATACCGCCGGGCTGAAACGGGACGACGTCGCCCCTTGAGAACTGCAGTTCGGTCGCGGTAGCGGCGGGCAGGCGCAGCCCGACACCGCCACCGCTGATGCAGGCGAACATCTTGTCGCTGACGAAGTAGGCATCAAGGCCGCTGATTTTTCTTGCGCTGACGCCAGGGAGTTTGAGAAGCAGAGCGTCGATCAATGCCTTGCGAATGGATTCGGGTGTATCAGTATTCAAGGAGGGTCGCCGGGGTTGTCATGAACAGAGTCATTGAATCATAAAGGCAAGGTCCATGTGGTTAATCCTGGAAGTTAGAGAGCGCTTCAAGTCAGGCGCATGCATGCAAACGATCAGGTTTGCACTGCCGACAAGTCGAAACCGGAAGGCTACAGCCCTGACGACGGAAGCTCGTAGGAACGACTTCCCGCAAAAAACGCCCCGCCGCATAGGCGGGGCGCCGAGGGCGATGATCAATCGCCCTTGCTGCGCGACCAGATCAGGTTGTGTACGCCATCCTCGCCCTCGACCAGACGGGCGTAGATGGTCGCCGGGAACGACGGGTCATCCAGGGTTGCCGACAGGTAGGGCCGTTCCGCCTTGCTGATTTTCTTCCACGCCGCGCCGATCTCGAAATTGCCGGCGACGATGCGGTAGTTGGGGGCGTTCTCGCTCTCCCCGGTGTTCGGGACGAATTTGACCTTGACGTTGAGCGTCAGGGTACGAACCGTGCCGATGAAGCTGTCGTTCTGTGCGGTGAAGGTGCCAATGTTTGCCATGATGAATCTCCTTTTGGTGGTGCAAGGTCGCGCCCATCGCGGCCTTGTCGGTGATCCGATGGGTGAGGGTCGGGCGGGCTGCATCGCGCAGCGGCCGCAACAGCGTGGAGGACCGGGAGGAACAAGAAATTTGTTTCGCGAGGAAGGCACGGAGTGCCGGGGAAATTTGTTGGGCTGGACGGTTGCAGCCATGAAGCCCGAGGCGCAGCCGCTACCTCGCCAGGATTCACGACAAGCCAAGGCCGCCGTTGGGTGCGACTCCATCCGAAAGGCATCATGGCACTGGCATCTCCGCACAGAAGCGTCGCCGGCACGCACCCCATCGCAGTCAAGGTCAGTCCGAATCACCCGGGATGAACGCCCCTTGTGCATTGACGAAGGTTTGACCGTTCGTAGCGTGGCTGCGGAAAGGCAGGGTGGACGGTCTGTCGTGAGCTGCCGTCGTTCATGGCGACCTGCCCGCCAGCGTCGGGGACGGCGCGCAAACGCATAACCGGCGCAGCAAGGTTTGTCCTACTCGCCGCCCAGCCTTCGGCAGGGCTCGCATCGAGGGAAGGATGGATCGTTGGCTGTTAAAACGCGCGCGGCAAGTGTGCCGCGCGCGACGCGCCAAAAATAGCCCCGGCGAGCAACTTGACGGGCTTCCCGCTTACCTGCAATCAGCGACCGGGGAAACGTCTCCCTGTGCTTCCGGCTCCACCGCGCGCTGCATCAACGGCAGCCAGCCCGTGCCCAGCGCCAGCCGTTCCGCTTCGCTGTCCAGCGCTTTCTTCCTGAGTCGGGTCAGACGTGCTGCGTACTCAGATGCAACCAAATGAGGGGGGCGAAGCCCCCTCGCATGTCAGTTCTTGAGCCGCTTCATCTCTTCGGCCAGTATCCACAGCGCCCGGTTGACCTTGACGTTCTGGTCTATACCCTGGATGGCGCGGGTGCGGTTCCTGCGTCCGTTGGCCGTGCGTGCGGTCAGTCCACCCTGCACCAGATTTTCCTGCACGCGGTTGAACGTGCTCCACAGGTCGGGCCGGTCGTCGTCCCGGCGTCGAGGCCGCAGCAATTGTGTTTCCGTGATGGGCGCAGGCTTGACTGGGTCATCGTATTTCAGCGACAACGCGGCGCGGGCAAATGCCTCGGATTCGCCGTGCTTGAGCGTGATGGCGGCCATATCTTCCCGACGTTCCCGCACCAACTCGAACCCATCCAGCACATCGTAGGCACCTTCGATCACCTGGCCGATCACGTCGCCCTTATGCGGGATGCGCAGGTCGGCCACGGTGTCGCCGCATACCAGCCCATTGCTGCACACGAAACGGAACATTCCGGCCAACATCTGATAGCTGCTGGTGCCGTCGTGCGAGTTCAGCAGAATGATTTCGTTGGCCTCTGCGCCGTTGATCTGCGCTGCGTGGCGCAATCGCAGCATGTGCTTGGTGTGCTTGCGCTTGCCATTATCGCGCACACGCGTCTGGCACACCATGAATGGCTGGAAGCCTTCCTTGCGCAGGGCACCCAATACCTCGCCGGTCGGAATATAGGTATAGCGGTCGGATCGGCTCTGGTGCTTCTCTTCCGCAAAGATTGAGGGAGCCACGCTGCGAATCTGGTCATCCGATAACGGATGGTCGGCGCGTAAGAAGGGCGTAGCGTTGGCGAAACGGGAACTGAGTTGCATGGTATTTCTCCAGTGGTTACAGGCTGTGGTTTCAAAGCTGACCGGATTCCAAGATCCGGAGCCCGGTGTTGGCTTCGGTGGGTTCGGCGCAGTGACCTGGGCTGGTCGCCGTTGCCGCCGTCTTTCCTGAGTTCATCGCCCGCGAACAACCGGGCCGGCGAGGGACTGGCGGTCAAGGAGGAAAGCGCAGGGGGGGTGCGGCCCGCAGCCGCAGGCGAGGACACGGCCCTGCGCGCCTTGACGGACAGGCACTGCTGGCTACGGTCGCGGGATCAGTGATGAAGGAGAGGGGAAGACGGATGACCGGCCTGCGGCCAGATGAGCGACGTACCCACGCCGCGCGGCGAGCGCTGCTGCGTGCCGCAGGCGCGCCTGCTGAAGGTGAACACAGCGCATAGCGCGCAATCGGCACCGAGTGTTGGCCGATCAGGCGCCGCCTGTTCGGCGGTCTTGCGGGGCGCCAAGCCTGCGCGGCGGGGTGGGCGTCAGCCGACCCCTGGAGGCAAGCGCAGCGCGCAGCGTCTTCTCGAAACCAAGGACACAGCAAAAAAAGGGGGCGATGCCCCCTCGGGCTACAGCAGCCCGCATTCAGCAAACGACAGGATGGCGCTGCCGGCGACGATCAGGTGATCCAGCACCCGCACGTCCACCAGCGCCAGTGCCGATTTCAGCGTCTGCGTCAGCGTCTCGTCGGCGCGCGAGGGTTCCGCCACGCCCGACGGATGGTTATGCACCAGTAGTAAAGCCGCACTGTTCATGGCTAAGGCCTCCTTGACCACCTCGCGTGGATACACCGATGTCTGGCTCACCGTGCCGCGAAACATCTCGACGTAGTCGATGACGCGGTTCTGCGCATCCAGATGGATGATGGCGAACACCTCGTGCTCCAGCGCCCCCAGCTTGACCCGCAGGAAGTCGCGCACCACCTGCGGCGAGGTCAGCGCTTCGCAGCCGCGCATCTGTCCTGCGAGCACACGCCGCGCAGCCTGCAACACCTCGTCGGCATTGGCCGGACGGTAGTCACCCATGACATCGCGAACGAGAAGGGAAGAATCGAGGGAAAGAGAAAGTTGCAACATGATTGTGCTCCGGTCCGAATCGGGCGGAATTGCCCGGAACCGACGCAACACGCCGCAGCGCAGCAGTCAGGGGTCACGGACGGCCGCATGGACGCAAGCGATCAACCGAAGGGCAGGGCGCGCAGCCCTTGACGGCGAGAACGGCGTGGTACGTTGAAGGGAACAGCAAGGCCGCCCCCTCACACTCCGCTACCCACATGGCAAGCGAAGCGCGCAGGCCCGGAGGGCCGGAGGCGTCAGGGATCAAAGCCGTATGGTCGCGACTCGGCACGAGGCGGGGCAACGCCCGTAAGCCCGACGGTGGTACCCCGAACGCCCACCCGCCTTGGATGCTGCCGTCCGAAATAGAACTACAATTTTCGGACAATCAAGCCTTGCCAATAGTCCGAAAAACATGTACAAATATCGGACAGGATAAAACCATGTCTGATCTCAAATCCATCATTGCTGTGCAAATCGATGCAGCTGGCCCAGGCCAGGTCTGGGTACCGACCGACTTCGCTCAACTCGGCAATCGCGACGCCATCGACAAAACTTTGCAACGCATGGTTCAGGCCGGTGATTTGCGCCGCATTGCCCGGGGTCTATATGACAAGCCAACGCTCAACCGGCTGACGAAGCGCTCCACCACTCCGGACTACCGCGCCGTGGTCGAGGCCATCGCCCGCCGCGATCAGTTGCGTCTGCTGGTGGATGGCATGACTGCCGCCAACGATCTCGGCCTGACCGATGCCGTGCCGGCCCATGTCACCATCCATACCGATGCCCGCCGTCGCGCCATCCAGCTCGACAAGCTGACCATCGACTTCAAGCAAACCGCACCCAGCCGTCTCTACTGGGCAGGGCGTCCCGCCATGCGCGTCGTGCAGGCGCTGCATTGGCTGAAAGACACCTTGGTTTCTGATCGCGACCGTATCCTGCGCCGATTGGCTCAAGTGTTGGCAGACCCAACCCACGGTGCCGCGATCCGCCAGGATCTGATCGATGGCTTCAGCGCGCTGCCAGCATGGATGCAAAGCCTGATTCGCGAACTGCCCGGCTGCGATCCGCAGCTTGCAGTAGCCAAGACACCGCAACTGCGCAGTGGCGTGAAACGGTCAGTGATTCACCGCTCGGCCAAACGCCTGGAGGTCACCGGTTGAACCCGTCCTTCCACGAAGTTATTGCTGCCAATGACGCCGAGCGGCGCGACCTGTTTCTCGGAACTGCCGCCCGGCTGGGCACCGCAGTCCAGAATGTCGAAAAAGACTTCTGGGTCTGCTGGACCCTCGATGCGCTATTCAACGGACTTGCAGTCGGCGGCCCCCGTCTGCTGTTCAAGGGTGGCACTTCGCTTTCCAAGGCCTTCGGTCTGATCTCCCGGTTCTCCGAAGACATCGATATCACGGTCTTCCGTGACGATTTGGGGCAGGCAGCCGATGTGGCGGAGCTGACCGCCCTGAGCGGCAACAAACGCCGCGCGCGTCTCGACGCCATTCGCACCGCTTGTCAGGCCTACATCGCGGGACCGCTGACGGAGCAGTTCACGCAGCTCGCTGCATCCGTCATTCCAGAAACCAGCTTCCGGCTGGAGCCTGACCCCGATGACCAGGATGGCCAGACACTGCTGTTCTGGTATCCCGCCGTCACCGCTACTGGCGGCGACTATGTGCGCTCCGCCGTCAAGATTGAGTCCGGCGCGAAATCGGCGCTGGACCCGCACGTCGCGGCCACGGTCACGCCTTACGTCGCGCAGGATTTGCCCGAACTGAATCTGACCGTCACCAATGTCACCACCGTGAAGCCCGAGCGCACCTTCTGGGACAAGGTCATCATTCTGCACGGACTGCGTCAGTGGCACGACCGCCGCGGCGAACTGCGCCACGGTGGACAGCGCATCTCGCGCCATTACTACGACGTGCATCAACTGATGCAGGCCGTATCAGCACACGAATGGCAGGCCGATCGTGCACTCGCGATCGACTGCGCACAGCATGCGCGGCTGTTCTTCGGCAGCGTGGACCTGGGGCTCGATACTGCAATACCCGGCACGTTCACACTGACACCCAGCGCGGCGATGCGGGATGCGCTCGCCAGGGACTATGCGGCTATGTCCGGGATGATCTTCGGTGAGATCCCGGCACTCGATGACGTCCTTGCCAGTGCAGAGCGGTTCGAGCAAATCGTTAACGACGCCACAACAGCCACGTCGCTCGCGCATGAGGAGCGGCGTCAATGACCGACTACTTCAGCGACCGAGAGAATGGCCCTCGTGCCCGTACCGAACAGGTGATCTCGCCTGCTGTCTGGGCGGGCCTGGTGGGAACGGTGCAGGCGCTGATCAACAGCGGTGCCTTCGGCCTGCGGTTTTCCGCGCGTTGCCCGGACCGGCAGGCCCTTTGCGGATGTGATTCGGCTGCTTCCGCCGCCTCCGTGATTGCGGAGATGCCTGGCTTGGTCACTGGCCGCAGGGAGACAGTGTAAAATTTGGCTCAAGATAATAGTTGATGATCGATGCGCTGGAGTATCCGCCCGTCAAACCGAGTGCATCTCCCGCAGCAGGCAAAGCGGCCGTTTTTTGACGGTAAAAGTGACGGTAAAGTGTGATGATTATCGCAAAGGAAGCCAGGTTTTATGCGGGTCTCAGACTACCGGAAACAATTGAATGGGAATAATCGGCTAATGCCTGTTGTCGCCGTTATTGGCGGCGGCCCAGCCGGGTTGATGGCAGCCGAAGTGTTGTCACAGGCTGGTTGTCGTGTGGACTTATACGACAGCATGCCCTCGGTGGGCCGAAAGTTTCTGCTGGCCGGCGTGGGGGGCATGAACATCACCCATTCCGAACCGTTTGAGCCGTTCCTATCGCGCTATGGTGCGCGAGCCTCGTCCATCCGGCCATTCCTCGAGGCCTTGCCGCCTACCGCACTCTGTGAGTGGATACACGGGCTGGGGATCGAGACCGTTGTTGGGTCATCTGGCCGTGTGTTCCCCAAAGAGATGAAAGCCGCGCCCCTCCTGCGGGCCTGGTTGCATCGTCTGCGTGCGAGGGGGGTACATTTTCACGTGCGCCATCGCTGGCTGGGTTGGAATGATGCGGGCGCATTGCGCTTTACTGTGCCCGGCGGAGAATCAGCCGTGGTGGCCGACACCGTGGTGCTGGCGCTCGGAGGAGGCAGTTGGGCGCGGCTGGGATCGGATGGCGCGTGGCTGCCGTTTCTTGCGCAGCGCGGGGTTGTGTCTGCGCCGCTGCAGCCATCGAATTGTGGTTTCGATGTGACAGGTGGCTGGAGCGAGCACCTGCGCACCCGCTTTGCAGGGCAGCCACTAAAAACAGTGGCGTTGCGCTTCACGGATTTCAATGGCAACAGGCATCAGCGCAAAGGCGAACTGATGTTGTCCGATAGCGGGGTAGAGGGCAGTCTGATTTATGCGTTATCAGCACCGCTACGCGATACGATTACAGCGCAGGGTTCGGTTTCTATCGAGTTGGACTTGGCGCCGGATAAACCCTTGGAGCGGGTTGTTGCCGAAATTGATCATCCGCGTGGTGCGCGTTCGTTGTCTAGCCATTTGCAGAGTCGTGCAGGAATCAAGGGAGCGAAAATGGCGCTGCTGCATGAAGTGCTGTCAGCCGAGCAATTGAACAATCCAGTTACGCTTGCGCATGCGATAAAATCGCTCCCGCTCATCTTGAGTGCAGCACGCCCGCTTGACGAAGCGATCAGCAGCGCCGGGGGGGTTAACTTCGAATCACTTGATGCATACCTGATGCTGCGTGATGTGCCCGGCGTATTTTGTGCGGGCGAAATGCTCGACTGGGAAGCGCCTACCGGCGGTTATTTATTGTCGGCCTGTTTTGCCAGCGGACGTGTGGCGGGGCAGGGTGCATTGAATTATTTGGCAGAAAAATATTAAGCATTACATCATGCTACGACTGACTGAACTCAAACTACCGCTTGATCACCCACCCGAAGCATTACGTGCGGCCATTCTGCAACGCCTTGCCATCAAGGATGATGAACTGCTGCGTTTCAGCATTTTCAAACGCAGTTTCGATGCGCGCAAAAAGCACGCGATGCTGCTGATTTATGCGCTGGATGTCGAAGTCAAAAATGAAGCGGCATTGCTGAAGCAGTTTCGCAATGATCGCCATCTCATGCCGACACCGGACACGACCTATCGCTTTGTGGGTCAGGCATCTGAACCCTTGGCGTCGCGACCGATCGTGGTTGGTTTTGGTCCTTGTGGCATTTTCGCCGCATTGGTGCTGGCGCAAATGGGCTTCAAGCCCATTGTGCTGGAGCGTGGCAAGGCGGTGCGCGAGCGGACGAAGGACACCTGGGGGCTATGGCGCAAGCACACGCTCAATCCGGAATCCAACGTGCAGTTTGGCGAGGGCGGCGCGGGCACGTTTTCCGACGGCAAGCTTTACAGCCAGATCAAGGATCCCAAGCATTACGGGCGCAAGGTCATCGCTGAATTTGTCAAAGCGGGCGCGCCGAAGGAAATCGTGTATGTGTCGAAACCCCATATCGGCACCTTTCGCCTGGTGGGAGTAGTTGAGGCTATGCGTCATGAGATTGAGGCGCTCGGCGGTGAAATCCGGTTTGTGCAGCGGGTAACGGATGTGCTGATTGAAGATGGCGCCAAGGGTAAACATATCCGTGGTGTGGTGCTGGTCGGCGGCGAAACGTTGCGCAGCGATCATGTCGTTCTCGCGCTCGGCCACAGCGCCCGCGATACCTTCGAGATGTTGCATACACGCGGCGTCTTCATGGAAGCCAAGGCTTTTTCGATCGGCTTTCGCATCGAGCATCCGCAGTCGCTGATCGACAAAGCCCGGCTGGGGCCGAATGCGGGGAATTCGCTGCTGGGCGCAGCCGATTACAAGCTGGTGCATCATGCGAAAAATGGCCGCTCGGTGTACAGCTTTTGCATGTGCCCCGGCGGCACCGTTGTGGCGGCAGCATCCGAGCCAAATCGTGTTGTCACCAACGGCATGAGCCAGTATTCGCGCAACGAGCGCAATGCCAATGCAGGCATCGTCGTGGGCATTACGCCCGAGGATTACCCCGGCGGACCGCTGGCAGGAATCGAGTTGCAGCGGAAGCTGGAATCGCACGCATTCGTGCTGGGCGGGGGAAACTACGAGGCACCGGGACAACTGGTCGGCGACTTCCTGGCAGGCAAGCCCTCTACACAACTCGGTAGCGTTGAACCGTCGTATCAGCCCGGTGTGCACCTCACTGATTTGGCTACCTGCCTGCCGGATTACGCCATCGAGGCGATTCGTGAAGCGTTGCCCGCGTTTGACCAGCAGATCAAGGGGTTTTCAATGCATGATGCCGTGCTTACCGGCGTTGAGACACGTACTTCGTCGCCACTGCGGATTACCCGTGGTGAGGATTATCAAAGTCTTAACGTCAAGGGCCTGTACCCGGCAGGTGAGGGCGCAGGCTACGCCGGTGGCATTCTGTCTGCTGGTGTGGATGGCATCCGGGTAGCAGAGGCCGTGGCGCTAAATTGCCTTGGACAAACGACTCCCGTCTTACAGACCTGATCCTTGCGGCTGAACTGAAATCAATTCGGCCGTACGCTTGTCTAAAGACACGCATGCATGACCCAAAACGTGAAAACGCCCCCGGATTGCTCCAGGGGCGTTTAGCCGTTCGCTTAAAGAATAAGCTGCTAAATCAGGCTTGCTTGTCTTTTCGCAACTTGGCCAGCCAGTGCTCCATCTGCTTGCCGGCGGCTTCGCGGCCACCCAGCCCGAAGGACAGTGCAATGGCGACTGCCACTGCGCCAAACACCAGAAGGAAAGCCAGGTTGACGATCTCGTCGGCAATGCCCATGGCAGACAGGCCCATGGGCACAACCAGACCCAGTATGGCGTAGCGGGCGATACTGGCCATGCCAAGCGCACTGCCACCGCTTGCGCGCATGTTGGCCCGGTGAGCCAGATTGGCCAGCCAGAAACCAATCAGCAGGATGCCCACGCCGAGCAGTACATCACCACCAAACTGGATGAACAGGATCAGCACTGCTGCGAAAATGTTGGGGATGGATTGCATCATCAAGCCCAGCATTTCGGTGGCGGGACCGGAGATGGCTGTGATCTGAAGCGCATCCAACGCCGCTATCATCACGGGCACGAACACCAGGATAAATACCAGCAACCCTGCTAGCTTCGATAACTCCAGGCGATCCTGCATGCCCGCCGATTCGCCCAACTTTTCAGCGCCAACCGCTGCCAGCAGGTTAGTGACCAGACCACGCAGGATTTTGGCTACCAGCCAGCCGGCCAGAACGATGATCGCAGCAGCAAAGATGTTCGGCAGTATGGCCAAGGTTTCGCTCACCATATTGCGTACCGGGTCGAGCATGCCATCCAGTTGCATGACGCCCAGCACGGCAGGCAGGAACATCAGGATCACCAGCCAGAACAGGACATTGCCCACATTGTCGCCCATGGGGGACATGCCGGCTTTTTCGACGAGTTTTTCATCCCACAGTGTCGCTTTGAGCGCACGGTTGGCCAAGCCCCTCACAACCGTGGCCGCCAGTCAGGCAACCAGGAGAAGGAGCACGCCAGCCAACAGGTGGGGCAGGTAGGTCATGATCTGGGACATCATCTCGGCAAACGGCCCGGAGAGCTGATCCAGATTGAGCGCGTTGAACACGCCTAATATTGTCGCAAGGAGGATGAACCAAAAGACTCCCAGCGCAACCCCACCTTCGATATCCATGGGCTTGCCCACGGAACTCGAGACAAAGGAATTGACACGAAGCATGGAAAGCAGCTTGCGTACCGCTGCCCGGGCTAAAAGGACTATTAATATAGCCTACAACCAGGATGCCCGCCGAGGATTGCAGGCAAGTGTGCGCCCAAAGCATTTTGAATTGCCGTGGAAAATACGCTTAAATCCGTCTTGTTGCTCCTTCCTTGGTGGGGACACAGGTTTTATAGTTGATTACATGAGCAGGTAGTCCGAAATCTACACAATTCATTAATATTATTATTAAATATATTATCATAAATGAATGATGGCATAATTTGATTTTGGCTATCCTGCGCACTGGCTGTTCTGGATGCAATACTTACCCATGAAGGAAACTAACCTTTGGATGGCTTGGCCAAGTGATGAAGGTTGAGCCGGCTGACGTGATGGGAGTAAATGAAACGAAGGATTTCTCGATGACCAATCCACTTGCAACAGAAACGCTCAAGCAGTTACGCATCATTATCAGCGCTGTTCGTCAGCATTTCCGTGCACTGGAAGAGGCCTGCGGTGTCTCTGGTGCCCAGATATGGATTTTGTCTGCGGTCGCGGAAACGCCGGGCATAACGGTATCCCAATTGGGCAAAACCTTGTCCGTCCACGTTTCCACTGTCAGCAACATGCTGGACAAATTGGCGAAAGCCGGTTTGGTGGAACGTTTGCGTCGCGAAGATGATCGTCGGGTCGTCAATTTGCAACTGACTGCAGAGGGCCAGGCGGTGCTGGCCCGCGCGCCTCAGCCCCTGACCGGGTTGGTACCCCATGCGCTGGAAAACCTGCCCGAGCCTGCACTCATCCGCTTGAATGAAGACCTGGCACTACTGATTCAACAGATGCAATATGTGGATCACGGCAATGCCAATAAGCCTTTGTCTGTCCTGGTTCGTTAACTAGAAACGCTTAATTAAACTGGAGTGAATGCTATGACAAACGAAACAACCCCGACACCTGAAAAAGCTTCTGGCATGAATATCAATCGCAAGATCATGCTGGCTCTGGTGGCCGCGCTGATTGTGGTCATTGTGGCTATGCTTGTATGGAAGGCCGCAGCAGTCAACTCAGTGGAGAACAAACTGGTTCAGGTTCAGACCGAGCGCGTGCAGGATCGCGCTAATTTGCTCGAGCAGGCGCGTCAACTGGATGCGCGTTACGACGTGGAATCTCTGAAGCGATTCAGCACGCCGCTGGCTTGGGCCATCCGCCGGGAGCTCATGGCATCCAACCTGGATCAGATAGATCAATATCTAACTGAGCTGGTGCAGATGGCGGGTTTCCGGTCGGCCGTGCTGGCCAATCCGGAAGACAAAGTCATCGTCGCCAGTGATCGCAAAATGCTCGCCCAAGCTTTTTCTGCTGTTTACCCAGGTGAGTATCTGCAAGCCAAGGAGGTCAGGGTGGAACCTTCAACCAATGGTGGGTTGCGTGCCATTATTCCGATCATGGGCCTGAATCAGCAGCTGGGCACACTGATCGTGGAGTTTACTTCGCCTGCCTACCCGCTGAAGTAATCTGCTTTTAATTGCCTGGAATAACGATAAATGCAACTATGGCATCGGCTTATTGTTGTTCTGGCGGCCATGTTGGTTGTCAGCTTTCTAGCGGGAAGGGTGTGGTTTTCTCTGTTTGACTTTGCCCTGCCTGCTTATCTGGCAGGCGTCATCGGCGGGTTCACCGCTTTGCCGGTTTCGGAACTGATGCGGCGGATGAATTCGCAATACCGCTAGCCCGTTCGGCTTTTCCAGTTGATGGAGATAGCGCTTAAAGCGCACCGCTGGCGAGCCAGCGTGCGCAGTCATCCCCTAATTCACGTTCGCAGCGTACCTCGTATTCAGCCGAATCTTCTGGCGTGAGGGTGTCACGCCAGCGACCGTTGACACCTTTGTGGATGAAAACCTCGGCGCCGCCATCCCAAAAGGCGCCACCCAGCGGGACGCTTTGGGCGGCGTGTTGTTTCATCCAGTCGAAGCTGCAATAGGCGACGATGTCATGCCAGCGAGATTCGTCGATGGGGATATCAAGAAACCGTGCAATATTGCGCATCTCGCTTGGCATGTCCCGCTTCAGCGCGCTGAAATGCACAAACAGCACATTCGGTAGCTCACGCTGAGCCCACCAGCTACGTACGTTATCCCAGAACGGCCAGAATGGATGACCATCCTGGTCTAACCAGTGACGCCAATATTGACGGATGTCGTTGGGCGGTGGCTCGATAGGCGGACCCATACGGCCTGGGGTGTCGTTCAAGGCGGCATACCAGGCTGCGTTAGCGTTGACGTGGTGGTTATACATACTCCAAACCACGTCGCGTCCATCGCGTGCGATGTAGAGATATTTGGCGCGCGGTGAAAACACCAGGGCGTCAACCGGCAGATGCGTCTTTAAAATTCGACGATGTGTTTGCGATTCCACAGCAGGTAATTTTTCCGCCTTGGGTGGCACACGCAGATCCAGCCAGGGCGACATTTCGGCTACGGGCAGAGACGGGTCGCCACCGAACAGCATTTGAGCCACGATCTGTTGCATCCAGGTGGTGCCGCTCTTGGCGTAGGTGGCTATCACGATGTCGTCGTCGCGGAAATGGAGGTCATTCCAGATGGTTGAGTCGAAATGATGGTTGTGCAATTCCCTTGATTTGGTTGGCCAAGTGATGGTGTCGTTCATGCGTGTATTCCTCGAGGAACAGGTATCGGGTCTCGTACAGCCAAGAGTAGGCAAGACAAGGGCGGTCGGCAACCTGACACTATAATCTTAGGTAATAGGCCGAGTCGTTCCCGGCGCTTGCATTTGTTTCCATATTTCGATTATCATAGAAATATGGAAACAAATGCTGCTGTCCTCGCTCTATCTGCATTGGCCCAAACCTCCCGGTTGGCGGTATTCCGCGCGCTGGTACAGGCGGGACCGGCGGGGCTGGCCGCGGGCCGGATCGCCGAGGTAACCGGCATCCCGCCTTCGTCGCTATCCTTCCATTTGAAAGAGCTGACACATGCCGTCCTGGCGCATGCGCGTCAGGACGGGCGCTTCGTAATCTATACCGCGCAGTTCGACACGATGGATGCGCTGCTCGGTTTTCTGACTGAAAACTGCTGCGGCGGTAATCCTTGCGCGTCGGTCTGCGCACCTGTTTGTCCACCCTCAAAGGAACCAACATGAAACGCTTGCATGTACACGTTGCGGTCGACGATCTGGCCGCCAGTATTCGTTTTTATTCTGCAATGTTTGCTTCTGTCCCTACCGTTTCCAAGGACGATTACGCAAAATGGATGCTCGATGATCCGCGGGTGAACTTTGCGATTTCTGCGCGCGGTGCCAAGCCAGGCCTTAACCATCTGGGCGTGCAGGTCGAATCGGCCGACGAACTGGCCGAGATGAGTGAGCGCCTGCAAAAGCTGGACGCCGAGGTGGTGGAAGAAATGGGTACTGCCTGTTGCTACGCCAAATCGGACAAATACTGGGCGACCGACCCGCAGGGTATTGCCTGGGAAACCTATCACACGCTTGATAACATCCCGGTGTTTGGCGGGCAGGGCGACGCCGAGTCGGCAAGCGGGTGCTGTGTGCCCGAACCTGCCGTGTCCAAGATGGCCAGCAGTATTCCAGTCAAGGCCAAGCCCGCTTCGGGATGCTGTTCCTGAATTTCAAATATTTCAAATTCTTTTTTTTAATCAAGGACCTAACGTGGCTAAAAAGATCCATACCGTACTGGTGCTGTGCACCGGAAATTCCTGTCGTTCACAAATGGCCGAGGTGTTGCTGAATCATGACTTGGCCGGTCAGGTGCGCGCGCTGTCTGCAGGCACCCGGCCACAGCCCAAGGTGGCCGATGGCGCGATTGCAGCCCTGCAGCAGGCAGGGTTGCCGACCGCCGGCTTGCAGCCGAAGGACATCGATTCGATGATGAATGAGCCCATCGATCTGGTGGTGACAGTGTGCGATAACGCCCGCGAAGCCTGCCCGATTTTCCCGAAACCGATCCCGGCCATCCACCTGCCGTTTCACGACCCGCACGGTGAACCGCTGGAAAGCTTTATTGCCGTGCGCGATGACATCCGGACGCGCCTGATTGCTGCGGTCAAAGAGACGTTGCATCTGGCATGAGCGCGCAGTGTGAGACCACGGCCAAACGCGCAGCCGGCGCGCCGATGAACTTGTTCGAACGCTGGCTCACGCTGTGGGTTGCGTTGTGCATTGTGGCTGGTGTGCTGCTGGGGCAACTGTTTCCATCACCCTTTCAGGCGCTAGGGCGGATGGACGTGGCGCAGGTCAATATCCCGGTCGGCCTGCTGATCTGGGTGATGATCATCCCCATGCTGATGAAGATCGATTTCGGTGCCTTGCATCAGGTGAAGTCGCATTGGAAAGGCATCGGCGTCACACTGTTCGTCAACTGGGCGGTTAAGCCCTTTTCGATGGCGTTGCTGGCTTGGCTGTTCATCCGCCACCTCTTTGCGCCGTATCTGCCGGCGGAACAACTTGATAGTTATGTGGCCGGCTTGATCATTCTGGCCGCGGCACCTTGCACCGCGATGGTGTTCGTGTGGAGCCGGTTGACCGGTGGCGATCCGTATTTCACCCTGTCGCAGGTGGCGTTGAACGATGCCATCATGATCTTCGCTTTTGCGCCTATCGTCGGCCTGCTGCTCGGGTTGTCCGCCATTATTGTTCCGTGGAATACGCTGTTCACCTCGGTGGTGCTGTACATCGTCATCCCGGTGATCCTGGCACAGCTCTGGCGCAAGTTGCTGCTTAAGCGAGGACAGGTAGCGTTCGATAAAGTGATGGTGCAGCTCGGCCATGCTTCCATCGTGGCGCTGCTGGCGACGCTGGTGCTGCTATTCGCCTTTCAGGGCGAAGCCATCATTCAACAGCCGCTGATCATCATCCTGCTGGCCATTCCGATTCTGATCCAGGTGTTCTTTAATTCGGGTCTGGCCTACTGGCTCAATCGCTCGGTGGGTGAGAAGCACAGCGTGGCCTGCCCGTCGGCGCTGATCGGTGCGTCCAATTTCTTCGAACTGGCGGTGGCGGCGGCGATTGCGCTGTTCGGTTTTCAATCGGGTGCGGCGCTGGCCACGGTTGTGGGTGTGCTGATCGAGGTGCCAGCGATGCTGCTGGTGGTGAATATCGTCAACCGGAGCAAGGTGTGGTATGAGTCTGGGCATCCATCGTAAGCCGTCCAGCCAAGTTGAGTGTGAGGAGCACAAATTAAAGAACGGGTGCCTATATCCGTAGATATATCAATGAAGCACAACCGTGCTCCCGACCTTCAAAAGCGCCTTTTTTACAAGTAATTACTTGCATGTTGTGGCAGGCCATGGCTTAGTGACTACCGACTTTACTGTGAAAAAAATGGCACTTCTCCCCCCAAGCTCTGGAAGCAAAGAAAAACGACGGTATACGCGGCAGACCACCCTGCAGGCTGCGCGTGTTCGATTAGTCGATGGCGAGGCTATAGCCGTCGTGATCCGTGATTATTGCCAAACGGGTCTTTACATTGCTTTTTTGGGTGAAGGCACGCCTGACGCCGCAATACCTGCGATGGTGGGTACGCTCGTACATGTGGAATTTGGCGGCAAGAACGGCAACCGATTTCGTTTTAAAGGACGTGTTGCGCGGGTCTCCCCCAGCGGAATAGGCATTTTGGTTCAAGTCATGCCGGAAGGCTCCTTGCAGGCTTTGCAAGTGGGTGTACCCATTCCAAATCCAGCCACTTCAAAAGGGCAACCCGTATTGATCCAGGAGCAGGGTCAATTGCAGCCGCTACAACTCGAATGCATCCAGATTTTTCGTGGTTTTCTCGATACCGCACTCCAGGGTTTCTTCCAGCAGGCCCAGGAGCAGTTGGATAAAGAAGGCCAGGAACAACTGGGCTTTCTGGATCGTTCTCGCTTTGACTATGGCGCGCAGGAGTTAACCCAGCGACAAAGCAGCATTGAACAAGCTTTTTTCAACACCATTCACGACCACATACAAAATAACGACCTGGTAAGTGAATCACCCAGTGTGACGCCCGCGACGAGCAAGTTGGCGAGTAAAAATCTTTCGCTGGTCAATGAGGATGAGTTCGAAGATTGGTTGAGTCTGTCGGCGGCCATCAAGCAGGTTGAGCAAGGGATCGCCATTGAACTTGACGAATTCGAGCAACGCTATGGTCGGTTGGTCGGGATTCCCATTGGCCGGAAAAACAATCCTTTTGGTCCCGAAGGCATAGGTCGTGCATTCCAGGTTGCCATACAGGTTCTGGATTTCACGAACCCCATGCGGGCGGTCCTCTACAAAGTGCTCGGACAAGCGATATCAAACCGTAGTAACGATTTATATCAGCAACTTAATCAGGCCCTGGTTTCGCTGAAAATTGACGTGCCTGCACGTCAGCGATCCCCAGCGGGTGCTAAGCCTGTGCCGGCCACGGAGTCTGCAGATTCAGGCCCAGAAACTGGCGGGCCCAGTCCCAACCTGGCCGATATTACTGATTCGCTGAATGATTCATACCGACAGAATCAAGCCAACCCATCCCAGCCCTCGGACAGCACGGAGTACAGTCTCGACCATATCCTGTCGGCACTCAATCAACCACAGCGGCGCATGGCGGGGACTGCAACGGTACCTCCATCAGCGCCATCTCGTCAGCAGAATAGTGCCCCAGCTGGGCAGGTTTTGGTTCGTCCCGAGATGCTGCAAGTGGTGCAGCAGTTGCAGCAGTCTGCACGTAAAGTGGCTGGGCAAACGGTGCAGTTGTTGTCGCCCGTCGGGTCGCAGATGGGGAGAGGGGGTCCGCGCACTGAAGCTAGTTTGGGTGAATTAACGACGACCCTGGATAACTTGCAACCGCTTATCCAGGCCGCACCAGACAGCCCGGCGCGTCCGACGCTTGCAGATCTAATCGAGGCGAGCATGACCGATGATGGGGGGGGTAGCCGATATCTTGCACCACAGCACCGACAGATTCTGGATGCGACGTCGGGCTTGATCGCTCGAGCATGGGTCGACCTGGTTCCCAGCTCGGATCTGGAGTTGCTGGTGAAGCGTCTTGAGCGTCCACTTCTCAAACTGGCCTTGCAGGATACCGAATTCCCCACCTTGCCGGACCATCCTGCCCGACAGGTGCTCAACCTGATTGAGCAATTCGCGGTAGCAGCGGATGACAGCGGTAAATTTTTTGATGCCAAGCTGCAGCGATTTCTTTTCTTGCTGGTTGATCGGGTCTGCAAGCGGGCTGACACAGACCCGGGCATTTTTGAAACCGTTCGAGACAACCTTGAAAAAGTGTTGTTGCCCATTTTGCAGATTCGCCGAACGCGGATAACACGTCTGCAGGAAGGGTGTGAGGGGCGTGAACGCATCCGCTCGGCACGCTCTCAGGTCAACGCGGCGCTTGAGCAACGTCTGGCAGGCCGTGAGGTGCCCGGTATGTTGTTACGTCTGTTGGATGCAGGTTGGCGTCAATACATGGTTCTGCTGCAGATGCGGCAGGGGGCGCAAGGAGATGCTTGGGATTCAAGTCTTGCAGTGCTGGATCAGTTGTTCGACTTGCTTGACTCTACCCAAGAATCCAGCCAACGGACGTCCGCTGGATCCGTCGCCTTGTTGGCCACGATCGAGCGGACGCTGGGAACGGTAAATGTTGATTCAAATTTGTTGGCCGCGTTCATGGACGAACTGGGTGAGTGTCTAATCGCACATTCCGACCCTTCGGTAGCTGGCCAAGCAATGGTGCTGGTTCCACCAGGCAGACTGGCAGCCTCAGCGGGTGTGAATGCTGATCACCCTGCAATCAAGCCTCAATGGATGAACGAGTTGCGTGTTGGCGACTGGTGGGACTTAAGCGTTGAGGGCCGCAATGTCTCCATGCAACTAATCTGGTCCAGTCAGTTGTCTTCGACCTGCGCCTTTGCCAATCGCTCCGCAACCAATAAACTGGAACTGACACTGCCTGAGTTATCCAGGCAAATTCAGAGTGGACTCGCCAAACCCGGCAAGGACATGGACTTGCCGGTGATCGAGCGTTCTGAAAACGCCCTGTTCGATGAAACCTATCAGGACCTGCTGCATCAAGTTCAGCATGATACGACAACAGGCTTGCTGAATCGCAAGGGTTTCATGCAGCACTTGAGTCTATTGGGCATGCCGGAGGATGAGGACAAGACGCATGCAGTCGGCATTATTGAATTCGACCAATTCCGCATGATCTACAACACCTGCGGCGTGGACGCCATTGAAGCCTTGACGCGCAGTCTGGCTATTGCGGTGCGTGAACACGTGGGCTCAGATGCTGTGCTGGCCTCTTTCCGTGATGACACTTTGGCCATTCTGTTGCCCAACTGTAGTCGGACGGTGGGGTGCGAGGCGATCAACCAGCTGCTGAGTCAAGTGAAAGACCACCATTTTCAGCACGAAAAGCAGAGTTACAGCATCGGATTCAACTTGGGTATTACCGAGTTTTCTCCCAGCAAGTTGAGCGCAGAAGATGCCATCAGGCGCGCGGACTCTGCCTGCATTACTGCAAAATCGCAGGGTCGTAACCGGATGCAGATGTACGAGGAGACGAACCCCCAGTTGCTGTCCGAGGAATCCTTGATGGAGTGGGCAGGCCGCATCGATTCATACATTAATGGCAACGGACTGCATTTACGCTGTCAACAAGTGATGCCGGTTGGCGCTGACACAACCCTGCTGCCTTATTACGAGATTCTGTTGGGAATCGAGGGGGCGGATGGGCTTGAGATCAATCCCATGCATTTCATTCCCGCTGTTGAGCGGCTGCAACGGGTCCATGAAATAGACATCTGGGTGATACGGAATGTGTTTGACTGGATTGGATTGAATCAGGATAAATTCGCGTCTGTGGGCGGCCTGGCGATCAACTTGTCGGCTACTTCGCTTAGTAGTCCGGAGGTCATGCGGTTTTTGCAGGAAGTGCTGCCGGCTTGTGATTTTCCGACGAACAAAATCACCTTCGAAATAACTGAAACTGCTGCGATCAGTAGCTACGGAGCGGCGCAGGATTTCATCCGGGAAATTCGCCGCTATGGCTGCAAATTTGCACTCGACGATTTTGGCAGCGGTTTTACGTCCTATGCACACTTGAAAAACCTGCGCACCGATTCACTCAAGATCGACGGAAGTTTCGTCAAGGATATGATCAATAATCCCGGCGACTATGCCATGGTTAAATCGATGAACGATATCGGTCATTCACTGGGTCTGCGTACAGTGGCTGAATATGTGGAGTCACCGATGATCCTGCATGCCCTACGTGAAATCGGCGTCGACTATGCGCAAGGCTATGCGGTCCACAAGCCATGCCGTATCGACGAAATGTTGCGTTACGAATCTGTTTAGTTACGAACCTATCCAGGCGGTGCCGGAAAGCAAAAACGCCGCGTTAACGCGGCGTTTTTATTGTGTGGTGCCCCCTACATGAATCGAACATGTGATTGATGATTACGAATCAACTGTTATACCACTTAACTAAGGGGGCTGTTGTCATCAAGGATATCAAGCTATGACATCAAGATTAACTAGCATTTTTGCTGTTTCACAACGCATTGAGCCTTTACGTATGTGCGTCTCGACCAAGCGAGCTTGGTCAGCAAAAATCAGGCCGCATTATAGCGGATTCACCTCGGCTTGTAACAGTCAAAGCACAGCCTTTAAGCGACTGACTACCTTTTCCTGACCGATCAGTTCCAGGGTTGCGTCGATCGCGGGGGTTTGCGGTTCACCCGTCACCAGCACGCGCACCGGCATGGCCAGCTTGGGCATCTTAAGGCCGTGGGCAGCAAGCGTTTCTTTGAACGCGGCGCTGATGGCGCTGCGTTCCCAGCTTATGTTTTCCAGGCGAGAGGCCAGATCAGCGAGTGCCGGCAACACGTCGGGGGTGACGTGCTGGGCCAGCAACTCGGCCGTTGGATGGAGCGTGCGGTAAAACAACGTGGCCGCATCGGCTAACTCTGCAATGGTCGCGGCGCGTTCCTTGACCAGTGCGCACACCGCAGCGAGATCGGGACCGTCGTCAGGATTGGCGCCGTTGCGCACGAGGAAGGGGCGCATGAGATCGGCCAGACGTGCATCATCCGCAGCCTTGATATATTGCTGGTTAAGCCAGCGCAGCTTTTCGGTGTTGAACTGTGCGGCTGAGGGTGTGATGTGGTCGAGATCGAACCACTGTACGAACTGTTCACGGTCGAAAATCTCGGCATCGCCGTGCGACCAGCCCAGCCGTGCCAGGTAGTTGATCACTGCCTCGGGCAAATAGCCTTCCTCGAAATACTGCATCACCGACACTGCGCCGTGGCGCTTCGACAGTTTGGTGCCGTCGTCGCCGAGGATCATCGAGAGGTGCGCATATTGCGGCACCGGCGCGCCCAGCGCCTTGAGGATGTTGATCTGGCGCGGCGTGTTGTTGACGTGGTCGTCGCCGCGAATCACATGGCTGATCTGCATGTCCCAGTCATCCACCACCACGCAGAAGTTGTAGGTGGGGGTGCCGTCGCCACGCGCGATGATGAGGTCGTCAAGCTCTCTGTTGGCAAACTCGATCGTGCCTTTCACCAAGTCTTTCCACGCCACGTTGCCTTCGGTTGGGTTACGGAAGCGCACAACCGGATCGACGCCGGATGGCGGGGTTGGCAGCGTCTTGCCGGGCTCGGGGCGCCAGCGGCCGTCGTAGCGGGGTTTTTCACCGCGGGCGCGTTGCGCCTCGCGCATGGCATCGAGTTCCTCGGTGCTGCAATAGCAGTGATAGGCCTGACCATTTCCCAGCATCTGCGCGATCACCTCCTTGTAGCGGTACAGGTGCTTGGTTTGGTAGTAGGGGCCTTCGTCGTGATTCAAACCCAGCCAGGCCATCCCGTCGAGAATCGCCTGCACCGCCTCGGGCGTTGAGCGTGCGATGTCGGTATCCTCGATACGCAAAATAAACTGACCGCCGTGATGACGCGCAAACGCCCACGAAAACAGCGCGGTGCGGGCGCCACCAATATGCAGATAACCAGTGGGGGAGGGGGCAAAACGGGTGCGGATCATGTCAAGGCCGGGCAACAAAAGCCGCTATTTTACGCGGCTGAGTTTAATTCGGTCGTTGAACCCGAAATTGACCTTGGGGGCCGGGTTGTGGTTTAATTCGCGCCGCTTCGGGCAGTTAGCTCAGTGGTAGAGCACTGCCTTCACACGGCAGGGGTCACAAGTTCGAACCTTGTACTGCCCACCATCCCGAACACGCTAAAACAAAGGACTTACGATGACGTAAGTCCTTTTTGTTTTCTGGCTCACCCGCAATGTCAACTTAGTCTGTTCAGGCTTGGTCATTCATTGTTTCCGGTGAACGCTGATGCTGTCTCTCCTCAATACCTGACGCCTGAATCAATTCAGCTTCCAGTTGGTCCTTCCATTTCATTGCGGTGTAGTCAAAATCCAGTTTTTGTAGCGGCTTGAATATCCTGAAGTAGGGTGACAAATCGAAATCGCGCGGTACATACAGGCTGTGGTGGCGAATGTGATGGATTTCGTCGAGGGTATAGCCATAGAGTTGGCGTTCCGCATCGGCGAGGATTTCTACGCGCGGAAGAATCGGGAAATGCACGCTCTGAAAGGCTTGTGCGATGAGCGTGGTGCAGATTGCGCGGGTGGGGTCGCCACTGCCGAGCGAGAGCATGCGTCGACGCATGAAAGCGGGGACAGGCGGGATGGGTAAAAGATAGCGCCCCAGGTCGATCAGGTTTTTCAGATCGTAGGCCAAGCCTAAGCGGTCGGCGGCGTAACGTACAACACGCTCGCAATCGTCAGCGTTGATCTTCAGCGGACGGCAAATACGGGTGTTATGTTGCGAATACTTCCCCAGTGGCACCGCGATCACGCCATGCGTCAAATCGGCTTCGATCAAGGTGGGCGCAGTTTCGGCATCGAGGCCTTGACCCAGAATGTCACCGATATAGAGCGCAGCATGCGACCAGGTCGACTGGGTGAGGTACTTGATCGTGCTGCTGACGCGGGTGTTGCCTTCCACCAGCAATACGTCGCCGGGTTGCAATAGCGCCAGAAAATGATCGGAGTTGATGGTTGAATAGGGCTTGTAATGGAGCAGGGGTTGGCTCAAAAAGTTGGCCAGCCAGCGACCTGCTTTGCGCCTGATTGGCGTCATGAAAGGACAGGGCGCGGCTTGCCTTGGGCATCCAGCGCAACGTAGGTAAAGCTGGCTTCTGCCACACGTTCTTTGTCATGACTGCTGCGCATGCGTTCGGCGTCAACCTCGATGCGGATGCGAATTGACGTGTTGCCAATGTGCTCCAGTTGCGCCCAGCAACTCACCAGATCGCCAACAAGTACGGGCTTGATGAACTGGAAATGATTGACTGCGACGGTTGCGACGCGCCCGGAAGATATCTTCACAGCCAGTGTCGAACCGGCCAAATCAACCTGGCTCAATAACCATCCACCAAAAATATCGCCCGCGGCATTGGTGTTTTCCGGCATGGCAACGACCCGGCAGGTGAGTACGCGTTCATGAATATCAGTGTCCTGCATAGAGGGCATCTACCTGGCTTTGATAGCGGTTGAGAATCACGCTCCGTTTGAGCTTGAGCGTGGGGGTGAGCAGGCCATTTTCCACGCTCATGGCTTCAGCCAGCAAGGCTACACCAGCGAGCCGGGCGTAACCGGGAAAATTATGCAGACAGGGTTGCAGCTGCTCCAGAACATGGCGGCAGATATCCGGGTTTTCCATCAGTGCGTCAGCGTTGGCTTCTGGCAGGTTCAGCGTGCGTGCAATCTGGGTGAGTGCATCAGACTTAAGCACCACCAGCGCGGTCAGAAAGGATCGGCCGTCGCCGACCACCATGACCTGCTCCAGCAGCGGGCAGCCAGCCAGTGCCTGTTCGACATCGGCAGGCGGGACCTTCTCGCCAGTGGACAGCACCAGAATTTCTTTCAGTCGTCCGGTGATTGTGATGTGGCCGCGTGGACCGATTGTTACCTGATCCCCGGTATGCAGCCAGCCGTCCGCATCGATCATGGCATGGGTTGCTTCCGACTGCTTCCAGAAACCCAGCATCACCGAGGGGCTACGGGTAAGGAGTTCATCGTTTTTTCCCCGTTTGATTTCAATGCCCGGCAAGGCGGGACCGACGCTGGTGGGTTCATTGTCTTCCGAACGGTTGACAGAAATCACCGGACTGGTTTCGGTGAGGCCATAACCCTGAAGAATATTGACACCCAGCGCGATGAAAGTACGGCTGATCTCGGCCGGCAACGGTGCCCCGCCACTGATGGCGAACCGCATGTTGCCGCCGAGCTTGGCGCGAATTTTTGACCCGACCAGATGATCCAGCGCAGGTTGAATCATCAGACCGGGTGACCAAGGTGCGCGACCTTGTCGATATAAAAAGGCTTGCCAGCCCAGGTCCACTGCCTTGGCAAACAGTTTTTGCCGTAGGGGCGGCGCGCTGGCAAGCGCTTCATGAATACGACCGTAAACGCGTTCGAAAATGCGCGGTACCGAAATCAGAATCGAGGGTTTGACCGTTAGCAGGTCTTCTGCCAATTGCGGAATCGAGCGGGCAAAGGCCACGCTGCTTCCTGCGATGATCGGCAGGTAATACCCGATGCTGCGTTCGAGCATGTGAGATAGCGGCAGGAAAGACAGCATGCGGTCGCTCGAGTGAACCGCCACCGACTGCAAACCGGCATTCACGTCAAACAGGATGTTGCGGTGCGACAGCATCACGCCCTTGGGGCGTCCGGTGGTGCCGGATGTGTAGACCAGCGTGGCCAGATCACCGGGATGGGTGATGCCATCATTTGATTCGGTGGCGTCTTTGGGCAGCCAGGTGTCGGCGACTTGCAGATTGTCCGACCCGGCAGTCAGCGGCGAAAGTGAAATGATGGCGTCAAGCTTATCGAGTGTGGGGCGGATGGTTTGCAGCGCATCCCAGTGCTCCTGCCCCCCTATCAGCAGGGCGCGGCAGCCCGCATCCTTCAGCACCCAGTCGATATTGTCGGTACGATCACTGGTGTAAAGCGGTACGGTGACCAATCCCAGACTGATTGCCGCCTGATCGAAGATCACCCACTCGCGACAGTTGCCGAGCATCAGTGCAACCCGCTCGCCCGGGCGAAAATTCAGCGTCTTCAATGCGGCTTTCCAGCGCGACACGTCTTGTGCAGTTTCTTGCCAAGTGAATTCGTTCCAGGTTTGGCTGGCAGGATCATGCTGCAGATAGGCCACTGCATTGGGTGTGCGCCGCACACGAATGCGGAATACGCCATCGAGCGTGGAGTTATCCGTGATGTCGATACCGTCGCTCGCCTGCGATTGAATGGCAGGGCTGGGCGTTGCGGCTTGAGCGGAAAAAGGCAGATTGAAACTGGCTATGTTGATCATGGTTTTTCTCCTGTCAGCGATGCCCAGCCGGAATCGGGCTGGAAGCGTGCGCCCAACTTCTCATGCAACTGAACCAGGCGTGCATGCAGGGTGGCTGCATCCGCATGCTTAATCACCTGCATGGGGCCGCCTTTGAACGGCGCGAACCCGGTCCCAAAAATCACCCCTGCATCGAGTTCGCTGGCATTCGCCACCACGCCTTCGCGCAAGCAGGCGACTGCTTCGTTGAGCAAGCGAAGCATGATGCGGTCCTGGTGTTCCGGGGTGTACTCCTTGTCTTTGCCGTGCTGCGCACGGCCATTGGCCCAGCGGTAGTAGCCCTGCCCACTCTTGCGGCCCAAGTGGCCGGCGTCGACGTGTTTCTGGAGTGAAGCGGGCACCTCGTTCTTCAACAGTGCGGCCATCTTTCCGGCAACCGAAAAACAGATATCCAGTCCAACGGTATCGGCCAGTTCGACCGGCCCCATTGGCATGCCGTAATCGGTCGCGGCCCGGTCGATGGCATCCGGTGCAATGCCTTCTTCGACCAGCATGACGGCTTCGAGCAGATACGGCATGAGGATGCGGTTGACCAGAAAGCCCGGGCTACTTTGCACCAGTAGCGGCAGTTTGTTGAAATGGCGGGCAAATGCCAGCGCCTGTTCGACTACAGCCGGATCCGTATTCGGGCCGCGCACGATTTCCAGCAGCGGCATTTTCGCCACCGGGTTGAAAAAATGCAGGCCCACAAGTCGCTCCGGGTTCGGCAAGGTTTCGCCCAATATCTCCAACTGGATGCTGGACGTATTGGTAGCCAGCAACGCACCCGGTTTCATCCGCGGCAACACTTGCGCGAACAGTCCCTGCTTGGCAGCCACGTCTTCGATGATGGCTTCGAGGACCACATCGGCTTTGGTGATGCCGTCACCGCGTGTGTCGGGAATCAGGCGATCGAGTGCATCGGTAATCAGGCGCGGTGATTTCAGCTTCTTGGTGAACAACTCGCGGGCGCGTCCCATTGCACGGGCAAGTTGAGCCGCGCCGCGATCCTGCAGACTGACCGTCATGCCTTGCAACACGCCCCAGGCCGCGATGTCGCCGCCCATGACGCCGGCGCCAATCACATGCAGGTGATGCGGGGTGAAGGCCTGTTTGTCGCCTTGGCCCTTTAGTTGCTCCTGAAGCAGAAACACGCGCACCAGATTCTGTGCCGTGTCGCTGGTCAGAAGTTTGGAAACTTCGCGTACCTCGCTGTCGTACAGCGCAGCCGGATTGTTGGCATGCAGGCGCCAGTGGTCGATCAGGACATAAGGTGCAGGATAGTGGGCAGGATTGGCGCGCTCGGCCACCTGCTTGTGCATCCTGTTGGCGATCAGGCCGCGTAGTGCAGGCCAGCCCGCCGCTTGCTGGATGAAGCCAGGCTTGCGCTGCATCGGTCGGTTATGCAGTACGTGGCGGCAGGCAACCTCCAGTTGACGCAACGGCACACAGTCGGTGGCGAGACCGGTTTTCTTCGCGGCGCGCCCGGACAGATTGCGACCGGACAACATCATGTTCATTGCGGCCAGGTGGCCGACGCGTTCGATCGAGCGGACGCTGCCGCCAAACCCGGGGAATATGCCGAGTCGCACTTCAGGAAAGCCGAGTTTGGTTTTGGCATCGTCGGTGACGATGCGATAGGTGCACGCCAGCGCAAGTTCGAGTCCCCCGCCGAGGCAAAAACCATGTATTGCCGCCACGCTTGGGCAGGGCAGGCGTTCCAGGCGGAATAACACGGCGTGGGCATTGCGAATCAGACTTTGCGCGGTATTCGGGTCGCGCATGCCGGCAAAGCGTTTGACATCGGCGCCCGCGATAAAGCCACTCGATTTGGCCGAGCGGATCACCAGGCCTCGGGGCGGGTTGGCTTCGATCTCGGAGAGCGCTGCGTCAAACTCGGCCAGGGTCTCGTCAGACAGGGTATTGACGCCTGATCCGGCCTGATCGAAAACCAGCCAGGCCAGGTTTTCGTTATCACGGGAGAGGGTCCAGTGGTTCATGACAGCGCTCCTCGCTCGATTAGCATGGCACCGCCCTGGCCGCCGCCGATGCACAGGCTGGCAATCCCGCGCGGCGCATCGTGTGCTTCCAGCACACGCAGCAGATGGAGCACGATGCGGGCGCCACTCGCGCCCACCGGATGACCCAGGCTGACGCCCCCTCCATCCGGGTTGAGCCGGTCGCTGCTAATGGGTGTGAACGGCGTGTCGCGGCCGAATTCATCGCGACAGAAGTCGGCATCGGTCATGGCGATCAAACACGCCAGCACCTGGCCTGAAAAAGCTTCGTTGATTTCCCACCAGTCCACATCGCCAGTGTCCCAGCGATGACGCTGCAACAATTGTGCGATGGCATAGGCCGGCCCCAAGCCCATTTGGGCCGGGTCGAGACCGGACCAGGCGACATCGACGATGCGGGCGCGCGGCGCAAGATGGTATTTTTCAACCGCATCTTCCGAGGCGAGCAACAGACAGGCTGCGCCGTCGGTCACCTGTGCCGAGTTGCCCGCGGTGACGCGTCCATACTTGGGGTCGAACACCGGCTTGAGCTGTGCGAGTTGTTCCAGGCTGCTGTCGGGGCGTAGACCATTGTCGTGTTCGATCACGTTCTGACCGTCATACAGCGGCACCAGTTCGTCAGTCAGGCTGACCTGTGCGGCGGCGAGGCGCTGATGGCTTTGCAGCGCAAACGCATCCATCTCGGCGCGCGTGATGCTGAAACGATGCGCCAGCTCTTCGGTGGTTTGTCCCATGGTCAGCCCCACCACCGGGTCGGTCAGTCCACGCAATAAACCAATTACCGGCACCAGATGCGCACCGCGCAGCCTGGCCAGTTCGCGCAATTTTTGCGGCATGGTTTTCGCCCGGTTAAAACCCGCCAGCCAGGCGACCATCTTTTCGTTGAACAACACCGGATGATGGCTCATGGCTTCGGTGCCGCCCGCGAGCACCAGATCGGCGCGGCCGAGTGCAATGTCCTTGGCGGCTGAATCCAGTGCCTGCATTCCCGAGGCGCAGTTGCGCTGCACGGTCCAGGCCGGGACGTGGTGACCGCAGCCCAGCCGCAGCGAAATGACGCGGCCGATATTGGCTTCGTCCGGCCCAGACGACACGCAGCCAAAAATCACTTCGTCGAGATCGGAGGGCTGAAAGGGCTGACGCAACAGCAGCGCGCGGCCGGCTGCCACCCCGAGATCGGATGCGTGGAAGGGGCCGGGCACGCCGCGCGCCTTGATTTGCGGGGTGCGCGCACCATCAACGATATACACCGGGCGGCCGGGAAACGAGTTGGGGGCGTTCATGGCTGAGCCTCACGGATGGGTACGGGTTGCATAGTTGGCACGGCAGTATTGTGGGCTGGCTCTGTATTTTCAAACTGGGTAAAGGCATCGACCTGCACCACCTGATTGATCAGTTTTTGGTAAGACTCAACCTGCTTGAGTTGGGCATCGCCGATCAGATGTTTTTGCCGGGCCTCTTTGGCCAGGTCGTTGAGCGTGCGTGAGGTAAGGGTGCCTTTGCGACGCAGTGACTTCAGCTTGGCTTCGGTCGGAGCAAGTTCGTGGGCGAGCGCCAATGCATCTTCGAGTTGGCGGCTGCGTTCGTTTGACCCCGGGTGTATGAACACGCCTGCAGTCAGACGATCACGCGTATTCGATGGGCTGAGCAATAATTGTGCAGCGGCATGTGCGGCACGGTCGGACGGTTCGGAGAACGCAAATCCCGTGGGAAATGTCAGCACGCGCAACGCCCAGGCAAGCGGCCGACCGGGCAGGTTGCGATAAAGCGAACGGAAGCTTTCCTGCATCCGATACAGACTTTCCTGCAAGGCCCAGCGCACCAACGGGTAATCGGCTTCGGGCTCGCCGTCGTCGTAATACCGTTTCAATACTGCTGACGACAGGTAAAGTTCCGACAGCACATCACCCAGTCGCGCCGAAAGCCGTTCGCGACGTTTGAGTGAGCCGCCCAGCGTCATCATGGCCGCGTCCGCGCTCAAGGCCAGCGCGGCGCTCATCCAGGCCAACGTCTGGTAATAGCGATGCGCCAAGCTGGCGGGGGCCGTGGCGCTCCGGCCCCGTGTGAGGCCACGCACAAAAGCGCGCCCGATATTGCCGAAGAGAAAGCGTGTATGGCCGACCAGTGCCTGGTCAAACAGGCGCAAGCCTTCGACCGGGTCGGTGTGACGCATGGCCGCAAACTCACGCAGGACCCAGGGGTGGCAGCGGATGGCGCCTTGGCCGAAAATAATCATCGAACGGGTCAGAATATTCGCGCCCTCAACAGTGATGGCGATGGGGATGGCCTGATAGGCGCGGCCCAGCAGGTTGGAGGGCCCGAGGCAAATCCCGCTGCCGCCCTGAATGTCCATCGCGTCATTGATCACACGGCGGTACTTTTCGGTGAGGTGGTATTTGACGATGGCCGAGATCACCGAAGGCTTTTCGCCCTGGTCGAGATACGCCAGCGTCAATCTGCGTGCAGAGTCCATCTGGTAGGTCAGGCCGGCGATGCGGGCCAGCGCTTCTTCCACTCCCTCAAAATGTCCGATCGGCTGATTGAATTGCCGACGCAGTCGCGCATAGGCACCGGTGAAGCGGCTTGCAGCCTTGCCCGCGCCGGTGGAAAGCGCGGGCAGTGAAATGCCGCGCCCTTCGGAAAGGCATTCCACCAGCATGCGCCAGCCCTGGCCGATACCGGCCGCGCCGCCGACGATTTGCGTCAGCGGGACGAACACATCATGACCGCGATTCGGCCCATTCATGAACGGGATGTTGAGCGGATTGTGGCGCTCGCCAATTTCCACCCCGGGGGTGTCATGCGGTACCAATGCAACGGTGATGCCGAGGTCCTGGGTTGCACCCAGAAGATGGTCGGGGTCCTGGCATTTGAAGGCCAGCCCGATCAGCGTGGCCACGGGTCCCAGGGTGATGTAGCGCTTGTCCCAGTTGAGCCGCAGGCCCAGCACGTCCTCACCTTTCCACCGCCCCTTGCAGATCACACCGGTATCCGGAATGGCGCCAGCGTCCGATCCGGCGTGCGGGCCGGTGAGGGCAAAGCAGGGCACCTCGAGGCCTTGCGCCAGGCGAGGCAGATAGTGATCCTTTTGTTCCTGGGTGCCGTAGTGCAGCAGCAGTTTTCCCGGCCCAAGCGAATTCGGCACCATCACCGTGACTGCTGCGGCGATGCTGCGGGTGGCGAGTTTCATCACTACTGCCGAATGCGCCGCATTGGAAAATTCCAGTCCGCCATATGCACGCGGAATGATCATGCCGAAAAAACCTTCCTGTTTGATGTAGTTCCAGGCGTCCTCGGGCAAGTCAAAATCCTGGTGCGTGATGCGCCAGTCATCGATCATTCGACACAGGGTTTCGGTGGGCCCGTCGACAAAGGTCTGTTCGTCGGTGGTCAAACGGGCAGGGGAGGTGGCGAGCAGGGTTTTCCAGTGCGGATTACCGGAAAACAGTTCGCCGTCCCACCCCACCGTGCCGGCTTCGAGCGCTTGTTGCTCGGTTTCGGACAACTGGGGCAATACTGCGCGGAATCGCCCGAAAAGCGGTGCAGACAGCCATTTAAGACGTAGGGGCGCGACCAGGATCAGCAAAAGTCCAGCAAGTACCACCAGACCGAGAAGACTCAGGACCAGCTTTGCAAAAAGCGCTAAATCCACAGCGACCTCCTTATTAATATGACTTCATCATAGACAGCGACAGCACGCTGTCACGGTCATGTATCTGGGTCGCATCACGCAGGTAAGGCTTACTTCTAACGTAGCGGCATTATTCACGCAGTCTTGAGTGAGTAACCCGCTTTGCTGTGTCTTTTCTGGCGATGACCTGATCCGGGCTTCAATATTCAAGCCCGGATCAGGTTTGGACTATGACGTTGTCAGAGATGAGTGCTGGAGCCGCTCTAATCTTGGGACGGTCACTATCATCATCCTGAAACCTTTATGGAGATCACCGTGGATAAGTACGTTGCCAAGAATTGTTCCGCTCGTATGGGGCGCTATTCGCTAGTTGCTTCCATTGCGTTAGTCACTGATTTATGCCCAGATATTGCTGGCCTATCTTTGCGTTTGACATGCGAAGGAGCGCGCAGAAAATTCACGTATTCCTAATACGCCACTCGAAGAAGTCGACATGAAAAAACAGCCATCACATGGATGGCTGCAGTGTCATGTCCGCAATGAACGCAGCATCAGTTCGCCATGAATCGGCGCGCCAGCCAGTGATCCAGGCTCAGCTTGCCGGGACCACTCAACAACAGCGGCACAAACATCACCAGATACATCAGTGGCAGCTTGTAGCCATTGTCGCAGACGTTGTAGCCATTGCCCGAATGAACACTGACCCAGGCAACGATGGTGAGAATGATGAGGGACACACTGAAGAAACGGGTGCCGAGGCCAATTACCAGCGCAACGGCGCCCAGCAATTCTGACCAGGTGGCCAAAAACCAGGAAATATCCACAGGCACGATGTTGAATGGAAACGGAAAGTTTTCCTGAACATTGATGAACCAATTCTCGCCGGTAAATTTCTGGACGCCGGCTTCCCAGAATTCCCATGCCAGTAACAGCCGTATACCCAATAGCCCCAGATAGCTTCCGGCCTGGTCAAGCCGCGTGGTCAGTCTGGTGTACACATTAACGATGGCATTCATGCAGAGTCACCTGTGATGAACAAAAGCGGGTTGTGATCAAGGCTTGGGATCACGTTCCCAGGCCTTGGCTGATTACTTATTTCTTTTTGGTGGCGCCGCACTTGCCTTCACCGCATTTTCCTTCTTTTGCTTTGGGTCGGCAGCCTGAGCGTTTTTAGTGCCGCCACATTTCCCTTCACCACATTTGCCGTCTTTTGCCTTGGCATCAGTGGCTTTTGAGGTTTTAGTCGCGCCGCATTTTCCTTCGCCGCACTTGCCGTCTTTGGCTTTTTCAGCTTGTGCGATTTGATAGCCTTGCGAAAGATCGTTCAGTGCAAAGGGATTGCCGTTCGCTGCGTAGGCGACCCCTGCGGTGCCGAGTGCAGCGGTTAAAGCGAACGTGAGGGTTGCAGTGCGTGTTTTCATGGTCAATCTCCAAAAGTTTGGTGTGCTGTTGCCCATGCAGCAGGATTTAAGTGGGCGGGGGTGAAAGCGTAAAAAGGATTAAATAGATATATCTGTATCAGTTCGCAACCCGGAAACCGGGACTGTCTTTATCGTCCGGAAATCACCTTGCTGATGCGTTGATGCGCTTTCGTCGATAACGGATGGGCTGCCCCGGTTGTATCGTGAAGGCTCGATTGGCGCAGCAAGCGCCGCATCTGCCGAATCTGGGTTTCGAAACGTCGGCAGTTGATGCACATCCACACGTGCATGCGCAGGCCCAAGCTCTCGAAAAGCCCCAGGGTGCGATCCTGGCTTTCTGATACCAGGTGGCTTGCGCCTTGGCATGTCAGCATTTTTTCACCCGGGCACGCCCGGCTCCTGTCTGTTATCGAGACACTGAGGAGATCACAACAGATTCCATTTCAGCGTTGTACCCCCATTCGTCGGTGGGATCTGTGCTTCCTTACAGCGTGTGGACTGTTTTTTCGACGGGATACGACAGTGCGCTCAGTGTGTGCCGCTTGGGTCTGGGTGAAACCGGTCTATATCTATTGGTGTAAGGCAGATGCCTTAATATCGACCAATCACATTCAATTTTATGAAAGGAACCAACATGTCCAGGATTGCCATGGTTGTTTTGTCGGCCGCTCTTCTTGTTTCGCCAGTGTATGGAGCAAGCAAATTGATATCCGTACCCAGTGCTCAATCGGCGAAGGTGACGCTGGATAAACTTGAAGCGCTTGCACAGGCCCGTGGTCTGAAAGTATTTGCACGCATCGATCACACAGCGGGCGCACAAAGCATTGGAGAAAAGCTGCGCCCCACCGAGCTTATGATCATGGGCAATCCAAAAGGCGGCACCCCTTTGATGCAATGCAATCAAGCCTATGGCATCGATTTGCCGCTTCATGTGCTGGCCTGGGAAGATGCAGCGGGTAAAAGTTGGTTGAGTTACAAGGATCTGTCCAAGCTCGGCAACAAACATGCAGACGACAGTTGTGATGCTGCGCTCAAGCGGTTGACCGGAGCGCTAGAAGGATTGGTGACTGAGGCCGCCAAGTAATCATCTTGAGCCGCTGCCGGGGTGGGCCGGACTCACGTCCACTCCGGATAGGGTTTACAGGCAATGGGGTGATTAGTCTGTCTGGAATTGTGTCCGCCTCACCCATGCCTGGTTTGTTAACTGGAATAGAAATGCATTGCTGCACGCAACAGCAGTCGGTATAGTGCGGCCTCCCGCACCCAACCAATCGGTGCGCGGTTCTTTCACCCCCGATCTTACGATCCACTATTCGTCTGCCTCGATTGGTATCACTGCATAAGTGACAGGCCGTCGCAGGAAACCACATGACTACTGAAACAACTTTGTCCAGCCCGGACTTTACTGGGCTAGGCCTGTCCGATCCCATTTTGCGTGCGATTGCCGAAGCTGGCTACACCACGCCCACCCCGATTCAGGCGCAGGCGATTCCGCAAGTGCTGGCAGGCGGCGATCTGCTCGCCGCCGCACAAACCGGAACCGGCAAGACCGCCGGCTTCACGCTGCCGATCCTGCATCAACTGTCGACGCGTGCCGTGCAAGCGCCCAAGCCGGGCCGCCCGCGCTGCCTGATCCTGGTGCCTACGCGCGAACTCGCCGCGCAGGTTGAAGAATCGGTCAAGACCTACGGCAAATACCTGAACCTCACCTCAATGGTGATGTTCGGTGGTGTCAACATCAACCCACAGTTCAAGGCGCTGAGGTCGCGCCTTGATATTCTGGTCGCCACCCCGGGTCGTCTGCTCGATCACATGGGACAAAAAACGGTGGATTTGTCCGGTGTTGAGATGCTGGTGCTCGACGAAGCTGACCGCATGCTCGACATGGGCTTCATTCGCGACATCAAGAAAGTGCTTGCCGTGGTGCCCAAGCAGCGCCAGACCCTGCTGTTCTCGGCGACCTTCTCCGACGAGATCAAGACCCTGGCCAACAGCCTGCTGCGTAACCCGGGTTGCATTGAAGTGGCACGCCGTAATACCACGGTGGAGATCATCGAGCAGACGCTGCACCGGGTGCCACAGGCACACAAGCGCGACCTACTCGCACACCTGATCAATCATCATGACTGGCAGCAGGTGCTGGTGTTCACCCGCACCAAACACGGCGCCAACAAACTGGCTGAAAAACTGATCAAGGATGGCATCACCGCCGCCGCGATCCACGGCAACAAGAGCCAGTCTGCACGCACTAAAGCGCTGGCCAGCTTCAAGGATGGCAGCGTGCGCGTGCTGGTCGCGACCGACATTGCTGCGCGCGGCATCGACATCGATCAGCTGCCCCAAGTGGTCAATTTCGAATTGCCCAACGTGGCGGAAGATTACGTGCACCGTATTGGCCGCACCGGCCGTGCGGGCAGCACAGGTTCGGCGCTGTCGCTGGTGGATGACGAAGAGCTGAGCTATTTGCGCGACATCGAAAAACTGATCAAGCGCTCGATCGTTCGCGTGGAAATCGAACCGGGTTTTGTTCCGCCCGCCAAGGCCGATCTGATGTCCGAGGAGCGTCCTCCGCGTCCGCCGCAAGGACGTGGTGGACGCGGTCAGGGCCAGAATGCACGCCAGCCGCAATCGGGTAACCGCAATGCGTCGGGCCGTGCATCGCAAGGCCAGGCAACGACTGCAGGTGCGGGTACCAAACCCACCCCAAGCCGGGCTGCCCAGCCGCGCAAGCCGCGTCCGCAGGCTTCATTGTCGTCAGCCAAACCGGGTTCGCGCGGCCACTAACACCGCATCCATGGCGGCGCCTGTGTCGGGTTGCTGCTGACGCGCAGGTTTTAGAGCGTGGTTGTTACCGACATACATGTCGGTAACAACCACGGCCTCCCATTTACTGGGAGAATTGCCGCCATGGACACCCTCGCCAGCTACGACGAACTGCCTTACGACAGCCTGCCGCTGCCCGAAACCCAGCCGGATTTTCTGGCGGCGGTGGCCCGGTTGCATGGCTTTGATGCACCCGACCCAACGCGTGCGCGCATCCTCGAACTGGGGTGCGCGCAGGGTGGCAACCTGATTCCCCTGGCGTGGCGCTGGCCCCAATCCGAATGTGTGGGCGTGGAGTTGTCGCGCGTGCAGGCGGAGAGGGGCACCCAGTTCATCCAGCAGTTGGGCATTTCCAACGTCCGCATCCAGCATGGCGACCTGGCAGACTTGCCCGGCGATCTGGGCATATTCGATTACATCATCGCGCACGGCGTGTATTCCTGGGTGCCGCCTTCGGTGCAGCAGGCGTTGCTCGACGTCTGTCACCGTCATCTGTCGCCGCATGGCATGGCGTACATCAGCTTCAACGTCACGGCCGGTTGGGTGCCGCTACAGCCGTTGCGCAACGCGCTGATCGAACGCACTGCCACCGACCTGCCGGCGCCCGCGCGTTATCAACAGGCGCTGCGCGTGTTGAACGAACTTGAAGCCGAGTGGAACGATCCGGTATTGAGAAAGGAAATCGCCTTTCTCAAGACCGCGGCGCCGTCGTATCTGTTTCACGAATACCTCGCCGACTTCAACACGCCCGTCAGCTTCGGTGAATTTGCCATGCAGCTCGAATCGCATGATTTGCGTTACCTCGGTGAAGCCGGGCCGCGCCACGCCGTGGTCGAACTCGAAGACACCTGGGGACTGACGCCGGAAGGCATGGCCGGGCGCTGGCAGGATGCCGAGTCGGCGCTGGACGAAGCGCACGCCATCCGTTTTAGACGTGCGCTGATCGCGCGCGCCGACGCCCCCTGCGCACAGCCCCCACAAGCCGGGAACTTGAGCCACCTGGCGTTTTATACCGACCTGCAAAGCGACGACGAAATCGACCTTGAAAACGCAAGCGAGCAACGCTTCATCAACCCTGCAGGCAACACCTTTCCGGTCGCGCAGCCGGCGATGAAGGCCGCCGTAATGGCCCTCTCGATGGCTTATCCAAATGCGCTGGCGTATCCGGATTTGCTGATGGCAGTCCGGCAGGTAATGGCCGAATTCGGCGCGTCAAACCCTGTCGATGAAGCCCTGTTCCGCAACGCACTGTTTCAACTGGTAGCGGCGCATGGCGTGATGCCCTGCATCCGCGCAGGTTCGGCTGCGGGGAGCCCCGGCGAATATCCATGCGCGCAGACGCTGGCCCGATTGCAGGCGCGTTCGCCCGGCTGGATGGTCAGCTGCCTGCGCCACACCACCCTGGATCTCGACGCGGCCGCGTGCAAACTGCTGGGTTTGCTGGACGGCAGCCACACCGTCGACGAACTCGACGCACTCATGCAGGCCACATTGGCCGAGATGGGCGTGGAGCAATCGCTTGAGCATGTTAGCGAACGCACGAACCAGCAAATGTGGTTGTTTGCTCGCCAGGGTTTGCTGGTGAAGTAGGGGAGGGATGGGGGGGCTATGTGGACGTCGGGTGAATTCGATATCCAGGTGGCTTTGGATGACTTGGTTCGTCCAAAGCGGACTGTCAACACGTTTGCCGAAAGGTCCGGTTATCAGCCTAAGCGATCTTATGCCCAGCAAGCCAAGTACATCCACTATGGGCGGATGACCGGTCATTCTTGGATCATTAACGCCGAGTGTCCGTTTCAGTTTCTGTGAATGCGTACTACCGACCCATGAGCGTTATTCCTTCTGAATATCTGAACGGCTGAAAAGTAGCTGAAGCAGACTCTCATGCTCGATCAGAGTACTGGAGCTGTCGGCCTGGACTGTATGAACACTCAAAATTTGAGCAAATCAGGGGAGGACTGACCCAACATACCCAAAATAAAATAAGTTGAATGTAGTGCGTTTCAAGAGGTTTGAATCGTCCCTGGTAGAAGCTGACCTTCATCGATGCTTGGTCATTGGCAGGAACTCGGCCTCACCGTTCATTCGAATCTTTGATGCACGGGTAAATCAGGATTGCCGAGGCGAATATGCGATTATTTTTTTGCCAGTACTGGATGCCCAAAGTAATAGCCTTGTGCCCAGTCTATTTCCAAGTCACAGAGAATGTCAGCGGTATCCGCATCTTCGACAAACTCGGCAATCGTGGTCAACTGTAGATCTTTCGCAATATCACTAATCCGTTTGACAATTTGCCTGACGCGTTTGTCTTTTACCTGCTTAATGAGGCTGCCTTCAATTTTCAAGAATGAAACAGGCAGATCAGCCAGATACTGGAATGAAGAATATCCACTACCAAAATCATCAATGGCCAAACGCATTCCAAAATCAAGGAAAGGCGCAAGCTTGGCTTTGACTGCGTGTGCATCGCCGAGCAATTGTCTTTCTGTAATTTCCAGCACCAGCGGTTTGGTGAGGCCCATATCCATTCCGCACGATATGCACGCTGCCTGAGCTTCTGCAAATAAATCCTGAATCAACTCCTGATGCAGCAACAGGTCCGCTGAGATATTTACGAAATGCGCAATACTTGGGCCATTGCTAGCAATATTGGCTGCACAGTGGCGCATGGTCTGTTTAATGATCTGGTAATCGACAAGGTGTGTGAGTTGCATCTCCATTGCCGCCGAAATAAAGTCGGTAGCCGCAATCACATTCCCGGACTCGTCAATTAACCGGGCCAATGCTTCTTCAGCAACCGGCAATCTGGTTTGCAGGTCTACTATCAGCTGATAGGCTGGCACCAGCCTGTTGTTTTCTATTGCGGTGTTCAGTTTACCCGCGATGGAATAAACCTCTCGCTTATCCTTGGCGGCCACCACACGATTTCGTCCGGATTTTTTGGCTTCATAAAGTGCAGCATCTGCTGCCTTGATTAGGAAGTCTGGTGTATCGCCGTCTCGCGGATAACTGGCAATCCCGATACTTGAGGATGTCCTGACCTTTTGAGTATTGAACTCAATTGAGAATTCCTCGATTGCGACCCTCAGCCGCTCAGCGATCACAAGCGCATCATGCTCATTGGTGTCCGGCAGGATAGCCATAAATTCCTCGCCACCCCATCGGCTCAGCCAATCACTCGTGCGTAGGGTTTGCTTTGCAATTTCACTGATCCCGAGAAGAAACTTATCTCCGAGGTCATGACCGTAATTGTCATTGAGCATTTTGAATCGATCCAGATCAAGCAGAATCACGCCGAAAGGTTTTTCTGATCTTTTTGCGTAGGCATAAACACGATCGATAACTTCTTGCAATGCCCTTCGATTAAGAAGATTGGTCAAAGGATCGATTGAAGCTATTTCTTTTAGCGAGATTTTCAACCGGGCTTGATCCAAGGCCACGGTAGCTAACTGAGCAAAAGCAATAAAAGGCTCGATCCCGATCTGATCAAAGTAATCCTTCGCATCCACAAAAATCACAATCAGCCCTCTGAAGGGATGATTCGGGTCCCCAATCGGTAAGGTCAGTCCTTCCTGGAAACCGTATCGAATCGCATTTTCGCGCCAAATACCGAAACTCGAATCAGCTTTGACTTGTACCAGAACAGGTTCATTTTTTGCCAAGGAACGCCTGGCAGGGCCTTTCATCGCTTCCGGAGAAAGATCAATCACCAAATTCCGGGTATATCCAGACGATTTTCCAACGGAGTAAGAGGGGGTGATCGTTTCAGAACCGGGATTACCCAGGTACATCCATGCCAGACAAATACGCTCAGTTGACGCCACTAATGCATCGCAGGCCGCACGCAGTACTTCATCGGGCGTATTGCCCTGAGCCAAGCTTTTGGTAGCCGTTAAAAGGGCTTTGTATATGGACAACTGTTCTTCAGCGAATGCCATTTTAGCCATGCTGCCAGTTTAGGGCATTTGAAGATGCGGCGTGAAAATGGTGTACTGGGTATTGGACCATCATCCCGGGGGGATTCAGAAGCATGGCCAAACTTTTCATGTTGTGAATCCAGTACCCAAGTTGCCCACATAACGCCCATTTTTTCATATGACCCTGCTCGCGTGAGGATGATGGAGTACGTATGATCATGGTCGACAATAATGTAAGTTTTGAACAATCATGCCCCATGCAAAACTCATCATGGGCAGTCACTTTTCGGCATTTAGACGCCAAGACTCTTCGCCTTAATGGCCCGCGTTGAATAGTCCGTTTCGAATGTTATAGGTCTTTAAGTTTTTAGATTGAGCACGTTATGTGCCAACAAAGGATTCCGCGGCAAGGCTAGCGAATGTTTGAATGCAGAGCGCCTGGCGTCAAGTGGATTTAAGGAATGAGGCGAAACCTGGTCACTGATGTCGGAATGCTGGCAGCCGTCACGGTAGCGTCAGGTGACCACCAGAAAACAGGATCTGGTCTGCAGATATGACATGGCTGTCGCTTAGCATCTCGTAGCAGAAAGCGCCAATTCAGCATATTTGAAGACGGATGTTGATGAATGTCCAAATATGTTGAGGCTTGACTGATCAAGAATGTTCGCAAGCTGCCACAGGAACGCTACAAATCGCTAACCTGGGATCGAGGTACCGAGATGGCCAGACATAAGCACTTTACGTTGGCGACGGACATACAGGTCTATTTCTGTGACCCTCGGAGTCCTTGGCAGCGTGGGACCAATGAAAATACGAATGGGCTACTGCGACAGTATTTCCCCAAGGGAACCGATATTTCAACCTACTCGCAAGCCAAGCTCAATGCCATCGCGAGGAAATTGAATGAGCGCCTTAGGAAAACACTAAACTACGCAACACCCGCCGAACGATTTCACCAATCCGTTGCGTCGATCGGTTGAATCCGCCAGCTCATAGCGGACGTGTTTGCCGTGCTGGGAGTAAGACCGCTTAGGCCGAACACCAGACGTCGTGGTGCCTACTCTAGCGGGCCGCTCAGGGTCGACCCAGACTGTCCAGAATCCTCAGCCGTCATGCACATTCGCCCTCAGCCTTTGATGACAACAGGCTTCCCCCCGCTTCGCCACACCGGATGCTTCAGCATGACGGCGGTAAACAGGGCTGAGTTGATGAGCGCTTTGCTCCAGTTACGCAGCTTTGGGTAGGACGACTGGTCAAACCATGCTTGATCCACGCCCGCGAATTGCCGGATGAAAGGTAAAACTACGGCGTCAGCGATGGACGGCCGGTCGCCTGATAAAAAGGCGCTTGTATGCAGGTGGTTTTCCAGTTGCTGCAGAAATGGCTCAGCTTCGGTTCGGTAATGGCTTTGCGGGTGTTCGGGGTGGCGGTCGGCGTATTTGTAGCGATCCAGTGCGGCCTTGAAGCTGCCGTCGTTGATGTTCACCAGCGCTGCTGCTACTTCGACATGGCGGCCATCATCGCCAAGCCAGTTGTCCGGGTCGTGCTGCTTGAGCGCCCATTGCATGATGTCCCAGCTTTCGTCGATGACTTGTCCATCCGGCAGCACCAGCACGGGCACGCTGCCTTTGGGCGATGCGGCCAGCATGGCGGCGGGCTTGTCGCGTAGCTGGATTTCACGCAGTTCGTAGGGGGTTACGCCGGCATGCAGGGCGAGGCGAGCGCGGATGGCGTAGGGGCAGCGTCTGAACGAATAAAGGATAGGAAGCATGGTCAATAATTTAACCCTGTTTCAGGGGCCGGCGGCCGATTTTTCCGCGTGTGCATGATTGGGCCATTGGGTATAAAGTTAACGAGGGTACGGTTCGTTATCCATATAGATGGGCAATCTGGAGATGTCATGATTTCACATTCCATGCAGTGGCCTCATTCTCTGAAGTGGTTCGCGTTTGTCATGCTGCTGTTTGCCGGGTTTGCTGAGGCAGCCGGGAAGCAGGGCGCCTATTATGGTGCGAAGCAAACCGAATATCCCAGCTGGTTCAAGGAAAGCTTTCTGAATTTACGGGAAGATATCGCCGAAGCTCAGTCCAGAAACAAACGGGTGATGATCATGTTCACCCAGGATAACTGCCCGTATTGCCATGCGTTGGTTAACCGCAACATGGCGCAGAAAGACATTGAAACCTATCTTCGACATCATTTTGATGTGATCGCCATCAATATGTGGGGCGACCGCGAGGTGATTTCGCTCGATAACAAACGGATGTCGGAAAAACAGTTTGCTACCAGTCTGAAGGTGCAATACACCCCGAGCCTGTTGTTTTTTGATGAAGCAGGGCAAACCGTATTGCGTCTGGATGGTTTCATTCAGCCTAACCGTTTTAAAACGGCGCTTGAATTTGTGGCGCAGCGCAAAGAAAAAGAAATCAGTTACCGCGATTACGCAGCGGCCAACCAGCCACCAGCCACGGGCGGGGAATTGATCGACGAGCCATTTTTCAAGCGCCCGCCCTTTAACCTGACGCGTAAAGGCAGCAAGGCCAAACCGGTGGCCGTCTTTTTTGAGCAGCGTGATTGCCCCAGTTGCCACGAGCTGCACACCCAGGTGCTGCCGGACAAGGAAACGCGAGACGTGCTGGCTCAGTTTGACGTGATCCAGCTCAACATTTGGGCGGATACGCCGGTGGTGACGCCGCAGGGAAAGGTCACCACTGCACGCGACTGGGCCAGGGAGCTGGACGTGAAATATGCGCCCTCCATTGTGGTGTTCAACAACAAGGGCAAGGAGATCATTCGCTCCGAGGCCTTCTTCAAGGTGTTTCATACCCAGGGCATCCTGACCTACGTGTCGAGCGGGGCCTATGAAACGGAACCGAGCCTGCAGCGCTATTTGTCGGCCAAGGCGGAGCACATGCGCGAGCAGGGCCGTGACGTGGATATCTGGCGCATGGCGGATGAGCCTGCGGGCAAGCGCTAGGCCTAACGCAGCGAAAATGAAAAGCGGCTTAATGGGCCGCTTGTTTTTTGGCGTTTGCTTGGGGCTGTTGCCCCGCCATTATGCTGCGCGTGTTCTTAGGCTGAGCTGGAACCGGGTCGTTTGATTGGCGGAGGTCACGCTGATCGAACCGCCGTGCGCTTCGACGATGGCCTTGACGATGGCCAAACCCAGTCCAGCGCCATCACCTTTGCGCTGGCGTGAGGGGTCAACCCGGTAAAAGCGTTCAAACAGGCGAGGCAAGTGTTCGGCTGGAATATCCGGGCCGGGGTTTTCGACCGCCACGGTGGCCAGGTCATCAGTATGGCTTAGTGAAACATGGACCGCTTGCCCGGGTGGGGTGTGGCGGATAGCATTCGAAATGAGATTGCTGAGTGCGCGCCGCAGCATCAAGCGGTCGCCGGGCGCTGTGGCTGTGCCAGTCAGTGTCAGCGAAACGGAGCGTTCTTCGGCCCAGGCTTCAAAGTAATCAAACAGGCCCTGGGCTTCTTCGGTCAGGTTTACTTGCGCCATGCCCGGCTTGAGCAGGCCGTTGTCGGTTTGAGCAAGGTAGAGCATGTCGCCCACCATTTGCGCCATGCGTTCGTATTCTTCCAGGCTGGAATAGAGAATTTCCTTGTACGTGTCCTTGTCGCGCGCGCTCGACAGCGCAACCTGCGTTTGCGTCATCAGGTTGGATATGGGTGTGCGCAGTTCATGCGCAATGTTGGAAGAGAATTCTGTAAGCCGCCGGAATGAGTCATCCAGCCGCGCCAGCATGGCGTTGAAAGCGGTGGCGAGGGGCTTCAGTTCTGTGGGCAAGTGATCATCCGACAGCCGGTCTGCCAGATGCTCGGCAGAGATACCGGAAACCATGGTGGTGACCTGGCGGAGTGGCGCCAGGCCCCATCGGGTTATAACCCATCCCAATCCTGCGGTGGCCAAGGCCGCCAAGGCAATGGCAATCGCCAGCACGATGCGGAAGGTGTCCATAAATATCTCATGCCGTTCGATATCCAGCCCCAACGTTAGGGTGTAGGTCTGACCATTGCCCGCAGTGAGTGGAACCGTCATTCCTCGGTAGTTCACTCCTGCTTGTTGCCATTGCTGCAAAGCGGCATCTCTGCAATCCAGGGACTGCCCCGGACATGTGATCTGCAGCGTGCCGGGAAACGTTGTGCCTGGCGTGGAAAACCAAGGTGTGCCCGATGCATCGGTGACGGTCACCTCCAGTCCATGGTGGCCGACAAGTGCGTCGTGTAGCTGTTGCGGCAGCTGGGCTATCTCGTTTGGGTTGCGAGCCTGCTTGAACAGATTCTGGATCAGCTCACGCTTGCCGTTGAGTTCGTGTCGGTCACCTTCCTCAAAATGTGCCTCCACGACATGCGCCAAAAAATAACCGGTTGCGAGTAAAACCATACACGCAGCCGCTGCGAAATACAGGCTGATCCGGGCGGTAAGCGACAAGGGCATCATGCTGTTGTGGTGTCGGTTCCGGTTTCGAGCACGTAGCCCATGCCGCGAACGGTGTGGATAAGCTTGAGCTCAAACCCCTCGTCGATCTTGATGCGCAGCCGACGTACGGCCACATCGATGACATTGGTGTCGGAATCGAAATTCATGTCCCAGACTTGCGAGGCAATCAGGCTACGTGGCAACACTTCGCCCTGACGCCGCAGGAACAATTCCAGCAGGGCAAACTCTTTGGCGGTGAGATCGATTTTATGGTTTGCGCGTGTAGCGCGCCGCCGCAGCAAATCCAGTTCCAGGTCAGCCGCTTTGAGAACGGTGGCTTCCAGACTGGAGTGCCCTCGGCGTACCAGGCTGCGCACACGGGCCAGCAATTCAGCAAAGGCAAAGGGTTTCACCAGATAATCGTCAGCCCCCAATTCCAGCCCTTTGACGCGGTCTTCAACCTGATCGCGCGCAGTCAGAAAAAGCACCGGCATCTCAATGCCTGACCTGCGTACGCCTTCCAGCACCTGCCAGCCGTTCAGCCCCGGCAACATGACATCCAGGATCATCAGGTCGTAGTGGCCGGCCTTCGCGAGTTCCAGTCCCTCCCAGCCATCGCGTGCCAGATCGGTGACAAAACCTGCTTCGGTCAGACCCTGCTTCAGATAATCGCCCGTTTTGGGCTCGTCTTCGACGATGAGTAGTTTCATGGTGACCAGCTTGGGACGGATGAGTACATCCTGCCACAGCTCCTGCCCAGCGTGGGTTGCATTACAAAATTGTCATCAAGCTGTCAGCTTGGTGTCGGGGGGGCGCCTGCATGATGTTCACCATAACGTGGCAACCGAAATTTAAAGAAAAATATCGGTTTACATATCATTTATTCAGTCATGAGGTCAGTTCGCGATGAAGCGTAACCCGTTAAATTCGATTTCGCCCGTATTCGCCGTTCCTGATTTCCCGCGGCGGCGGTTTGTGCAGGGCTTGGCTGCAGGTGGACTGCTATTGGGCTTGGGCCCGGTGGTCAATTCATCCTGGGCACGAAGCGCGAATACGACAACGGGTTATGCCCCGGTGCTCGAAGGCACGGAGTTTGATCTGACAATTGATGAAACGCCGGTCAATTTTACCGGCGCAGTTCGCATGGCCACGACTATTAATGGCTCGATCCCTGGACCGACACTACGCTGGCGGGAGGGGGACACGGTCACCCTCCGCGTCACCAATCGGCTTGCCGTGAGCAGTTCCATCCATTGGCATGGCATCTTGTTGCCTTTCCAGATGGATGGCGTGCCAGGAATCAGTTTCAAAGGTATTCCGCCGGGTGAAACGTTCACGTATCAGTTCAAGGTAACGCAGACGGGTACTTATTGGTACCACTCGCACTCGGCCATGCAAGAACAGACCGGCATGTACGGTGCCATTGTGATTGATTCGGCGAACGGGCGCTCAACTCAGGCTGACCGGGAATATGTGGTGCAGTTTTCGGATTGGACTGATGAAGACCCCATGCGTGTGTTTTCCAAGCTCAAGATGCAGAGCGACTATTACAACTTCAACCAGCCCACTGCGGTCGACTTCTTCAAGGATGTCTCACGGATTGGGGTCAAGGCAGCATTCGACAAGCGCAAGATGTGGAACGAGATGCGCATGAATCCGACCGATCTGGCGGATATTTCGGCGGCCACCTACACCTATTTGATGAATGGTGCCACGCCCGCCAGCAACTGGACGGGGATTTTCAAGCCGGGTGAAAAAGTCCGCCTGCGCCTGATCAACTCAGGGGCAATGACGTTTTTTGATGTGCGAATTCCCGGTCTGAAAATGACGGTGGTGCAATCCGACGGTCAGGATGTTGAGCCCGTGACCGTCGATGAAATCCGCATTGGCGTGGCCGAAACCTACGACGTAATCGTGACGCCAGGCGATGACACTTACACGATCTTTGCGCAGTCGATGGATCGCACCGGCTATGCGCGCGGCACCCTGGCTACCCGTGCCGGACTGACGGCGGCCGTCCCGGCATTGGACAAACCCGAACCGCTCACCATGGGTGACATGATGGGTGCCATGGGCGGTGATGGAATGGCCAGCATGGATCACGGCAGTGCCGGAGGGATGGCCGGGATGACGGGCATGAACCATGGGGGGATGGCCATGGATCACAGCAAGCATGTCATGCCGGCTGGCATGCCCATGGGCGACGCGTTGGCTAAACCCAGCACAACCGCGCGCCACGCCAAAACCGAATATGGTGCCAGCACCGATATGCGCGTGGATATGGCACGCACCAACCTGGATGATCCCGGCACGGGTCTGCGCAATAACGGCCGTCGCGTACTGACCTACGCCGACCTTCATACGATAGGGGGGGCGCTTGATCTACGTGGCCCCAGCCGCGAGATCGAATTGCACCTGACAGGCAATATGGAGCGTTACGCCTGGTCGATCGATGGACTGGAGTTCGGTCAATCCACTCCCGTGCATTTCAAATATGGCGAACGGGTACGCATCATTCTGCACAACGACACCATGATGACCCACCCGATGCACATGCATGGGATGTGGAGCGAGCTGGAAGCGGACGGCGGTGGTTTTCAGGTGCGCAAACATACGATTAACGTGCAACCCGCACAGCGCATCAGCTTTCTGGTCAACGCAGATGCACTTGGCCGTTGGGCGTGGCATTGCCATCTGCTGTTCCATATGGATGCAGGCATGTTCCGTGAAGTGGTTGTGGCGTAAGCGCTAACGGAAACGAGAGGAATATTAAGATGAAGAATAAGCGAATGAATGTGCTGGTACTGGCAATGGCAACGATGAGTGTGTCGCCTGTTTGGGCGCAAACCTCGAGCGATAGTGGCACGATGGATCACTCGCAGCATCAAGGTGGCATGGCGCCTGCGGGAACCAAGGCCAAAGTGGTCAAGGATGCGATGCCAGCAATGGATCACAGCAAGATGCCCGGCATGACAGCATCGCCCCCTGCCGAGGCGATGCCCATGCCCGCCGCTGATTCAATGCCTGCCATGGACCATAGCAAAATGGATCATGGCAGCATGAATCAAAGCGTGCAGCCGGTCATGCAACCTGTCAAATCGGACGCTGCAGCTGGAATGGCCGGCATGGATCATGGCAATCAGCCGGCAGTGCAGTCGGGTAAGCCAGGGATGGATCATGGTGAAATGAACATGCAGGGCGGATCGGCCCCGGCTGATGCACGCGACCCGCATGCCAACTCAGGTGGATTTACACTCGATTCAGGCGCGTATGCTTTACCCCCGTCACAACGCTTGCATTTGGCAGACGAACATAATTTTGGTGCGCTTCTTATCGATAGTCTGGAGAAGAGCTATACCCGAAACAACGGCAACAGCACGTCGTACGATGCTCAGGCCTGGTTCGGCCGAACTTACAACCGTCTGGTGATCAAGGCCGAAGGGGAGGTGGCCAAAGGCAAGCTGCAAGAAGCACGGACCGAATTGTTATGGGGACATGCCATCGCCACCTTCTGGGATACGCAGCTGGGCGTCCGCTACGACAGCGGCGTGGGGCCCGATCGTGGCTGGCTGGCGTTTGGCGTGCAGGGCCTTGCACCCTACTGGTTTGAAGTCGATGCGACCGCATATGCCGGTGAGAATGGACGTACGGCGTTGCGTCTGGGTGCAGAGTACGAATTGTTGCTGACGCAAAAATTGATATTACAGCCGCGCATAGAACTCAATTTATACGGTAAAAGTGACGTCGAGCGCGGGATCGGTTCGGGGCTGTCGGAAGCACAAACCGGCCTGCGCTTGAGATACGAGTTTACGCGACAGCTCGCACCCTATATTGGCGTCGAACGTGTGAGCAAGTTTGGCCAGACAGCGGACCTTGCCCGCGATGAAGGTGAAAAATCTGCTGTGACACGCTGGGTTGCTGGCGTGCGATTCTGGTTCTAGGTCCAGCCGCAACAATAGCGGATTGCCTGAATACCTTCTTCCAGGATCCGCGATTCACTTTGGGAATAACATGTTGAACCGAAGGAAATTCCTGGCGCTGGCCGCCGCCATACCGCTTACTGCAGTTGGCGCCTACGCGATACTCAGAACATCCGCTCGCGCGACGGGGTTTTCGTCGCCCCTGTTCATCCCCGGTGACGGCGGACCCTTTGGTGTCCTGACACCGCAGGGTAAATTGGCGCTGGTTGCCGAGCGCGGCACGTTCCCGCTGGCGGGGGGTAAAACCACCCCTTTTCTCTGGTATCGAACCCAGCATCAGGGCAAGACCTATCAAAACCCTATTCTCAAGGTGAAGTCGGGTACGAAGTTGTCAGTGACACTGGATAACGCGCTTGACGAGGGCACCATCCTGCATTGGCACGGTTTACATCTGCCCGGGAAAATGGACGGTAACCCGCGCGATACCATCGCCCCCGGTGCCCAGTATCAATATGACTTCACTGTCAACAACCGCAGTGGCACCTACTGGTATCACACCCACGCCCATAATTTCACGGCCAAACAGGCGTACTTCGGCCTGGCCAGTTTCTTCATTGTCGAGGACGACGATGAAGTGGCGCTGCGCGAAGCGCTGGACCTTCAACTGGGCGTGACCGATCTGCCGGTCGTTATCCAGGACAAGCGGCTCAATCAGGCCGGCGAGTTCGTCTACAGTCCCAACCCGATGGAAAAAATGATGGGGTATCTGGGCGATACGGTTCTTGCCAACCTGACACCCACCCCGTATACCGAAATCGGAACGCGCATCTACCGCTTCCGCTTGCTGAACGGCTCGACCGCACGCATCTACAAGATTGCATTCGCCAAGGGGGAAAAGCTGCTTCCCTACCATGTCATCGGCAATGACGGCGGACTGCTCGACAAGCCTTATTCAGCGAGCGAAGTATTTTTGGCACCGGGCGAACGGCTGGATATCCTGCTCGATGCCAGCAAACTGTCGAAGGGGGACGAAGTTTATCTGCGCAGCCTGGCATTCGATTCGCTCGAAGGCGGCGGGATGATGGGCGGCATGATGGGGGTGATGAGTTCAGCCAGCCTGGCCAATGGAGATGCTTTCAACATCATGAGGCTGGCCGTTACCCAACCATCGGGCGCTGCCCAGCGTCTGCCCGCGCGCTTGTCTCAGGTCAATCCCATCAAGACTTCAGGTGCGGCAGTTCGCGCGATCAATCTTGAAATGGCGCAGATGCGCTGGCTCATCAGTGGCAACACGTATCAGATGGACGCCTTCCCCATCGAAGTGAAGCGTAACACCGTGGAGATATGGGAAATCCGCAATGCCGGCCACAGCATGCCGCATCCCATGCATATCCATGGCTTTCAGTTTCAGGTTCAGTCCCGTCAAAACAGCCCCACTCAAGTCCGTGCGCTGGCCAACCACGGCAACGGCCGTACGGTCAGCGATCTGGGCTGGAAAGATACTGTGCTGGTGTGGCCCGGGGAAACGGTTCGCATTGCCATCGATTTTTCACACGATTTCGGCGGCGACCAGACCTACGTATTCCACTGTCACAATCTCGAACATGAGGACGGCGGGATGATGGTCAATTTTCGCGTGCGCGCATAGGGGCTTCGACACGCTCGTGTATGCATGCGCTAGTGAATTTGAACATCCTGTAATCGTGACATGGCTGGGCCGGCTTGATGCGCCACCGGAAGAGACCTCTTCCGGTGGCATTGTTTTGGTGTGAGGAGAGAGACGATGAAGGGTTTTGTGACGGGCGTGTTGACCACGCTGATAGTGGGTGCAGGCATTGGGCTTGCGGTAGTGTATGGCGGAAAGGTGGACGTGGCTGCGGACAGCCCGCATAGCGACCTGCTCTTCAGCTTGCTGGAAACCGCACGTGAAAAATCGATAGACCAGGGGGTAAAAGGCCTGAGCGTGCCAATCAATCTGGCTGATAAAGACCGCATACGTCGTGGCGCAGGTAACTACGATGCCATGTGTGTCAGTTGTCACCTCGCTCCCGGTACGGAAAACTCGGAAATCCGGATGGGCTTGTATCCAACGCCGCCCAATCTGAGCACGCTGGACGAGCCGTCAACTGAAGCGGCCGCGCGAAAGTTCTGGGTGATCAAGCACGGCATCAAGGCATCAGGCATGCCAGCCTGGTCCAAAGGCGGGATCGAAGATGAGGCGATCTGGGACATGGTGGCCTTCTTGCAGGTGATGCCCAAGCTCACACAAGCGAGCTACGGCGAATTGGTCGAAGCGAGCGAAGGGCATTCGCACGGCGGTTTGACGGGCGGGGAGCTCATGCACGGGCAGGGAAGTGACGTAATGACGGCGCCGGCAAAAGTCAACGGACGCAGTGGGCACGACAATTCGGATGGCCATGCGCACTGATTCATGAGGATATTGTCATCGCGCATAGCGGTGCTGTGTGTGAGTGGACTTCGCCATCCCAGCCTCACGAGCAAAAATGACGCTGACTGGATATCCCGTATTGTCAAAGATGACGTAATTGTCATCTTTGCGTCAGCTTGTCGTTGCCGCGTGTGGTTCACACTGAAGTCATCAGTCAAGGAAAACCACACATGAAAATGACTTTCCTCAGAAGCCTGTTGCTGGTCGGTGTCTTCGCACCCACCGCCTGGGCCGCATCTGAAGCACCTGTCGTGGATGTTTACAAAAGTCCTACGTGTGGCTGCTGCAGCAAATGGGTCGACCACCTCAAGGCCAATGGCTTCACAGTCAGAAGCCATGACACGCAGGATGTGGCGGCACACAAAGTGCGCTTGGGTGTGCCTGCCGGTTACGGCGCCTGCCATACCGCGCAAGTTAATGGCTATATGGTCGAAGGTCACGTCCCGGCCAAAGAAATAAAACGCATGTTGAAACAGAAGCCCCGTGTCCGCGGCTTGGCTGTACCGGCTATGCCGATGGGATCACCGGGTATGGAAACCACTGGGCACAAGGATTCGTATGATGTTTTTGTCGTGAACCGGGATGGGTCTACACAAACCTACGCCCACTATTGAAAGGAATGAATATGAAACCGATGTTAACTACTCTCGTATTGGGTATGAGTTTGAGTTTTGGCATGCCCGTTTTTGCAAGTGGTGATCATGGTCACAGTCATGACAGCGCGGCGAACACGTCCATCATGCCGTCCATGAATGCCACGATGAGCGACGGCCAGGTGAAGAAAGTGGACAAGGCTCAGGGCAAGATCACGCTCAAGCATGGTCCGCTTGAAAACATGGGTATGCCGGGAATGACAATGGTATTTCGAGTACAGGATTCCAGCATGCTTGATCAGGTCAAGCCGGGTGACAAGGTTCGTTTTCACGCTGAAAAGATGAATGGCGCGTTGACTGTGACAAAGCTCGAAACCGGGCTATAAATAAGTCCCGTTTGGTTTCAGCCAGACGAGCTGGAGTTTATTTTGGCAACGACTGAATCGTGGTTGCCCGATTTTGGCTGATCAATTGGATAGTCAGTCTGATCTCAAAATCGGGTATCAGTCTGGTTGGTCAGGGTTGAACCATGCATTACGGTGCGAGTGGTAAGCCGCGACAGCATCCAACCCACGCAGGAGGATAACGATGAAATCAATCCTAAATATTTTGCTAACAATGGTAGCGGCCATAGCGACCGCTGCACTGGCCGGGCAGGTGGGCAATCTATCCATGCCGCCGAGCTTTACCGGGCAGGCGGCACCAGAGGGGGTGTTGCGTGCCTATCCCCTTGGTGCCGTCACCAAACAGGCCGCCTTCAGCCACCACGGCAAGGCGATTCGAACCTTGACGTTACCCAACGGCAAGGAAGGTTGGGTGTACGAGGTAGGGGGCAAACAAGCCCAAACCTATCAGTTCCCAACCAAGGAAAAACAGACGGTGTACGAAACAGGGCCGGGAAATGGTGTGCGCATCTACACCCTGGTGTTCGACGACAAAGGTGTAGTCATCGATGTGCTTTACAACGAGCACGGTCGACACGATGGCCTCACAGCATTGCAAGCGCAGCGCAAGGTTCGCGGCGAGGGCACGGGTAAACATTGACATGACAAATCTTCGCGTAGGCCAGGAAGTCTCACCGCACGGTAGATTTTAAATTTCTCTACGACAGGCCCGTATCCTCGTCAATTGCACTGCACAAACCGGCTTTTTTCTGCTTTGTGTACGCCAGCGCACAGAACTATCTGCAGTGAAGGTGATGATCGACGAAACCAGCCGTAAATATACGCGGCATTCCCAATGAACAAGAGGTATTGGTCATGATGCAAGGTAACTGGATGGGTGGCTGGGGAACCGGCTACATGAGCGGGTGGGGCGGATTATGGATGGTGCTGATAGGGGTACTGATCATTGCCGGGATTGTTGCGATCATGCGTAAAAAGTAATGGGTCTGATTTAAATGATTTATCTCGACTTTATCTCGCGATGTCGTGAAGTGAAGTGATCGGTAAGAATCGATAAACGATGCCCCCAACCCTTGGACAAACCCTATGTATCGAGGGTGGCGATGGCGTCTGTTCCGAAGTTGGAAGTGGAACGGAAAAGTTGAATTGTGGTGCACAAAATACGAGGTGTTTTTAATGGACGTCAAGATTATTGCTACCAGGGATTGTAGTCATAGCCAGGGGTTGCAGCACGAGCTTAGAGACATGGGAATAACGTTTGAAGTGCTGTTGGTTGAGGAGCATCCGGACGTGGTCGTGACACATAGCATTCGGCATTCCCCTAATATTCTTGTGAATGATGAAATTGTTTTTAGGGGTATGCCCACCCCACTCGAATTACGGCAGTTTTTCAACAAGGGCTGATTGTGTGGTTGACAAAGGAGTCGTTTCGATGAAAAACAAGATAAGTAGATCTCGTTATTTAATTGGTGCGACTCTGTTGGGAATGGCTGTTTCCAGTGGTAATACTTACGCGGAAAGCGACTATCAGGCTTTGCAAAGCGAAGTGCAGGCACTTAGACAGGAGCTGTCTGATTTGCGTGCGCTTGTAAAGCAGGAAAGCGCCGCACAGGAAGACGTTAAAAGTTTGCGTCAGGAAGTGAAGTCAACGTCGCGCGCGCAGTCCGAAGCAGTTAACACCGATACCACGGCGCACATTGCGGGTTATGCGGCTGTTGGGTTTACTGATCGCAGCGAAAGCGGCAGCAGCGCTTTCAGTAAAGTGAGCTTTAACCCGATATTTCATGTCCTGTATCGGGACATCGCGCTTGTAGAGGCTGAGCTTGAAATTGCGACAGCCCCTGATGGGTCAACTGAAACCAAGCTCGAATATGGCGCCATTGACCTTTTTCTCAATGATTACACCACGCTTGTAGCGGGTAAGTTTTTGAGCCCCCTCGGTTTTTTCAGACAGAACCTGCACCCGGCCTGGATCAATAAATTCCCTTCGATCGCGCCTGGCTTCGGGGAGGGGCAAGCTGCGCCGTCAGGAGATGTTGGCCTGGGTGTCCGCGGTGCTTACCCGATTAGCGAAGGCAAAAAGGTGAAGTACGCTTTCTATGTGGGCAATGGACCTGAGTTGGAGGTGGAGGCGGGTGAAATCCACGCCATCGAAAGTGACGGCTACACGCGTGACATTGATCGCCGCAAAGTGATGGGCGGCCGCATTGGATTTGTCCCGATGCCCAAGCTTGAACTTGGAATTTCTGCCGCTGGCGGAGGAGTGGGGATCACGGGCGAATCAGACCGAAGCTACCGGGTTTTGGGTACGGATGTTGGCTACCAGTGGAAGCAACTGGATCTGCGCGCGGAGTATATCCGCCAGCGGGTAGGGGATCTGTCAACGAGCATGATCCCGGTGGCATATGGAAAGCCTGGTACGGCCAGGCATCTTACAAGTTGCTGCCGACGAAATGGGAAGGGGTGTTGCGCTACGGTAAGTATGTTTCACCGCTCGCCGACCAGAGGCAGGAGCAATGGGCCGTGGGCGTGAACTATCTGTGGGGCCCCAACGTGATGGCCAAGCTCGGCTATGAGATCAACAAGGGGCTTGCGGGAGAAAACACCGATGCCAATCGTTGGTTGTTGCAACTGGCTTACGGCTTTTAAGGAGGAATCGACATGTTGAAAAGCACGTTCTCGAAGACAAGTTTATTCAGCCCGGCTCTCTTTCTGATCTTGGTACTTGGGGGGGGCGCTCATGCTGAAACCCCAGTCACGACGCCGGGCGATCCAGCGCAATTCGCGCGTGGCGCCAAGGCGTGGGCAAACAACTGTGCAAGCTGCCACAACCTAAGACCAGCAAGTGATCTTCGCGATGACCAGTGGCGGGTTGTTGTTGCTCACATGCGTATACGGGCTGATCTCACCGGCCAGGAAGCACGCGACGTTCTCAAATTTCTGCAGGAGAGCAACTGATGACCTGCTCCCGTTTGATCATGCTGGCTGTGATGGGTTTGGCGTATGCCAGCCAGTCGCTCGCAGCCAATGACCTTGCTCGTGGTACAGAAGTTTTTAATGGGACTTGCATTGCGTGTCATGGCACCGATGGATCCGGCAACCTTCCTGGCGTCCCGGATCTGACGGGAAGTAAAGGGCTGTTGTCGATACAGGATGCAGTCTTGCTCAAACGGATGGCAGATGGGTTTCAGTCGCCTGGGTCTCCGATGGCAATGCCACCCCGGGGCGGCGACCCCGGGTTGACTGACGCAGATTTGAAGGCCGTGTTGAAGTACATGCGCAAGGAATTTCAAAGCAACTAGTCACCACAAAACCGTTATCAAGGAGCCACGATCAAATGAAACTTCGCAAACTCGCTCTCGCACTAATATATCTGGGAGGTGTAAACCTGGTACTTGCCGCGCCGACTGCCTACATTCCGCTCGGCTCGGGCAATGCGGTGATCGCCGTTGATGTCGCAAATGGGAAAATCACCAAACGCTACCCCGGTGTGGAGAACCCCCATGGGCTGGTTGCAACGCCGGACGGTGAGTATCTGATAGCGGGGAGTCTCAAGGAGACCCCTGTTCCGGAAGGTGCGCCGGCGGACACCCCTAACAGCAAACTGTATGTTGTTCATCCTGAGCATGGTCATGTGATGGCAGAAATTCCTGTATCTGGGTGGACCCATCACCAAGCCATTACCCCGGACGGAAAGTACGTCCTGTCGACGCATCCTACCCGTGGGGGAATCAGTGTGGTCGACTTCGTCGGCAACAAGGTGTTCAAAACCATCAAAACGGGCCCGGCACCGAACTACACCTTGGTCACGAAGGACGGCAAGTTCGCTTACGTGAGTAATAGCGGCAATGGAACCATCAGCGAGATCGACCTGGGAACTTGGTCCGTGGTGCGTGCACTGGAGGCCGGGCCTTCACCCGAGCATCTGGTTTTTTCCAAGGATGAAAAAACCATCTATGTTGCAAATGATCGGGCTGGAACGGTTTCTGTCGTGCCCGTTAAGGATGGCAAAGTCGAGACTACTTACAAAATAGGTAAGCGTCTGCATGGACTGGACATCGGAGATGATGGAAAAACGCTTTTCGTCAGCAGTCGTTCGGACGATAAATTGGTGGCGCTGGATACCTCCACCGGGGCTCAGCGCACGTTGACGCTTTCCCCGGAACCCTACCATCTCGACACGATTCCCGGTACAGGGAAAGTGTATGTTTCCAGTAGCAAGGCGCCAAAAATATGGGTCATCGATCAGAAGACCTTTACCGTCACCGGAACAATTCAACTTCCGGCTGGAGAGGGGCATCAGATAGGCGTGGTTCAATAAGGCGCGCAATTGATAGACGTATGTTGCGGTTGAATATTTTCTAACCAGAGGAGAAACGAAGATGGCACATAAGTTTGATATTGGGTTAGTGGGGAGTGTTCTGATGGGCGTCCTAGTACTGGCAGCGCCTGCGGTGTCATGGAGTGCAGAAGGAGGTACAGCGAATAACTTGGAGCAGAGGGTTCAGCGCATGGAATCACATTGGCAGACCCTGACTCGGGAACGTGACCCCATTAAACGCAAAGCGCTGGTTGCCGAGCACCGAAAAATGATGGCCGAATCCATGACGACGCAAGACATGAGTCAAACCCGTCCCATGGGTGACCAGCGCGGGCAGGGCGGCATGATGAGCTCCCATCATCAGCATGATCTTCAGAACACTGCAGAGATGCACACGATGATGCTGGACATGATGAAGTGATTTTCAATAAGCCATCAGGAGAAATAACAATGTTCAATCTAACTAAAGCCCTGTTGTTGACTGTCATGTTGACGCTTGGGACTTCGGCTTTTCCTGCGTTCGCCAAGGGGAATGCATTTCATGAAGCGACCAAAAGCTACCTGGTGTATCTGGGGGTTGTGCCAGCCAGCCTTCTGGACAAGGCGCCTAGCCTGGTTGATCAGGATAAGACGCTGCATGGCGGCGTAGCAGAACAATTGCCGTCGACGCAGCACGTGATGGTTACGGTTTTTCGCAAGGACAACAACGCGCGCGTTCTCAATGCGACGGTCATTGCCAAGGTGGGTCGTAGCAAGTTGTTGGGTTTTAAAGGCGAAGAAAAACCACTTGAAAAAATGGTGACGAGTAACGCTGTTGCTTATGGCAACTTTTTTGATATGCCTGAGCGCGGCGAGTACCGCATCGAAATCAATATCTATGAGTCTCAAAAGAGCGGCAATGAATCAGTCCGCTTTGAATACGAAAAGTATTAACGATTTCCGGTGTGTTGACATGGCATTGGCTTGATTTTGGCGTTGACCCGGAAGGTCTGCAGTCAGGACTTTTGGGGTCTCGTTAAAGCGTGGCTCCTGTTGGGAGCGTAGGGTTGGTCTTTTTTCTTCAACTGAAAGGAATAAACATGAAACAGTATTTAACTACATCCACGTTGTTGGCATCCTTGTTTGCGGCCGGCATTTTCGTGGTGTCGGTTCCCGCCAGCGCCCAAATGGGGTCGGGAATGATGGGTGACAAGATGGGTAATAGCATGTCAGGTTCAGGTGCGCAGCAAATGTCCGGTTTGCAGCAAGACATGTCCGGACAGATGATGGGCATGTCCGCAGATATGTCCAAAGGCAATATGAGCGCGACGCAGCAAAAGCAGATGGGTGAGCGCATGCGCATGATGGGGACCATGATGGGTGACATGTCCAGCATGACGGGTAAGGGCATGGCGATGGATGCCGATACCCAAAAGCGCATGGAGCAGATGCGTATGCAGATGAAAGGAATGATGCCTGGCGGTTCGCCTGGAATGAAGTGATTGATGGGGCCTCGGCGGAGTCGAGGCCGCCGAGGTCTTGCCACTATTCGGCCAAACTCTTCTGTTAGAAGGTTAATCCATGATGGCATCACTCGCTGGTGTTTCTTGATGGGTAACATCGCGATTGACTAAAAGAAGACCCGTTCCCAATCCTATGGAAATTTATTGAGGAGACCTTAAATATTGAGCGGGTATGGAATGGAAGGGGGCTTCGGCTGAGGATTCATGGTCCTGTGGTGGGTGCTGATAGTCGTCGGCATTGTCGCTCTGGTGAAATGGATATCTAGCAACACGGGAGGACGTAATCGTTGCGGCAGCAAAGCTGCTGGAAATACTTAATGAGCGCTATGCGCGCGGCTAGATCGACGATCAGGAGTTTCAGAAGCGAAAGCGCGATTTGACGCAGTAAACAGTTGACCCGTTGCATGGGTCTGGGTTTAGCGTCGTTACATATCGAATGGTGAAGCCCACGATATTGCTGACGCCGGATGGACGAAAAATGGTGAAGTTTATGGGCTTTGTTGGTGAGTGAGAACTGGCCGACATTCTGGATGCCCATCGCTACCGCTGGCGCAAGGACGAGGTTATGGGCGAAGACTTTGGTGCCTCGGGAGAAGTGTTGTCCGCTTGATGAAAGAAAAGCCTTAAGGAGTTAATAACAGCAGAGCGAGTGCCTGAATCGGACGTTACGGAGGAATCGAGATGGACAGCAGTAGCCAGGAGAACATGCGTGACGGCACCCCTGACGAAGAACAGAAGGGCGTGCGCGATCCGGTTTGCGGCATGATCGTCGAGCCGGATGCGAGCACTGCACATGCCGAGCACGCTGGCACTCAGTATTATTTTTGCTCTCAACGCTGCTGCGACAAATTTGTTGCTGAGCCCACCCGCTACGTGGGCGTTAAAACTGCCAACCTTCAGGCGGCGATGGTTAAAGATAAGAAAACGATCTACACCTGCCCCATGCATCCCGAGGTGAAACAGCCCGGCCCGGGCACCTGCCCCAAATGCGGTATGGCGCTGGAACCGATGGGCGTGCCAGCAGCCGTTTCCAAAACCGAATACACCTGTCCGATGCACCCCGAAGTGGTACAGGACCATCCTGGAAATTGCCCCAAATGTGGAATGACGCTGGAGCCCCGCACCGTTGCGCTGGAAGAGGACGATGCCGAGCTGCGCGACATGACTCGCCGCTTCTGGTTCAGCACTGTGCTGGCCATACCGATTTTGTTCAGCGCCATGGGCGCGGAATTCTGGCCGGATCTGGTTGCCGAATTTATCAGCCCGCGCTACCGCCAGTGGCTTGAAATGCTGCTTGCAACCCCGGTGGTGCTGTGGGGCGGCTGGCCTTTTTTCGTACGCGGCTGGCGGTCTCTGCTCACCTGGAACCTCAACATGTTCACCCTTATTGGCCTGGGGGTGTCGGTGGCCTGGGGATACAGTATGGTTGCCGCGTTCATGCCTGGAATTTTTCCACATGCGGTTTTTAATGAGATGGGTGTGGTACCGGTTTACTTCGAAGCCGCCGCGGTGATCACTGCGCTGGTTTTGCTGGGCCAGGTACTGGAATTGCGTGCTCGCAGTCAAACCAACACCGCCATCAAGCTACTGCTGGGGCTTGCACCGAAGACGGCGCGCATTGTTCGGGAAGATGGCCGCGAGGAGGACATCTCGCTCGATCAGGTTCAGCCCGGCGATAAATTGCGCATTCGCCCCGGTGAAAAAATCCCGGTGGATGGCTCCGTCATTGAAGGCTTGAGCCACGTGGATGAATCCATGGTGACCGGTGAACCCACTCCGGTGGAAAAACACGCCGATACCCAGGTCATCGGTGCAACAGTGAACGGCACCGGTAGTCTGTTGATGATGGCTGAGAAGGTGGGTAGCGAAACCCTGCTGGCGCAGATCGTTCATATGGTGGCGGAGGCACAGCGTTCCCGCGCCCCGATCCAGAAGCTGGCGGATGTGGTCTCCGGGTATTTCGTTCCGGTGGTGGTCATCGTCGCGCTGATTACCTTTGCGGTGTGGGGTCTGTGGGGCCCGGAGCCGCGTCTGGCCCATGCGGTGATCAATGCGGTTGCCGTGCTCATCATCGCTTGCCCCTGTGCGCTGGGACTGGCCACGCCGATTTCCATCATGGTGGGTACCGGGCGCGGTGCCATGATGGGGGTGCTGTTCAAAAATGCCGAGGCGCTGGAAGTGATGCGCAAGGTGGACACGCTGGTGGTGGACAAGACCGGCACCCTGACTGAAGGGCATCCAGAACTCGTAAGCATCACCCCGGCAGCAGGGTTCGATGAAGCGGAAATCGTGCGCCTGGCCGCCAGTCTCGAACGCTCAAGCGAGCATCCTCTGGCTGCCGCCATCGTCCGCGGCGCTGAAAAGCGCGGCGCGGCGTTAGTGTCGGCTGAAAACTTCCAGTCGGTCACCGGCAAGGGCGTCACCGGTGTGGTGGCCGGCCGCAAGATCGCGCTGGGAAATATCAAGCTGCTGCAGGATATGGGCATTGAAGTCGGCGACCTGCCGGCGCAAGCCGATGCCTTGCGCGCGCAAGGGCAGACCGTGATGCTGCTGGGCATCGATGGCCGTGCCGCCGGTCTCATCGGCGTCGCCGACCCGATCAAATCGACCACCGAGGAAGCGATCCGCCTGCTGCACGAAGAAGGCATCGAGATCGTCATGCTCACCGGCGACAGCCGCAAGACGGCCGAGGCTGTTGCTGCGAAACTGGGTATCGACCGGGTTCAGGCCGAGGTGCTGCCGGATCAGAAAGCCGCAGTAATCAAACAGTTACAGTCTGAGGGCCGCGTGGTCGCCATGGCCGGAGATGGTATCAATGATGCCCCGGCTTTGGCTCAGGCTCAGGTCGGCATCGCCATGGGAACGGGCACCGATGTGGCGATGGAAAGCGCCGGGGTCACCCTGGTCAAGGGCGACCTGCGTGGCATCGTGCGCGCCCGGAAACTTTCGCGCGCCACCATGAGCAATATCCGTCAGAACCTGTTCTTCGCTTTCATCTACAACGCGTTGGGTGTGCCGGTGGCCGCTGGCGTGCTGTATCCCGTTTTCGGATTGCTTCTATCGCCGATGATCGCAGCGGCAGCCATGAGCTTCAGTTCGGTATCGGTTATTACCAATGCCTTGCGTTTACGGCGCGTCAGTTTGTAAGTGTTGGGGGAGGCTACGTACAGCGACAACACTATGCTTGCGAGTCTATCTGGCATAACGAAGCCATTGCAGCGCAAACTCAGCTGGAAAGGTTTTGGGCGGAAAAGTGGAATGTTGCTATTGGGACATCAAGCACAGCGTATTCATGCGCATGAAACTTGAAGAAGACTGATTTTCTGTAACGGTACTGCGCGCCTTGGCGTTGCCCGGCACACTCTGGGGGCAGCCTAGCAGCCGCCCCCAGAATACGAAATGTTTAGTTCTTCACGCCAGGCTTTCTGCCTGGAGACGGACGCGGGATAAATCCGGCGATCCGGCAGAGCATGCCTTTAACCGCTTTACCGTCGTTATAACGGGTCACGCTGCATTTGGATATTTCTCCCTGCGCTGACAACTCGGTCAGCGAAGTTTGAATCGCAGAAAGAGGAATCCCTGTTGCCGTCGCGATTTCCGAGTCGAGAAGTTGACCGTGCCGCTTCAGATGAGTGAGGATGGTTTCGGAATGCATGGTGATTACCTCTGTGAAGATGGTGGTGGAGAGTTCGCCGCCGAAATTGTCTGTTGAAACATAAGCCTTCCCGATATGAAAAGCGAAATCGAAAAGGCCAATCGGACAGGTGAATCCCCTGTAGTTTACTGGAATCTGCTGTATTTTAGGTTTTTGTGTCGGTTCGGGACTGAATCAGGCTTTCTGTCTTGACAGTCAAACCCGTTGATTAGGGCCGCCTGTCGTCGCTACAACCCTTTAAAAGCACCGGCTTGACGCTTCCACCTATTTAATCAGACACGTTAAAAAGCGTGCTTCAGGCAATTGCTGGGGGTGATTGTAAGTATGCCGCCAAGGGTGACGAACGACACTTCGCGTGGCGATATCGATTTGATAGTCCCTGTGATGGGTGCTGCCAAGGCGCAGCGTCCGGCTTCAACAAGGCGGTCGTTTTCCAGTGCGATGATCCGCAACTGTAGGCGAGTGGTGTCCGGGACCAATAGATAGGTGCGGCCGGAGATGGGGAATGATGTGGACAGGTTCAATTCTGCGGTGCCGTACTCGTGGTTGGAAAAGCCTTCTAGCGAGGCGACCTCGATCAGGCGCTTGTTGTGCTTCCGGTAAATTTTCAGGGTGCCGCCGATATGAGGGGTGATGACTGCGGCAATTTCTGCGTGGTCGTCTCCATCGAGATCGGCGACAGCCACCGGATTGAGCCAGCGGTTTGGCATGCCGATGGCGGGCGATTGCGCGCTGATCGCCAGACTGTCGCCACGGGGCTCGATTAATACGAGTCGTGCGCCGTTGTCGCGCTGGCTGACGATGGCGAGTATCGCTTCCGGTTCGTTTGCCGCCAGCTTGACGATCCTTGGCACCAAGTCCTCGAACACTTCGTCGTCGGGAAGCTGCAACGTGAGCGTGCGGCCGCTCCGCGTGGTGGCGATAAGGCTTGCGTATTCGTGTGGTTTGCCAAGGGCGAAATGGCTGTAGCGTTCAACCGGGTTTGCGTAGTGTGCGTTGGCTATGGGTTCAGCCATGGTTGCAGATCCACATCCGCTGAGCGAGAACAGGGTGACAAGTGGAAGCAGGGTGTGGTGCAGATTCATGGAGCGTCGCTCCTGGATAAACAGCAGATGAGTCGCCCCTGGCTGATCAGCCTTACAGAAAACAGCTTTAGCGCGGCGCCTGCCAGCAATTGTTGTTGACTTGCCAGCTCATCGAGAGTTGTTCCCCTGCGGGATACAACACGTATTTCACGCCCATGAAGTCGGCACCTTTGCGCCAGAACATGGCCAGCAGGTTTTTCTCCCCGGTGGCGACCACGCTGGTGGTGGGGATGACCTTGAGCGGGTTGCCATAGAGATTGGAATAGTTCGATGCGATGACCACGAAGTGGCGGAAAGCCGGTTCGACTTCCTGATCGAACGACACCAGCTTGTCGTTGCAGAAGCTGAACAGAAAACGTCGTCCAGCCGGGCTGTTGGGTAGGTCATAGGCAAACAACCCGTCGTTGCCAACCGGCACGGTCTTGCCGAATTTCCAGGTCTTGAGCGCCTGTTCGACATCCGCCCGGCTCATGCCATTTTTGAATTCGCCGATTTCCCAGGCTTGCGTGGGCAGGGCGAACAACAAACCAACAAGCAGGCTGAATATTGTTATGTTCTTTGCCATGGCATGAAAAAGGGCTGGTTAAAACCAGCCCCAAGCATACCGTAGCGGAGGTTTAAAGGGTTTATTTGCCCATGACTGCACCAAAGACCTTCTTCAGCAAGTCGCTGCCGGCTTGCAGCGGGTTGGCACGAATCGCCGCTTCTTTTTCCCCGATTAGCGTGTAGAGCCGGTCGAGCGACTGCTGGGTGACGTATTGTTCGACAGTGGCCTGGTTTTTGTCGACCAGGTTGAATTGCGCGGCCATGCCGGCGTACTGGTTGTATTGCTGCGCCAGCCCGACCTTGTCGGTGGTCGCCTTGACGATGGGACCGAAGCGTTCGGTCAGAGTTGTTTCGGTTTTATTGCGAAAGAAATCGGTGGCCGAAGTTTTGCCGCCAGTCAGTATGCCCTTGGCGTCTTCCAGCGACATCGCTTTGACGGCACCGACCAGCAGGGTTTTGGCTTCCGGGACCGCGGCTTCGGCAGCGCGGTTCATCGACAGCACCAACTCATCGGCCTGTTTGCCCATGCCGAACATGCGCATGGCTTTCTCGGCTTTTTGCAGGCTGGGTGGCAGCGGAATTCTGAGTGCGGCATTACCGAAGAAACCATCTTTTTGACCGAGTTGGGCGACAGCTGAGTTAGCGCCGCTGGTCAGCGCTTCTTTCAGGCCGGCGTTGATGTCGGTGCTGGAGAGCGCGTCGACGCCGGTGGAAGCGGGCTGGCTGGCGGGCTTTTCGAGCACTCCTTTCAGCATGCCGCCCCAATCGAAGGCTTGGGCAGGCAGCGCCAAAGTCAAGCCGGCGGCCAGAATCATCCAGCGCTGTGGAGTAAGGTTGATCATGGTGTCTCTCCTTTAGGCATTGTGGGTCACAGCACCTCAGCCGCGTAATCTGCCAGGCGTGAACGCTCGCCGCGTTGCAGGGTGACATGGCCGTTGTGTGCCCAGCCTTTGAAATGGTCGACCACGTAGGTGAGACCAGAACTGCCCTCGGTGAGGTAGGGCGTGTCAATCTGTGAAATATTGCCCAGACACACCACTTTGGTTCCTGGCCCCGCACGCGTGATCAGCGTCTTCATCTGCTTGGGCGTGAGGTTTTGCGCTTCATCAATAATAAGAAACTTATTGAGGAAAGTGCGACCCCGCATGAAATTTAACGATTTGACCTTGATGCGACTGCGGATCAAATCCTGCGTGGCTGCGCGTCCCCAGTCGCCCCCTTCGTCGTCGCTCTTGTTCAACACGTCGAGGTTGTCTTCCAGCGCGCCCATCCATGGCGTCATTTTTTCTTCCTCGGTGCCAGGCAAAAACCCGATGTCTTCGCCCACTGGAACGGTGACCCGGGTCATGATGATCTCGGTGTAGATTTTCTTGTCCAGCACCTGGGCCAGTGCTGAGGCCAGTGTGAGCAAGGTTTTTCCGGTACCGGCCTGGCCGAGCAGGGTGACGAAATCGATCTCGGGATCCATCAACACGTTGAGCGCAAAGTTTTGCTCCCGGTTGCGCGCGGTGATGCCCCACACATTGTTCTTCTGATGGCTGAAATCGCGCACCGTCACCATTTCTGCCTGCTTGCCTTCCACCTTCAACACCTGGGCATAGAGCGGGTTGGGGCCTTCCTGATAGACAAACTCATTCGGGAGCAAGCCCGAAACCTGCGGACCCTTGATGCGGTAATAGGTATGGCCGTTGGCCTGCCACGACTCCATGTCCTTGCCGTGGGTGTCCCAAAAATCGGCAGACAGTTCACGGATGCCGGAATAGAGCAGGTCGGTGTCTTCCAGCACCTTGTCGTTGAAATAGTCTTCGGCAGGCAGGCCCAGTGCACGCGCCTTGATGCGCATGTTGATGTCTTTCGACACCAGAATGACCTGTCGTTTAGGATGGTGGCGCGAGAGGAACAGCACCACGCCGAGAATCTGGTTGTCGACCTTGCTGGTCGGCAAATTCATCGGGATGTCGCCGGAGATGGCTTCGGTTTGCAGGAACAGTTTTCCGGTGGCCGATTTGTGGCTGTGCTGCGCAAGCGGTACGCCGTCTTCGATGTTGTCGAGCTTGCTGACGAGTTCATCGATAAAACGGCTGGCCTGGCGTGCATTGCGCGACACCTCGGTCATCCCCTTTTTGTGCATGTCGAGTTCTTCCAGCGTGGCGATCGGCACATATATATCGTGCTCTTCAAAACGGAACAGGCTGGTGGGATCGTGCATCAGCACGTTGGTGTCCAAAACAAACAGCTTGGTCGGAGCGGCAGATTTTCTCGGCATGGCGATGTGGTGGTGGCCCGGTGAAGAGAACGTGTTCATCCTACCCCAAGCTGAAGTCCAGTTGTCCAATGAAAAAACTAAACTTGAAACCTGACGGTCAAGACGATTTATAAGGATCATTTCTCAGTAGAATGATCGGTTCTTCAAAGCGGTGTCCCGTGATGAGTGCATGGTTTTCTGACAAGCGTAAATTCATTAAACCCTGGCGTGCGCATACGCTGTGGCTTGCACGTTCATTTCCGCTGATGCTACGTTTTCACTGGCTGATTCTGGCGTGGGTGTGGGCGCAACCGCTATATGCCCAGGTCGGTGCACACATCCTGCTGCAGGATTCGTCGTTGGCCGGATTTCAATATCATGCCGGCAAAAAGCTATGGCCGCAGATGCAGGTGGGTGATGCGCTCACGCTGGTACGCGAGCCCGACAATGTCCATGATGCGAAAGCGGTGCGGGTGGAATGGCAGGGCCACAAGATTGGCTACGTACCACGCCGCGAGAATGCCGATGTGGCGCGCTTCATGGATGGCGGGCAAATGCTGGTGGCTCGTATCAATCGACTGGCCGAGGTGCGCGATCCGTGGTCGCGGGTGCGTTTCGAGATTCTGGTTCCGGTACAACCGACTGGGCAGGGCGTGCCATGAAACGCTTGCGTGTCTGGAAGTCGGTTTGGCTTACTGGGGCGATGCTGCTGGCTTCGATTACCCAGGCTGGGGCTGAGCCCCGGACACTTCCCTTGTCCAGTCTCAAACTCCCGCCGGGATTCCAGATTGAACTGTTCGCCCGGGTGCCCAATGCGCGCCAAATGGCGCTCGGAAAAACCATGCTGTTTGTCGGCAGCATGCACGCCGGCAAGGTCTACGCGATTCCGCTACAAGGTCCACGCAAACTGAGTGTGATCGCGGACAAGCTCGAGATGCCGGTTGGCGTGGCATTTCGTGATGGCGATCTGTATGTGTCGGCAGTGAACCGAATCTTGCGTCTGCACAACATCGAATCGCACGTGAATCGACCGCCCAAGCTTGAAGTGGTAAGCGAGGCTTATCCCACCGACACGCACCACGGCTGGAAATTCATTGCATTTGGACCCGATGGCAAGCTCTACGTACCGGTGGGTGCCCCGTGCAATATCTGCGAACCCGACCCGGACCGTTTTGCGACAATTACCCGGCTGGATGTGAATAGCGGAAAAGTTGAAGTGGTCGCGCGCGGGGTGCGTAATTCGGTTGGGTTTGACTGGCATCCACAAAGCGGCGAACTGTGGTTTACCGACAATGGCCGCGACTGGCTAGGTGACGAAGCGCCGCCGGATGAACTCAATCGGGTGAGCCAGACCGGCCAGCATTTTGGCTACCCATATTGCCACGGTGGCACGATTGCCGACCCCGAACTGGGGCGGACACGACGTTGCGATGCATTCGTTCCGTCGGTGCAAAACCTGGGTGCCCATGTGGCGAGCCTGGGCATGCGTTTTTACACGGGGAAGGCTTTTCCTGAGCGTTACCGGAATGCCGTATTCATTGCCGAGCACGGCTCCTGGAACCGCAGCAGGAAAAGCGGCTACCGGGTGAGCATGGTGCGGTTGCAGGACAACCGCGCGGTGAGCTACGAGCCTTTCATCAGCGGATGGCAGCGTAACGAATTGGCCTGGGGCCGCCCCGCCGACGTGCTGGTGATGCCCGATGGCAGCTTGCTGGTGTCGGACGATCAAGCCGGGGCTATCTACCGCATCACTTACCGCGGTTAACGCTGACCCTGTGCGGGTCAGCCTCAGACCATGGGCGGGCTGCGTCGGCCTGTTAGAATCGCCCCCATGAAATTGCTTGTTTTAGATACCTCCACCGAATACTGCTCGGCCGCGTTGTGGCTCGACGGTGCGGTGCGGGCGCGGCGGGTTCGGGCCGATCAGCAGCACAGCAGCCTGTTGCTGCCGATGGTGGATGAACTCCTGAGGGAATCAGCGCTGAGTCTGCGCCAGCTTGATGGCATTGCTTATGGTGCCGGCCCCGGCTCGTTCACCGGGCTGCGCATTGCCTGCGCGGTGACACAGGGCCTGGCGTTTGGCGCCGACTTGCCGGTTGTGGGCATTTCCACGCTGGAATCCATCGCCGAACAGGCCGGCGCTGACAAAGTGCTGACGGTGCTTGATGCGCGTATGGCCGAGGTCTATTGGGCGGCGTACCAACGCGACGCAACGGGTTGGCGCTGTGTCGTCGAGCCTGCGCTGGCACTGCCTGAGTCGGTGTGCGTGCCAGACGGCGGCGACTGGGTAGGTGCCGGCAATGGATTCGTTGCACTGGGCGCAGTATTGCGGCCGCGTCTGAGCGCGCAGCTGGTACGCATTGATGACACGATCATGCCTGATGCTGCAGCGATGGCCCCGCTTGCCGCTCAGGCGTTTGAGCGAGGCGAGAGCACGGACGCCGCATTGGCTGCGCCGATTTATCTGCGCGACAAAGTTGCGCTGACGGTGGATGAACGCCGTGCGAGAAAATCCGCATGAGTGCCATTCCGGAATTTCCAATACATGAAATAGCACATTGCTTGCGCCCGATGATTGAGGCCGACCTGCCACGTATCCACCGGATCGAGCTCGCGAGCTACGAATACCCCTGGACGCCCGGCAACTTCTCCGATTCATTAAGTGCGGGTTACAGCATGTGGGTGCATGAAGCCGACGGCGAGGTGATCGGGTATTACGCCATGATGGCGGCGGCAGGCGAAGCGCATATCCTCAATCTCACCATTGCACCAAGTTGGCGGGGGCACGGCTTGGGCCGTGATCTGCTAGAACATTGCCTGGCCCGCGCCTGCGATCATCGTGCCGAAAGTGTTTTTCTCGAAGTGCGCACGTCCAACGTGGTTGCGATTGCGCTTTACCATAGCAACGGTTTTGTCGACCTGGCATTCAGACGCGCCTACTACCCTTCCCGCGATGGCCGTGAGGATGCGCTGATCATGACGCGCGAACTGACATGTTGAGTCGTGACGACATCTTTAATGAACTGGGCATTGGTCCGGTTTGGCGGTTGCGTAATGCGCCGGGCGAAGCACCGCAAGTCCCGGTTTCAGCCTCGATTCAGAATTGGGAACAGTTGGCCGATGCGGTGGCGCATTGCACCGCCTGCAAATTGCACACGACCCGAACGCAAAGTGTGCTTGGCGTGGGGGATCGCAACGCAGACTGGCTCATCATTGGCGAGGCACCGGGCGTCGAAGAGGACGAGCAGGGCACGCCATTTGTCGGTCAGGCGGGTCAGATGCTCGACGCCATGTTGGGCGCCATCGGATTGGCGCGCGGAAACAATGTCTACATCACCAACGTGTTGAAATCCCATCCACCTGAAAATCGCGACCCCGAACCGGATGAGCTGGCCGCTTGCCGACCTTATCTGCAGGCGCAGATCGAACTCATCCAGCCGAAAATCATTCTTGCGCTGGGGCATGTTGCAGCCCAAAGTCTGCTCGAGACCACCGAGACGATTGGTCACCTGCGTGGAAGGGCGCATCAGTTTCAGGGTGTGCCGCTGGTGGCGACGTTTCACCCGGCTTATCTGTTGCGAAAACCGACCGAGAAGGCGCGTGTATGGGAAGACTTGTGCCTCGCGCGGCGGCTGGTGCAATCCCCTCCCGCATTACTAAACCCGTAATTATTGGTCTGACTGTTTATGAAACTATTGCATGCTGCTTTGCGCTTTCGCGTGAACTATTTTTCTGATCTGGGCCGCCATCAAGTGGTGGTGTGGATGCCGGGTGACACCCCGCCGGTCGATGCGCAGGTCGACGTCGGCCCCAAACTCGAACAGGACGTGCCGAACGAAGTGTTCCGCAGCGATGTTGCGCCGCTCAAAATGGGGCGCTTCTATCCGTCCATGCTGCTGCACGCCGACAATGTACCTGCACCGATGTTTCGCGTCATGAAGTTGAGCGGAGATAATTTCGTCGCTAATTTCAGCCATCCGTTGCAAGGCCGTATTTTCAGTATCGACAGCGGCAAAAGCGATGTCTCCACCCAGCCCGTGGGCCAGGTTGCGCAATTGCTGGAGTGGAGCGGCATGGAGGCACAAATGCTGACGCCGACCAATTTTGAAGGCGCCGATGCGTTCAGCCGCGAAGACGAGACGCCTGATGCCGCGTTCTATGCCGAGCCGAGAAAAGTCACCCACGTTGATGCCGTCTGCGCGCGCAGAATCCAGGCGCTGTATCGCACCGTGCTGCCAGAGAAGGCGCGGGTACTTGACCTGATGGCCAGCTGGCGTTCGCACCTGCCCGATACCGTGAGGTCTGCGGTGGGCCTGGGCATGAATGCCGAGGAACTGGCTGACAATCCACAGCTGGCCGAGCGCATCGTGCACGATCTCAATGCCGACCCGACACTGCCCTTTGCCGATGCCAGCTTTGACGCTGTGGTGTGCACGGTATCGTTCGAATATCTGACGCAGCCGCATAAAATCGTGGCCGAAGCCAAGCGGGTGTTGAAGCCGGGCGGCATGTTCGTGGTGACCGTGTCGAATCGCTATTTTCCGCCCAAGGTGATCAAGCTGTGGACCGAGCTGCATCCGATGGAACGCATGGCCTGGGTCGGCACGCTGATCAGGCAGGCCGGATTCAAAAAGGTGGAAACCTACGTTGAGCGCGGACTCAAGCGGCCGAAGGACGACCGCTACGCCGACAAGCTCGAGGAATCCGATCCGCTGTTTGCCACCTGGGGAGTGGCGTAAACTCTGGTGTTCAAACTACCTACTTGGGAGACGATAATGTTCGCATGGCTAAAAGCATTTAAATGGGGGGCCGTTGGATGCATGGCTCTGGTCTTGTCTGGCTGTGGCTACAACACCTTCCAGACGACAGATGAGGATATCAAGGCCACCTGGGCCGAAGTGCTGAACCAGTATCAGCGCCGCGCCGATTTGGTGCCTAATCTGGTCAACGTGGTGAAAGGCTATGCGGCACACGAGAAGGATGTGTTCATCAGCGTGACCGAAGCGCGTGCCCGGGTGGGATCGATCCAGGCCACGCCCGAACTCGTCAACGACGAAGTGGCTTTCCAGAAATTCATCGCCGCGCAGGGTGAGCTTACCGGTGCGATCTCGCGCCTGCTGCTGGTTGCAGAGAACTACCCACAGCTGAAAGCGGACGGTTTATTCCGCGACCTGCAGGCGCAACTTGAAGGCACCGAGAACCGTATTACCGTTGCGCGCAACCGCTACATCGGCGCGGTCAAAACCTACAACATCGCGGTCCGTTCTTTCCCGTCCAACCTGACTGCGATGATGTTTGGCTACAAAACCAAGCCCAGTTTCACGGTGGAAAACGAAAAGGCGATCGCCACGCCACCCATGGTGGATTTCGGTACCGCTGCACCCGCAGTCAATCCCGCCCCTGCACCAACTCCCGCGCCCGCTTATTAAGCAACCAATGAGCCGGCTGCTCAGGGCGCAACCGCACGCCAGCCAATTCCCGCGATGGGAGTGGCTGGTGTTCGGCTTCTTTCTCGCGATGTTTGCGCTGTCCGCCTGGGCTCAGGTGGCGGTGCCGGAACTGTCGCGCCGCGTGACTGACCTTACCGCCACGCTCAGCACCGAGCAGGCCAACGCGCTTGAGAACAAGCTGGCCACGTTCGAGGCACAAAAAGGGACCCAGATCGCGGTGTTGATCGTGCCGACCACCGAGCCCGAAGATATTGCCCAGTTTGGCATTCGTGTGGCCGACCAATGGAAATTAGGCCGCGACAAGATAGACGATGGGTTGATCCTGATCGTGGCCAAGAATGATCGTAAATTCCGGATTGAAGTTGGTTACGGTCTGGAAGGCGTTATACCCGATGCTATTGCCAAGCGAGTGATCGCCGAAACCATGACCCCCTATTTCGAGGCAGGGGACTTCAATGGCGGTATCGACGCAGGCATTCAACAGTTGACAGGTCTGATCGAGGGCGAGTCCTTGCCGCCGCCCAGCAAACAAAGCGGGGAGGGGGAGGCGCCATTTGTCCTGCTCATCTTGGGCGGCGTCATCGCGGGTTGGCTGCTCTCTGCCATGATGAGCCGGCCCGCTGCGGGGGGTGTCGCTGCGCTGGGCAGTGGGGTGGTGGGGGCGTTGTTGTTGGGCTTGACTCCAATCGTGTTGCTTGTAGCAGTTTTCGTGTTTGCAGGCGTCGCATCAGGATTCAGAAGCGGAGGAGGCTGGTCCAGTGGGGGCGGCGGTGGTTTTGGAGGGGGTGGTGGCGGGGGTTCCTGGGGCGGCGGTGGTGGCGGTTTCGGCGGCGGAGGTGCATCAGGCTCATGGTAAATATCAAGCGCTGGTTCAAGCATCTCTTCATGCCGCCCTGGGCTTGGCGACGCGCATTTTCGCAGGCCACACTCGATGCGATCGAGGCGGCCATCCGTACGAGCGAAACCACTCATAGTGGGGAAATTCGCGTTGCCATCGAAAATACCCTCTCTGCATCCGACGTGTGGCTCGGCATCACGGGCCGCGAACGTGCGGTCGAGGTGTTCTCCAACCTGCGTGTGTGGGATACCGAGCACAACAGCGGCGTGTTGGTTTACCTGCTGCTGGCCGACCACGATATTGAAATTGTTGCTGATCGCGGCATTGCAGCGCGGGTGGATGCCGTTGCCTGGGAAACGATTGCACAAACCATGGAAGCGGCATTCAGGCAGGGTAATTTCGAGCGCGGTGCGTTGGCTGGGATCGAGCAGATCAGCGCACTATTAACAACACACTTCCCTCCAACCGCAGCAAATCCGAATGAGTTGGCGAATCGACCCGTAGTAATCAGGAGATGAGATGCAGGCGTATTTGTTGTGGTGGATTTTAGCGGCGGTGCTGGTGGGGGTCGAACTCACCGGTGGCACATTCTATTTGCTGGTGTATGGCGTAGCCGCCGCGGCAGCGGGTGTTGCAGCCTGGCTGGGCGCGGGCCTGGTGGTGCAATTGCTGGTGGCGGGCGTGATTGCCTTGTTGGGCACGCTGGCGTTACGGCATTGGAAACGCAACACCGAGCACCCGGAGTCCATTGTGCAGGATATGGATATCGGAAAAACGGTTCAGGTCGAATCCTGGCAGGATGGTCGCGGCCAGGTCAAATATCGGGGTGCGGTATGGGATGCCGAGGCCGAATCGCCGAGCGTTGATGGCTCGCGTGCATTGATTATCCGAGCAGTCAAAGGCAATACTCTCATTCTGGGTAACTAATCCCCACACGGGGCTAAAAGGAAAATAATGGAAACTGTCGCACTGGTTATTCTGATCGTCATCGCCATTGTCGTCGCCAAAGGCGTTCGCGTGGTGCCGCAACAAAATGCCTGGGTTGTCGAGCGCCTGGGCAAGTTTCACGCCGTGCTTGCGCCGGGTCTCAATCTGGTGATTCCATTCATTGATGCGGTCGCCTACAAGCATTCGCTGAAGGAAATCCCCCTCGATGTACCGCCCCAGATTTGCATCACGCGTGACAACACGCAGTTGTCGGTCGACGGCATTCTGTATTTCCAGGTCACCGATCCGAAGATGGCATCCTATGGAGCGAGCAACTATATTGCGGCGATTTCGCAACTGGCGCAAACCACCCTGCGCTCGATGATCGGCAAGATGGAAATGGACCGTACCTTTGAAGAGCGTGACGACATCAACCGGGGTGTCGTGATGGCGCTTAACGAGGCCTCGACCAACTGGGGCGTCAAGGTGCTGCGCTACGAGATCAAGGACCTGACCCCGCCGAAAGAAATACTTCATGCCATGCAACGTCAAATCACCGCCGAGCGCGAAAAGCGCGCGCTGATTGCGTCGTCAGAAGGCCGCATGCAGGAGCAGATCAACATCGCCACCGGCCAACGCAATGCTGCAATTCAGGAATCCGAAGGCGAAATGCAGGCTGCCATCAACGTTGCTCAAGGCGAAGGCGAGGCGATCAAGGCGATTGCCATCGCCAACGCCGAAGCCATCGCCCGTGTTGCCCGCGCGATTGAAATGCCCGGTGGTGTGCAGGCTGTGAACCTCAAGGTCGCCGAAAAATACGTCGAGGCCTTTGCCGGCATCGCCAAGGCCGGCAACACCCTGATCGTGCCATCCAACATGGCCGATCTCAGCAGTCTGATCGCAGGGGCCATGAGCGTAGTGAAGTCGCAGAAAGAAACGGGGCCAACCTGAGTTGGAGCGTGACAGCGAGATTTGTACGTTTATGGATGGATGAGCAGGTATGGAAATTCCATTTTTGATACCCGTCAAGGTGGTTATCATCCTAATAACAAACGCACGGGGTTTCTGACTCAAGTATTCATGTGTGCGGCCGATTGACCTGTTAAGCATCAAAACTTCGGACTGCCTTGATACGCTTATGAACAAGAGCCTGTTACTGTCCGCCTTGGCGGGGCTGCTGTTCGCGCTGCCTTCGTTGGCGGACCACAATAAAGCTGTCGAGGCCAAGCTACCCACCGGCAAGATTGCCCGTGCGGATTTCCATAAAGGAAAGGAAGGCGAGGCTGCCGTTCTGGTACTGCATGGTTTTCTTCAAACCCGCGTTTTTCCTGTTGTTTCAAGCCTGACGGAAGCCGCCTCGACCGCAGGCTACTCGACGCTGGCTCCGACACTGTCACTGGGTATATCACACCGCAATAAGAGCCTGTCTTGTGAGGCCATGCACCTGCATTCGCTGGACGAAGATGCAGATGAGGTCGCATTTTGGGTTCGCTGGCTCGTGCAGAAAGGGCATACCCGCATCATTCTGGTGGGGCACAGCTATGGCAATGTGCAGTTGCTCACGTATATGGGATGCAATCCGGCGCCAGCCGTGAAGCAGCTGCTGATGATCAGTCTCACCGATGTGGAAATGAAACAAAACGCTCAGCAACGAGCGCTGATTGCACAGGATTTACGTGATCGTTTGGCCAAAAATAATCATGCGCTTGTTGAGGCGGAATTTGGTCAATGCAAAAAATACGTCAGCCCACCTGCGTCCTTGCTGTCCTATATGGATGTAAGCCGAAACAGTATTCTGGACGCGCTTAAGCGGGTACGTGTGCCCACAGAAGTCATTTTGGGGGGCAAGGATGATCGTATGGGATCGGAATGGGTGGAGAAGCTGACTGCCAGTGGAATTTCCGTTCGTGTCATTCCAGGCGCCTCACATTTCTTTGACAATCAATACGAATTCGACCTCCAGGAAGTGCTCTTGCAGACCTTACAGGACAAGCGCTCCGAGCGCTGAAGCATGCTGTCCTCGTTCTTCAAGGTGCGATTCCCGCCACGGCCCATTGCCCACTATGCGCTAGCGCTCTCTTTTGTGCTGGTGACGGCGTTGGCTGTGTTTGCGGCCTTTGTTTTTCATGACACCACTCGACTCAAGGAAACCATCGCAGAATCTGACGTCAAACTTGCGCGTCAGGAACTGAACGAAGCTATCGCCCTGTTGAGTGAGCGGGCAAAAACCGCAGCACTGGACCTGATGACGTGGGACGAGGCGCGGCAACAACTCGAAAACCCGATTTACTACGGCTATTGGCGGAATTCCCGCGCGCGTTCTGCCGGGGTGATTCCGGACACCCTGGATGCGGTCGACCTTTACAATCTGGAAGGCCGCAATCTATCGGAGCCTTCCTCTGGCGGGGCGATCATGCCGGCGAAAATCGACACGCAAGACTTGCAGCCTTTCATGGTGCAGGAAAACGGACATGGGCATTTGTACTATTTCTTCCCGTTTTACCAGAGCGCCGCTCAAACCCATCTTCTGGGTTATATGGGATTCAAGTTCGATCTTCAGGTGGAGCTCGTTCAGCTACGAAAATTCCGTTATCTGGATTTGCAAAGTGTGCGCATTGTGGCTGCGGAAGGTCTACACATTCCGCTCCCAAAGATTGTGTATGCTTTGCAATTTAGAACTATCAACAACCCGGAAACACGTGCGCTCGAAAATCTCATTAGCCGCTCGTTTTATGAAATTGCAGCCATCATTGCCGTGATATCTATCCTGGCTTATCTGGCAACCGTCTCTGTGATCACCAAGCCCTTGCGGTCATTGTCTGGCCATATCGATGCCATGAGGCGTGGAAAAAAAGGCTGCTCGGCGAGTCTTACCGCGGCATGCTGGCGGTTACGGAGCTCGAAAATGTGCGTCAATCACTCAACGACTACCAGCAGCAGCTCGATGACATGCACGTGAGTCTGGCGCACAAGAATCAGGAACTGTGGACCCAGGCACATCATGATCCCTTGACCGGAACACTCAATCGTCGTGCCTTTGACGACGACTGGCGCGCGATGCACCGCACTCATCCGGGCATTCCGCTAGAGGTGGCTTTTCTGTTGTTTGACTGTGATCACTTTAAAGCCATCAATGACACCTATGGGCACCAGGTAGGGGACCAGGTGTTGCAGGGCCTGGCCGAATCGCTGCAGAGCGCACTGAGATCCGGTGACCGTCTGTATCGATTGGGAGGGGACGAATTTGCGACGATACTTCTATCCGCCGACATGGAGCGCGCCAGACAAGTGGTGGAGCGTTGCATGGAACAGGTTTTGCAACACGACTTTAGTGCCTATTGGGTTCGGGAACCCGTCCGCATCAGCGTGGGGATTTCCACTCTGGTGGCCGCTCAGGAGGATGACCTGCAACTGCTGCATCGCCAGGCCGATATTGCGATGTATTACGCCAAACGTCCGGGACAGAACAAGATTTCCGTTTATACGCCGGAGATGGGTGGGGGCCAGGAGGCGGTGGTCTCCAACGCTGAAACCAGCGCAGTCTACGAAGCGATGGCTGATCCAGATCAGCTGGAAATGCATTATCAGCCGGTGCTGGCTTTGCCTTCGCTGCAGATTGAATACTACGAAGCCCTGGTGCGTATTCGGGGCGAGCATGGCCTGATCATGCCTTCCAATATTTTCCCGGTCGTAGAGTTTCGTGGGCTGGAATGCGAGTTTGATCTGGCTGTATTGGAACGGATACGCCGTGATCTGGAAGCGGGTTTGGTTCCTGCGGGGATTGGAGTATCGCTTAATGTTTCAGGGCCTGGCATTGTCAACGCCCGGGTGACCGAAAAGCTGTTGCAGTTTGCGCCGATGCTGTCAAAGATAAAGCTGGTGCTGGAAGTGACGGAAACTTCGCTTATTACGCAGATTGCCCAGGCCTCGGCCAACCTCAACCGCCTGCGCAAGGCGGGCTTTGTGATTGCACTCGATGACTTTGGTAGCGGCTACTCTTCTTTGCGTTATCTATCCAGCATGCCGGTGGATCTGGTGAAGTTCGATATTTCCATGGTGCGCAGTCTTGAGGTGCCGGGTCGTCAGGCCGTCTTTGTCGAGGATCTGGCACGCTTGATCAAGGACGCCGGCTACAAGCTGGTGGCCGAGGGCATCGAATCCGAGGCGTTGCTTGACAGGGTGACGGCACTGGGTTTTTCTCATGCGCAGGGATTCCACATTGGGCGGCCTGCGCCGTTGGCGAAATCACCTCCAGTCAACCAAGCTGTCGCAGGCTAAATCAGGCGCATGCGCTTGTTAGAATGCGTCGTTAACTCAGAGCACCACGTCGTTGCGATGACGTAGCCAGATGGCAGTCATCACGCTGCTGATAAATAAACCAAATACCCAGATGATGGTGTGGATATGCCAGTCGGCTCGCACCATCAACGCGTAGGCACCCGTCAATATCAGGATGCTGATGTTTTCGTTGAAGTTTTGCTGGGCAATTGAGTGGCCTGCACCCATCAGCAGATGCCCGCGGTGTTGCAACAGGGCATTCATTGGCACCACGAAAAAGCCTGCCAGCGCCCCCGCTAGCGTTAATAAAAGCAAGGCTGGGACGAGGCTTTGCACCCAGATCAGCGCGATCGGCACAAATCCCAGAATAATGCCGGCAGGCAGCACACGGGTTGCACTTTGCAAACGAACATATTTGCCGGCCAGGATCGAACCAATGGCGATGCCAAATGCGGTCGCTGCGGTGAGCTGGGTGGCTTGGTCGAGACCGTAGTTCAGGTTGAGTGCGGCCCAGGCGATGATGAGCAACCGTAGCGTCGCACCAACACCCCAGAACAACGTCGTGACGGCGAGTGAAACCTGGCCGAGGGGGTCGCGCCACAACAGCTTGAAGCTGTGCCAAAAGTCATAAAGGATATACAGCGGCGATTTGTTGGGCAGTTTGTGGTCGATCGGCAGCCGCGGGATAAACAGATTGGCGAAAGCTGCAGCCAGATAAAGGCTGGTGATGGCTACGATGGCGAATTTTGGGGCGATGAGACGGCTGTCCAGGCCCATATTGACCAGGATGCCCTCGGCCAGTTGCGGATTGATGAGCGCACCGCCGATGATCGCGCCGAGCACGATGGCGGCCACCGTGGTGCCCTCCATCCAGCTGTTCGCGATAACGAGTTTTTCGGGCGGAAGCAGTTCGGTGAGGATGCCGTATTTTGCGGGCGAATACATGGCGGCGCCGACACCCACGATGGAATAGGCCAGGAGCGGATGCAGGCCGGCCAGCATGGTGAGGCAGCCCACAAATTTGACCGTATTGGCAATCAGCATGACGCGTCCCTTGGGGATTGCGTCGGCAAGCGGTCCGACCAAGGGCGCCAGTGCGATATAGGCGACGACAAAGACAGTTTGTAGCAGGGGTGAAAACCACTCTGGCGCCGAAAAGAACAGTAGCAAACCAATTGCAGCAAAAAGCAGGGCATTGTCAGCCAATGCGGATAGAAACTGTGCCCACAGAATGGTGTAAAACGCACGGTTCATTTTTCGGCCAATCTAGTGTTGGCGGGGGTTGGCATCGGAGAGACGACAAAGCGTTGTCGAAAGGTCCGCGAATACAAGGAGTTGGAATTGAGCAGGTTTCAACACGGGCAGGTTTGTGGTTGAATAATTGTCTTTATGACCCCGGAGTGGGAATTTATGGCTGACCGCAGGCTTCAAGTATTCTACACCGTAGCCAGACAGCTCAGCTTTACCAAGGCTGCAGATATCCTATATATGACTCAGCCAGCGGTGACCTTTCAGGTCAAACAATTGGAAGAGCATTTCAACACACGACTGTTCGAGCGCAGCCACGGCAGAATTTCGATGACGCCAGTGGGCGATCTGGTGCTGGGTTACGCTGAACGCATTCTGGCCTTGACCGGCGAGATGGAGGCACGAGTCGGTGAGTTGACCGGTCAGGTGACCGGCCCATTGATGATCGGCGCATCAACCACGATTGCCGAATATCTGTTGCCCCGCATCCTGGGTGAATTCAAGGAGCGCTTCCCGCAGGTTCAGGCACAGCTTACCGTGGCCAACTCTGAAACAGTCGCTGCGAAAGTTGCAGACCATTCGCTCGACGTCGGGCTGATCGAGGCGCCCTCACACAATCCCAATCTAACCACCTTGGCGTGCTGTGAAGATGAATTGGTGATGATTTGCGCCCCCAATCATTCACTGGCCTCGCGTCCGAGTGTGAAAGCCCGTGAAATTGCCGATCAACCCTATGTATCGAGAGAGCATGGATCGGGTACGCGCGAAGTTGTTGATGATTTCTTCAGGGACAATGGTGTCAACCCGGACGACCTGCATGTCGAGATGGAACTTGGGAGTCGTGAGGCCATCAAGGGCGCGGTCGAGGCCAATCTTGGCGTGGCCATCATGTCGGCATCGACGGTAAACAAGGAAATTCAGCTCGGCACGCTGGTCGCTGTGCCATTGGTGCCCCGACTGACGCGGGAGCTGACAATGGTGTATGCGCCGGAAAAATTCCGCAGCAAACTGCTGGATGCCTTTATTACCTTTGTTGATAACAAGTTTCAGCAATGCAACGCCGATGTGATTCCGATGAAGCGTCCCGTCAAGGGACGCGTTCGTTGATGCGAGACAGCAAGCGGCTGGTATCCATTTTCAGGAGTTTGTCGGAAACCCGGCAACAAGCGCTACTTGAGTATGCCGAGTTTCTGGCCGCTAAAGAGGGCGCTGACATTTCGGTGACCATGCCGAGTGAGCCTTTGCCGATTCCTCGCCCTGAGAAAGAAAGTGTAGTCAAGGCCATACAACGTTTGATGCAGACGTATCCAATGCTGGAACGTAACCAGATTTTTAATGAGGCATCTGCACAAATGACACGCCATTTGATTCATGGCGTGACAGCGTTAGAGGCGATCGATGAACTCGAGAGAATTTTTGCACGCCAGTATCAAACTCATCTCGATGCGCTGAAAGAACCGATAACGTCGCCCTGATTCAGGGGGGCTTAGTCTGGCAAGGCCCACCCGCATTGCCAGCAACTCAAGAAATTGCCCGGATTGTGCTCGCCACAATGCGGGCATTTTTTTTCGTCGCGTGGAGGGGCGTTATGCAAACCCGCCAGGGCTTCACGTGCGGAGGTTTCCTGCGAGTCGTCATCCACCCAGATTTCGGGTTGGGCCTGCATGAACGGCACTTCGCCCAACGCGCCGGCGGCATTGGCATTGAAAATATGTGTAACAATCCCCAGGCTGGACAGTGCGTCAACGGCCAGTTGGGCGTCGAGCAGGGTGGCGGCAATGTGAACCCGCTTCATTGACGGGTGGAGAAATCAGGCTTTGCGACGAACACGCACGATGAGGTCGATGCCTTCGGTCACCATGTTGTCGGGCAACGGGGGCAGGCCGGAGATATGAACATGCTCGGCATCGATATCAGACAGCTTGCCGCTGTCGACTTCATAAATATGGTGATGGGGCGTGGTGTTGGGGTCGAAAAACACCTTGCTGGGGTCGACGATGACTTCGCGGACCAGGCCTTTTTCCAAAAACAGCTTGAGCGTGTTGTAAACCGTGGCCTTGGATGTTTCGGAGTGACGGGTGTTGACGATCGCCATCACCTGATCGGCCGAAAGGTGTTCCTGTCGTGAAAACAGCGCGTGTGCAATCTCGATCCGCTGGTGGGTCGGATTGATGTCGTGACCCCGTAATAGGCCGGCCATGTTGTCGCGCGTGTAATGCATGAGGCTCATGATAATCAGCAATCTGGACTTTGTCTAATTTCCGGAATGGGTATGGTTGCCGTATAGGCAGGCCAAGCCGGGCGCGGTGAAGCATTAAAAAACGGTACAATCTATTTCAGTTTTTTGGAGATGGATTCCCCTGTGCTTACGCTCACCCGACTCGATAGCATGCAGCCTGATTTCCAGGCCCGTCTCACCCGTTTATTGCAATTTGACGATGCCGCCGATGCTGCGATTGAACAGACGGTTGTCGGGATACTGCATGACGTGAAAACGCGGGGTGATGCTGCCGTGCTCGAATACACCGAGCGTTTCGACCGTTTGCCAGCGGCTTCGCTCGCCAGTCTTGAATTGACCCCAGCCCAGTTGCAGGCTGCCCTTGTACAGTTGCCGGCTGACACACGCCAGGCGCTGGAAGCCGCGGCGGACCGCGTGCGCCGCTATCACGAAAAGCAAACTCAGGCATCGTGGACCTATACCGAGGACGACGGCACCGTACTGGGCCAGAAAATCACGCCGCTTGATCGCGTTGGCTTGTATGTTCCGGGTGGCAAGGCGGCATATCCCTCGTCGGTTCTGATGAATGCCATGCCGGCCAAGGTAGCAGGTGTGGGCGAACTCATCATGGTGGTACCAACGCCAGGCGGCGAACACAATCAACTGGTACTGGCAGCGGCCGCTATTGCCGGGGTCGACCGTGTGTTCACCATCGGCGGCGCACAGGCGGTGGCGGCACTGGCTTATGGCACGCAGACGATTCCGCAGGTCGACAAAATCGTCGGTCCCGGCAATGCGTACGTGGCTGCGGCCAAACGCCGGGTCTTCGGCACTGTGGGAATCGACATGATCGCCGGCCCGTCGGAAATTCTGGTGATTGCCGATGGCAACACGCCGCCTGAATGGGTGGCGATGGACCTGTTTTCGCAGGCTGAGCACGATGAAATGGCGCAGTCGATCCTGCTATCGCCCGACGCGGCCTATCTCGACGCGGTGGCTGCGGCAATCGATAAACTGATCGACGAGATGCCGCGCAGCGAAGTGATCCGCACCTCACTGACCAATCGTGGTGCGCTGATCAAGACGCGCGATCTCGATGACGCGGCAACAATCTCGAATTCGATTGCACCCGAACACCTTGAACTGTCGATAGCCGACCCCGATGCACTGCTGCCCAAGCTGCGCCACGCTGGCGCGATATTCATGGGTAAGCACACCTGCGAGGCCCTGGGCGATTATTGTGCCGGGCCGAATCACGTGTTGCCGACTTCGCGTACCGCGCGCTTCTCATCGCCGTTGGGCGTGTATGACTTCCAGAAGCGCACCAGCCTGATCCATGTGTCGCAGGCCGGTGCGCAGACATTGGGCAAGATTGCCGCCACGCTGGCCTATGGTGAAGGCTTGCAGGCGCATGCGCGTTCTGCCGAATATCGTTTGCGCCCTGAATGAGCCGCGCCAGATTATGAGTCAATATTGGAGCGCCGTGGTGAACGGCCTGACGCCCTATGTGCCGGGCGAACAGCCCAAACTGGCCAATCTGGTCAAGCTCAACACCAATGAGAATCCCTACGGGCCCAGTCCGCGGGTATTGGAGGCGGTGCGTGCAGAGGCCGCGGAGACTTTGCGGCTGTATCCGGATCCTGGCTCTGATCGGTTGCGCGCGGGTATTGCTGCACTCCATGGGGTCACCGCCGATCAGGTTTTTGTAGGAAACGGCTCTGATGAAGTGCTGGCGCATGCATTCATGGCATTGCTTAAGCACGATCAACCGATCCTGTTCCCCGATATCACCTATAGCTTTTACCCGGTGTATTGCGGATTATATGAAATAGCCTATCAAACGATCCCGCTTAATGAATCGTTCGAGATATCCGTTGACGACTACCTGACGCCCAACGGCGGGGTGATTTTCCCCAACCCCAACGCGCCGACCGGGTGTCTGCTGGCCCAGAGTGAGCTTGAGCGTCTGCTTGCTGGAAATCCCGATTCGGTCGTCGTGATCGACGAGGCGTATATCGATTTTGGTGGCGAATCAGCGGTGGCGTTGGTTGCACGTTATCCGCAGTTGCTGGTGACGCGTACCTTGTCCAAGTCGCACGCACTGGCAGGCCTGAGGGTCGGCTATGCCATTGGACAGCCACATCTTATCGAGGCCCTGAATCGGGTGAAGGACAGTTTCAATTCCTATCCGCTTGATCGCTTTGCCCAGGCCGGTGCACTGGCGTCAATCCAGGATCACGCCTACTTCGAGGACATCTGCGCGAAAGTCGTGGCAAGCCGTACACGGCTGGTGGCAGCCATGTCTGCGTTGGGTTTCGACATACTGCCTTCGGAAGCCAATTTTATTTTTGCGCGGCATTCCAACCACAGTGGCGCAGATTTGGCCGCAGCCTTGCGTGAACGCAGTATTATCGTGCGTCATTTCCGCACCCCAGCACGCATTGCGCCGTTTTTACGCATCACCGTCGGCACCGATACGCAATGTAAAGCGCTGGTCGACGCGTTGAAAGCGATTGTGGCCTGCTAGAATCCTATTACAGACTTAAACTCAAACGCCATGCGCACCGCCCAAGTTACCCGCAATACCCTGGAAACCCAGATCTCGGTCAGCCTTAATCTTGATGGCACCGGCGTCAGCACGCTCGCCACCGGCGTGCCGTTCCTTGACCACATGCTCGACCAGATCGCGCGCCACGGCCTGATTGATCTGGATATCCAGGCCAAAGGGGATTTGCACATCGATGCCCACCACACGGTTGAGGATACGGGTATTACGCTGGGCCAAGCTTTCGCACAGGCATTGGGCGACAAGCGGGGCATCCGTCGCTACGGCCATGCTTACGTGCCACTCGACGAAGCACTGTCCCGTGTGGTGATTGATTTGTCGGGTCGGCCAGGGTTGGAGTATCACGTCGATTACACACGTGCGCGCATCGGTGACTTCGACGTTGACCTGTTTCTCGAATTTTTCCGCGGCTTCATTAATCACGCGGGAGTCACATTGCACATCGACAACCTGCGCGGAATTAATGCTCACCATCAAGCCGAAACCATTTTCAAGGCGTTTGGCCGGGCGCTGCGCATGGCTGTTGAAGCCGATCTGCGCATGGGGGATGTTTTACCTTCGACGAAGGGTTCCCTGTGAGTGTTGATATTGCCGTCATCGATTACGGCATGGCCAACTTGCGTTCGGTCGTTAAAGCGATTGAGCATGTTGCACCCGCGCTCAGCGTAGTGGTGACGTCCGACCCCGTCGTAATCGCCGAGGCCGGTCGTGTCGTTTTTCCGGGGCAGGGCGCTGCACCTGACTGTATGCGTGAGATCGATGCGCGCGGGTTACGCCAGGTGATCATCGACGCGGCCCACAGCAAACCGTTTCTGGGCATTTGCATGGGCTTGCAAGTGTTGTTCGAACACAGTGAGGAAGGCGATGCCGACTGTCTGGGGATTTTGCCCGGCACCGTGCAGCGTTTTCCGCATGAAGCGATGGTTGACTCGGCTGGGGATAAGTTGAAAGTGCCTCACATGGGCTGGAACAACGTTCATCAGGCAGCCCCTCATCCAATGTGGGTGGGTATTGAAGAAGGCGCACGCTTTTACTTCGTGCACAGTTATTTCGTGCAGCCGACATCGCCGGATGTGATCGCCGGGTTTTCGCATTACCCGTTCCCGTTCACCTGCGCGGTGGCCACCGACAATATTTTTGCTGTCCAGTTTCATCCGGAAAAGAGCGGTAACGACGGATTGACGTTGCTGGGCAATTTTGTAACCTGGAATCCAGGCGAAACCGAATCCGCTTGTGATATGACCGGCGCTGCCTGCGCTTAACTTTTTTACTGTATTGCCATGCTAATAATTCCTGCGATCGACCTTAAAGACGGCCACTGCGTGCGCCTGGAACAAGGCGAAATGGACAGTGCCACTGTCTTTTCCGAAGATCCTGCGGCGATGGCGCTGCACTGGAAAAACCTGGGCGCGCGACGCTTGCATCTGGTCGACCTTAACGGTGCGTTTGCGGGCAAACCCATCAACGATGCGGCGATCCGTTCCATCGTGGCGGCTGTGGGTGACGACATGCCGGTGCAACTTGGCGGCGGTATTCGTGACCTTGCCACCATCGAGCGCTATCTCGACGACGGCGTGCGCTACGTCATCATTGGTACTGCCGCGGTTAAAAACCCCGGTTTTCTGCACGAAGCCTGCGATGCCTTTCCTGGCCATGTGATGGTCGGGCTGGACGCCAAGGAGGGCAAGATTGCGGTTGAGGGTTGGTCCAAGATTACTGGTCATGACGTGATCGATCTGGCCAAGCGTTTCGAAGGCTACGGCGTGGAAGCCATCATCTACACAGACATTGGCCGCGATGGCATGCTGAGCGGCGTCAACATCGAAGCCACCCAGCGGTTGGCGCAAGCCCTGTCGATCCCCGTGATTGCCAGCGGCGGTGTGACCAATCTTGACGATGTCAAAGCGCTGTCCGTGGTGGCCAAAGATGGCATTATTGGCGCGATTACCGGTCGAGCCATTTACCAGGGCACGCTTGATTTCCCGCAAGCGCAAAAGCTGGCCGACGAACTTGCCGGCGGCGTGTTCGGGGTTTGATCCGGAATCAACAGACATGCTAGCCAAACGCATCATTCCCTGTCTCGACGTCACCAATGGCCGTGTGGTCAAGGGCACCAATTTTGTTGAGCTGAAAGACGCCGGCGACCCGGTCGAAATCGCGCGCCGCTACAACGATGAAGGCGCGGACGAGCTGACGTTTCTCGATATCACCGCCTCATCGGATAACCGTGACCTGATTTTGCACATCATTGAAGCCGTCGCTTCGGAAGTGTTTATTCCACTCACGGTCGGTGGCGGCGTGCGTGTCGTGGCCGATATTCAGCGTTTGTTGAACGCAGGCGCCGACAAGGTCAGCATCAATACCTCTGCGGTCACCAATCCGCAGTTGGTCAAGGATGCATCCGACCGCTACGGCAACCAGTGCATCGTGGTGGCCATTGATTCCAAGCGCGTCGGCGACCATTGGGAAGTCTTCACCCACGGCGGCCGGACGGCCACTGGGCTCAATGCCATTGAGTGGGCCAGGAAAATGGAAGCCTATGGCGCGGGCGAACTGCTGCTCACCTCGATGGATCGTGATGGCACCAAGAGCGGGTTCGACCTGGAGCTGACGCGGGCGATTTCCGATGCGGTGGATATACCGATCATCGCCAGTGGGGGTGTGGGTAATCTGCAACATTTGGTCGATGGCGTCAAAGAAGGCCGCGCCGATGCAGTGCTGGCCGCGAGCATTTTTCACTTCAGCGAACACGGTATCGAAGAAGCCAAGCGCTACATGAAGCAGCATGGCATCGAGGTGCGTTTGTGAGCGATTGGCTCGACGCCGTCAAATGGGATGCACATGGCCTGGTACCGGCTATCGCGCAGGACGCATCCACGGGTGAAATCCTGATGGTGGCGTGGATGAATCACGAGGCACTGGAAGAGACAGCGCGTACGTTGCGGGGTGTGTACTGGTCCCGTTCGCGCAACAAGTTGTGGCGCAAAGGTGAAGAATCTGGGCATGTACAGAACGTCAGTGAAATCCGTCTGGACTGCGACAATGACGTGGTGTTGCTGAAAATTGAACAAATAGGCGGGATCGCCTGCCATACAGGACGACGCTCCTGCTTTTTCCAGAAACTGGACGGTGATCGCTGGGTCGCCACCACCCCAGTCATCAAAGACCCGGCTGAGATCTATAGCAAATGAGCGATATTCTCGACCGCATCGCAGAAACCCTGGAAGCCCGCAAATCGGCCTCCGCGGAGAATTCCTACGTGGCCAAGCTGTATGCCAAGGGCACCGATGCCATCCTGAAAAAAATCGGCGAAGAAGCGACCGAGACCGTGATGGCGGCCAAGGACGACCAGAACGAAAAGATCATCTACGAAGTCGCTGATTTGTGGTTCCATACCCTGGTGCTGCTGGCGCACAAGGGTTTGAAGCCGGCAGATGTGCTGAACGAACTGGCGCGCCGTGAAGGCTTGTCTGGTTTGACAGAAAAGGCGAATCGACATGAGTGACTGCATTTTTTGCAAAATTGCGGCAGGGCAGTTGCCGTGCAACAAGGTTTACGAAGACGATGCGTTGCTGGCGTTTCACGATATTCATCCGTTCGCGCGGGTGCATGTCCTGATTATTCCGAAACTGCATATCGCATCACTGGCGGATTGCGCTCCTGAGCATGCAGGCCTGCTCGGCAAGATGCTGCTGTTGGCACCGAAGCTGGCCAAGGAACTGGGGCTCGATACCGGCTTCAAGACCTTGATCAACACGGGTCGTGGCGGCGGACAGGAAGTCTTCCATATTCACGTTCATGTATTTGGTGGGGGCGAGCCCGCTCCCGCGCATAAAATTAATTCATAAGGAGAATTACCATGGGTAGCTTTAGCATTTGGCATTGGCTGATTGTGCTGGTTGTTGTGCTGCTGATTTTTGGCACCAAGAAACTGCGTAACATCGGTAGCGATCTGGGTGGCGCTGTCAAAGGTTTCAAAGAGGGTATGAAGGAAAATACGAACAAACTCGGTGATAAAACCGAAGAAGACGGGCATACCATAGACGTTGAGGTCAAGGACAAACACCACTCCTGAGACTAGGGGTGGAAGGATAGGGTTGCAATAGATTAACCGCTCCTTCCGCGCCCTGACCTGACATGTTTGATATCGGTTTTACAGAACTCCTCATGATCGGCGTTGTTGCGCTGATCGTCATCGGCCCAGAACGTCTGCCCAAAGTTGCGCGCACGTTTGGTCATTTATATGGCCGTATGCAGCGCTACGTCTCGGATGTGAAATCCGATATCAGTCGCGAAATCGATCTTGACGAATTAAAGCGTGCCGGCCAGGAGTTCAAGCAGTCGGTAGAGTCATCCGTGACCGATATCAAGCAGCAGACCTCCGTGGTTGATGATTATCTACGTGAAGAAACGAACAGCCTGGGTAAGGCGGTATCGTCCGTTGCGGATGACGATGAAATGCCTCCACTCAGTGAGCCTCAGGTGACACCACGTAAAGTTGAAGTGAGCCCCCAGCAAAGCCTGTCGCTCGAAGAGCCCGATCAGAATAAACCCTCAGCACCCGTTGCCATCATCGAAACGGCAGACAGTGACCCCGCTGGAAAATCCGCATGAGTGATACTGAAAACTCCTTTGTCTCGCATCTCATCGAAATGCGGAATCGCTTGCTGCGCGCAGTGTTGGCAGTGGTCATCATTTTTATTGCCTTGTTTCCATGGGCGCAAGATATCTACGCGCTATTAGCCCAGCCCATGCTGGCCGCCTTGCCCAAGGGCGGCCAGATGATCGCTACTGAAGTCACCACGCCATTTTTTGTGCCGATAAAGGTGACGATGATGGCCGCGTTTTTACTGGCCATGCCATGGGTGTTCTATCAGGCGTGGGCATTTGTAGCACCAGGCCTGTATCAGCATGAAAGGCGCATCGGCGTGCCACTGGTGGTTGCCAGTGTGATTCTTTTTTTACTGGGAATGTCGTTCGCTTACTTCCTGGTATTTCCGATTGTGTTCGGATTTATCGTCGGAGTCGCCCCAGAGGGGGTGGCGGTGATGACAGACATTGGCAAATATCTTGATTTTGTGATGACCCTGTTCATGGCATTTGGCCTTACGTTTGAGGTTCCGGTTGCAGTGGTGTTGCTGGTCAAGATGGGCATGGTTTCGGTTGAGAAGCTGCGTGAGATTCGTCCTTACGTCATTGTCGGGGCCTTTGTCATCGGTGCGATTTTTACGCCGCCCGACGTGATTTCCCAGTTCATGCTCGCTATCCCAATGTGGTTTCTGTATGAACTGGGCATCCTCGTCGCATCGATGATTACCAAACCCAAGCCAAAAGAGGGGGCGGATTACATGCCAATGAGTGAGTCCGAGATGGATGACGAGTTCGATCGCATCGAAGCGGGCGAGTCTGAATCCAGCCAGCCAAGCGCTACCGAACCAGACGTGGCAACACCCGACCCCGATCACCCCAAGTAGCGTACTAAATTAGGGCGCAAATTCAAGCAATGCCCTGATATGGGGCATTTTCAGAAATTGTTTATACGCACTTGCCTTCCATATCAAACACATAGGTGTTTGGTACATTAATTGCTGATAAACAGCGCCATCTAATGGGGAGCGTTGCATGGAATCGTTGAAAACGGGCAGTGATGTATTGTTTGTGTTGTTGGGAGGCATCATGGTGTTGGCCATGCATGCCGGATTTGCCTTTCTGGAACTGGGTACGGTCCGCAAGAAAAACCAGGTCAATGCTCTGGTCAAAATAATCACCGACTTTTCGGTTTCCACGATTGCCTATTTCTTCATTGGCTACAGCGTGGCCTATGGCGTCAGCTTCTTTTCCAGTGCTGAAGTGCTGTCAGCAAAAAATGGCTACGATCTGGTCAAATTCTTTTTCCTGCTGACCTTTGCGGCAGCCATTCCGGCGATCGTGTCGGGCGGTATTGCCGAGCGTGCGCGCTTCAATCCTCAATTGGCTGCCACGTTTGCGCTGGTTGGATTGGTTTACCCGTTCTTTGAAGGCATCGTCTGGAACGGTAATTACGGCATTCAGGACTGGTTGGCGTTGACATTTGGAGCCAGTTTTCACGACTTTGCCGGGTCGGTCGTGGTGCACGCAATGGGGGGGTGGATAGCCCTGCCTGCGGTGCTGCTGCTGGGTGCGCGTCGTGGCCGCTACAACAAAGACGGCATGGTCTCGGCACACCCCCCGTCAAACATCCCGTTTTTGGCATTGGGCGCATGGATTCTCACGGTAGGCTGGTTCGGCTTCAATGTAATGTCGGCGCAACTGATTGAAGCGGTATCCGGTTTGGTGGCCGTGAATTCTCTGATGGCGATGGTGGGCGGCACGCTGGCGGCCATGGTGATTGGCCGCAATGACCCGGGTTTCATCCACAACGGCCCGCTGGCCGGTCTGGTAGCAGTGTGCGCCGGGTCTGACCTGATGCATCCGCTGGGTGCACTGGCCACCGGTGTGATTGCCGGTGCGCTGTTTGTCTGGATGTTTATGGTGACGCAGAACCGCTGGAAAATCGACGATGTGCTCGGCGTGTGGCCGCTGCATGGATTATGCGGTGCTTGGGGCGGCATTGCCGCAGGCATCTTCGGCGCCAAGGCGCTGGGCGGAATGGGCGGCGTCAGCCTGGCATCGCAAGTGATAGGCACGCTGGGTGGTGTAGTCGTGGCACTGGTTGGCAGTCTGGTGGTGTATGGCGTACTGAAGCAGTTTGTGGGCCTGCGGCTGGATGCAGAAGCGGAATTCAATGGCGCCGACCTCAGTATTCACAAGGTTTCCGCTACAGCCGAACGCGAAACCAACTGGTAATACGCTTTGATATACCGGTTGGATCAGCTTCGCTAACTGGACGCCCTATGAATTCATGGGGCGTCCATTTCAGTTCATTTCATTTCAGTTCATTTCATTTCATTTCATTTCATTTCAGTACAGTACAGTACAGTACAGTACAGTACAGTACAGTACAGTACAGTACAGTACAGTACAGTACAGTTCAGTTCAGTTCAGTTCAGTTCGGTTCAGTTCAGTTCGGTTTTTCTGGTTTTTCTGCAATTGACGCACGTGTCTGCGACGTTCATCCTGCAGTTGTTCAAGCTGACGATCAATTTGTACGACATCGGGATATTGTTCGGTGTATTCCAGAAGTAGTTCTGTGCGCTTGATGCGCAATTCAACCAGTTTTTTGTCGAGGCCGAGCAAGTAGGCATCCGCTTTTATCGGGTTTGATTGCTTCGGACCCGTGCTAGCGTCAGGCAAGCTGTCTTCGGATTGTGACGGACCTTGAGTTGATGTTGCACTTGCCTTCGGAGTGCGTGTGTTTTGCGTGGTTTGAATTGCTGTCAGAGGCTTCTCGATGAAGTGCTCTATCACAATGATCCCGAGCCCGATCAATACAAATACGCCAAAGGGTGTTCCAAACGCCAGCGCAGGCAACAAGCGGGAGACCTTGTTGCTGGGTAACTTTTCGGGTTTGCGTGCCATGTTCGCAGCCAACGTGTGGAGATCATTGACAAGCGTGCGGGCATCCGGCCGGGCGTTGGGGTCCTTGTGAAGCATGCGTGTGAGCAGATCAATCAGTTCGGTACGCAGATTGGGGCGAAAGGTGGATGCCGGGGCGGGAGGTTCATGTATCACCCGATAGACAATGGACGGCAGGCTATCGCCGTCGAATGCATATTGCCCGGTCAGCATTTCATAAAGCACTGCGCCCAGCGAGAAGATATCTGAGCGACCCTCCACTTCACGTCCCATCGCTTGTTCGGGTGACATGTAGCGGGGCGACCCGAGCATTTGTCCGGCCAGGGTATGGCCGCTATTGGTCAGGTGTGCGATTCCGAAGTCAGTCAGTTTGATGCGTCCATTGCGACCCGTGACAACGACATTGGCGGGTTTGACATCGCGATGGATGACGCCGTGCTCGTGGGCAAACGCCAACGCCTCGGCCATTTGCAGTGTGGTATCGAGCGCCAGGTCGAGTGGCATGGGACCGTTGTTCATGACGTCGCGCAAGGTTGCACCAGGGAGGTGTTCCATGGCGATGTAAGCGAGTTCGTCGGTTTCGCCCACATCGAAAATGGTCACGATATTCGGATGTGACAACCGGCCTGCACTTTGCGCTTCGCGTAAAAAGCGTGTTTCAGCGCCGGCATCATCCTGACGGAGTTGTGCGATGGCCACGGTTTTGATCGCAACCGTACGTTCGATCAGCGGGTCGCGCGCACGCCAGACTGTACCCATTGCACCATGACCGATTTCGTCGAGGACTTCGTAGCGACCGATTTTCATGGAAGGAGCAGGATCAGGGCTGACATTCGATAATTTGGCCGCGAACGGAACGACTGTCTTCCCCCATCAAATACAGATACCAGGGCATCAATGCGTCGATGTGGGTCAGCGTTTCGGGGGAAAGCCCCGGGTGAGTGCGCGTGCGCAGGGTGGTTGCAACCTGACCGGGAATCAGGGTGTTGACGCGTAACGCTTCATTGGAAGTGAGCTCGTCTGCCCAAATTCGAGTGAGGGCTTCAAGACCGGACTTGGCCACTGCGTAGCCGCCCCAGTAAGCGCTGGGATGATGGCCGTGGGTTTCGCCTGTAAAGATGACAGAAGCATCAGGCGCCTGTTTCAAGAGCGGCAAGCAGGCACGCGTCAGCGCAAATGGCGTAATTAAATTGACCCGCATCAGGGTTTGCCATTGTTCCAGTGTTTGCAGCTCCAGCGGGGTCAGGTTGTAAAAATGATGCGCGCTGTGAAGCACGCCATCGAGCCGCTTCAGATGATGGGCAATCGTACCTGCCAGCGTTTCCAGGCTGCGGTCGTCGGCGGCAGCCAGGTCGTAAGGAAACATGGCTGGCTCAGCGCCGCCCGAGGCGACGATTTCGTCGTAAACCATTTCCAGTCTGTCAGCATCGCGAGCGAGCAAGGCCACGGTGGCACCATGACGCGCGTAGACCAGACTGGCGGAACGCCCCAGGCCCGAACTGGCACCGGTAACGAGAATGACACGACCTGCAAGCAGGTCAGAACGGGGGAGGTAATCTTTCATAGCTGCCTAAGTAATGCGCCGGCCGATTGTACTCCGCTCTGTGTTGCACTTTCGAGTGTCGCGGGGTAGCGGCCAGCGGTGTAATCGCCCGCCAGAAATATGCGCGGATGCGCAGTGCAAACATCGGGGCGTGCCATGTTGGGGACACAGCTATACGTGGCTTGTTTCTCCACAATACTTTTACGCCAATGCGGTGAGCCCGGTCGCGCGATGCTTTGCAGTTGGGATTCTGCCTGATCCAGCCATTCTGGCGACAGGTTTTCTGCAGCGCTGGCAACAAACGCCAGCAAACCTGACTGCCCATGACTTTGGCCGCGGTCGAAGACAAACTGGGCAGGGCCATCTGCCAAAGCGAATAGGGGGTGAGTGAGTTGAAACGCCGGATCGTACTGGACATAGCCCGTAGCGATGGGTTGGTAATGATAGGTGGAGACGTCGCGCACCAAGGGTTCGAGTGCGGAAATGGAGGCGACTAATCCTGACAAATGCTGCGGGGCAGTGGCCAGGATGGCGTGACTAAAAGTGGCTGACTCATCGCGCAAGCTCAATGTGATGGCATCCGATGCGGCCTCAAGGCTGCTTACGCGGCTGGACAGGCGAACGGACCCGCCGAGCTCGATCAGGCGTGCAGCGGCGGGCGCTGGCAGTAGTGCCGTCAGGTCGCGTCGTGGCAGCAGCAGGTCGCTGTGATGATTGCGGCCGCCGAAGGCTGCCCGGATAACATCACGGAAAACCACGGCGCTGGCTATTTCCGGCGGGGTGTTGAGCGCAGATACGCAAAGTGGATGCCACAACAGTCGATTCAGCGTTTCGGGCTGGGAACGGGTGAGTTGACTGACCGTCTGAAGTTCGGACGCGAGCGGTTGGTGCAGTAGCGCATGCGCCCAGCGTATGGCGGACCACTTCTCACGTCCGCTTAATCCCTGGGCGCTGAGCAACCCCACCAGCAAATGTAACGGGGCAGGAAGGCGCGGACAGGCCAGGCTGAAATCGGGTGGCTGCTTAAGATTGAGGGGGTGTCGCCACAAACTTTCAGGTGCTGCGGCGGGACTCAGGCGGGCTATCAGTTGCAGCGTGTGTTCATACGCACCCAGCAATATATGTTGGCCGTTGTCGAGCATCCGGCCTTCGATTTCGACTGCGCGCGCGCGGCCACCCAGCGTTCGGCTTGCCTCAAACAGCGTGACATGGATTCCGGCTTCCGCCAGTGTCAATGCGGCAGTGCATCCCGCCCAGCCGCCACCGATTACCGCGACGCTAGGCTGTTTCAACCCCGTCATCCTGGAAACAACCAGGTTTTGCTGGCCAGCCACAGCTTGCGCAAGGGGGTGAGCGCAACGCGTGCGCGCAACACGGGAAAGTCGGCGCGTTGAATTTCGTTCAGCAAGGTGCGGTAGATAGCGGCCATCACCAGACCTGGACGTTGTGCGCGACGGGCATTGACTGGCAGTGCGGTGAGCGCGCGGTCGTAACAGGCAATGGCGCGTTCAAATTGATGCTGCATCAGGGACTGAAATTCGGGCGTATCCACGCCTTTCAGGATATCGGCTTCAAGCACGCCAAAGCGGACCAGTTCGTCCTGCGGCAGGTAAATCCGGCCGCGTCGCGCATCCTCGCCCACGTCGCGGATGATGTTGGTAAGCTGGAAGGCAAGCCCCAGCTCGTGCGCATAGCGGCGAATGTTACGGTCGTCATTGCTGCGCGGGCCGCTGAACAAGGCAGCTGCAACTTCGCCCACTACGCCTGCTACGCGGTAGCAATATAAATTGAGCGATTTGAAGTCGGGATAGCGCAGATGGTCGAGATCCATCGCCATGCCATCGACAATTTCCAGTAGCAGCGCCGGCGCCGTATTACGGCCTTGTGGCGTGTCAAACAGCGCGCAGGTTGCCGGATGGGTCGGGGCGCCTGCTCCAAACTGGGCGATTTCAGCGCGCCACCAGTCGAGCTTGGCCTGCGCAACCTGCCGCTCGTGACATTCATCCACCACATCATCGAGTTCACGACAGAGGGCGTAAAACGCAGTGATTGCGCGTCGTGTGTCCTGTGGCAGAAAGACAAAGCTGTAATAGAAACTGGAACCGCTGGCTGCGGCACGGTCCTGACAATACTGATGGACATCCATGATTAAAAGAGCGCGCGTCGGAGCATGTTGATCCAGTCTTTTTTCGTCAGCACCGGACGGTTATGGAATACACAGCCGGGATCGGCATGCAGTTTACGCAAGATGGATTCTCCGCCGAGGATGGTTACACGCAGCTCCAGTCCGATGCGGCCTTTGAGTTGTCTGCCGAGCGGAGCACCGGCCTGCATGAGTTTACGGGTGCGTTCGATTTGCTTAAGCATCATCGTGTTCCACATACCGCAGGGGTCGCCATCGGCAATCTGTGTTTCGCTGACGTGGTGTGCCGCCAGTTCGTCCTGCGGCAGATAGATGCGGTCTTTTTTGAAATCGATCGCAATGTCCTGCAAGAAATTGATCAATTGCAGGCTGCTGCATATGGCATCGGAATAAGCTATGTGCCGTGGATCGTGGTCACCATACAAATGCAGCATTAATCGCCCCACCGGATTGGCCGAGCGACGACAGTAATCCATGACTTCGCCGAAGCTGGCATAACGGGTTTTTTCCACATCCTGCGCAAAAGCCGAAAGCAGGTCGCGAAATGGGGCGATGGGAATGGAATAAGCATGAATGGCTTCGGCCAGTGGACCGAAAACGGGATCAGTCGGTATCTCACCGCTTTCGATGCGATCCAGCTCAAAATGGTAGGTTGTCAGTTGTCTCAAACGTTCAGAGGACGGGGCATCACCTTCGTCTGCAATATCGTCCGCACTACGGGAAAATCGGTAGATGGCCTCTACCGGCCGGCGTAAGCGTTTTGGCAGTAACCAGGACGCAACAGGGAAATTTTCGTAGTGATCGACCGGCACCGGGCAACAAAAAAAGGAATGGGAATAAAGACTTAGCTAGGATGCCGGGTCGGGTGACGTGACAGCATCGTATTGATTATATTACACTTATTGGTCGCAGGTTTTACGGTCAAACCGCGAGAGTGGCGGAATTGGTAGACGCACTGGATTTAGGTTCCAGCGCCGCAAGGCGTGGGGGTTCGAGTCCCCCCTCCCGCACCATTAGGTTTTTGTCGTACACCCATCAACTCAATTCAGCCAGGAAGTATTGTCATGCAAGCAAATCTTGAAGTTCTCGAAGGTCTAGCCCGGCGTCTGGATATCAGCGTACCGATGGATCAGCTGGAAACCGAAGTGCAAAGCCGCCTCAAACGCCTGGCTCGTAACGTCAAGATGGATGGCTTCCGTCCTGGCAAGGCGCCGCTCGGCGCAGTCGCGCGTCAGCATGGTCCTGGCGTGCGCCAGGAGGTGTTGGGCGAAACATTACAGGCACGTTTTGGCAGCGCCATCCAGGAAAACCAGCTCAAAATTGCGGGTTACCCGCGCTTCGAGCCCAAAGCGGGGCAAACAGATACTGCAGAAATGACTTTCAGCGCCAGTTTTGAGGTCTATCCTGAAGTCAGGATAGACGATTTGAGCGCCGGAAAAATCAGCCGATCCATCGTGGATCTGGGTGATGCAGAGGTGATGAAGACTCTGGAAGTGTTGCAGAAGCAGCGTCGTACTTTTGAAACGGTAGACAAAGCCGCAGTTGAAGGCGATCTGCTCAAGTTCGATTATCAGGGCACGGTTGATGGCGAGGCTTTTGAAGGGGGCAAGGGTGAAGACTTTGCTGCAGTCATCGGCGAAGGTCGTTTACTGAAAGATTTCGAGCAAAGCCTGACCGGCCTCAAGGCGGGTGACAACAAAGGTTTCGACCTCACCTTTCCGGCTGAGTACGCTGCCAAGGAGCTCGCTGGCAAAAAAGCGCATTTCGAAGTGCAGGTCAGGGAGGTGCAGGCGCCGGTGGTGCCGGCCGTGGACGCGGAATTTGCCAAGGCGCTGGGTGTTGAAGATGGTAATGTAGAAACGTTGAAGGCTGAAGTGAAGTCCAATCTGGAGCGTGAAGTCAAACGCCGCGTACAGACGAAGCTGAAAGAGCAGACCATGGAATTGCTGCTGCAAAAGAGCACGCTGGACTTGCCGCAAAGCCTGGTAGCGATGGAAACCGACCGATTGCGTAGCATGACGGAGGCCGATATGCAGCAGCGTGGGGTTCAGACAATGAAGTTAAGTGCCGATATGTTTACTGGACAGGCTGAACGCCGGGTGCGTTTGGGATTGATCCTGGCTGAAATTGTGCAGACGCACAAACTGGTGGCACAACCAGAACAGATCCGTGCCTTGATACTGGAACAGGCGCAAAGCTATGAGGAGCCCGAACAAGTGATGCAGTGGTACTACCAAAGCCCCGAGCGGATGCAGGAGATCGAGTCCCTGGCGCTGGAAGAGAATGTGGTAGCATGGGTTGCAGGTCAGGCCCAAGTGGAAGACGTGACAACCTCCTTTGAAGAACTGATGGGACGTGCCTGATGCACATTGATTTTGAACGCGGAATTTCGAATTCCCAGCATTTTGAACCCCAAGGCTTGGGGCTGGTTCCCATGGTCGTTGAGCAAAGTGGCCGGGGCGAACGTGCTTACGACATTTACTCGCGCCTGCTCAAGGAACGAGTCATTTTTCTGGTCGGCCCGGTGAACGATTCAACTGCCAATCTGGTGGTTGCGCAAATGTTGTTCCTTGAATCCGAAAACCCCGACAAGGACATCTTTTTCTATATCAACTCGCCCGGCGGCTCGGTTTCGGCTGGCATGGCGATTTACGACACCATGCAGTTCATCAAGCCGGACGTATCCACGCTTTGTATTGGTCAAGCGGCCAGCATGGGCGCGTTCCTGTTGACAGCAGGTGCCAAGGGCAAGCGTCATTGCCTGCCCAACTCACGCGTCATGATTCACCAACCGCTGGGTGGGTTTCAGGGGCAAGCATCGGATATCGCCATTCATGCCAAAGAGATTCTTTATTTGAAAGGGCGCCTCAATGACATGCTGGCCAAACACACTGGCCAAAGCATTGAAGTGATAGATCGCGATACCGATCGCGATAACTTTATGAGTGCAGACGACGCGGTCAGTTATGGTTTGGTCGACAAGGTACTGACCAGCCGTATCGAAGCATCTGGCAATTAAGCAAGGAACCGGCATGGCAGACAAAGGCTCAAGCGACAAACTACTTTATTGCTCCTTTTGCGGCAAAAGCCAGCATGAGGTGCGCAAGCTGATTGCTGGGCCATCAGTGTTTATCTGTGATGAATGCGTGGAGTTGTGCAACGACATTATCCGCGAGGAAATCCAGCAGGCTGACAACCAGAAGGGCTCGAGCACGGATTTGCCAACGCCGCATGAAATCAGCGGCAAACTTGATCAATACGTGATCGGTCAGGCCCAGGCAAAAAAATCGTTGGCAGTTGCGGTATACAACCACTACAAACGTCTGCGGAATAACACGGGTAGCGGCACCGCAGGTGCCAATGAGGTCGAGTTGGCGAAGAGCAACATATTGCTGATCGGACCAACCGGCTCGGGAAAAACACTGCTGGCACAAACGCTCGCACGACTGTTGAACGTACCTTTTGTGATTGCTGACGCCACCACCCTGACTGAAGCCGGTTACGTGGGTGAAGACGTCGAAAACATCATCCAGAAACTGCTGCAGAAATGCGATTACGATGTGGACAAGGCCAAGCAGGGTATTGTTTACATTGACGAAATCGACAAGATTTCGCGCAAGGCTGACAACCCCTCGATTACTCGCGATGTGTCGGGCGAAGGCGTGCAGCAGGCCCTGCTAAAGTTGATTGAAGGCACCACGGCCTCGGTGCCGCCGCAAGGTGGACGCAAGCACCCGAATCAGGAGTTTGTCCAGGTCGATACCAGCAACATCCTGTTCATCTGTGGTGGCGCGTTCAGCGGGCTGGAAAAAGTCATTCGCGGGCGTACCGAAAAAGGCGGCATTGGTTTCGGTGCGCAGGTCAAGAATGTTGACGATACCAAGCGTGATGTCGAACTGCTGCATCAAGTGGAACCCGAGGATTTGATCAAATATGGTTTGATTCCGGAATTCGTCGGTCGTTTGCCGGTTGTGGCAACACTGGACGAACTCGACGAGACCGCTTTGCTGCAGATACTGACCGAACCGAAAAATGCGCTAACCAAACAGTTTGCAAAACTGTTCAAAATGGAAGGTGTCGATCTTGAATTCCGCGAAGATGCGCTCGCTGCTATCGCCAAGCGGGCACTGGCACGCCGTACCGGTGCGCGCGGTCTGCGTTCAATCATCGAGCACTCTCTGCTGGATACCATGTACGACCTGCCGTCCCTGAAAGGCGTCAGTAAAGTGGTGGTAGACAGCAACCTGATAAACGGCGAAGGCAAACCCCTGCTGATTTATTCCGAGCAAGGAGAAGAGCCGCTGGCTGCCGGCGCTTGACCCCCGAAGGCTGATGGGGAACTGTCAGCCTTCTTGAATTTCTAACTATGCCCCCCAATTAAGGTTGTGCGTGGTTGAATGCCGCGCATCTTTTCCTTAACCCTGACTAGGAAATCATGATGAGCGACAACGTATCCAAAGAACAGATTGATCTGCCGCTGTTGCCGCTTAGGGATGTGGTGGTGTTTCCACACATGGTCATCCCGCTGTTTGTCGGCCGCCCGAAATCGATCAAAGCGCTGGAAACCTCAATGGAATCCGGCAAGAGCATTCTGTTGGTAGCCCAGAAAACGGCCGCGCAGGATGATCCTACCCCGGAAGACCTTTACGATACCGGTAGCGTAGCCACCGTGTTGCAAATGCTGAAATTGCCCGATGGCACCGTCAAGGTGCTTGTTGAAGGCAATCAGCGAGCACGTGTGATTGATGTAACCGACACCGGCACCCATCTCACTGCACGCGCTGAAATCCTGCCTGCTGAGGGTGAGGAACTGGTTGAAGTCGAGGCGATGCGTCGCGCTTTGCTGACGCAATTCGACCAATACGTCAAGCTGAACAAGAAAATTCCGCCAGAAATCCTGACCTCACTGTCAGGCATTGATGAAGGCGGTCGTCTGGCCGATACCATCGTTGCCCATCTGCCGCTGAAGCTGGAACAGAAGCAGGAAGTGCTGGAGATGATAGGCGTCAACAAGCGCCTGGAGCACCTGCTCGGTTTGCTGGAAGGTGAGTTGGATATCCTGCAGGTCGAAAAGCGCATCCGTGGTCGCGTCAAGCGTCAGATGGAGAAAAGCCAGCGCGAGTACTACCTGAACGAACAGGTCAAAGCGATCCAAAAAGAGTTGGGCGACATCGAAGAAGGCGCCGAGCTTGAGGATCTGGAGAAGCGCGTCAAGCAGGCCAGCATGTCCAAGGAAGCCGAAGCCAAGGCGATGGGCGAGTTGAAGAAGCTGAAGATGATGTCGCCGATGTCGGCCGAAGCCACCGTGATTCGCAGCTACATTGAAGCGATGGTCGGCTTGCCGTGGAAAAAGAAAACCAAGATCAGCAAGGATCTGGCCAAAGCTGAAAAGATTCTGGATCAGGACCACTATGGCCTCGACAAGGTCAAGGAGCGCATCCTGGAGTACCTCGCAGTGCAACAGCGGGTCGACAAGGTGAAGGCGCCGATTCTTTGCCTGGTTGGGCCTCCGGGTGTAGGTAAGACCTCACTGGGTCAGTCCATCGCGCGTGCGACGAATCGCAAATTCGTCCGCATGGCGTTGGGTGGTGTACGCGACGAATCTGAGATCCGCGGCCATCGTCGCACCTACATAGGTTCGATGCCTGGGAAAATCCTGCAAAGCCTGACAAAGGTCGGCGTGAGGAATCCTCTGTTTCTGCTCGATGAAGTCGACAAAATGGGACAGGATTTTCGTGGCGATCCATCGTCAGCTCTATTGGAAGTGCTCGACCCTGAACAGAACCATACTTTCCAGGATCATTACATCGAGGTCGAATACGACTTGTCTGATGTGATGTTTGTCGCGACTGCCAACTCACTCAATCTGCCAGCACCTTTGCTGGACAGGATGGAAGTGATTCGTTTGTCGGGTTATACCGAAGATGAAAAAATCAATATCGCCGAGCGTTATTTGGTGGAGAAGCAACTCAAGGTGAACGGTATCAAGGAGAGTGAGCTCGCTATTGCCGAGTCGGCCATCCGTGACATCGTGCGTTACTACACGCGTGAGGCAGGGGTGCGCAGTCTCGAGCGAGAAATTTCAAAAATTTGTCGCAAGGCGGTTAAAGCCCTGTTGTTGAAAAAAAGCAGCAGAAAAATTACAGTCACCTCGCGTAATCTGGAAAAGTATCTCGGCGTGCAGCGGTTCAGTTTTGGCATCGCGGAAAAGAACAATCAGGTCGGTCAGGTTACCGGTTTGGCGTGGACCGAAGTGGGCGGGGAGTTGCTGACCATTGAGGCGGTATCTTTGCCTGGACGTGGCAAGATGACGACCACGGGCAAGTTGGGCGAGGTCATGCAGGAATCGATCCAGGCCGCACTTTCTGTTGTCCGTTCACGGGCGCGCAAGCTCGGAATTCGCGAAGACTTTTACCAGAAACGCGATATCCATATTCACCTGCCTGAAGGCGCAACACCAAAAGACGGACCCTCTGCGGGCGTTGCAATTTGCACTTCGATGGTGTCGATTCTGACGAATATTCCCGTGCGGGCAGATGTCGCAATGACCGGAGAAATCACTTTGCGCGGAGAAGTTTTGCCGATCGGTGGCCTCAAGGAAAAACTATTAGCCGCACATCGCGGTGGAATTAAAACAGTTTTGATTCCACAAGAAAATGTTAAGGATCTGACTGAAATTCCGGACAACATTAAAAACAGGCTCGATATTCATCCTGTCAAATGGATTGACCAAGTTCTTGAATTGGCACTGGAACATGTTCCTGAGCCTTTACCGGAAGAACCTGAATCCGAGACCCCTGCAATCGCTGTGTCAGATGAAGATGAGACTACAGCAGCGGCGCTAAAACACTGAGGTTTGTCAGCCAATACGCTCGAATCCCGCGCCAGTCGCGGGATTTTTTTGTCAATAGCCCGCAAAACCGCTTGACACAAGGTTTTGCGGATTGCTATAAAAGCGCCCACAGGGTTTTCCTGTGCCACTTGAGTGAAGGGGACAACACGTGAACAAATCCGAACTGATTGATGCCATCGCCGACTCGGCTGATGTTTCTAAAGCAGCAGCCGGTCGCGCGCTGGACGCGACAGTTGAAGCCGTGAAAAAAGCTCTGAAGAAGGGTGACATGGTAACGCTAGTAGGTTTCGGCAGCTTTTATGTGGGTAAGCGCGCAGCTCGTACTGGCCGCAATCCGCGAACTGGCGCAACCATCAAGATCAAAGCAGCGAAGGTTCCGAAGTTCCGCGCTGGCAAGGGCCTGAAGGATGCAGTTAATTAATAAAAAATGCATTTAGCGTTTGGCAAGATCGGTGAAAAGGTTGTAGAATCTCGGTCTTCGTCGGGTGCTTAGCTCAGCTGGTAGAGCGTCGCCCTTACACGGCGAATGTCGGGGGTTCGAGCCCCTCAGCACCCACCAGTAGGGAAACTCAGTAGTAAATAAAAAGCCGCACGTTTTTTGTGCCGCAAGGGAGTGGTAGTTCAGTTGGTTAGAATACCGGCCTGTCACGCCGGGGGTCGCGGGTTCGAGTCCCGTCCACTCCGCCAACACTTAAAAGGCGAACGCAAGTTCGCCTTTTTTCATTTCTGCGTTTGTTGATACTGCAATAAAATAAAACGCATTAATTAATCTCACTTGGTGAGACGTGAAGCGCAAAGTGCGCGAAAATTCACGATAACGTTTTTTCTGGAGTGGACGATCGTGCTTGAAGCTATTCGTAGGCATGCAAAAGGCTGGTTGGCCAAAGCGATCCTGGGTTTGATCATCGTGACCTTTGCCCTGTTCGGTGTTGATTCCTACATGAAGGACGACGGCAGTGGCGGTATGGTGGCCCAAGTCGGCGATGTGGGGATTTCAAGTCAAGAGCTGGCACAAGAAGTCCAGGCCCAGACTGACCGCATGCGTGAGTCATTGGGACCTGCCTTCGACCCGGCGGTTTCCGAAACGGCAGACTTCCGCAAACAGGTGCTCGATAGCTTGATCGAACGCAAAGCCTTGTTACAGGAAGCGCAAAAGCTGAAGTTTCTGGCACCTGATGCCTATCTGGCATCCATACTGGGACAAATCCCGGCATTTCAACAGGACGGTGCGTTTTCGCAACAACGCTATGAAGCGGTGCTGCGTCAAAACAACCGGACGCCGGTCCAGTTTGAAAATGAACTGCGACAAGCTTTCATGCTTGAGGCGATTACCAGCCCGGTATCGCTTGCGGCATTTCCGTCAAATACCTCGATGAAACAGATTGCGGGATTGGTCGCGCAGCAGCGAGAGATTTCCTGGGTGGATCTGCCTACGGCATCCGTGGCGTCACAAATCAAGGTCACGCCTACAGACATCGAGCGTTATTACGCAGCCAACAAAGCCGAGTTCACCGAACCTGAACAAATTCGGACTGAATATCTCGTGCTCGACAAGGGCGCAATCGCAGCGGATTTGACTGTAAGCGAGCAGGCTGTTGCGGATTATTATGCTTCGAATGCAGCCCAGTTTGGTCAACCCGAACAACGGAGTGCCAGCCACATTTTGATTGCTTTCGATGCCAATGCGGATGCGGCTGTACGTGCCAAAGCCAAGGCAAAGGCCACAGAAGTGTTTCAAACGCTGAAAAAGACGCCAGATCGTTTTGTTGAGCTGGCACGTACGCTTTCGCAGGACCCTGGGTCCGCAGCGCAGGATGGCAGCTTGGGAAGCTTTGGGCGCGGCATGATGGTCAAGCCTTTCGAGGATGCCGTGTTCAGCATGAAACCCAGCGAAATTCGTGGGCCGGTTGAAAGTGACTTCGGTTATCACATCATTCGTCTGGACAGTATCCAGCCAGGAAAAACCGCACCGCTTGCGGAAGTACGTTCTGCGGTGGCTGCTGAGTTACGTAAGCAGCAGGCTCAGAAGGCTTTTGCCGGTTTGGCCGACAACTTCAGTAACCTGGTTTATGAGAGCGCATCCTCGTTGCAGCCTGCAGCAACCGCAATCAAGCTGACCATTCAGCAAGGTGGCTGGATGTCCCTGAAAACAGCCCAACCTCCGTTGGCCCATCCTGGTTTGCTTGCGGCTTTGTTTAATTCGGACTCGATCAAGTCCAAGCAAAATACCGAGGCATTTGAGGTCAAGCCAGGTGTGCTGGTCGCGGCGCGAGTGGTTGAGCATCGCCCGGCCCGACTGCTGCCGCTTGTCGATGTTTCTCCTGCGATTGAATCCCGTCTCCTGGTTGAGCAGCGCACGCGTTTGCTGACTCAACTCGGACAAACTACGATTCAGGCATTGGTAAAAGGAGAAGAAAAAAACTTAGACTGGTCTGCATTCCAGGTGGTGAGTCGTCAGCCTTCCGTTGTCTTCGATGCGGCTGGCGCTAAAGCGGTGTTTCGGGTCAGGACTGACAAGCTGCCAGCTTATGCCGGCTTTGTGCATCCAAATGGTTCGTATCGTATCGTGCGGGTTACGCGTGTCGTAGAAGCGCCTGCACAGGATCCGATGCTGTTGTCATCAATTGGATCCGGGGTGACGCAGGCGTTGCAACGTGCGGACCTGCAGGCGATGACTGATCTGATTATGGCGGGCCAGAAAGTGACCATCAAACCCAATGCGATTGAAGGGCGATAACGGATCGGCTGAATCAAAAAACGCGCCTTCGAGGCGCGTTTTTTTTGGGTTTGGCGAAGGATGCGATCAGTCTACGCCACCGGCAGTGGTGTTGAATCCTGCGTCGACGTAAGTGATTTCTCCGGTGATACCGGAAGCCAGATCACTCAACAGGAAGGCGGCGGCATTGCCCACTTCATCGATCGTGACGTTGCGACGGAGTGGTGCGTTTCTGGCGACGAGGTCGAGCTTCTCGCTGAATTTTGCGATCCCGCTGGCGGCCAGCGTCTTGATCGGACCAGCCGACACCGCGTTAACGCGGATACCCTTGGGACCCAGGCTTTGCGCCATGTAATACACGTTGGATTCGAGACTGGCCTTGGCCAGGCCCATCACGTTGTAATTGGGAACTGAGCGTATAGAGCCGAGATAGGACAGCGTCAGCAAGGCGGCTTTGCGGCCTGACATCATTGGCAGGGCGGCTTTGGCCAGCGCTGCAAAGCTGTAGGCGCTGATGTCATGCGCAACTCTGAAGTTTTCGCGGGTGACACAATCAAGGTAGTCACCCGAAAGCGCTTCTCTTGGTGCAAATGCTACGGAATGAACCAGCCCATCCAAACCATCCCAGTGTTGTCCAAGTCCGACAAACAAAGCATCGATTTCCTCATCGCTGCCAACGTCACAAGGGAATACCAATTCGGAGTCAAATTCCTTGGCGAACTCGGTGACGCGGTCCTTGATACGCTCGCCCTGATAAGTGAAGGCCAGTTCGGCGCCTTCGCGCTTGCAGGCCTTGGCAATGCCATATGCGATGGAACGATTGGAAATCACGCCGGTGATCAGTAAACGCTTGCCTGCAAGAAATCCCATGATGGTCTCGAAGAGTTGAGTAGCCAGTGATTATAACGGCTGACGTTGGCGCTGTGCTTGGGTACACTGGCGGGATGACGCGCATCGGGGCAACTTTATTGAAGACGGTTCTGTTGGGGATAAGCCTGAGCCTGATGGCAGGCTGTTCCGACAGCTGGAACGATCCCTATCCCGGCAGCGCAGCGCAAGCCAATGTTTTGTACAGCGCATTTTCCGAGCGCCCCAAGCATCTCGATCCGGCGCGTTCTTATAGTTCGAATGAAGTTGAATTCACCGGCCAGATTTACGAGCCGCCGCTGCAATACCACTTTCTCAAACGTCCTTACACGCTGATTCCGCTGACTGCTGAAGCCGTTCCGCAGCCACGTTTCCTTGATTCGACGGGGAAGCTTTTGCCGGATACGGCCCCGTCGGCAAACATTGCTGAAAGCGTGTACGAGATCAGGATTCGTCCCGGCGTGCGCTACCAGCCGCATCCGGCGTTTGCGCGTGACCCATCGGGAAGCTACCGCTATCACGCGATGACGGCTGAAGACGTGGCAGGGAAATCTCAGGTCAGCGATTTCGAGCATGTCGGCACGCGCGAGCTGGAGGCTGCAGACTATGTGTACCAGATCAAGCGGCTTGCCAACCCCAAGCTCAGTTCACCGATTTTTGGCTTGATGGCCGAACATATCGTCGGCTTGAAGGATTTGGGTGAAAGCCTGGAGAAAGTGGCCAAGGCGCAGCCTGATGCTGAATTGAAATTGAATGATTTTTCGCTTGCTGGTGCCGAAGTGGTCGACCGCTACACGTACCGCATCCGAATCAAGGGCAAGTACCCGCAATTCATCTACTGGCTGGCGATGCCTTTTTTCGCGCCGGTTCCGTGGGAGGCCGAGGTGTTCTATGCGCAGCCGGGCATGGCGGAAAAAAATCTGACACTCGACTGGCAGCCGGTGGGCACCGGACCTTATTACTTGGCGGAGAATGATCCCAACCGCCGCATGGTGTTGAAGAAAAACCCTAATTTCCATGGTGAGACTTATCCCGTTGATGGCGATGCAGCGGACCAGCAGGCAGGCTTGTTGGCTGATGCCGGTAAGTCGCTACCATTTGTAGATGCGGCTGTATTCAGCCTGGAAAAGGAAACCATTCCTTACTGGAGCAAGTTTCTACAAGGGTATTACGACAGCTCGGGTATCAGTTCGGACAGCTTCGATCTGGCGGTGCAATTTTCGGCGGGGGGGGATCCACAACTGACCGACAGCATGCGTAAACAGGACATCCATCTCATCACTGCCGTGGCAGCTTCGATCTGGTATGTCGGTTTCAATATGCTCGACCCGGTGGTGGGCGGATTAGGGAAGGACCGTCAGAAGCTGCGACAGGCACTTTCCATTGCGTTTGATTACGATGAATTTATTTCGATTTTCCTGAACGGTCGCGGCATACCCGCGCAAGGTCCAATTCCTCCCGGATTGTTTGGTTATGTTGATGGTGTAGCGGGGCTGAACCCCTATATCTATGAAAACAAGGACGGCCAGATTCAGCGGCGCTCCCTCTCGACTGCGCGCAAGTTGTTGGCCGAGGCAGGCTACCCGAATGGTCGCGATGCCAAAACTGGCGCACCGTTGGTGCTGTATTTCGATACCATGGCATCCGGTCCCGATGCCAAGTCACGGCTCGACTGGATGAAGAAGCAGCTCGATAAGCTCAACGTGCAGCTGGTTGTGCGTGGCACCGATTACAATCGCTTCCAGGACAAGATACGCAAGGGTAACGCCCAATTATTCGAGTGGGGCTGGAATGCCGATTATCCCGATCCGGAAAATTTTTTCTTTCTGCTATACGGTCCACACAAAAAAGTCGCCACCGGCGGCGAAAATGCGGCCAACTACGACAACCCCGAATTCAATCGCTTGTTCGAACGCATGAAGGACATGGACAACGGCCCCAAGCGTCAGCAGGTGATCGACGCCATGCTGGAAATCGTGCGCCGCGATGCACCGTGGATTTATGCGTATTACCCCAAGTCATTCGGGCTGCGTCATGGCTGGGTACATAACGTCAAACCCAATCTGATGGCCAACAACACGCTCAAGTACCGGCGTGTCGATCCGGCACTACGTGACACACGCAGAGCCGAATGGAACCACCCGGTGTTGTGGCCGATAGTGCTGCTGGTGGGTGCGCTGGTGATCCTGATTGCACCTGCGGTAGTCGCATGGCGGCGGCGCGAAAGGAAAACTGCCTGATGCTCGCCTACATTCTGCGTCGCCTGCTCTACGCCATCCCAATCCTGATCGGGGTGAACCTGCTGACGTTTGCACTGTTCTTCGTCGTCAACACGCCGGATGACATGGCGCGGTTACAACTGGGCGCCAAGCATGTGACGCCGGATGCCATCGCACGCTGGAAAGTGGAACACGGATACGACAAACCACTGCTGCTGAACACAAGGGCCAACGGCAGTGCACAATTTACCGACACGATTTTCTTTAAGCATTCGGCCGCGATGTTCGTCTTCGAATTCGGCAAGGGCGACGATGGCCGCAACATCGGCAACGAAATTCGCACCCGCATGGGGCCGAGTCTGGCGATTGCGCTGCCGGTTTTTGTCATCGGTCTGTTGGTCAACATCACCTTTGCCTTGTTGATGGTTTTTTTCCGTTCCACCTATCTCGACTTGTGGGGTGTGGTGTTGTGCGTGGTGCTGATGTCGATTTCGGGGCTGTTCTACATCATCGCGGGGCAATATTTTATTTCCAAGCTGTGGAACCTGTTGCCGATTTCAGGCTTTGCCGGTGGCATTGATGGTCTCCGCTTTATTGTGCTGCCAGTATTGATTGGGGTGGTGGCAGGCATCGGTAGCGGCGCGCGTTGGTACCGCACGATTTTCCTCGAGGAAATAGGCAAGGACTATGTTCGGACTGCTCGCGCCAAGGGGCTGTCCGAAGTGCGCGTGCTGTTCCGCCACGTGTTGAAAAATGGCATGATCCCAATCCTGACCGGCGCGGTGGTCGTGCTGCCGCTGCTGTTCATGGGCAGTCTCATCACTGAGTCCTTCTTCGGCATTCCAGGACTAGGCAGCTACACGATCGATGCGATTCAGGCGCAGGATTTTGCGGTAGTGCGCGCCATGGTGTTCCTCGGTTCCTTCCTCTATATCGTGGGGCTCATCCTCACCGATATTTCCTACTCGTGGGCCGATCCTCGAGTGCGCTTGCAATGAACACAGCCTGGCTTAACTTTGATCCGGTCCTGCTGTGGACTGATGCGTTGATTTTGACGTTGCTGGCCGGTGTGCTGGTGCTGGTCTGGTTCATCCGCCGCCATGAGCATCTGCGCGCGCCTTGGCGTAGCGTGGCGCAACGTCCTATGGCGATGGGATCCGCACTGGTGCTGAGTGTATTTGTGATAATCGGATTGCTTGATTCGCTGCATTACCGAGAAAAGTTGCCTGATAGTCTGGCAGACGCACCGCATTATTCAGTCGACGTATTGAGCGTGTTTGACGCAATGGTGGGCGACCTGCGGACTCAACAGGAAAAAACCTATTCTGAGCCCTTGGCAATGCAGTTGTACGCCAAGGAGTTTGTGCAGCGTGATGGTGTGGCGGTACGCGAGTATCCGCGTTTGAAATTCGGAGGGAGTCATCTGCGGCATGCATCAGAGCGCGTGCCGGACATCACTCGGCGCAGCCTGATCGGATTGGCACAGGGACTGGCGGTGAGTTTGTTGCTGTTTGGCCTGCTGGCTGCCTGGCAGGCTCGCCGTACGCAAAATTCGTTTGGGGAATGGTTCATGTTGTGGGGTGAAGGTCGGCTCGACTGGCCGGGACGAACCGTTGCTGTCATCGTGACGCTGTTGTTGATGATGGGAGGCTTGCTAATCCATCTGGCTGCGGCCTATCACGTGTTCGGCACCGACAAGGTGGGGCAGGACGTACTCTACATCAGCCTCAAGAGCATCCGCACCGGGTTGGTGATCGGCACACTGACCACCTTGGTTACGCTGCCACTGGCGATAGGCTTGGGTATCGCGGCGGGCTATTTTCGCGGCTGGATAGATGATGTCATCCAGTACGTCTACACCGTACTGAACTCGATTCCAGGCGTGCTGTTGATCGCGGCGGCGGTGCTCATCGTGCAGGTTTACGTTGAATCCAATCCTGATCTGTTCGACACGGCTGCCCGCCGCGCCGATATTCGGTTGCTGGCGTTATGCCTCATCATGGGCGTGACCAGTTGGACCGGACTGGCGCGCTTGCTGCGGGGTGAATCGCTCAAGCTGCGCACGCTCGATTACGTCGAGGCCGCGCGGGCGTTCGGGGTGTCGCACACCCGGATCATCAGCCGTCACATCTTCCCTAACGTATTTCACCTGGTGTTAATCGCTATCGTGCTTGATTTTTCAGGACTGGTGCTGGCTGAAGCGGTGCTGTCTTATGTGGGCGTCGGTGTCGATCCCAGTATGCATAGCTGGGGCAACATGATCAACGGCTCGCGCCTCGAACTCGCTCGTGAGCCCGTGGTGTGGTGGCAGCTCGGCGCGGCGTTCACTTTCATGTTTACCCTGGTGCTGGCGGCCAATCTGTTTGCCGACGGCGTGCGCGATGCATTCGATCCGCGTCAGGGAGGTCGCCAATGAACGCCTTGTTGAAAGTCGACAAACTGGTGACCGCGTTTGGTCGTGGTGACGATGCCCTGCGGGTAGTCGACGGGATTTCGTTCCACGTTGCAGCAGGCGAAACCTACGCGTTGCTGGGTGAATCCGGGTGCGGAAAATCGATGACGGCGCTGTCTTTGATGAGATTGTTGCCAGATGGGGGACACATTGCATCTGGCTCGGTGCAACTCGATGGGCTGGATGTCCTGGTGCTGCCCGAATTCGACATGCGGGGTGTGCGCGGCGGCGGCATGGCGATGATTTTCCAGGAACCCATGCTGGCCTTGAATCCCGTGATCAAGGTGGGCACGCAAATCGCCGAGGCGTTGGAACTGCATCAGCATCTCACTGGTGAGGCGACATGGGACGCAGCATGTGCACTGCTCAATTCTGTAGGCGTTCCGGATGCGGAACGCCGACTGGATTCTTACCCGTTCGAGTTGTCGGGCGGCTTGCGCCAGCGCGTGATGATCGCAATGGCGCTGGCTGGCAAGCCCAAACTGCTGATTGCGGATGAACCGACGACTGCGCTGGACGTGACCATCCAGGCGCAGGTGCTGGAGGTGTTGCGGAAACTGCGCACCGAACAGCAGATGGGCATGTTGCTGATCACGCACGATCTCGGCGTGGTCGCCGAAAACGCCGATCGCGTCGGCGTGATGTATGCCGGTGAACTGGTGGAAGAAGGCGCACGTGATGCGTTCTTTGCCGCACCGAAGCATCCTTATAGCCGCATGTTGTTCGAGGCGCTGCCTCGTCCTGGTGATGGCGGCCGGTTAACCACAATTCCAGGCCAGGTACCTGGGTTTGACGACAAATTGCAAGGCTGCCGCTTTGCGCCGCGTTGTCCGCATACGATTGCGCGGTGCCAGTCTGAGTCGCCTGACTGGCAAGAGCTGAATGGTCAGCGGGTTCGATGTCATCTGGCGGCTGAACTGCCGGTACGCATCGAGCGGGAGCTGACGGCACACGCGAAGTCAACTCAGTCTGAGGAGCCTTTACTGCAAGTGGAAGGTCTGAAAGTCCATTTCCCGGTTCGGCGCGGTTTTTTCCAGCGCACAGTCGGGCATGTGCGTGCGGTGGATGATGTCTCGCTGTCGATCCAGGCTGGTCGGACGCTGGCGCTGGTGGGTGAGTCGGGCTGCGGCAAGACAACTGTGGGCAAGGCGCTGCTGCGCTTGATTGAGCCGACGGCGGGCACAGTCAGTCTGGGCGGCGAAATCATTCATGCGAACAATGCCGCGACGCTACGCCGGCGGGCGCAAATGGTTTTCCAGGATCCGTTCAGCTCGCTCAATCCGCGCATGCGCGTGGCGGACATCCTGCTCGAGGGTATGGATGCGCTGGGTGTGGGGGCTGCCAAGGATCGCCGCGAGGTGATGACCCAGCTCTTGCGTCAGGTCGGGCTGCCCGAGGATGCGGGCGGACGCTATCCGCATGCTTTCTCAGGCGGCCAGCGTCAGCGCATTGCGATTGCGCGTGCGCTGGCGGTGTCACCCCAGTTAGTGATTTGTGACGAGCCCACCAGTGCCCTTGATGTGTCGGTGCAGGCGCAGATTTTGAACCTGTTGAAAGATCTGCAGGATAGTCTGGGGCTGGCCTATCTTTTTATTACGCACAATCTCGCCGTGGTCGATTATCTGGCGCATGACGTGGCGGTGATGTACCTCGGCCGGATTGTTGAACAAGGTGCGGCTGCCGATGTGTTGAGTTCGCCGCGGCATCCCTATACCCAGGCGCTGGTAAGCGCGGTACCGCGTATCGAGCCACAGACCGGGCAGCACATCATTCGACTGGAGGGGGATCAGCCTTCACCACTCAATCCGCCGCAGGGCTGCCATTTTCACCCGCGCTGCTCACATGCCATCGAGGTGTGCCGGCAAACTTTCCCAGATCCAACCCTGCTGGAAAATGGACACTGGGTGCGGTGCCATTGGGTTGTGGCGCAGTCTTAACGCTTTTAGATGGAAATCGAATTGAAACCAGGCAAACACCGTCGCAATTTCTGGGTCGGCAACGCAGTGCTGGCATTGGCAATGTTGCTGCTGTTTTTCATGGGACCATTGTCCAATGCGCTGGGCATTTGGGCTGCGGTGCTGTGGATGGTGCTGGCTGCAGCGGGAATGGGCTTGATCATGTCGGATCAGTCAGAAGAACCGCCTGCGCCCGACTGACCATCAAGCCCTCAAGGCTTTCTGACGACTATTTCCTGGCCGGGTCGGATGGTGCTGCTTTTCCGGAATGCCGGATTCCAATGCTTGATGTCAGCCAGTGAGGCGTCGAAGCGCTGGGCAATGGAATGTAAGGTATCGCCCTGCTTGACCGTGTAGTCGACAGGTTGGGCCGACTTGAGGTGTGTTGGGTTGAACGCGACATGCTGGATGGCCGCGCGCTTCGGAATCACTTTTTCATTGAAGGGTAAAAGCAGCGTTTGCCCAACATGAAGCTTGCCATGGAGATCGGGGTTGGCCTGGATAAGCTTGGATACGCTGAGACCATAACGGCGTGCCACACCAAACAGGGTATCGCCACTTCCGACATTGTGATAACTGGTTCCCTCAACACTGGAATCCGGTGTTATTTTGGGGGATGGAACCACGCCATGACCCTTGACCGGAACCAGTATGCTCTGTGCTTGCACCAGCTTTCCGCGCTTCAGGTTGAACAGGTTGTATTCTTTCAGCCGTTCGATGGTGACCTTGAATCGCTTGGCGATGGATTCCAGTCGGTCGCCTTTCTGGGCTGGAAAAGGTTGCCATGAATCCCAGGTTTTGGTTTCCAGGTTGCGCTTGAACTGATCTGTTTTATCGACCGGGACCAGCAGGTTGACCGGGGTGTCGGAGCGAATCAGCTTGCGCGGAAATGCGGCATTCAGTGTGATGAAATCATTGCTGCTCATGTCTGCCAGGCGTGCGGCGGCATGGATGTCCATTCCGGCATGGACAGTGACCTGATTGAAATACGGCTGGTTGGGAAGGCTGTTGATTGCGACCCCGAATTGCTCCGGGTTTCGAATCAGATTTTTGACGGCCAGCAGCTTGGGGACGTAGTGGCGGGTTTCGTTCGGCAGTGACAGGCTGGCGTAATCGGTGGGCAAGCCCTGATCGACATTTTTCTGGATAGCGCGTGCAACGCAGCCTTCACCACAGTTATAGGCTGCCAGCGCCAGTTGCCAGTCGCCAAAATCCAGATAGAGCTTGCCCAGATAATCGAGTGCGGCATTGGTGGAGGCGGTGAAATCGCGGCGGCCGTCATACCAGTCGTCTTGCTTGAGTCCGTAGTGGCGCCCGGTGGCCGGCATGAACTGCCAGATTCCGGAGGCCGCAGAGGATGATAGCGCGCTTGAGTTGAATGCACTTTCGATCATCGGCAGCAAGGCGATTTCCATCGGCATTGAGCGACGGTCGACTTCCTGAACAATGTGGAACAAATAACTACGTGAACGTTCAGCCATACGACGCACGTAGTCCGGCCGCGCGGCATACCAAGCAACATACGTGGCTACAAGCGGGTTATCTGTGGCAGCTTCATCAATTTTGAAGCCATTGCGGATGCGCTGCCAGACATCGTCCGGACGCATTTCGCTGACATTTTCGTTTTCTGCTGGGAGGGAGAGCAAGTCGCTATGCCATTCCAGCGTTTGAATTTGAGCGGAGGGTTCTGCTGCGAACCCAGTCAGACAGAACAGCAATAGCAGTAATGCGAGACCGGATTGTGGTTGAGTCGAGGCTATCTGGGTTACGGCCATGCTGATTCCGGGCAAGTCGGTCTCCCGTACTCAATAAGTGCCCCATCCTATGTGTAGCTGAAGAGTCGGTCAACCGTCCCAGGCATCCTTGGCGGCCCGTATCGCGCCGAACACCTCGGCAGGGCTGGGATGTGGCTGATTCAAATATTTCGCAGCAATGGCAGTCATGTCTGCATCATGGAAGCGCAGGAACGGATTGGTTCGTTTTTCCAGTGTCAGGGTTGAAGGCAGGGTCGGGCGTCCATTCGCGCGCGCGTCACGATCCGTGGCTTCCCGCTCAAGCAATGCCGGGTTATGGCCGTCTATGGTCTTGGCGAAATCAATATTGCTGAGCGTGTATTCATGCGCACAGCAGACTCGGGTAGCATCGGGCAAAGCCAGGATCTGATCGAGGCTGGCTGCCATCATGCCGGGGTTGCCTTCGAACAATTTTCCACACCCGCAGCCGAAAAGCGTGTCGCCGCAAAACAGGTTGCCATGGCCCACGTAACTGATGTGGTCTAGCGTGTGTCCAGGGGTGGCCAACACATCGAAATGTAATGAAGGGTGGGCTATATCAACGGTGTCGCCGTCACGCAGGATGTGGGTTGTGGCGGGGATACGGGGATTTTCTGGTGCGTAAATGGTACAGCTGAAGCGTTGACGCAGCAGGGTGTTGCCGCCAGTATGGTCGCGATGATGATGCGTGATAAGGACAGTCGTCAGCACAAGCTGTTGTGCGTCGAGAAAAGCGATCAGCGGCGCCGGATCACCCGGATCTATCGCGATAGCATGCTGTCCATCGTGCATCACCCAAATATAGTTGTCCTCGAACGCAGGCAATGAAATAAGTGTCAGCATGGGGGGCGTGGAGACAGAAGGTATGACTATGGTACCCAAGCTGGAGGCAGATTGGTTTGAAACCCCGCTCGGTCAGCACGTGCTGTATCGCGAGCAGCGCTATTTCGATCATGCTGTCTCGGATGTATTCGGGTTTAATGCGGTCCAGGTAGGGTTGCCGCAAATTGATTTTCTGTGTAACAGCCGGATTCCCCTGCGTGTGATGTGTGCCATGGAGCAAACGGCCGGGGTGCGGGCTGACCCCATGTTCTTGCCGTTCGAGAGCCAGTCGCTGGACTTGCTGCTTCTGCCACATGTTCTTGAATTCAGCGCGCATCCGCATCAGGTTCTGCGCGAGGCCGAGCGTGTGTTGCGCCCGGAAGGCCGCCTGGTGATGGCGGGATTTAACCCGCGCAGCTTGTGGGGGCTGGCGCGAACGTTGCAGGGTGGCGAACGTGGCTACCCGTGGAATGGCAGTTTTTTGAACATTTCCCGGGTCAAAGACTGGATGGTGTTATTGGGGCTCGAGGTGGCTGCTGGCAGCATGTGTTGTTACCGCCCGCCGATCAACCGGGAAAACTGGCTGCGGCGCATGCGCTTCATGGAACCGGCGGGGGATCGCTGGTGGGCCATGGGAGGTGGGGTGTATTTTTTGCAGGCAGTGAAGCGTGTGCATGGAATGAACGTTATCCTGCCGCAGTGGAAAAAGCCGGTGACACAACGTTTGTTATCACCCGCAGCCAAAGTCATTCATCTGGAACCGTATCGAGTACGACGTGAACGCTGACACTATCTATATATATAGCGATGGAGCCTGTAAAGGCAATCCAGGCGCAGGCGGCTGGGGAGCCTTGCTGGTGTCGAGCGGACACAGCAAGGAAATTTGCGGCGGAGAAGCCAATACCACGAATAACCGTATGGAAATGACAGCCGTGATCCGCGCGCTGGAGTCGTTGAAACGTCCGTCTACCATTGAGGTTCACACCGACTCCCAGTATGTGCAAAAAGGCATCAGTGAATGGATGACCGGCTGGAAAAAGCGCAACTGGCGTACCGCCGACGGCAAACCGGTCAAGAACCAGGATTTGTGGTTGCAACTGGATTCTTTGAGCCAGTTGCACAGCATTAAATGGAAGTGGGTCAAGGGCCATTCTGGGCACCCGGAAAACGAGCGTGCCGACGCGCTGGCCAATCAGGGTGTGCTACAGGCAGTGCAAAACTGACATGGGCACGCGACAAATCATACTTGACACCGAAACCACCGGACTTGATCCGAATTCGGGGCATCGCATCATCGAAGTGGCCGCAGTAGAAATGGTCAACCGGCGCTTGACCGGTAATCATTTGCATCGCTATGTGAACCCCGACCGCGATATTGATGCTGGTGCGATGCACGTACACGGCATCACGCCTGAGTTTTTGCAGGACAAACCCCGCTTCGTGGATATCGCGCGCGAGTTTGTCGATTTCATCCAGGACGCCGAACTCATTATTCACAATGCGCCATTCGACGTCGGTTTCCTCAACATGGAACTGCGTCTGCTGGACATGCCCCTGTTGGCCAATTGGTGCGACAGCGTGACCGACACGCTGGTCATGGCCAAGGCGCTGCATCCTGGCCAGCGCAACAATCTGGATGCATTGTGCAAGCGTTATGCGGTAGATAACGCTGCGCGCACCCTGCACGGCGCTTTGCTCGACTGCGAGCTACTTGCAGCGGTGTATCTGGCGTTAACGCGCGGACAGGAAAGCCTGTCAATCGGATTGGAAGAGCGCAGCGCACAGGGTGATCAAGCGGCGACTCGTTCACGCCCCAAGCCGGTTTTTCTAGAGGCTACGGCAGAAGAATTAGCAAAGCATGCAACCCTGCTTGAGGCAATCAGCCAAGAGAGTAAAGGGACCTGTTTGTGGCGTGATGCGCTTCAGGCTCCCAATGAGGATAGCGATTGACGGCTTGGCGGGCACATATGCGGATGGGTCTGCGGCGCATCACAGGCTGGGGTTTCGCCTGCTTCATCGGCATGTCGGGTCAGGCCTTTGCTGCGCAGGTGGCGATTGTGATGAGCGACGACTCGGCGCCCTATCAAGAAGTGTATAAGGTGATACAGGCCCAACTCGCTGCCGCGGGCCATGAAGTAAGCCCGGCCTATGCTGAGGGCCTGGCGGCCCATTCATTGAATGAGGCACGCTTGATCATAGCAGTGGGGGTGCGCGCTGCAGATGGGTTGTCATCCTGGTCAAACCGTACCCCTGTCCTGGCTGTACTGGTGCCAAGAGCCTGGTACATCAAAGCTGGACGCGCCCGTTTGTCTGATGGCGGACGCCGTTTGGTGTCTGCCATTTACCTCGATCAACCCCTTGACCGCCAGGCGAGGTTGATCCGGCTGGCCTTTCCGGAAGCACGCCGAGTGGGTGTGTTGCTGAGTGCGGAACAAATGGGCTTGGCGGACGAACTGGAAGAGGCACTCAGGCCGCAGCGTCTCGGACTGGTGCACGCCATGGTGGCGGAAGGTGATCGACTGATAGCGCCCCTTGAGCAGGTGTTGAGTGAAGCCGATGTGTTGTTGGCCTTCCCCGATCCACTGGTTTTTAATCGTAATACCGCGCAAAGCCTTTTTTTGACGTCTTACCGCTACCGCGATCCGGTAGTGGGTTATTCGCGCTCAATGACGCGGGCAGGCGCGCTGGTTTCGCTGTATTCGACTCCCAGCCAGATCGGCCGGCAGGCAGCGGAATGGACGGGAAATGCGCTGAATGGCGCGACGTTGCGTTTGCCCGCGCCGGCGCATCCTGCGTACTTCGAAGTGTCAATCAATGACCAGGTGGCGCGTTCGCTCGGTTTTTCGTTGCCGTCTGAGGCTGAGCTGGAAAAGCGATTGGGAGAGGTACGGTAATGACAGCATCATGGGGGATACGGAGTCGCGTGATCGGTCTGGCTGTGATGCCGGTTGCGATCGTGGGCATGTTGCTGCTGTTCCAGTTAATCAGCGGAAAAATTGATGACCTCGATGAATCCCTGCGCACCCGTGCGATTGCCATCGCCCGTCAGCTGGCGCCAGCGGCTGAATATGGGGTGGCATCGGGCAATATCAGGGTATTGCAGATTCTTCTCGATAAAGCGGCTATCGAGCCCGATATCCGGGGTGTGGCAGTTTTTACTGAAAATGGCTTACGTTTGGCTCAGGCGGGTCGAGGCACCTGGATCGACCCTGAGAACGCCAAGCTCCCCTCGGGACACATACACCTGATTGAATATCCGAACCGGTTGGTTTATTACGCGCCTATCACCCGGACTGAAGTGGCGGTCAATGATTATGAATTGATCGATATTCCGGCTGCCGAGTCCGGGAAGCTGGCCCATATGATTGGCTGGGTCGGGTTGGAGGTTTCACGTAGCGCGACCATTCAGAGTCAGCGCGATGCCATTCTGCGTAGTTTGCTGATCTTGCTGGCAGGGTTGAGCGTCAGTCTTTACCTGGCCTGGCGCATTGGCCGTCAGATCACGCGTCCGATCCTGGCGCTGACCCACACCATAAGTCGTATCGGTGAAGGGCACCTGGACGCGCGCGTAGAGCCGACCGGAGAAGCTGAACTGGGCGTGCTTCAACGCGGCATCAACCACATGGCGGCACATTTGCAGGCGATGCAGGACCAGATGCAGGAAAAGATCGATCAGGCCACTGCTCGACTGGTTTATCAGGCCAGCCACGATGCCTTGACTGGCTTGATCAATCGCCACGAATTCGAACAACGCCTGGAGCGCACCTTGTTGTCGGCTCTGCAGCAAGGCCGTGAACACGCCTTGTGTTACATGGATCTTGATCAGTTCAAAGTCATCAACGATACCTGCGGTCATGCAGCGGGCGATGAACTGCTGCTGCAACTGGCCCTGATGCTCAAAGGTAACTTGCGTGAACGTGACACGCTGGCCCGCCTGGGTGGCGACGAATTTGCGCTGTTGCTGGAAAACTGCAGCATCAAGGACGCACTGGAAGTTGCGGATACCTTCCGCTCAGAGGTCCAGCGCTTTCGTTTCAAATGGGAAGACCGCATCTTTGCCGTTGGCATGAGCGTGGGCATGGTGGCCATAAATCGCGACAGTGGCACAGCCGCAAACCTGCTGTCGGCCGCCGATGCTGCGTGTTACGTGGCCAAGGATCGTGGCCGTAACCAGATCCACTTATACGAAATCCGGGATATCGATCTGGCCCGTCATCGTGGAGAAATGCAGTGGGTTACGCGTATTCATCAGGCTTTGGAAGAAGATCGTCTGCGCCTGTTCTGGCAGGAAATTCGCAGAACGGATGGAGAAGCAGGCGATACGCGCCACGTGGAATTGTTGTTGCGGATGAAAGATGACGATGGCACCGATATATTGCCGATGGCTTTTATCCCTGCAGCCGAGCGTTATTCCATCATGCCATCGCTCGATACCTGGGTGATTGAAGAAACACTCCGGCTGTGCAAGCGCTATCTGGCTTTCAGGACGGCGCAGCATTGCTTGTTTGCCATTAATTTGTCGGGTGCTTCGCTGAAAGCGCCGACCTTCCGCCAAAAGCTGTTGACGCAGCTGCAGGAAAATCCTGAGATGGGGCCGCATTTATGCTTCGAGATTACCGAGACTGCTGCGATTGGCAATCTCGGTGTCGTAAACGAATTTATCGAGGCCATGCGTGAATTCGGGTGCAGCTTCGCGCTGGACGATTTTGGCAGCGGCCTATCGTCATTCATCTATCTGAAGAACCTGAAAGTGGACTTTCTCAAGATCGATGGCGCCTTTGTGCGCGATATCGCCAACAATCCCGTGGATCGCTCCATGGTTGAGGCCGTCCATCGCATCGGCCATCAGATGGGTCTTAAAACCGTGGCTGAATATGTCGAGTCGGACGAGATTCTCGCGATCCTTCGTCAGATCGGGGTGGATTTCGTACAGGGCAATGCGGTGCATAGCCCTGAGCCGCTGGAGACGTTATGCGGGACTACCTGTCTGTAGGTGTGTAGAGAGGCAATCAGTTATTGATCCCGAAGCCAGCATCGATAACGGCTTGTTCCAGCTCAGCAGGCACTATCGCTGATGGGTCGAAGGTTACGCGGGCTTGGCCGGGACTCAGGGTGACTTCGGCGCTTTGAACGCCAGGCAAGGCCGTGAGCACTTTTTGCACACTGCTGACACAGCCACCGCAGGTCATTCCGGATACAGATAAGGTGATTTCAGTCATGCTGAACCTCAAAGAATAATTGAGGTTTGATTCTATTCCATCGTTGAACCAAAGATGGTTACGCTGACCGCATTGCTTGACAAGGCGTATTGCTGGTGGCGTGCCTTGGCTTGATTGCTAGGGACAGGTTTACTTTTTGCGTGGGCGGTTGCGCAGGGCTTCCTTGGTATGGTCGATCAAACGGTCGGCCACGACTTCAGCGTCGACGGCAAAGGAGCCATCAGCCAGCGCTGCCTTGACTGACTCGATCTTGCCGACATCGGTAATATCAACTGAAGCCAGGTCGGATTCCAGCGTGCGGATGCGGGTGCTGGAATCAGTCAGGGTCAGAGAATCACTTGCACCAGCGGTGGGCGCAGAGGACTTGCCTGCTCCCTTGCCCTTGGCGGAAGAAACTTTGGAGGCGGCGGGTGGGGTAATGCGTTTGTCGATTTTCACGGGGATTCCTGGACGCGTTATACGATCTTTGACTGATTGAGTACTCAATCGTTTATCGGCATCCTGAAGGATTTCTTTAGCGTCCCAGTAGCGGAAGTATTCCGTCCAGCCCAGCCTGGCTTAGCGCATGGCTGGCCTGCTCACGCACCACTGGCTTGGCGCGGTAGGCAACGCTGACACCAGCCTCGGCCATCATTTTCAGGTCGTTAGCGCCGTCGCCCATGGCGATCACCTGAGCGGGGGCGAGATTCAGCTCGGACCGCACGCGGTTAAGCCAGTCGGCCTTGGCCTGTGCGTCCACGATGTCACCCAGCACGCGTCCGGTCAGTTTTCCGTCAACAATTTCGAGCGTGTTGGCGGCCGTGTAGTCGAGATTTAATCGAGGTTTCAGCCGCTCGGTGAAGAAGGTGAAGCCGCCAGATACCAGCAAGGTCTTGATTCCTGCAGCTTGAATGGTAGCCAGGAGTATTTCGGCGCCCGGCGAGAGTTTGAGCCGCTCATCGTACACGCGTTGCAAAGCGGATTCGTCCAGCCCGGCCAGCAGGGACACGCGCCGGCGCAGGCTTTCAGCGAAGTCGATTTCGCCGCGCATGGCGGCCTCGGTAATCGCCGACACCTGTGGTTTAAGTCCTTGCATGTCGGCGATCTCGTCGATGCACTCGATGGTGATCAGCGTGGAGTCCATGTCCATCACCAGCAAGCCAAAGTCGCTGATTCGACGTTCGGCCGGCACCCAGCCGCAGTCGAGCGCCTGAGCGTTGCAGAAAGCTGCCGTTTCGGTACGCAGGCTTTCGTCGGCAGACACCAGCTTGAATGCCGTGGATGACAACGCTTCGATCGCCGTCGCCGAGGTGAGTTTGGCCAAGTGCTTAAGACTGGGCGTGGGGATGTCGTTTCCCTGGATAATTAGGTTCATTTTTATATAAAAATCAATTCGTTACTGAAATAACTTAAATAGTGTTATTACATTGGCGGCCCGGGCTTCAGGCGGTGAACTGACAGTCAAACGCAAGCGGTCTCCCCCTGCCAGTTTAATGTCACGCCGGGTCTGGATCAGTTTGATGATTCTGCCCGGATCAATCGGCGGCTGCGGGATGAACTGCACCAGGATGCTGTCTTCATTAGCGTCGACCTTCATGATGCCCAGCGGTTTGGCGACCAGGCGTAGCCGATGGGTGTCGACCAGTGCACGCGCGGGATCGGGCAGCGGGCCAAACCGGTCAATCAACTCTTCCTGTAACTCGGTCAGGTCGTCCATGGTGTGCACACTGGCCAGACGCTTGTACAGTACCAGGCGTTCGTGGACGTCGGGGCAATATTCCACCGGCAGCAGCGCGGGCAGATGCAGGTTGATTTCGGACACCACGCCCAATGGCTGGCTCATGTCCGGTTCATGGCCGGCTTTGAGGCTGGCCACCGCGCCTGCCAGCATGTCGTTGTAAAGAGAAAAGCCGACTTCAATAATTTCGCCACTCTGTTTGTCGCCCAGTACTTCGCCAGCGCCACGGATTTCCAGATCATGCATGGCGAGATGAAAGCCCGAACCCAATTCTTCCAGCAACTGAATGGCTTCCAGGCGTTTTTTGGCTTGGGGCGTCAGGGTGCGGTCTTCTTCAACCAGTAGGTAGGCGAAAGCTTGGTGGTGCGAGCGTCCGACCCGGCCACGTAACTGGTGCAATTGCGCCAGGCCAAACTTGTCGGCCCGGTTGATCAGGATGGTGTTGGCGGTGGGGATGTCGATGCCGGTTTCAATAATGGTGGTACAGAGCAGCACGTCGTAACGCTGCTGGTAAAAGTCGCGCATCACCTGTTCCAGCTCGCGCTCGCTCTGTTGCCCGTGGCCGACGCGGATGCGCGCTTCGGGTAGTAGTTTGACCAGCATTTCGAACATATTCTGGATGGTACTGACTTCGTTGTGCAGGAAATACACTTGCCCGCCGCGTTTCAGTTCGCGTAGCACCGCCTCGCGGATGAGCCCGCTTGAAAACGACTGGACAAAGGTTTTCACCGACAAGCGCTTTTGCGGTGCGGTGGCAATCACCGAAAAATCGCGGATGCCTTCGAGCGACATCGCCAAGGTGCGCGGAATCGGGGTGGCCGTCAGCGTCAGCACATCGACCTCAGAGCGCATCGCTTTCAGTTGTTCTTTCTGGCGCACGCCAAAACGGTGCTCCTCGTCCAGAATTACCAGGCCCAGGCGGGCGAACTTCACGTCCTTCTGGATCAGTCGGTGGGTGCCGATGATGATGTCGAGCTTGCCGTCCTTCAAGGCTGTCAAAGCTTCTGCCTGCTCCTTGGGGGTGCGGAAGCGCGATAGCTCGGCGAGCTTGATCGGCCAGGCCGAAAAACGGTCGGAGAAATTCTGGAAATGCTGTTCGGCCAACAGCGTGGTGGGGACCAGCACCGCCACCTGATAGCCCCCCATCACTGCCATGAAGGCGGCACGCAGCGCGACTTCGGTTTTGCCGAAGCCGACGTCGCCGCACACCAGTCGGTCCATCGGTTTGCCGGACTGCATGTCGGCCATCACCGCCAGAATCGCGGCGGCCTGATCGGGGGTTTCTTCGTAGCCAAAGCCTTCGGCAAAGGCTTCGTAATCGTGCATTGAAAACTCGAAGGCGTGGCCCTCGCGTGCGGCGCGCAGTGCATACAGGTTGAGCAGTTCGGCCGCGGTATCGCGTGCCGCCTTCATGGCACGGTTACGCGCTTTTTCCCACTGGTCGGTGCCGAGCTTGTGCAGCGGTGCGGCGCCTTCTCCGGCGCCGCTGTAACGCGAAATCAGGTGCAGGTTGGCCACCGGCACATAGAGCTTGTCACTCTTGGCGTATTCCAGGTGCAGAAACTCGGTATCGCCGTCGCCCAGATCCATGTTGATCAGGCCGAGATATTTTCCGACACCGTATTGCGCGTGGACTACAGGGTCGCCCGGCTTCAGTTCCGACAGGTCGCGCAGCAGGTTGTCGATCTGCGTCGCGCGGACTTCGCGCGCGCGCCGGGTTTTTGGCGGGATGGCGTAGAGCTCGGTTTCGGTGATAACGGCCAGCTGGTTGTCGCTGCCGACAAAGCCTTCGGCCAGCGGGCCATGCGTCAGCAAAATGCGGTCGCCGTGTTGCTGGCAATCGGCCCAGCTGTTGCATAGGGTGGCCTGGATACCGTGTTCAGCCAGGTATTCGTGCAGGGTTTCGCGACGGCCGGCCGAGGGCGCGATGATCAGCGTCGTACCCTTGAAGCCATGGATGAAACCGGCGAGGCGCGCAACCGGGTGCGTTTCACGGCGGTCAACGGAAATGGGCGGGACGGCATGCGTCGGTCCGGGGCCTGCCTGTTGAAGGTCCAGCCGCGTGTAAGCCTTGGCCAGCGTGAAGAAGGCTTCGGTCTGTATGAACAGGTCGGCGGGCGGCAACAGCGGGCGGTCCTTGTCGCCAGACAGCAAACGCTGGCGGCTTTGCGCATCGGTCCAGAATGCCTGGCCTGCCGGATCGAGTGCACCGTGGCTGACCAGCTTGGTCTGTGCCGGCAGGTAGTCGAACAAGGTCGCGGTCTCGTCGAAAAACAGCGGCAGGTAATACTCGATACCGGCCGGTGCGAGGCCATTGCTGACATCTTTGTACAGCTTGGATTTCGACGGGTCACCTTCAAAGCGCTCACGGAAATTCTGCCGGAAGCGGGTGATGCCGGTTTCATCCAGTGGAAATTCACGTGCGGGCAAGAGCCGTACCTCGCCCACTGGATAGATGCTGCGCTGGGTATCGACGTCGAACGCCCGCAGCGATTCGATTTCGTTGTCGAACAGGTCGATGCGGTAGGGCAGGGTGCTGCCCATGGGAAACAGGTCGATCAATCCCCCGCGAATCGAAAACTCGCCCGGCGCAAACACCTGGTTCACATGCGAGTAGCCTCCCAGCGTCATTTGTGCGCGGAAAGCGGCTTCGTCCAGCGTGTCTTTTTGTTTGAGAAAAAAGGTGTGGGCGGCGAGAAAGGTGGGCGGCGCCAGTCGGTACAAGGCGGTCGAGAAGGCCACCACGGCAACATCAAATTCGCCCCGTGAAATCTGGTACAACGTCGCCAGCCGTTCCGAAATCAGATCCGGGTGTGGCGAGAACGTATCGTAGGGCAGGGTTTCCCAATCGGGAAAATTGCACACGCGCAGTTCGGAATCGAACCAGCGCAACTCCTCGGCCAGGCGATTGGCGTCCCACGCACTGGCGCATACCACAACCAGGGGATGGGTCTGTTTGGCCAGTTCAGCCAGATACAGTGCATCGGCTGCGCCGGCCAGTCCGGACTGGTTACGTGGAGGGCCGGAAGGAGGGGAGGCGGGGAAGAAGAAGGTCATGCAAATAGCTTGATTATATCGGGCGTGGGAAGGACCGTGGGGTGGGCAGGTATAATGCCCGGCTTTCCCTGTTTCTATGATATCGCCATGAGCCTTAACCTCGTCAGTTCCGGTCGCAACCTGCCGGATGACTTCAATGTCATTATCGAAATTCCCGCCCACGGCGAGCCGATCAAGTACGAAGTGGACAAGGAGTCCGGTGCGATGTTCGTCGACCGTTTCATGTCGACCGCCATGCATTACCCCTGCAACTACGGCTACATCCCGCATACGCTGTCCGAAGACGGTGACCCGGTTGATGTGCTGGTGATTACCCCGATTCCGCTGATTACGGGCGTGGTGGTGCGCTGCCGTCCCATCGGCATGCTGAAGATGACCGATGAAGCGGGCATCGATGCCAAGCTGCTGGCCGTACCGGTCGACAAACTCTGCGGTTTGTATAAAGGGGTGAACAAACCCGAAGACATCCAGCCGCTGTTATTGGCTCAGATCTCCCACTTCTTTGAGCACTACAAAGATCTTGAGTCGGGTAAATGGGTCAAGGTTGAAGGCTGGGTGGGGATTGATGATGCACGCGCCGAAATTCTGGCCGGGGTGGAACGCTACCGTAATGCAGCGGACAAGCCCGCTTTCTAAGCATGAAAGTCTGCATCCTTTCCGATTCCCACGATAACCGCCGCCTGCTGGGCGCGGCGGTAGAACACGCCAAGGCACATGGGGCGGAAGCGGTGCTGCACTGCGGCGATGTGGTCGCGCCGACCACGCTGCGCGTGCTGCAAAAATTCGAACTGCCGGTGCATGTCATCCACGGCAACAACACCGGCGATCTCTACAACATGTCGCGCCTGGCAGCCGAACCCAACAGCGTCATTCGCTACCACGGGCAGGACGCCGCATTTACCCTGGCCGACCGCAACCTGTTTCTGGTGCACTACCCGCATTATGCGCAAGCGCTCGCCTGCACCGGCGACTACGACCTGGTCTGCTGTGGCCATGACCACAAATCCAGCATCGCCCAAGTGAGTAACATCAAGGGCGGCCAAACCTGGCTGATCAATCCCGGCACCGTCGGCGGTGTTGGCGCCCCGCCCACCTACATCATGGCTGATCTGGCCACCATGCAGTTCGAGGTTGTCACGATCGAGGCAGCAGCGGCTTCGGTTCTGCCCCCCGTTACGCCACACGTTTGATAGACGGGCTGGCGTTGCATTTACTTGGCTGGGCGCAGCGTTAAAAATGACGGCCATTGCACATGGCAAAACCGTCCGTGCAACATGGCTATAAACACTTCCTCTTATTCCCGCATAGAAAACTTCGATTGAGATTAGGCACTTGCCCGTGGCGGCAGGGAGGGCCTAGGGAGTACCATTCAAAGGATTAATCCGATCTTATGATCGGTTATCCGGGAGGACCCAAAGCCTTGAATCCCGGGTAATCCAAGAAACGGCTTTGCATCCATCGGATGGAGGAAAACAATGACGGAGCATGTTGCGACCAACGAGACCATACTCGTGGTGGGCGGCGGGATTTCCGGCATGACCGCTGCACTTGAAGCGGCCGAAACCGGCAAGAACGTTGTTCTGGTAGAGAAAAATCCCGCACTGGGCGGACGCACCTCCCAGCTGTATCGCTACTTTCCAAAACTGTGTCACCCCACCTGCGGTTTGGAAATCAATCTGCGCCGTCTGAAGGGCAACCCCCGGGTGCGCGTGCTGACACTGGCTGAAGTCAGTGGCATCGAAGGCAGCACCGGCAATTACACCGTGTCAGTTAAGGTCAAACCCCGCTACGTCAATGAAAACTGCACCGCGTGCGGCGAATGCGAACGCGCGGTCGAGACGATGGTGGACGACCCGTTCAACTACAACCTGGGTCAGCACAAGGCAGCGTTTCTGCCGAATGCGATGGCCTACCCGCAGCGCTTTGTGCTCGATCCGTCGATCATAGGCACGCCCGATGCTGACAAGGCCAAGGCCGCCTGCAAATATGGCGCGATCGACCTCGACATGAAAGAAGAGACGATCGAGGTCAAGGCCGGTGCTGTGATCTGGGCCACCGGTTGGCAGCCCTACGACGCGGCGAAAATTCAGCCTTACGGCTATGGCCGCTACAAGAATGTCATCACCAGTGTGGAGTTCGAGCGCCTGTCTGATATCCATGGCCCCACGGGCGGCAAGATTTTGCGTCCGAGCGATGGCAAGGAAGCGAAGAACGTTGCGTTCATCCAGTGCGCCGGTTCGCGTGACGAAAACCATCTGCGCCACTGTTCACGCATCTGCTGCATGGCGTCGCTCAAGCAAACGCATTACGTGCGCGAGAAATTCCCCGATGGCGGCAAGTCGACGATTTATTACATCGATATTCGCGCGATCGACCGCTTTGAAGATTTCTATCAAAAAGTGCAGGCCGATCCGACCGTGACATTCATCAAATCCAAGGTGGCCAAAGTTACCGAAGACGAGAATGGCAACCCGGTATGCCATGGCGTCGACACCGAAGGCTACAAGCGCTACACCACGGCGCATGACCTGGTGGTGCTGGCGGTGGGCATGGAGCCCTCGGTCAAAGGCATCAATATCCCAGGCCACATTGCTTCGGATTCCAGCGGCTTCATCGAAGCCGATCCGGCCAACGGCGCCGTGTTTGGCGCGGGTTGTGCAACCAATGCGCTGGATGTGAACCGTGCCGTGCAATCGGCGACTGCGGCAGCATTGAGAGCGATCCAGGTCGTGAACAAAGTAGCAAAGGCGGAGGCATAAATGGCAGACATCAAAGTTGCAGCGTATATCTGCAAAGGCTGCGGTCTGGGCGAGCGCCTGGATGCAGACGCACTAGTCAAGATTGCCCAGAAGGACGGCAAGGTGCCGATGGCAAAGACACACGATTTTCTGTGTAATGCCGACGGCGTGGCGATGATCAAGAACGACATCGCCAACGAGGGTGTGACGCACGTCATGATCGGCGCCTGTTCGCGCCGCGCCAAAACCGAAGCGTTCCATTTCCCTGAAAACGCCGTGGCGCGTGCCAATCTGCGCGAAGGGGTGATCTGGATTCGTCCCGATACCGACGAAGCACGCGAAACCACCCAGGAAATGGCGGAAGACTACATCCGCATGGGCTGCGCCGAAGTGAAGGCGATGACCGCACCTGAAGGCAATCCCAACACCGGTGGCAGCAAGACGCTGCTGGTAGTGGGGGGCGGTATCACCGGCATGACGACGGCCATTGAGGCCTCGAAAACCGGGTACTCGGTGGTGCTGGTCGAAAAATCCGGCGAGTTGGGCGGCTGGGCAGGCAAACTGTATAAGCGGGTACCCGTGCATGAACCGTACAAGTCGCCGGCTGATACCGGCGTAGCCGATCTGGCTTCGCAAATTCTGGCCGATGGCAATATCAAGCTGTATCTGAACGCCACCATCGCCAAAACCGACGGCTCGCCCGGCAAGTTTGTGGTGAGCATCGCCACCGAATCGGGAGCGACGCATACCGAAGACATCGGCGCCATCGTTCAGGCCACCGGCTTTACGCCGTATGACATGAACAAGCTGCCGGAACTCGGTGGCGGCAAGTCAGCCAACGTGGTCGATCAGGCGGGGCTGGAAGCCTTGGCAATTGACGCGGCCAGCAAAGACGGCGTGATTCGTCGTCCCAGCGACGGTCAGCCGGTCAAGTCCGTGGTGTTCGTGCAGTGTGCAGGTCAGCGTGATCCCACCGGCAAGCATCTGTCGTTCTGCTCGGGACACTGTTGCAACACCAGCATCAAGCAGGCGATGTACTTCAAGGATGCGAATCCGGATGTGGATACCACCATCATTTATTCGGACCTGCGTACCCCCGGCAACGGCGAAGACTTCTACCGCAGCGCACAGGAAAAGGGCGTCATCTTCACCAAAGGCACAGTCGCTGAAGTGGTGCCCACCGGCAACACCAGCACGGTGAAATTCAACGACCTGATTCTGGGCGATGCGGATGCCTCGATCGTCGATGCCGATCTGGTCGTGCTGGCAACCGGTCAGGTGCCGAACTCGGGTGTCAATATTGATGCGCCGGCCGCTGCGCCCGCAGAAGCCGGCGCCGAGCCGAAGGTGGAAATCAAGCCGATCTCCATCCTCAACCTGAACTACCGTCAGGGCCCGGACGTCCCGCATTTGAAGCAGGGGTTCACCGATTCGCACTTCATCTGTTTCCCGTATGAAACACGTCGTACCGGTATCTACACCGCCGGCCCGGTGCGCCGCCCGATGGACATCCCGCAGGCTCGGGAAGACGCGACCGGGGCGGCACTGAAAGCGATTCAGGCACTGGAAAATGCCGAACTCGGCCGCGCTGCGCATCCGCGCTCTGGCGATTTGTCATTTCCAAAAGTGCGTCTGGAAGGCTGTACCCAGTGCAAACGCTGCACGGTGGAGTGTCCGTTTGGCGCCATCGACGAAGATGTAAAGGGCTTTCCGCTGTTTAACGAATCGCGCTGCCGCCGCTGCGGGACCTGTATGGGTGCCTGTCCGGTGCGCGTGATCTCGTTCGAGAACTACTCGGTCAACACGGTGGGCGCACAGATCAAGGCAGTCGACATTCCCGACGAATTCTCCGAAAAGCCGCGCATCCTGATACTGGCCTGCGAGAACGACGCGTATCCGGCACTCGACATGGCCGGCATGAACCGTATCGAGTATTCGGCTTACGTGCGAACCATCCCGGTGCGGTGTCTCGGTTCGGTCAACACCATCTGGATTACCGATGCCTTGAATGCGGGCTACGACGGCGTGATGATGATGGGTTGCAAATCAGGCGACGAATACCAGTGCCACTTTGTCAAAGGATCGGAGCTGGGCCGTGTACGTTTGTCGAAGATTGATGACACCTTGAAAACGCTCAACCTCGAATCCGAGCGCGTGCGTGACCTTGAAGTCGCCATCACCGACATCCAGCGCCTGCCGGAAATGATCAACAAATATGCCGCAGAGCTGGTTGCTGTTGGCCCCAGCCCGTTCAAAGGCTTCTAACAGGAGAACCCACCATGAGTGCAAATACTGCAGTGGCGGAAAAGTACCGCAACAATTTCCTGAAGGAAATCGAAGAACAGGTCGAAATGGGCGACTGGGTGAAGATGTGCATGCAATGCGGCGTCTGCTCCGGTTCCTGTCCGACCAATTTCCAGAGCGCGTGGGACCATCCACCGCAGGAACTCTTCATGATGATTCGCGCCGGCAAGCGCGAAGAAGTGCTGACCTCCTCTTCGATGTGGAACTGCACGTCCTGCTACAACTGCATCGTGCGCTGCCCGCGCAAGATTCCGATCACCCACATCATGCACGGCCTCGCCGAATACGCGCACCGCATCGGCATGGCACCGAAGATGCAGGCGACGCGTTTTTTCAGCGGTCTGTTCTGGAAAAATGCCACGCACACCGGACGTGTCAACGAACTCAAGCTGTCGTTGGGCTTGTACTTCAAGGACGGCTTCGTTCAGGGCGTCAAGAACGGCATGGCGATGCAATCGGTTGCACTGGGTCTGGTCAAGGCCGGACGACTGAATGTGCTGGAGCTGTTTGGTGGCCACAAGTGCAAAGATCAAAAAGGCATCCATGCGATGTTGGCAAAAGCCTATGAAATCGAGCGCGTGCGTAAAGCCGCCAAGATGGCCGGCTGAGGAGATATATAAATATGGCTACGAAAGAATACGCGTTTTACCCCGGTTGTTCGTCACAGAAGGGTGCATCGGCATCCAACTACCTCACTTCGGTTGAGGCGATGTGCAAGACGCTGGACGTGAAACTCACCGAAATTCCCGACTGGAACTGTTGTGGCGCATCGATCGGTTATGCCGAAGCCGGGGAACTGCCGCGCCACGTGCTGAATGCTCGCAATTTCGCGTTGTCCGAGCAGCACATGCCGGGCAAGGAAATCGTTGCGACCTGTGCTGCATGCTGGCTGGGTGCACGCGAAACCCGCGAGCGTCTGACGCATTCCGAAACGTTGATGGCGGACACCCGTGAAGCGTTGAAGGAAGCGGGTCTGACGATCAACGAGATGCCCAACATCCGGCACATGGTCGAAGTTCTGATCGAAGATCTTGGCTTTGACGAAATGAAAAAGCACGTCGTGCGTCCGCTTGAGGGCGTCAAGATTGCGGGTTATGTCGGCTGCCAGACCAACCGTCCGTTTGGCGTCGATGGCGAGTCATTCGAAAACCCGCAGTACCTCGACAAGATGGTCGAAATGGTTGGCGCAGAACCGATTCCGGATTACGAGCAGAAAGTGACCTGCTGCGGCGGTGCGCTCGCATTCTCGGAGCCGGAAAAGGCCCAGGCGCAGATCAAGGACATCGTTGAATCGGCCTATGACCACGGCGCCGAAATGATCGTCACGCCATGCCCGCTATGCCAGGCTAACGTTGAGATTTATCAGGGACAAGTCAACAAGCGCTACGGCACCAAGTTCGACATACCTGTGATGTATTACAGCCAGCTGATGGTCGTCGCCTACGGTGGCGATGCCAAAGCGGCAGGCCTCAATGGCCAGGTCATCAAGGCACGTCGACTGGAAGAAATCGCGGCCAAACCCGTCAAGCGCTAAGGTTTTCAATCGAGAAAATAGTACAGGGGCCGAGTGCCCCTGTTTTTTTGCCTGTTAATAGCGAAGATGAGATCAAACAGGCTGCCGGCATTATTTTTTACGTTCACGTCTCAGTAATTCGGCCTTGCGTTCCGGGCCCCATCGATATTTCGATAAGCTGCCATTGGCGCGAATAACACGGTGGCATGGAATGGCCACGGCGATGGCGTTGCAGGCGCAGGCATGGGCCACGGCACGAAAAGCCTTGGGCTGCCCGATTCGTTCGGCGACCTCGGAGTAGCTAGCCGTTTTCCCGGCCGGAATGGTTTGCATGGCCTGCCAGACGCGTCGTTGAAACACCGTTCCACGGATGTCGAGCGGAAGCGACAGTACGCCTTGGGGTTGGTCCAGATAGCGTATGACCTGTGCGATCCAGCACTTGAATTCGGCGTCGGCCTCTTCAAATTTTGCCTGATGAAATCGTTCACGGATTTGCTCGGACAGAGTCTGCTCCACATCACCAAACTCGATGGCACATACGCCTTGATGGGTGGCTGCGACAATGACCCAGCCCAATGCGCAGGGTGCTATCTCATAGCGAATAGATTCGCCCCTGCCACCCTCGCGAAAACGCGTGGGCTGCATGCCAAGCAGGGTGTGGGCACTATCGTAAAAACGCCCGGCCGAATTGAATCCCGCATCGTAAATGGCATCGGTTATTGACGGCGCGGATTGCAATGATGTGGCGATCCGTTTTGCCTGCACGGCTTGCTGGAATGCCTTGGGGGTCAGGCCCGTCACCGACTTGAAAATCCGGTGAAAATGATACCGACTGATTTGGGCCTGTTGCGCAAGCTGTTCAAGCGACAGCGCTGAGGTGCTGTTTTCCATGGACTGACAGGCTTGCAGCACCAAGGCGTTCCTGTCTTGTTGTTGTGACGGCCTATCGGGTTTGCAACGTTTGCATGCGCGGTAACCCGCCGCAACAGCCAGATCGGCCGTGTCGTAGAACACCACATTCTGCTGCTTGGCAGTTCGGGACGGGCAGGAGGGTCGGCAGTAGATTCCGGTGGTTTTAACTGCATACACAAACTGATCATCCATTTCGGGATCACGGCACGTCACGGCTTGCCAGCGAGCCTCGGTAAGAGGCTTCTGGTTAACTTGTATGGCTTCAGACTGCCCGGCAGGATTTTCGTGATGCATAACAGTTTCGCTCGGGTACATTGACTTACAGTGTTTCCTAGGCTGTCTCAATGCGCAATCCGAAACTTGCGCTCAAATTTCAGGCTCGGTAAAACGCTGGCTGCGAGCGGTATTTTTGTACCCGATTCATTCGAATCGGATGGTCTTGCTTGCTTGATCACGTGGCAGGCGCTAGAGTCAAGTCATGCGTCGTCTTCGCGTTTTTCTTTTTTTGTTGCTGTCCATTGCGCTACCCCTTCAGGGCTACGCGCATTTTGCTGCGCCCAAACCCCCCTGCCCGATGGAGCAGATGGGCGTGCTTGATATGGCAGATGCGGATGCCATGCACGATTGCTGCAATGATGCGGAAACCGCTGCCAAGACTGGCAAACCGTGTAAAACTGCGCAACCCTGCCAATCTGCCGTTCAGTTTTTGCCATTCTCTGGGCTGGACATTTTGTCTCAGGAACTGGCCCCCTCAGTTCGCTTTCCGCACCTCGCGGACGTCCTCTTCTCCTTCGACCCAGCCGCGACCTGGCGGCCCCCAGCCCAACTCTGATTCTCTTGTCGAGTGCTGCGTTGCGTCTGTTTTTCAGACGGCAGTGCGGTGATCTGGCGCTTTCGAGTCCACGCGGCTTGATTGTTGCCTTCGAGTAAGGAGTTGGAACATGGCTATTCCCAAATTGGCCGACCGTTTGAGTCGGCTCACACGATGCTGCACCGCTGCCCTGGTAGTGCTTGCCGGCCCGGCTTTTGCCGAACCGCTTTCATTCGACGCTGCATTGGCCATCGCCCTAAGCGAAACGCCGGCACTGCGCGCCGAAGCCGCGCAGACCAATGCGGCGCGCCAGGCGGTCATCCCCGCAGGGGCGTTGCCGGACCCCAGGCTGGCTTTGGGACTGAATAACGTGCCCATCGATGGCGCGAACCGGTTGAGTCTGGATAGTGAACCGATGACCATGCAAACCCTCGGCGTTATGCAGGCATTCCCCAACATGGCCAAGCGCGGCGCGCGGGTGGATGCCGCACGCGGTCGGGTCGCCATGAGCGAAGCGCAGACCCGCATCACCCAACTGACCGTGCAGCGCGAAACCGCCGTGGCCTGGATTGCACGCGATGCCGTGGAGCGCCAGCTTGCCCGTATCGACGCGCTGGATTCCGAGAATCGTCTGTTTGACGCAGCCGTGCGCGCCCGTATTGCCGGCGGCAAGGGCAGCGCGATGGAGGCGGTAGCGCCCCGTCAGGAAAGCGCCATGATCGACTCGCGCCGGGATGACCTCACCGCACGTCGTCAGCAAGCCATCGCAGCACTCAGGCGCTGGGTAGGTCCGCGCGCAGCGGCGCCCCTCACGGGAACCTCGCCGGACTGGCCCATTACCCGCGGCGCACTCGAACACGCGCTGCACGGTCATCCGGAACTGGCGATTTTCGACCCCAAGGGGCGCGTGCTGGATGCCGAGGTGGCCGAAGCCCGCGCCGACAAGAAGCCGGACTGGGCACTGGAACTGGCCTACCAAAAGCGGGGTGCGCAATTCGGTGACATGGCCACGGTGCAAGTGAGCTTTGACCTGCCGGTGTTTGCGGCGAACCGGCAGGACCCCAAAATTGCAGCCAAACTGGCCGAACGCGCGGGCCTCGATGCCGAACGTGAAGCGGTGTTGCGTGAACATGCGGCGATGCTGGAATCGGATTTCGCCGAATACCAGCGCCTCGTCAGTGCCGTTAAACGCCAGCGCGATGTGCTGATGCCGCTGGCCGGCGAAAAGGTTGACCTGGCAATGGCCAGTTGGCGCGGAGGCAAAGGCGAACTGGTGGATCTGGTGATGGCGCGGCGCGAACGCATCGACGTCGAACTCAGGGCCATCGCGCTCGAAGCCGAACGCCAGCAGATGGCAGCGCGCCTTCATTACGCTTATAGCGAACCCACATTGTCTGGAGAAAAATAATGAACCGCCTAAAGATCAAGAAAACGATTCTTGGCTTGTTTGTCGTGGTTGCATTGCTTGCCGTTGGCGTAGCAGCGGGCCTGTGGTGGGAAAGAAACTATGTTCCGGGTGGCGGGATGGAAATGCCTGCCGATTCCGCGCCAGGTGAGCCAGCCGTGATGTACTGGTACGACCCCATGTTCCCCACGCAAAAGTTCGACAAGCCAGGCAAGTCCCCTTTCATGGACATGGAACTGGTGCCGAAATACGCCGACGGCGGCGGCGACGCTTCGACGATCAAAATCGACCCCAGCGTGACACAGAATCTGGGCGTTCGTCTGGCCACCGTGACACGTACCACGGTCAATCCATCGGTACAGGCAACCGGTATTGTTGAGTTTAACGAGCGCGATATCGCCATCGTGCAGGCGCGCACAGGAGGGTTCGTCGAACGCGTCGCCAGTCTGGCGCCAAACGATGTCATTCAATCGGGGGCCTTTATTGCCGAACTGTTGGTGCCGGAATGGGCTGCGGTGCAGCAGGAATATCTGGCGCTCAGGGCGCTGGACAACGCCTCGCTGGAAAATGCAGCGCGCGAACGCATGCGGCTCTCCGGCATGCCGGAAAGCCTGATTCGCGCCGTGGCCAAAAGCGGCAAGATCAGAAACCGCATCTCGATTACGGCGCCGCGCGGTGGCGTGATTCAGACGCTCGATGTGCGACCGGGCATGACGCTGATGGCCGGCCAGACACTGGCGCGCATCAATGGAATCAGTACCGTATGGCTCGATGTCGCGGTTCCGGAATCTCAGGCGGGTTCGGTTCGGGTGGGGCAGACGGCCGAAGCGGCCTTTGCTGCATTTCCGGGCAAGCCGGTGCAGGGCCGGGTAACGGCATTACTGCCAACGCTCAACGGCGAAGCCCGTGCATTGCGGGTTCGGGTCGAACTGCCTAACAAGGATGGACGCTTGCGTCCGGGATTGACAGCCCAGGTGAGCTTGCAGGGCGTCGCGGGCGAATCGGCATTGCGTGTACCGACCGAAGCGGTGATACGCACCGGCCGTCGCGCCATCGTCATCGTGGCCGAGGCAGAAGGGCGGTTTCGCCCGGTCGAGGTCGTCCTTGGTGCCGAGTCGGGCAATGACACGGTCATTCTGTCCGGCCTTGAAGAGGGCCAAACGATTGTTGCCAGCGGCCAGTTCCTGATCGATTCCGAAGCCAGCCTGCAAGGCATTACTGCACGCGCGGCTGGAATGGATTCTGCTATGCCGGCGCCGGTTGCGTTGCATGAGGCCGATGCCGTTATCGACGAGATTACCGAGTCGGCGGTCACGCTCACGCATGGCCCGTTCAAAACGCTGGCCATGCCCGGCATGACGATGGAATTCTCACTCGCCAACGCTGGCCTCGCCAAGAAGCTGAAAAAGGGCGACCGGGTGCGCGCCGGGGTGCGCGAAAGCGACGACGGTCTGGTGGTTGAAAAACTCGTCAAGCGCGGAGTTGCCAAATGATTGCGGGATTGATTCGCTGGTCGGTCGCCAATCGTTTTCTGGTGCTGTTGGCGACGGTGTTCACCGTCGCGTGGGGGGTGTGGGCCGTCAAAAACACCCCCATCGATGCGTTGCCCGATCTGTCCGATGTGCAGGTCATCATTCGCACGCCCTTTGCAGGGCAGGCGCCACAAATCGTCGAAAACCAGGTTACCTATCCGCTCGCCACCACCATGCTGTCGGTTCCGGGCGCGAAAACCGTGCGCGGGTATTCATTCTTCGGTGACAGCTTTGTCTATGTCATCTTTGAAGATGGGACGGATCTCTACTGGGCGCGTTCGCGGGTGCTGGAATACCTCAGCCAGGTGCAGGCCAGGTTGCCGGCATCGGCCAAGCCGGCACTGGGCCCCGACGCCACCGGGGTGGGTTGGATTTATCAATACGCCCTGATCGACCGCACCGGCAAGCACGATCTGGCACAGTTGCGCGCGATTCAGGATTGGTTTCTCAAATTCGAGCTTAAAACCCTGCAGAACGTCGCCGAAGTCGCCACGCTGGGCGGCATGGTCAAGCAGTATCAGGTGGTGCTCGACCCGGTGAAGCTCGCCAGTTATGGCATCACGCATGACGAAGTGATCAAGGCGATCCGCTCGGCCAACCAGGAAACGGGCGGTGCCGTGCTTGAACTTGCCGAAACCGAATTCATGGTGCGCGCCAGCGGCTATCTGAGCAAGGTAGCCGACTTCCGCGAGATCCCGTTGCGACTGGTCTGGACCACGCCCGTGACTCTGGGCGACGTGGCGCGCATTCAGCTTGGGCCCGAAATGCGTCGCGGCATTGCCGAGCTCGACGGTCAGGGCGAAGTGGTGGGCGGCGTAGTGGTGTTGCGCTCAGGCAAGAACGCGCGCGCGACGATTGAAGCCGTCAAAGCCAAACTCGAAACGCTCAAGGCCAGTTTGCCTCCCGGCGTGGAAATTGTGACCACCTACGATCGCAGCAAGCTGATCGATCGAGCTATCGACAACTTGTCGACCAAACTGATTGAGGAATTCATCGTGGTGGCGCTGGTGTGTGCGCTGTTCCTGTGGCATCTGCGTTCATCCCTGGTGGCGATTGTTTCGCTGCCGCTGGGGGTGTTGATCGCGTTCATCATCATGCGTCATCAAGGGATCAATGCCAACATCATGTCGCTGGGTGGCATTGCCATAGCCATCGGTGCCATGGTCGATGCCGCGGTGGTGATGATCGAAAATGCACACAAAAAGATCGAGGTCTGGAACCACGCGCACCCCGGCAAAACGCTGGAAGGCGAGACGCGCTGGAAAGTGATTACCGATGCGGCATGCGAAGTGGGCCCGGCGCTGTTTTTCTCGCTGCTGATCATCACGCTGTCGTTTATTCCGGTATTCACGCTGGAAGCGCAGGAAGGGCGCCTGTTCGGCCCCCTGGCGTTTACCAAAACCTACGCCATGGCGGCGGCTGCCGGGTTGTCGGTCACACTGATTCCGGTGCTGATGGGTTACTGGATTCGCGGCAGGATTCCTGACGAAACCAAAAACCCGCTTAACCGCGTGTTGATCCGAATCTATCAACCCCTGCTCGATGCCGTGCTCAGGCACCCCAAGTTGACGCTGGTTGCGGCTGCGCTGATTTTTCTGACGGCGTTGTGGCCCGTTACGCGGTTGGGCGGCGAATTCCTGCCGCCACTCGACGAAGGCGATCTGCTTTACATGCCGTCTGCCTTGCCCGGTTTGTCGGCGCAAAAAGCCTCGGAGCTCTTGCAGCAAACCAATCGCATGATTCGAACCGTGCCTGAAGTGGAACGCGTGTTCGGCAAAGCCGGACGTGCGGAGACAGCCACCGATCCCGCGCCGCTGGAAATGTTCGAGACCACCATCCAGTTCAAGCCGCGTGAGGAATGGCGAGCGGGCATGACGGCCGACAAACTGATCGATGAACTCGATCGTGCGGTGCAGGTGCCGGGGCTTACCAACATCTGGATTCCCCCCATCCGCAACCGTATCGACATGCTGGCCACCGGCATCAAGAGCCCGGTTGGAGTCAAAGTCGCCGGCACCAATCTGGCTGATATCGACCGCATCGCGCTGGAGGTCGAAAGCATTGCCAAGACTGTGCCCGGCGTGACCTCGGCCTTGGCTGAACGGCTCACGGGCGGGCGCTATATCGACGTCGACATCGACAGGAAGGCCGCCGCGCGCTATGGAATGAATATCAGCGATGTGCAATCCGTGGTGTCCAATCTGATTGGCGGCGAAAACATTGGCGAAACGATCGAAGGGCTGGCGCGTTATCCAATCAGCGTGCGCTACCCACGTGAACTGCGCGATACGCCCGCCAAGCTGGCTGCGTTGCCCATCCTCACGCCCAATGGCAGCCAGATTACGCTGGGCACGGTGGCGCGCGTCAAGATCACTGACGGCCCACCGATGCTGAAAAGCGAAAATGCCCGGCCAACGGGATGGGTCTATGTTGACGTACGCGGTCGCGACCTGGCGTCGACCGTGGCCGATCTACAAGCTGCGGTGAACAGCAAGATCAAACTCGAGCCCGGCATGAGTCTGGCGTATTCCGGCCAGTTCGAGTTCATGGAGCGCGCCAACAAGCGACTCAAGCTGGTCGTGCCCGCCACGCTGCTCATCATCTTCGTTCTGCTCTATCTCACCTTCAGTCGCTTCGATGAAGCTTTCCTCATCATGGCCACGCTGCCGTTCGCCCTCACCGGCGGCGTGTGGTTTCTCTACGCCATGGGTTATCAGTTGTCGGTTGCCACCGGTGTCGGCTTCATTGCGCTGGCGGGCGTATCGGCCGAGTTTGGCGTCATCATGCTGCTGTATCTGAAAAACGCCTGGGAGGCGAGGATAGCCGCGAGCAAAAACGAGGAAACCGATCTGGTTGACGCCATACGCGAAGGCGCCGTGCAACGCGTGCGCCCCAAGGCGATGACCGTCGCCGTCATCGTCGCCGGCCTGCTGCCGATTCTGCTGGGCAGCGGCACCGGCAGCGAAGTGATGAGCCGCATCGCCGCCCCCATGGTAGGTGGCATGCTCAGTGCGCCGCTGTTGTCGTTGTTTGTCGTGCCGGCAGCTTATCTTTTGATGCGCCGTCGCAAACACGCTGCGCCCATCCCTGCTGTGAACGCGCAGCGTGAAGCGGTTTAAGCCAATCATTCTCTCTGTCGCCAGGCCAAGGTTCCCCGCAGGGGGAGCTTGGCGGTATCCTTACGTTTTGCCTTAACAGATCACGCATATGAAAAAGCCAGCCAACCTCACCGAACTGATTGATCTCGTCCACGAAGCCGTCTACGAAGTCGACGAACTGCGCGCCTGCCTCGAACACGACGACGAAGAAGCCTCGCTCTACACCCCGTTTCTCGATTCGCTCGATACCATGCTGCGCGAATTGCATGAATCAATGGTGGCTGGAAAGTATGAAGGTGTGGGCAAGGGCGAAGATCTGGATTTTTTGCCCTTGTTCAGAAAACACGAACGCAACATTCCGTTCCGCGAGCTGCTGCGCACGATTAATTCGACGCATCGGGAAGGGTATGAGGCCTGAAGGCCATCGACCATGGATAAGGAAATGGAAAAACTTCAGCAGGACTTGCTCAAGTCTGTTCGGCAGATGAAAGCGGGGAAAGCGGCGCGGACGACCCAGGTGGCGTTGTCCACTATCGCTGAAACTCATGTAGGTTGGGCTGATAAGCCCAACAAATAGAGGCACGTTGGGTTTCATTTCATTCAGCCCAACCTACTCGCTGCAACCAATGAGTATCTTGCAGTTGAAAATGCCGGCTAACCTTACAATTAATCGGACCTGCGCGAAAAGCCGAGCAGCCCGGTTATTTCCACGTTGGGCGTCAGGAGAGAGGTCGCATGACTAGATCAACGGGTGCAATCATTCTCTTGGTCGTAACGCTAGTAGCGTCGAATCTTTGGTGGGCCTATCGCCTTCTCGATACGGGAGTTACGCAGACATACATGGGTGTTGCTCTCGACGACAACAAACAAGCGCTTGCTCAGACTCTCGCTCTGCTGCCGGTAGTCGCAAGACCCGGCGTCTCACGCGACGAAGTTCTCGCGGCAGCTCGCTCTGCGGAACCTTCTGCTGCTCCATTCGAGAAGGACGGTTTCGTATGGGTTGGAAACATTGGGCTCAAGTTCAACGAGCGAGGGCAGTTGGTTGGGGCGTCCAGAGCTTGGAGTCCGCCGTGATTCTGACGCCAAACCCTTTGTTGCTGCGGACGGGCCGCCAGCGCCGTGCCGGTGCCGCCATCGTCATGGCCCGCCGCAGAACAACACGTTGGGCGTCACAAGCGACCTCGTTGCAAAGAACAATATGACCAAGTGCTTTCAGCCAGATTTTGGGGTAACGGTTTGCAATCACGTGTTTTGTGGCGCACCAGTCCTTCTCGTCGTGAGAGACGAAGAGTTGTCTTGGCAGTTCTTGTGCGGAGGGTCGCTCGAAGATGACAAACCGCATCATGTTGGAGTTGGCAACCTCCTGGCGCGAGACGCGACGCTTGCCGCTACTGTTGAGTTAGAGATCGGAGCATATGCCGAACGGCAAAGCCAAAAGACACCTTGGATCATCGGCAGGCTTGATGAATAACCAATACGTAATGCGGTAAGTGGGGTCGGACACGATTATCAAAGAAAAATCGGGTGCCTACCCCACGTACGTTGCAGTTTCTTGCCTAAACCCTTAGCCCCGACGAGATGACCGAAAACGTAGTCATACGCAGGGCAACCCTCACTGACGTACACGCGGTGGCCACCATGGCTGGCGAGTTGCTCAATGAAATCATGAGCGCCATTGGCGTTCAGGTCTTTAACTTCAATCTTGTTGAAACAACAGCCAGGCTCATCGATTTTATCAACGACGAGAAATATGTTGTGTTTGTTGCCGAGGGTGCGGATGCCGGGCTGGTTGGTTTTATAGCGTTGGTTGAAAGTCATGCCTTATATGCTGAAGGGGCATTTGGCATTATTCCGGAGCTTTTTGTTCGCCCGGCGTTTCGTTCGCAAGCGGTGGGCATGATGCTTGTGGAGCAGGCAAAGACTTTTGGGAAGTTACGCGGCTTGTCGCGTCTGGAAGTGACGACGCCACCGCTTCCTCAGTTTGATAAAACTTTGGCATTTTACGAAAGGGACGGGTTCGCCATTACGGGAGGCCGAAAGTTGAAGTTGACGCTATGAGTCGTCTGGTTAAAAGATAAACGGGAGTCTGTATGCAAAACATTTCGTGGTACACGCGGTTCGCGAAGGCGGCATCTCACTTCTGTGGTCGACCCAGAGTATTTGCGCTTGCTGTGGCTGTCATTGCAGTTTGGATCGTCACGGGCCCAATGTTCGGTTTCAGCGATACGTGGCAACTGGTGATCAATACCGGCACGACGATCATCACCTTTCTCATGGTGTTCCTGATTCAAAACACACAAAATCGGGACACCGAGGCTATTCAGGTGAAACTGGATGAACTCATCCGTGCAACCCAGGGTGCGCACAATGCGCTTCTCGATCTTGAAGAACTGGACGAGGAGACCCTTAATGCATTTCGTACCAAATACGAAGCGCTTGCCAGCGCTGCCAGGGCACAGTTGGACAATGGCGATCGCGATACGGGAACACCCGAGCCATGAGTTATACCCATACCTAAACTGTCTCTACGGCCTTTCTCCATCATGTAAAGATGCGGATTGATTCGGTGTGAAAGTGCGACTCGTTAGCCCTGATGCGTTGACCGCAAACGCAAGCCTATCCAGATCACTTCTCACTGACGCAAACGTAGTGGCCGCCATGTGGGCAAGTTGCCACCGTCTTTGGCGCAGGGAATTGGCGACTTTCATTCGAATCCATACCCACTGGCATTCATGTGTGACGCGGCGGGATTACGGAACTTAATGAACTCTGGCACCCACTCAGTCGGTGACTTTTTTGATTCAAGAAAGAGAGTGGGTTAATTGGGCAACATGCTTTGCCATCAACCGGGCCTGCTGATGTTGACCTCAAGCGATTCCGGCCGGCTCTTTTCGATGTTCGTTAAGCCGCACCGCATTACATTTAGAGGCAGCAGATGTTCATCGTAGCCATTGCCTGTATTTTACTGATCGCGTTTGTCACGGTGACGCACTATGAAGTGCTGCGAACGTTGAATACCTGTCTTCCAAGTCTGGCCATTCCTAGTCGCACCAAGCTTCTGGTCGTAATTTTTTCCGCCATCGTGGCGCACGGAATTGAAATAGGTGTCTATGGCATTTCAATCTTCGCTCTGGTCAAGTACATGGCAGTCGGGACGCTCAGTGGCCCTGCAGGTTTTTCATTGATCAACTGCCTTTATTTTTCGGCTGAGACCTACACTTCGCTCGGTTTTGGTGATCTGACGCCTGTTGGGCCGATACGGCTGCTTGCCGGGGTTGAGGCACTCAACGGCTTGGTGATGATTGGATGGACGGCGTCTTATGCGTACATTGCGATGGAGCGCTTCTGGGTTGCCGACTCGGATAATCATCAAGGCTGACAGGCTGCCTGAAGGGAAATTGGGTCCTGCTTTACGTATGCTTGGCCAAATTCTGGTTAGAGGGCAATCATGCTTATGGAATCGATAAATGGAGTAAGACACCATTGATTTTGGCTGAAATAAAAGGGTGGCAGGGCGACACTCACGATTTCTTGGTCTATGAAGGGTACTCAGACGCAATTGTTGCTGTCTACACCCTAGGAGAATCACCATGCCTTACCCAAGCCTGCTTGGTAGCGCGTTGCAGACAGTTTTGCGTTGTTCGTTATTGTTCTCGTTGAGCTTCGTCGGTTCATTCGCTCAGGCGCAGGCGCCTGTTCTTGAGCAGGCACTCACCCAAACTGCCGATGATGCGCAGCTTAAGTGGGGACCCTGCCCACCGTTCTTGCCCAAAGGGTGCGGTATCGCCGTTCTTCACGGCGACCTGGCGAAAGACAACCTGGATGTTTTCTTCAAAGTGCCTGGCAAGTCGACCATTCCCCTCCATTGGCACACCTCACCCGAGCGCATGGTGCTGGTGGCGGGTGAGCTTCATGTCACCTATGCCGGTCAGAAGATGGCGGTTCTCAAGCCGGGCACGTATGCGTATGGCCCTGCCAAAAAGCCGCACAATGGTTATTGTGCTAGCGACGTCCCATGTGTCCTGTTCATTGCTTTCGAGTCGCCGTTGGATGCGATGCCGGTTAAAAAATAAATTGCGGGAAACCAGCTAGTGGGTCGAACGCGATTCTTGAAAAAGTATCAGCTCACTTCCCTGTCTAGGTTTTTTCAGCGCCCGTTAGGCAATCATGGCACACAGAAAAATGATCCATCGGCCATGGGGGCCATGGCCGGTTGAGGCAGCGGATGTTGTCGCACCTGATGCGCAGAACAATCGACTGCAAGGATGAATCGTTTCAGTTCATCCGAAAACAGTACAAGGGTTTGTGAACTTCCCGAATGATCTTGACGTGATCCGGTCCTTGCGCTTAACAGGCCTGTCGGCCCAGTCGTTTCTCGACGCGGTTGTTTTCCCCTGAATGTCGGCTACCGTGGTGTACGGGATTCTGAACAGACTTTATTGACCTGGGGATGACTCGACATGCCTGACATCATTCATACGATCACGACTAAAAAGTGGCTTGAGCTTATGCCGTTTGGGTAAGTGCCCTAGAAGTCGCTGTTGCCTGCTTGATTGGAGGCCTTCGGTGTCATGCAAAGCAACGAAAAACCACGTTATGTCTATCCTTAGAGAAGGAGGACTTTGCCAAACCAGGTAAGCCCCTCAAAATATTGGCGTTGCGGCATTGCCTTTTATGCCGCGCTTCCTGGAGAGCAACCATGGAAAATACAGATCAAGAGAAGGTCACACTGGCCCAGCAATATGACAAGCTGGCCAGCAAATTCAAGGAAATCTATCTGGCAGGAAAGGAGCGCGGCCATGAGGCCATGACGGTGGCCCTGGAAAAATCTCACGAGCAGATGTCCGCACTGGGGGAATATAGTGCGGAGCACGGGGCCGAATTGAAAAAATACATGGCCCGAGACCTGGACCAGACTTTGGCCGATGCACAAAACCTGGGCGAGGGAGCCAAAGAGCGTTTGAATCCAGGTCGCCTGGGGGCGGGTGCGCTGGCTTCACTGGCCGCTGTGCTGGAATCAGCCGGCAATACGTTGCAGTCTCTGGGTGAAAAAACCCGAGAAAAACTGACCTACAGCACGGGCGAGATCACCTCTGCGGGCACGTTGACCTGTCGGGCATGTGGTGAAGCAATTCATCTGAAGGAAACCGGGCATATCCCACCTTGCCCCAAATGCAGCGCTACGCTGTTTAACAAGGGTTATTGATCCCTCACGAGGGTCAGATTCTGATGGCAGGGATGTTGGTAAAACCTGTTTACAGAAGCGCATCAATCCATTTCGGATTTGAACATGAAGTTGCAATTGAGATCTGAGCCTTCGTGAAGCGGCCTTCGTAGCTTATTCGGCGCGTAGCGCATCGACCGCATTCAGCCGGGCTGTGCGCATTGCGGGGACAACACCAGCAGCCAGCCCGATCAGCATAGATAACGATCAGCGTACCGAGCGCGTAATCCCACGGCGTATTGACTGGTAGGCCGATCACCCTGATTTTCAGCAGCCAGGCGATGCCAGCGCCGACAGCCAGTCCGCCCAAGGTGAACACAATCGACTTCATCAAAACAGGGTAGGAATCTGCGCCCGCATGATGCCCTGCGCGGAGAGCAGGCCGGTCCGGGATGTGCCTGGCCACCGCGTCTCCCTCAAGCGTGAACCAGTTACTGCGTCTGTTCGACGCAGTTTGAATGGCTGTGAGTCGCAATCAAAAAAGTGTCCTATATTGGTTTGCAACGGGGTGTTTTTTTATGCTGTTAAACGGTGGTGTTGTTTGGTGGAATTGGTATGCGTCAGTTTTTGTCCGCTTTCAGTTCTGAGCTTGCTTTTTTGATCAGGGGAGGGAAATGGATCTATAGAAACAACGTTTTTTGATCCTGATAATTTTTTAGCAGCTGTGGTTATCGCTTTTTTTGTTATTGGAATGAAGTACTAGAGCATATTTAATTACATCAGGTACGCCATTCAATGAAATGGAAAAGCCATGAATTTGGAGCGAAATCACCCACTTGAAAGGATAGACATGAAAGCCAAACCTGCCATTCATCGGTACTCGATGGTGTTTGCCGCTACGTTGTTTGGTTGCGGTGTGGGTACTGTTTCCGCTGCCGAGGAAGATTTCATGTCTCTGGTAAAACGCCTGCAGCAGGAAAAACCTGAATTCGCCAAACGCCATCAGGCGTTGCTTGCGGAGCGCTATGATCTTGCCGACCGCCCCGCTTCGGGTGTAACGATGTCTGCGGGTAAGCCCGTGCAGGAGGGGGTGCGTATTCGGCTCCCCAAGGGCACTACTTGGGAGCAGCTCGCCGCCATGTCGCCGGAGGAGGTCAAGACCAGAAATCTCTGGCCGGTAGGTTTTTTTCCCTTGCCACACCCTCATCACGAAGCGGGAGGCATGGTGTTCCCGCAACCGCTCATTGACGAAACCAAGCTTCAGACAGGGCGTGATCTGACACGCTTTGATCTCGATTTCGACTTTCCGAAACATCTCGTACCCGAATTTCCGGCGCCAATCTATCTGACCACGCGACTGGATTTGGGGGATGTGTCTCGCGGAAAGCTCGTTACGCTGGATAACTACTATGGCTTGTTCAAGGAAGCACTGAATCCCAAACAGCTCGAAGGATTACGGCTACTGGTCTCGCCGTTTCCCCAGCAGCAGTTCAACGCCACCGATGACCGGCGCAGCCTCAGGCCTTCTCAGGGTGTGGCTTGTTTTGATTGCCACGCCAATGGCCATACCAACGCGGCCACGCACACCGTTGGCGACATTCGGCCCAATGAGCACCGTCATCGCATCGATACCCCGTCGCTGCGGGGTGTCAACGTGCAGCGACTCTTTGGCTCGCAGCGTGCCCTTAAAACGGTGGAGGACTTTACCGAGTTTGAGCAACGCGCAGCATATTTCGACGGTGATATAGCGGCAGCAGCCAAGAAAGGCGTAAACGTTCTCGACCGCGGTAGCCAGGTCCACGCCATGGCTGAATTTCAAGCTTTGCTTGATTTCCCGCCTGCGCCCAAGCTCAATGTCGCGGGTAAGCTCAATCCGGCCAAAGCCACCAAGGTCGAGCTGCGTGGACAGGATCTTTTCTTTGGGAAGGCGCAGTGCGCCTCTTGTCACACCCCGCCGTTTTACACTGACAATCTCATGCACAACTTGCGGACGGAGCGCTTCTTCAAAGAACGCATGATCAACGGGCGCAAGGCCTCCGTGGATGGCCCGATTAAAACCTTCCCGCTGCGTGGTATCAAGGACTCACCACCCTATCTGCACGATGACCGGTTGCTGACGCTGGATGACACGGTGGAGTTCTTTAACCTCGTCCTGGAATTGAAGCTTAATGACGATGAGAAGAAGGATCTGGTGGCATTCCTGAGGGTGCTGTAAGTGGTGTTCATCACTATGGGCAACAAAAATCCAACCCATGGTTCTGTCGCGAGTAAGCGTGCAGCTTATTCCCGATGTTGGAACGTCAAACCCATAGGCGCGTCATGCCCACGGGCTTGACGTGAATCAGGCGTTAGCAATAACGGGTAAGCGTTGCGTATCGCTCGATAAAACGCGTACCGGATCAACCGTCATTCAGCGTGCAGCGCATCGATCGGATTCAACCGGGCGGCACGCATGGCAGGAACAACGCCCGCCGCCAGCCCGATCAGCATCGACACAACCAGTGCGCCGAGGGCGTAATCCCAAGGCGTATTGACCGGCAGGCCACTCACGCTGATTTTCAGCAGCCAGGCGATGCCGGCGCCGACGGCCAATCCGCCGAGTCCGCCCAGGGTAGACAACACAGTCGACTCCATCAAAAACAGGGTACGAATCTGCGCCCGCGTGGTGCCCAGCGCGGTGAGCAGGCCGATCTCGGCGACGCGTTCGGCCACCGCGATATGCATCAGCGTGACCATGCCAACCGCGCCGACCAGCAGCGAAATGCCGCCGAGTGCGGCGACTGCGAAGGTGAGCACGTCCAGCACGGTGCCGAGG
>JAUXRY010000024.1 GCA_030679915.1 Thiobacillus sp.
CCCATTTCGATGGATGATCCTTGCGGCATTCGGTGACCAGACGCACGGCACGTTCGCGGACTTCGGGGGAATACTTTACGGGTTTCTTCATGGCTCCATCTTCTCAAGAGTTGGAGCCTCCACAAAATCCGGGGCGGTTCACTCCTCCATTTCAGGATCAGGCAGTGGCTTGATGTCTTTACAAACATCCTTTCCCTTGTACATTCTTCGTTGGCTATCAGCGAAATCCCACTTGCCATAAAAGGTCCATTCATGGAAGTTTTTCGGCGTGTTGACGACGAACCATGACAACAAACGACCCTCTTGGTCTTGGTTGTACCGAGCTATCTCTGCACGAGAAAGTAGCCTCCCTTTGTTTTCCCTTTCATAGCTATACGCCATATTCGCTCTAGCGAGCGACTTCGGAATCGCGGACTCTTTCAATAGCTCCCATCGCGCGGCACCTTGGTTGTAACGGTAGTACAAGTAAGGAATGCCATTGCAGACAGGGTATACCCCCATTGCCACTGGAACACCCGTTCCAACCGCTACCAAATAGGGAACTCTTCCAATAATCTCCAGTGCGACCGGACTGAAATCCCCTTTCCAATATATTTCTTCTCGGGTATCGGGATGCTTGAAGGATATTTTGTGAGTTGTCGGGACATTACAAAAGGTGCTGGGGCTCCCCCCATCTCCGCATATCAACTTGAACTCAAGATACAGACTACGTTCAACTAATAAGGCTCGCCCATCGTGCAGAGCAACTTCTTCTTTCCAATCGTCCCAATGGCCGGCAATTGCCATGCCAAAGCCTATCGAAATCATTACCGCAAAAAGCCATATCAATTTTTTCATCTCTTGCCTACAGGTGTTAAAAAGGCCCATGGGCCCAGACATTTATTAATATTAGGGAAAGCTAGGCTTATCTTGATGATTTTTAAAACTTTTCTCAGTGCTCAATCTCTATATTACGTTATTCAAAAGGAGACCGGCAGCTGATGAATTATGCACGTGTTTAAGACGCTCAAATAGCGGCGAGAAGTCTGAGATGGGATTTTGAATAGGCCGCTTTCTCTGCATCAACAGTCGTTCGATGAGCAAGCCCCGACCGTCTCTTCAGGGTCGACAAGAGCCATTTCCAGTCCAAATAAATTCACTTCATCCCAACGCTCGAATCGACTGCATCGGCGGCACCCGCGTGATGTGACGCGTGGTGAGCCAGCCGCTCATGCCGACCAGCAACGCGCCTGCCAACGGCAGCGCAAGCCACAGCCAGGGATGCAAACGGGCGGGCAGTTCGAACAGGCGATCCGAGATCAGCGCCATGGCGATCTCGGCGCAGGCGCTGGCGAGCAGTCCGGCCAATAGTCCCAATGCCAAAAATTCGCTCCACAGGCTTTTCGCCAGATAGGCGCGCTGGGCACCCAGCGTTCGCAGCAGGACGGCTTCTTGCTGCCTTGCGTCGAGGCTGGCCAGCAGGGTGGCGATGACGACGGCCATGCCGGCGGCGAGGAGGAATCCCAGCAACAGTTGAATGGCGCCGATGATCTGGGCGAATACGGCTTCGATGTTGGCGATGAGTTTGTCGAGGGCGAGTACGGTGACGCCAGGGAAGGCTTTGACGAAGCCGGGCAGCATGCCGGATGCGCCGGGTGGTACGTATACGCTGGCGATGGCGGCGGCGGGTAGGGCGTCGAGCTGGCCGGGGGCAAAGATGACGAAGAAGTTGGGCTGCATCGAGTCCCACTTCACGCTGCGGATGCTGGTGATGCGCGCGTCGAGGGTTTGGTCGCCGATCTGGAAGCCGAGCTGGTCGCCTACGGCAAGATTCAGACGCTCCGCCATCCCTGATTCGACCGAGATTTCTGCGGCGTTGTGGGTGCCATGCCATTGCCCGGCCAGAATGGCATTGTTGGCGGGCAGGGTGGCGGTCCAGGTGAGGTTGAGTTCGCGCCGCAGGGTATTGCTGTCGCGTAATTCCGGCGGCAGGGTTGAGGCGATGGGCACACCGTTTTTGATTGTGAGGCGGCCACGCACCATGGGATAAAGCTCGGAGGCCTTGAGCTGGTGCTGCGATAGATAGTCGGCAACGGCTGCCTGTTGATAAGGCGCGATGTTCACCAGAAAGTAGTTGGGCGCTTCGGGCGGCAGTTGTTGTTGCCAGCCGGCGATCAGGTCGCTGCGTACCAGCGCCAGCAAGGCCACCAGGAACAGCGCCAGGGTGAATGCGCCGAGTTGCAGCGTGCTGTCGAAACGATGGCGTAGCAACTGTGCGAGGCCGAAACGCACCGGGCCGTGAGACAGGCGCTGGACACCGCGGCCGGCAAACAGCGCCAGGCGTGCCAGCAGGGTGAGAACCAAAACCAGCCCGGCGAGCGCGCCGACAAAGACGCCGACCAGCTTGGCATCGCCCGCATACCAGGCAATCAATAGCAGCAGCGTTGATCCGCTGACCGCAGCACTGATCCACGCGCCCAGCGGCAGCGGCGGGAGGTCGCGCCGCAATACGCGCAGCGGCGGCACACGGATCAAACGCATGAGCGCAGGCAGACTGGCGCCTGCCAGTGCCAGCAGGCCGCTGACGACGGCGATCCCCACCGGCGCCAGGCCAAGCGAGGGCAGTCGGGTGGCCGCATCGGGCAGGATCAGCAGCGCAAGCGCTTGCTGCATCAGCGCGCCGATCGCCACACCGATCAGGCTGCCGAGTACGCCCAGTGTTAGCAGTTGCACGGCATAGAGCGTGCGCAGTTGTGCCGTGGTAGCGCCCATGCAGCGCATCAATGCCGCCTGGTCGTAATGGCGCAGTGCATGGCGATGGGCGGCGATGGCGATGGCGGCGACCGATAGCAACAAACTGATGAGCGCGGTGAGCTGAATGTAACGGTCGGCATTGGCGAACGCACCACGCAGGGTTTCGACGCCTTCACGCGAACCGATCAGGCGCTGGGTGCTGTCGAGGGTGGGTTTGAGTGTGGCGCTAAACGCCGTGAGTTGATTGGGTTCGCCCGCAAACTGATAGAGATAGGTGACGCGGCTACCGGGCTGCAGCACATGCGTGCGCTCGACTTCGTCGGCGCGCATGAACACGCGTGGGGCGAGGCCGAACACGCCTCCGAGTTGGCCGGGTTCCTCGGCCACCACGCCGGCGATGGTGAAGCTGGCTTCGCCGATTTGCACACTGTCCCCCACGTTGGCTGACAGCAGCGGCAGCAGATCGGGCGCGACATAAATCGCACCGGGTGGCGGCAGGGCCGGTCGCGACGTGCTTTCGGTAAAGGGCTGGGGCGCAATGCGTACGGTGCCCCGCAGCGGGTACGCCGCGTCGACGGCGCGCAAGGTAGCGAGTTGGAACGCATCGCCTTTGGCCACCATGCTGGAAAATTCGAGTGCCTGACTGGTTGCAAGCGAACTTGTTGAAAGCGGACTGGATTTCGCCGGGATGTTTTGGGTTGAGGATGCAGGCCAGCTTTCAATCGCGCGCGAGCTGGTCACCAGCAGATCGGCACCGAGAAAACTCGCGCCTTGCTCACCCATGGCACGCTTCAGCCGATCGCCCAGAAAGCCGGTGGTGCTGACGCTGCCGACGCCGATGATCAGCGCCAGCAACAGAACGCGCCATTCGCCGCTGCTGCGTTCGCGCCGCAGCAACCACAGGCCCAGCCGCATAAACCTCATGCGACAGCCACCTCACTGGCGTGGCCCGCAATCAGATGCAGGCGGCGCTGGCAGCGCGACGCCAGCGCGTCGTCATGGGTGACCAGGATCAGCGTGGTGTGGGCGGAAGCATTGAGTTCGAACAGCAACTCGATGATGCGTGCGCCGGTGTCGGCGTCGAGGTTGCCGGTGGGCTCATCAGCAAACAGTATCTGCGGGTCAGTTGCAAACGCGCGGGCGATGGCGATGCGTTGTTGCTCGCCGCCGGATAGCTGGCGCGGCGTGTGGGCAGCGCGGGCAGTGAGGCCGACGCGTTCAAGCCAGTGCGCAGCGCGTTCGCGCGCATCGGTGCGACCGGCGAGTTCCAGCGGCAGCAGGATGTTTTCGAGCGCGCTGCGCGCCGGCAATAGTTGAAACGACTGGAACACGAAGCCGATGCGGCCGGCACGGAGGCGGGCACGAGCATCTTCGTCGAGTTCGCTGAGGTTTTGGCCCAGCAGAAAAATATCGCCTGAACTGGGCTGGTCGAGCCCGGCCAGTAATCCGAGTAACGTGGACTTGCCAGAGCCCGACGCGCCGGTGATGGCCAGGATTTCGCCGGCTTTGACGTCTAGCTCGACTTCGCTGAGGATGGTGAGGGTACTGTCGGCGGTGGACACCCGCTGTGACAAGGCGCGCGCAGTGACAACGCTTGGTGGTTGCGATGCGCTGGATGACTCAGCGGGGAACTGTGCGCTGTCGGGAGGCGTCATTGAGGTAGGTTCAATTTAAGGTGCATGAATGAATTATCGCGTGTGGATGCTGTTTTTGTTGGGGCTGCCGGGTTGGGCTGCGGCCAGCCAATGCTCATTGTTGATTGTCGGCGACAGCCTGAGTTCCGGCTATGGCCTGAAAAATGGCGCAAGCTGGGTGGATCGACTCGACGCTCGTCTGAAGAAAAAGGCGCCCGACTGGCGCGTGATCAATGCCAGTGTGAGTGGCGACACCACACAAAATGGCCTGCAACGCCTGAAGCCTGCGCTGAAACGGCAGCACCCGCAAGGCGTGTTGATCGAACTCGGTGGCAATGATGCCTTGCGCGGCACGCCGCCCAACGTGATCCGGCAGAATCTGGTCACGATGATTCGCCAGGCCAAGGCGGCCGGTGCCTGGATAGCCTTGCTAGAGGCGCCGGTGTTGCCCAATTACGGTAAGCCGTACGCCGATGCGGTGGCGAAGCTGTATGTAGAGGTGGCGCGTGAAGAAAAAATTATTCGTGTGCCGTGCTTTGTCTGCGGCGTAGGTATTACAGCGGGGCTGATGCAGGCCGATGGTATACATCCCAACGAAAAGGCACAGGCCAAAATGCTTGATGCCGTGTGGCCTTACATCCAGCCGAAGCTGAATTGCCCGGCAAACAAACCATGAGCGGAGCGAGTTGTCCCTGCGGATCGGGGCACTCGATTGAGGCCTGCTGCGGGCGATTTCATGCGGGCACAGCCGTGCCGGATGCCGAGCACCTGATGCGCTCGCGTTACAGTGCTTTTGTGTTGGGGCTGGAAGATTATTTGCGGGCGACCTGGCATCCCGACACTCGTCCTGCCGACATTGGGCTGGATGCCACGCCCACGCCGCAATGGTTGGGGCTGGCGATCAAGTCGCACACCCTGCAGGACGACAATCACGCCACGGTGGAATTCATCGCGCGATACAAGCTCAATGGCCGTGCGTTCAAATTGCATGAATCCAGCCGCTTTGAAAAAATGGACGGGCGCTGGCTTTACGTTGATGGAGTGATGCACAAATGACAGTTCAAACCGTACGGGTAAAAAAGCTGGGCCATGCTGTGTTGAAGGTACGCAGCCTGGACGCGTCGGTGCCGTTTTATCGCGACGTGCTCGGGCTGATCGAAGTGGCGCGGCACGGCAACCAGATGGTGTTCTTTTCCTGTGGCGACAATCACCATGATCTTGCGCTGCTCGAGGTGGGCTCGAACGCAGTTTCACCCATGCCAAAGCAAGTTGGCTTATATCACCTGGCGTTCAAGGTCGGCGATTCGCTGGACACATTGCGCGCATTTCGCGACCATCTTGCGGCCCATGGCGTGGCGTTGGCCGGACAGTCTGACCACCGTGTCAGTCAGTCGTTGTATTGTCATGATCCAGACGGCATCATGATCGAACTGTACATTGACGCCGATCCCGCGCTCTGGCGCGACGATCCGGGAGCGGTTGCCTATATCGGGTCATTAACGCTTTAAAGCGTTTAACGGGCGCTCAACATCAGCCATACCAGCCGCCGTGCCAGTTCGTGTTTGCGCGCCTGCTGGTCTGCGGCGATCAGATTGGAACCCTCGCCAGAGCCGGCTTAAATTGTGCGCTGCCTGATGCTCGCGCCGCATTGCAGACGCCAGATCCACCCGGTCAAATCTCGGACTGAAGGACACCGATTCTGCATGGGCCACACCCAGGTTCAACACCACCACCATTCGAAGCGGCCGGTCAGTGAGAACATCAGGAGCATCCGCGTGTCTGCGGATGACTGGCCCCCACGGTTTGATACCTACGCGCCCACGCTCAGTTACTTCCTGGATCTTCTTTCATCAATTCTTGGCGGATCGACAGCAGTTCCTGCTGGCGCTTGGCGTCAGTCTCTGGGTAATGCATGTTCAGGGCATTAAACGTATCCAGAATGATGCGGGAGACAATCAGCCGGGCGTTTTTCTTGTCGTCGGCGGGCACCACATACCAGGGCGCGTTTTTTGTGCTCGTTGCGCCGAGGCACGCCTCATAGGCCTGCATATACTGCTTCCAGAATTTCCGCTCTTCAATGTCGGCCAGGCTGAATTTCCAGTTCTTGTCGGGCTCGTCGATGCGGTCGAGAAAGCGCTTGCGCTGCTCTTCTTCCGAAAGGTGCAGGAAGAATTTGATGATCCGGGTGCCGTTACGATGGAGATGGTTCTCCAAATCCACGATGGAACGATAGCGTTCCTGCCAGATCGTTTTCTCGTTGACCAGCCCATCCGGAAGCCCCTGACTGCGCAGAATCTCTGGATGGACACGAACGATCAACACCTCCTCATAGTAGGAGCGGTTAAAGATGCCGATTCGTCCGCGTTCCGGCAGTGACTGCGTGGTACGCCACAGGAAATCATGATCCAGTTCCGTCGCGCTCGGATGTTGGAAGCTGAATACCTGGCAGCCTTGGGGATTGACGCCGGACATGACGTTGCGGATGGCGCCATCTTTCCCGGCGGCGTCCATGGCCTGAAAAATCAGCAGCAGCGAATAGCGGTTGGACGCGTAGTGCAGACGCTGCAATTCGCTTAACTCCTCCACCTGTTTTTTCAGCTTTTTGTGGTACTTCTTTTTTGACTTGTAAGCCGGCTCGACAAGCGTCGGCCACTTCTTGAGAATGACCTTGTCGCCTTCCTGAACCTGGTAATCCTTTGACTTGATTTTCATCACTTTCATTTCGGTCCTAATTATGGCCCGGTGAGTGCCTCGAAGCCGGAGACGACGTCAAACAATTCTTCGTCGATACCGCTCTGACGCAGGCGGTGAAACGTCCGGTTCAGGTCCTCCAGCAATTCGTCGATGTTCTTTTCAGCACGCTGCATCGCAGCCAGGCGGCTGGCGTTTTCGCTTGCCAGGGATTCGGCGCACGCCCTGAAAAGCGAAACGAAAAGATATTCGCGAACCAGCGCCAGCAACGTCTGCTCGCCGCCATTCATGACTTCGGGCAAATTGTTGGTGGGCCAGTGGATGGCCGCCAGATCACGTCGCCATACATCGTCCAATGGCAGCAGTCGTTGACTCACTGGGGCGTAAATCGCCCCGGTCTTGGGGCGGTTGTGAAACAGGTAAACCTGCGTGATCGCGCCACTTTCACGCTGGGCTTCCATCTCGATCAGAATCTGTCCAACCAGCGGCGTGATCGCGCTAATCGAGTTCGGCAGGGTAAAGCCGCCCCCTACATTCAGATCGGTGTCTGCAAGGCGCGTTTGAATGCGTTCGCCAACCGCCCAGACCCTTTTTTCACCTGGCAGGCTTTCCAGCGTCTGCTTCAGAAACGACACCATGTCTTCGTTGAATTGCCCGACCAGCCCTTGATCCGAACCAAACACGATCGCACCGATTGCCCCGGCTTCCTGCTGTGACACGCGCATCGAGGCTCCAGCGGATGCACCCTGCCGAAAACTCGCGGCCAGGCCCAGTTGCACGGTCCGATAATAATCATCCAGGGCGCGTACCGCATTCTCGTATTGCCCGATGCTCGACGCGGCCATGGCCTTCATCGTGCGCACCACGGATTCAAGATCGCCGGCGCTGGCGATCTTGCGGCGCAGGCTCGCGGCGGAGTCGCTCATTCCGGCTCGGAGGGTTCGGTCCAGTCCGCTGATACCGCGGGCCGCTCGGCACGGCCCAGGGCGCTTTCGATCGATCGCACCAATTTACCGGCGGCGCCGTCCACGGCCTGGCCCAGGCTCGCCGCCTCGTGCGTAACCGCCATGGGCTGGCGGCCTTCGATGCGGGCTTCCAGCAGGCAGCGTTTGTCGTTCTGTCCGCTCTTTTCGGCGTTCTCGTCGCTCAGGTGCATCTCCACTCGTGTGATGTGATCGCTGAAACGATTCAGGGCGGCCTCCACTGTGCTGCGCAAGTGCGCTGCCATCGCCTCATGGACTTCGATGTTGTGGTCGGTGTTGATCTGGATTTGCATGGTGTTCTCCTGGGGTGAGGGTGCGTGACTCGATGCCAAGTTTAATGTTGGTAGGTTTCGGCCAGCGATTCGGGGGCGAGCAAGTTCATCATGGCTTCCCCTTGGGCATGGCGTCAGGCTTGGGTTTCGCTTTGGGTTCGGGAGGCGCTTCAGTCTTCTGTTTTGGCTTGGGCTTGGAGGTCACCTCGGGCAAGAAACCTTCGAGCGCATTGCGGGCGATCTGGATAACCTTCGCCCGATCTTCGTCGCTCAGTTTATCGGCGGTATCGAATCGTGCGGTCACCTCATCCGGAATCTCAGCCGCTGCCTCGCGCACAGCGTGTTCGGCATCGGTCATCTGGTCAAGCGGCACGTCGTCAAAGAGTTCTGCCGTCAGTGCCAGGAGTACGGCGATTTGTGCGGCCACGGACACCGGCGCGAATTCCGGCTGCTTGAGGCAGGCGCGGATGCGCCGCCCATGCTCGATAATCTTGCGGGTATCTTCATCCAGACGGGCACCGAAGCGGGAAAAGGTTTCGAGTTCCTCGAACTGGGCGTAGGCGAGCTTGAGGTCACCCGCCACGGCGCGGTAGGCGGCGCGCTGCGCCTTGCCGCCGACGCGCGAGACGGATTTTCCGACATCGACCGCGGGCAACACGCCCAATTCGAACAGCGACGGCGATAGATAAATCTGTCCATCCGTGATGGAAATCAGATTGGTCGGAATGTAGGCAGAAATATCCTGCGCCTCGGTTTCGATAATGGGCAGCGCGGTCAGCGATCCGCCGCCCAGTTCCGGGCGCAAGTGGGTGGCGCGCTCCAGCAGTCGCGAATGGATGTAAAAGATGTCGCCGGGAAACGCTTCCCGGCCAGGCGGCCGCCGCAGCAGCAGGGACAGCTCGCGGTAGGCTCGGGCATGATGCGTAAGGTCGTCGTAAACAATCAGCACGTCACGACCCTGCTCCATGAAATGCTCCGCGATGCTGGTCGCGGCGTAAGGTGCGACGTAGGCGAGGCCGGGCGGATCGTTGCCTTCGGTGACGACCACGACGGTGTACGCCATCGCGCCATTTTCGCGCAGGGCGGCGATCACCTTGGCCACGCCGGACGCGCGCTGGCCAATGGCGCAATACACGCACAGCACATTCTGATCGCGTTGATTGAGTATCGTGTCGAGCGCGATGGCGGTCTTGCCGGTCTGCCGGTCGCCGAGAATCAACTCGCGTTGGCCGCGCCCGACGGGAATGAGCGCATCGATGACCTTGATGCCGGTTTGCAGCGGTACGGTGACAGGCGCACGGTCCATGATGGGCGGCGCGGGGCGTTCAACGGGCAGGCGCTTGCTGGAAAGCACTGGACCCTTACCGTCCAGCGGACGGCCCATGGGATTGATGATCCGTCCGAGCAATCCCTCCCCCACCGGAACATCCACCACGTGGTCCCTGCGTTCGACTTCATCGCCCGCATGCAAGTGCCAGTAATCCCCCAGCAATACGACGCCGATTTCGGCCTCGTCGACGTTGAATGCGATGCCATAGATATCGCCGGGAAACTTCAGCACCTCCTCAAACCCCACGCCGGGGAGGCCGGAGACTTTTGCGATGCCGGTGGCAATGCTGGTGATCGTGCCGATTTCCCGTGGTCTCAGTTGCGGCGTAAAGGTATCCCGCGCCTGACTGATTGCAGAAAACGCGCCGTCGAAAACAGCCTGTAGGTTTTCAGGTTCCTTGTTCATTGGCGCCTTGTGCAGACTTTTCTTCAGGCTGGCTTTTCTCTTTCAGCAGCTCATCGACTCCTTCTTGCAGCGAGACCAAATAATCCGCGATGCTCCATGCCAGCTTTTGTCCATTCGTGGTGATCTCAATGCCACAGAGCAGGTCTGGCGCGGTCTCGAACCGGACGTGGATTTCAGCCGAAAAGGTTTCGTTAAGCGCATTCTGGATGGCTGCATGTTGCGCCTCAGATAGGTCAAACGCGCTGCGCACGAGCGCAGGGTCAGAGGTTGACTTGAGTGCCACGGCGAGGCTTTCTTTTGTCTGGTCGTCCATCGCTCGCAAGCGGCAAATAAACACGCCACTCATGCGTTCTTCCAGGCTCGCCCCGGCGAGATCCGTCAGCGCCTTTCGGGCGATGGCGAATACTTCCTGTTGGGTCCGGCGGGCGATGCCTTGATTCAGGTGATGGGCATCGTTTTTCAGCGTTTCCTGCCGCTTGGCACTCAAGGAATCGGCCGCCTGCCGCGCTTCATCCAGGAGCCGCAGACGTTCAGTTTTGGCCTCGTCCTTCGCCTGCGTCATGAGTGTGGCGCGCTGCTGCTCGAACGCTTCGTTCTTGCTCTGGAACGTGTCGCGCTCGTGTTGGGCCTCTGCTTTTCTCGCGTCGGCGTCTGCGAGTTCCTTGGCGATCCGTTTCTCGCGCGCGTCGATGGCGTTGAGGATGGGCTTGTAAAGGAAGCGCTTCAGCAACCACACCAGGATGAGGAAGTTGATGACTTGCGCGCCGACGGTAAACCAGTCGATCAGCATGGCCTATTTTCCTGCGGCTTGGGCGATGAGAAGGTTCCAGAACGGGTTGGCGAAGATGAGAATCATCGATACTACAAAGCAGTAGATGGCGGTGGATTCGATCATCGCCAGACCGACGAACAGTGTCCGGGTGATGGTGGCGGAGGCATCGGGCTGCTGCGCCAGTGAGCTCAGCGCCGTGGCAACCGCGCGCCCTTCGCCAAGTGAAGGTCCAATGACCCCGATTGCAATGGTCAGGCCGGCAGTGACAATTGATGCCACCGCGATAATGGTCATGCTATCCATGTGATCTCCTTTAATAATCGTGGTTCATGCTTCGATGCTGGCATCGGGTTCTGGTTTGGGCTTGCGGACGCGTGTGGCGGCTGCGATGTATACCGTGGCCAGGATGCTGAAAATGTAGGCTTGCACCATGCCGGTCAGCAGACCGAGCGCGCTCATGACAATCGGGAAAATGAAGGGTGTGATGGTCAGCAAAATGGCGAGAATCATCGTCCCGCTCATCATGTTGCCGAACAGGCGGACGGCCAGGGCCAGGGTGCGCGAAATCTCGCTGATGATATTGAACGGCAGCATGATCACCGTCGGTTTCAGGTAGGCACGAAGATATGCGCCCAGCCCGCTCTTCTCAATGCCGAACAGCGGCACCGCCACAAACACGCAGATCGCCAGCGCCGCGGTGGTCGAGAGCGAACCGGTTGGCGGCTCATAGCCGGGCACGATGGTGAACAGGCTCGCCATCGCGACAAACAGGAACAGGGTGCCCAGAAAGCCGAGGTATTTTTCTGGCTGACTCAGGCCGACTTCTTTGATTTGATTGGCGATGCCGGTGACGATGATCTCCAGCAGATTCTGCCAGCGCGAACGTTGATGGCCTGTGGAGAGTCTGCGCGTAACGAGTTTTGAACCGACCGCGAGCACGAACATCAGTCCCCATGTGTAAGCAATCGTGGCGTTGAGTTTGAAAAACCCGTGTTGCCAAAAGATGATCTGATCGGGACTAAGGTGCATGACGGGCGTCCTGTGCAAATGGGTTGGGTTTCGCCGCTGATCGGGTGAGCCGTATCACGATGAAGCGCGCGGCGACAAAACCGAACAGACCCGCGACCAGTCGCCGCCAATCGTCCCCCAGGACAAAATAGAAACCCACCACGACCACACCGGTTCGGAGCAGCATGCTGCCCAGAAACCAGAGTGCGACCCGTTCAGACGTCATCCCCTTTTGAACCGTCCACCAAAGGCCGCCGAAAAAAAATGCGCCGAGCATGATGCCCGCGATGAACGCGGCTGCAAGACTCAAGGCTTCATTCATGGTTATTCTCCTCTTGCTCGCGTATTTCCCGATCTTCCTTGGCCACCCAATGCCACGCATTAACACATCCGAGACCCAAACCGATGGTCAGCAGCGCGAGCGTCCAGGAATGGCTCCCAGGGTAGTGCTCGTCTATCCAGATGCCGAGTGCCGCACCGAGCAGCGTGGGCACGACCACTGACCAGCCCACCAGCCCCATCATGCCCAAACCGGACCAGACGGTCTGCGTGACATGACGTTGCGCCTTGAGCTTGCGTGCCGCCTTCTCGCCCACCTGCTGGCTGAACTTTGACTCGACCGGCGTGGGCTTCGTTTCCGGTTCTTCACTCATGATGAAATGCCGCGAAGCGCCGAACAAATCCGCTTTCCAGTTTCGCCAGAACCGAACGCACGCTTTTCTCCTGTTCGTCCAGTTCCAGGAATTCTTGCTCGACCGCCTCGCGCAACTTTCCGAGATCAGCTCCCCCGATCGCGTTGCGCACGGAGACCAGTACGTCGGTGCCGGTTTTGACCAGAATGCCTTCATCAACGGCCATATAGACCTCGCCGTCCGCTTCGGTCTCGAACACCAGTATCCCCGGCGCGAGCGCCGCCACGCAGTCGAGCCGGTGCGGCAAAAGTCCGAATGCGCCGTCGCGCGACTCGGCGACGATGCGCGACACGCCGGTTTTCTCGGCGAAGACTTTGAAGGGTAGGAGAACCTTAAGATTCATGCGTGCTGGCAGCATGCTCGTCTGCGGGTTGGGACTTCGGATTGGCCTGGGCTTTGGTCTTCGCTTCAGCGATCGTCCCGATCATGTAAAGCGCGCTTTCCGGCATGTCCTTGAATTCGTCGCGCAGGATACGTTCACAGCCATCCAGCGCGTCGTCGAGGCTGACAAGTGTGCCCTCAAGGCCGGTAAATTGTTCGGTCGTGAAAAACGGCTGGGTAAGAAAACGCTCCAGCCGCCGGGCGCGGCCCACCACGTTGCGGTCCTCCGGTGAAAGCTGCTCCAGGCCGAGCATGGCGATGATGTCCTTGAGGTCCGTGTATTGCGCGAGTGTGCGCCGGATTTCCTGCGCGAGGGCATAGTGCCGCTCGCCGATGACGCCGGGCGTGGCCATTTTGGAACTGGACTGCAACGGATCGATGGCCGGATAAAGCCCTTCGCTCGCGCGCTTGCGCGACAGCACGATCGACGCCGAAAGATGCGAGAAGGTATGCACCGCCGCCGGATCGGTAAAGTCGTCCGCCGGCACATACACCGCCTGGATCGAGGTGATTGCGCCGGTATCCGTATTGGCGATGCGCTCTTCCAGTTGCGCCAGTTCGGTGCCCATGGTCGGCTGATAACCCAGGCGCGATGGCATCTGCCCCATCAGGCCGGACACTTCCATGCCCGCCTGGATGAAGCGAAAAATATTGTCGATCAGCAGCAGCACATCGCGATGTTCGTCGTCGCGAAAATACTCGGCCATCGTCAGCGCGGCATGGCCGACGCGAAAACGGGCGCCCGGGGGTTCGTTCATCTGGCCGAACACCATCACCATGTTCGGCAGCACGCCCGCTGCTTTCATGTCGCGGTAGAGTTCTTCGCCTTCGCGGCAGCGCTCGCCGATACCGCAAAAGATGCTCACCCCTTCCTGTTGCCCGACCATGTTGTGAATGATCTCGGTAAGCAACACCGTCTTGCCCACGCCCGCCCCGCCAAACAGGCCGGCTTTGCCGCCGCGCTCCAGCGGCATCAGCACATCGATCAGCTTGATCCCCGTCTCGAAGATCTCGGATTTTGTAGAACGGCGCGCCAGCGCCGGCGGGGGGTTGTGCACGGTGCGCCACTGGATGTCCGTTGGTGCCGCCTGGCGGTCAATGGCATTCCCGAACACATCGAACATTCGCGAGAGAATTTGCTTGCCTACCGGCGCCTTCAACGGTCCGCCCGAGTCTTCCACCGCCATGCCACGGGCGAGGCCCTGGGTGGGAGTCAGCGCAATTCCCCTCACGCGATGCGCGTCGAGTTGCGCCAAAACCTCGATGGCAATCTCTCCTTCCATCGCGTGCAGCAAGGTATGGATGGGTGGCAAATTCGCATCGAAATGGATGTCCACGACGCTGCCGCGCACCGAGACCACATCGCCGAGATTTGAAGCACTGGTTTTGTTCTTCATGTTTGCTCCCGCTGATCCATAGTCAGTTTGCCTGCGCTTCCCCTGCGCACAAAGCAGGCCAAGCTTCGAGCGCTTCACGCACCTCCATCAGCCGCCTTTCGATCCGCGCGCGGTCATGGGTGGACGCGATGCTGTGATCGGCCAGCTCGGCAATAAGCTGCACCTGTTCCTTGAGTGCTCGTCTGTGGCACGGGCTGACCGTCAGGCTGGCGATAGTATTGATGGCGCCGAGCATACGCGCCATGATGGAGACATTGCCTTCGGCGCTACGCCGAATCTGGTCGAACGATTCGGCCAGCAGGCCTTCAAAGGTCGGAACGATGGATGTCACACGCAGCGCTTCGTCATCGTGGCGGTGCGATGGCGGGAATTGCCTACAGGCCAGCCGAGTCAGAATCGCCGCCAGATAATCCACGCACATCACGGCCGTCGAGGTGTCATTGACACCGGGCGAAAGTGCCTTCAAGGCCATATCGACGATCTGTCGGATACCGAAAGCGGGGTCCTGCTCAATCGTGCGATGGCGACTGATGCTGTAAGCCCGATTCAGGGCAGCAATCATCTCCTGATCTGGCGGGTAAGTCAGGGCGAGCGATGCCAACGCGGTATTCTGCACAACGAATGCGCCGACGCCGTGCTCTATCCGCACGATGGTCTTGCTGTCCCGCGCCAAGCGCAGCAGCACATCATTATCCACGCTCTGTATGTACCGCTCACGGCTGCCGGCACTGCGTACCAGGTCCTCTCATCCAGAGATCGAAGCACTTGGTCCTGATCCTCATCTTCATCTTCATCGAGTCCGTGTACCTTTTTTACCGGAAACAACCGATCAATGGCCGCGATGGTTTCATGAGAAATCGAGGCGATGATGTTGGCAGCCTGGATCGACGAGGCGATGTGATGAATGAAATAAATGAGGACGACAACGCCGCCGAGCGCCATAAAAAATGCGAAGAATACCGCCAGGCTCGGCACAAATTCCGCTTCGCCGCCGCGAATGGAGCGCAACACGATCAGGCAATAGACAAAAATACCGGCGAAGATCCCTAGCGTGACTTGCGTGACGCGGTTGCGCATGAAGTTCCGCAGGATGCGCGAGGTGTATTGGCCCGACGCCAACGCCAACGCCAGCGCCAGCAGGGTCATGGAGAACGTGATGCCCATAACAGTCATCATCGAACCGGCTAGCGTGGACAACATCTGACGTGCGCCTTCCGCCCCGGCCCCAAACAGGCGTGGCCACTGGGTCAGCCAGCGGTCGCTCCAGGCAGAGTCTGCTTCGGTCAACGCTGTCGCCAAGACCACGCTACCCAAGACCATCAGCGAAGGCATAAACCCAAAGCTTGATCGGAGATCGTTCCAAATTTGTCTCAATTTATTCATGGATCATTTCCATTTCCAGTCGCGAATCTCCGGCATGTCTTCGCCGTGTTGTTCGATGTAGGCCTTGTGATCGAGCAGCTTGTCGCGCAGATGCTGTTTGGCGTAGGCGGCGCGCGAGCCCAGGCTCGGCACCCGGTCGATTACATCGCCCGCCAGATGGAACCGGTCGAGATCGTTCAATACCGCCATGTCGAAGGGGGTGGTGGTGGTGCCGTTTTCCTTGTACCCGCGCACGTGCAACTGATCATGGTTGCTGCGGCGGTAGGTCAGGCGGTGGATTAACCAGGGATAGCCGTGGAAGGCAAAAATGATGGGCTTGTCCTTGGTGAAGAGGACATCGAACGCCTTGTCGGAGAGGCCGTGCGGGTGCTCGTTTCGCGGCTGCAAGGTCATCAGGTCCACCACGTTGATGACGCGGATTTTCAGTTCCGGAAAATGCTGACGCAGAATTTTGACTGCCGCCAGCGTCTCCAGCGTCGGCACATCACCGCAGCAGGCCATGACCACATCGGGATCGCCTCCTTTGTCGTTGCTGGCCCACTCCCAGATTCCTAGTCCGGCGGTGCAGTGCTTGATGGCTTCTTCCATGTCCAGCCATTGCAGTTCCGGCTGCTTGCCCGCGACGATGACATTGATGTCATTGTGGCTGCGCAGGCAATGGTCGGTCACCGACAGCAGGGTGTTGGCATCGGGCGGCAGATAGACGCGGATGACTTCAGCCTTCTTGTTCACCACCAGATCGATGAACCCCGGATCCTGATGGCTGAAGCCATTGTGGTCCTGCCGCCACACGTGCGAAGACAGCAAATAGTTCAACGAGGCAATCGGCCGGCGCCACGCAATGTCGCGCGTCACATCGAGCCACTTGGCGTGCTGGTTGAACATCGAGTCGACGATGTGGATGAACGCTTCATAGCAGGAGAAAAAGCCATGGCGCCCGGTCAGCAGATAGCCTTCGAGCCAGCCCTGGCACTGGTGCTCGCTCAGCATCTCCATGACCCGGCCATCGGGCGCGACATGCTCGTCGCCGGGAAGAATCTCTGCCGTCGAACAGCGGTTGGTCACTTCGAACAGCGCACTCCAGCGATTTGACGCGGTTTCGTCCGGGCTGAAAATACGGAAGTTGCGTGCCTCGGCGTTGAGATTCATCACGTCGCGCATGAACGCACCCTGCGCGCGTGTCGCTTCGGCTATCACCTCGCCGGGCTTCGGCACCTTGACCGCATAGTCGCGGAAGTCCGGCATTTTCAGATCGCGCAGCAGCATGCCGCCATTGGCATGCGGGTTGGCGCCCATGCGCCGCGCGCCTGTCGGCGCCAGTTCGGCCAGTTCCGCTATCAGCCTGCCATGGTCGTCAAATAATTCTTCCGGACGGTAACTTTTCATCCACTGCTCGAGTATCTTCAAGTGCTTGGGTTTTGTCGCAAGCTCTGCAACCGGCACCTGGTGCGCGCGAAAAGTGCCTTCGATCGGTTTGCCATCGACTGTTTCAGGTCCGGTCCAGCCCTTCGGCGAGCGCAGGATGATCATCGGCCAGCGCGGGCGCTCGCCAAATCCATTGGCGCGCGCATCGCGCTGGATGCGCTGGATCTCTGCAACCACCGTGTCGAGCGTGGCAGCCATCAGCTGATGCATCGTTTCGGGGTCGTCGCCCTCGACGAAATACGGCGTGTATCCATAGCCGCGGAACAGCGCCTCCAGTTCGTCGCGGGGTATGCGCGCCAGCACGGTGGGGCCGGCGATCTTGTAGCCGTTCAAATGCAGGATGGGCAGCACGGCGCCGTCATGAACCGGGTTGAGGAATTTGTTCGAGTGCCAGCTGGTCGCCATCGGTCCGGTTTCCGCTTCGCCATCGCCCACCACGCAGGCCACCAGCAGATCGGGATTGTCGAACGCGGCACCATAGGCATGCGACAGCGCATAGCCTAGTTCGCCGCCTTCGTTGATCGAGCCCGGGGTTTCCGGTGCGACGTGACTGGGGATGCCGCCGGGAAAGGAAAACTGGGTGAACAACTTCTTCATCCCCGGTTCATCCTGAGAAATGTTTGGATACACCTCGCTGTAAGTCCCCTCCAGATAGGTGTTGGCCACCAGGGCCGGTCCGCCATGTCCAGGGCCGGTGACATTGATGATGCTCAAGTCGTATTGCCGGATGATGCGGTTGAGGTGAACGTAAATGAAGTTCAGCCCCGGCGTGGTGCCCCAGTGCCCCAGCAAGCGCGGCTTGATATGCTCCAGCTTCAGGGGGTGTTTGAGCAGCGGATTGTCGTACAAGTAAATCTGGCCAACCGACAGATAGTTGGCGGCCCGCCAATAGGCATCCATCTTGCGCAGAAGATCGGACGACAAGGGCTTGTCCGTGAGCTTGGAAATTTTCGTTTTGCTGGCCATGTTCTTTATTCCTTTCCCATTGGGAGGTTTAAAACGCGGCAGACTGATTCCGCGATCATCACTTCTTCATCCGTATGCATGACGCGAACCACGACCCGGCTGGACTCCGCGGAAATCACGCTCGCATGGGTCACATTGCGTTCTTCATCGATTTCGATGCCAAGAAACGCCAGTCCCTCGCAGATCCGTGCACGAACATCTGGCGCGTTTTCTCCGATGCCACCCGCGAACACCAGCGTGTCCAGCCCACCCAATACCGCCGCGTAGGCGCCGATCCATTTCTTGACCTGGTAGCAAAACAGCGCGACCGCTTCGGCGGCGCGTACGTCGGTTGCCTCGTTCTTGATCAGGTCGCGCATGTCGGAGCTTGTCTCCGAGACACCGAGTAGTCCGGATTCGTGATTGATGAGCCCGTTGAACTGTTCTGGCGTCAGATTTTCGTGTTGCATCAAGTACCAGGCCACGCCGGGATCCAGGTCGCCCGTCCGGGTCCCCATCGGCACCCCCCCGGTTGGGGTAAACCCCATGCTGGTATCGATGCTGCGGCCGTCGCGAACGGCTGCCAGACTCGCACCGTTACCCAGGTGCGCCAGGATCACACGGCCCTGGGCGGCTTTCGTGCCGGCAACCTGCGCTAATTCCTGCATCAGATAAGCATAGGACAGGCCATGGAATCCATAGCGCTGGATCCCCATCGCATCGAAACGCCGCGGGATGGGCAATAGCCGGGCCACGCGCGGCAAGGTGTGGTGAAACGCTGTGTCAAAGCAGGCCACCTGAGGCAGGTGCGGATAACGCTGGCGGAACGCCTCGATCAATGCAATCTCGTGAGGAAGATGATCCGGGTCGTAGGAACTGATGCGGTGCAGTTCATCCAGCAATGCCTGGGAAACCCGTTCGGGCTGGATGTGTTTCATGCCGTGTACTACTCGGTGGCCCACCGCCCTGATGTGCGAAAAATCGACCTGCTGTTCCAGCCAGTCAAGCAGAAAATGGGTGGCCGATGCGTGATCGGGCGCTTCGATATTGTGGCTTTCTTGCTGATTCCGGGACGCATGGCTGTAAGTCAGATGGGTGCCGGGTGTGCCAATGCGGTCAATTTTTCCTGACAGCTTTCGTTGCATCGGTGAGCCGGTCTGATACAGCGCAAACTTGATGCTGGACGACCCACCATTGATTGTCAGCACGCTTTCCTCAGCTGGGCTCATCTTCGGTTCCTTGGTCGTTTTTTCAGTGTGATCACCGTTGCCACAGGATGTGTGCATCTTCCAGCGGGACCGCTACGCTGTAGAGGTGCGGGATCATTCGCGCCGTATAGTCGCTAGCCGGGCGGGTTGTAGGCACCTCGGCGCGATAGGCGTAGCCGTTTGTCGATCCCACCAATTGACGTACGCGCTGCATCTCAACGCGCTCCGCTACGGCGCCGTCAATGCCATTGGCATAAAGTTCGACTCGCACGGCATCAGGGTCGAGATCATCGAGATACACCTGCGCTTCAAAACCATGCTGCTCGTTATCGGATTCAATCTTCACTTCGCCGAAGCGGAGCGCGGCCCATTTTTGCTCCAGCGCATGGCGCCAATTAATCAGTTCCACGCCGAGCTTGCCCGAGTCGGCAGCTCGCTCTAGGTAGGCTGCGGCGGCAGGGAGGTAGTGTTGCTCGGTGTATTCACGCACTGCGCGGTTGGTGGAAAAGCGCGGCGTCAGCTGCGCCATGCTTTCCCGCATCCGCGCCACCCAGGCAGCGGGGATCCCTTGCGCATCGCGGGTATAAAACGCGGGGATCACCTCGCGTTCGAGCAGGGTGTAGAGGGCGTCCGCTTCGATCGCGTCCCAGGCGGGATCGTCATCATGTTCCTGGCCATCTCCCAGTGCCCAGCCCAGCTCCGGCGTATAGGCTTCCGCCCACCAGCCGTCCAGTTCCGACAGATTGATGCCGCCATTGACCAGCACCTTCATGCCGCTGGTGCCGCACGCTTCCCAGGGACGACGCGGCGTGTTGAGCCAGACATCCACACCCTGCACCAATTGCTCGGTCAGATGCATGTCGTAGTCGCTGAGGAAAATCACATGCGGGCGCACCTCGGTCCGCCGGATGAAATGCGACCATTCCTGGATCAAGGCTTGTCCTGCCCGGTCTGCGGGATGCGCCTTGCCGGCCATGATGATCTGTACCGGGCGTTGCGGATTCGTCAGCAGGCGCAGCAATCGCGCCGGGTCGTGCAGCAGCAGGTTTGGTCGTTTATAACTTGCAAAGCGGCGTGCAAATCCCAGCGTCAAGGTGTTGCTGTCAAACACATACTTCGCCGCATCGACTGCCTCGGGTGTTGCACCGGATGCGGCCAGTTGCCGGGACAAGCGTTCGCGGGCGTATTCAACGAGCGTCCCGCTGGCGGCGGTTCGAAACTGCCAGAGTCGGGCGTCGGAGACACGGCGTATGTCCTGCGCCAGTGTCTCCACCGTTCCCAGCCAGCGGTCCTTGCCGCAGGCCTCCGTCCACAGAGCATCCGCTGGGGCCGAGTCCCAGGTCGGCATGTGAACGCCGTTGGTCACGTGTCTGACCGGGACTTCTTCTGTCGGCCAGTGTGGGAAAAGCGGCTCAAACAGGTGCCGGCTCACCTGGCCGTGCAAACGGCTTACGCCATTCACCGCGCCGCTGCCGCGAATCGCCAGATGGGCCATGTTGAACGCTTCCGTCGCGTCGTTCGGGTTCTGCCGGCCCAGCGCCAGCAAATCGTGACGGGTGATACCGAGACGCTGCTCGGCATAGCCTCCGAGGTATTGCTCGATCAACGCCGGCGCGAATCGATCGAAGCCAGCCGCCACTGCCGTATGCGTGGTGAAGAGGTTGCCGGCGCGGGTGACGGCCAGCGCAGCCTCGAAGCTCAGCTTGTTATCTTCCATAAAGCAGCGCGCGCGTTCCAGTACGGCAAAGGCCGCATGCCCTTCATTCAGGTGGCAGACTTCAGGCTCGATACCGAGCGCGGCGAGCAGCCGCCAGCCGCCGATGCCGAGCAGCAGTTCCTGTTTGAGCCGCAGCTCTGGCCCGCCGCCATACAGCTCGCTGGTAATGCCGCGATGCGCCGGATAATTCGCAGCGTCATTGCTGTCGAGCAGATACAGCTTCACGCGACCTACCTGCACCTGCCAGGCACGCAGCCAGACCGAGTAACCGGGCAAGGAAATTTCCAGACGCAACCATTCACCATCCGGTTTGCGCAGCGGCGTGATCGGTAACTGGCCGGGGTCGTTGTAAGGGTATAGGGCCTGTTGCGCGCCATCCTTGTCGATCACCTGACGAAAATAGCCTTGCTGGTAGAGCAGCCCGACACCGATCACCGGGACGCCCAAATCACCGGCGGCTTTGAGTTGATCGCCCGCCACGTTGCCGAGTCCGCCCGAGTAAATGGGCAAGGCCTCGCTCAACATGTATTCCATGCTGAAATAGGCAACGCAGCTTAGAGGAGACTGCGGATAGGTTTGCTGGAACCACGCTGGCGCCTCTGCCGCGTCGCGCCGGGCTTGCACCAGATCGTCAATATTTTTGCGGAAAGCCGGCTCGGCCAATACCTGCTGGAGTTTTTCACGCGACACCGTTTGCAACACCACCCAGGGATTCTGGGTCAGCGCCCACAGCACCGGATCCAGCTGTCGCCACACCTGGTCGGTGGCGTGGTTCCACGATGAACGCATATCCAGGGCCAGTTCGGATAACGAATCGAACCCCTCGACATCCGAACATAAGAAGCCTGCCTTCGGGTGGCTGATTTGTGTTTGTTCGCTCATGACCAATCTGTAATTGCCTGGAGGTAATCTGTGCTTACTACGTGGATGCCGCTACCGCAGCACTGACGATGGTTTGCGCTTCTTCCTGGATGCGGTGCAGGTGATCCGCATCACGAAAGCTTTCAGCATAGATCTTGTAGATGTCTTCGGTGCCGGATGGACGCGCCGCAAACCATCCGTTCTCCGTCATGACTTTCAAACCGCCGATAGGTGCGCCGTTACCCGGCGCATGGGTGAGGATGGACTGGATTTTCTCGCCGGCCAGTTCTGCTGATAAAACCTGCTGCGGCGAAAGCTGGGCCAGCTTTTGTTTTTGCGCGGGGGTCGCTGGCGCCTCGACACGGTCATAAACCGATTCACCCAATTCGCGCGCCAGTTCATGGTAGCGCTCGCCTGGGTCGCGGCCCGTGCGCGCGGTGATCTCTGCCGACAGCAATGCCGGGACCATGCCGTCTTTGTCGGTCGACCAGGCGCTGCCGTCCATCCGGACAAACGAAGCGCCCGCACTTTCTTCTCCGCCAAAACCGAGCGAGCCGTCGTGCAAGCCATCGACAAACCATTTGAAGCCGACCGGCACTTCGACAAGCGTGCGGCCGAGCCTGGCTGCGACGCGATCGATCATCTGGCTGCTGACGACCGTCTTGCCCACCGCTGCATCCTTGCGCCATTCAGGACGATGCTGGAACAGGTAGTCAATGGCGACCGCAAGGTAATGGTTGGGCGGCAGCAAGCCCGCATTTTTTGTGACGATGCCGTGCCGGTCATGGTCAGGATCGCAAGCAAAGGCGATGTCGAATTGGTCCTTGAGATCGATCAGGCTCTGCATTGCATAGGACGAGGAGGGGTCCATCCGTATTTGACCGTCCCAATCGACCGTCATGAAGCGAAAGGTTGGATCGACGGCTTCGTTCACCACCGTGAGATTCAAACCATAGCGCTCGGCAATCGCGCCCCAATAGTGAACCCCGGCGCCACCCAGCGGATCGACGCCCAAGCTGAGGCTTGCACCGCGTATCGCGTCCATGTCGAGCACGTTGTCGAGATCGCTGATGTACGCATTGAGGTAGTCATGCCGATGCGTGGTCGCGACGCACCGGGCCTGTTCGAGCGACATTCTTTTGACGCCTTTGAGCTTGCTTTCCAGCAGCGCATTGGCGCGGGCTTCGACCCAGCCGGTGATGTCCTTGTCCGCAGGCCCGCCATTGGGCGGGTTGTACTTGAAGCCGCCGCTGTCGGGCGGATTGTGCGAAGGCGTGATGACAATGCCGTCTGCCAGTCCCACAGCACGGCCGCGGTTATAAGTGAGGATGGCGTGGGAGATCACCGGGGTCGGGGTGTATTCGTCCTTGTCCGCGAGCATGACCTCCACCCCGTTGGCCGCCAGCACTTCGAGCGCACTGGTCAATGCCGGTTCCGAAAGCGCGTGGGTGTCGATCCCCAGAAAAAGAGGGCCATCGATTCCCTGCTGCGTGCGGTAATCGCAAATGGCCTGACTGATGGCGAGCACATGCCATTCGTTGAAGCTGTTTTCGAATGCCGAACCGCGATGACCCGAGGTGCCAAACGCGACCCGTTGCGCGGGTACCGAAGGGTCGGGCAGGTTGCTGAAATAGGCCGTGATGAGTCTGGGTACATTGACCAGCATGGCTGGTGGGGCGGGCTTTCCCGCAAATGGACTGGTTTTCATTTTGTTTGAGCAATGCTTGTTAATTGAGAAAATTGCTTATGCGGGCGGGCCAGGCTGCGCTGATAAAAAACATCAACGTCATCGCTTCGCTTACAAGTCATGTCCGGATCATGGCTTTCAATCACAGTGGAGTATCCCTTGCACGCAGCGTGTTGTATGTGCGATGGCGTACGTAGAGCGGATAAACGTGTATTGCCCGTTTACTATAGACCCGCATCACATGCGCGGCAGCCAGGAGGTCTAAAGTGCGGTGAGCGCATCCGAACAAACCGGTTGGGTTGCTTCGAGGCGTGGCACACAATCCGGACACCTTCATCAGATCGGTTCGCTCAATTTTTCGTTGGAGCCATCATGACCTCTCAGCATTATCTGAATACCGGCCAACACACTTGTCATGCCGATGATGGACGCGAGCTTGCGTGCGAGGGCTCCGGCCAGGACGCGTCGTTTGCCGTCGGAGTCCCCTGGCCGGAGCCGCGATTCGATGTACGCGACGACGAGGTCATGGATCGTCTGACGGGTCTGATCTGGTGCCGTAATGGCAACCTCGCGGAATTTCCCCTCACCTGGCAGGAAGCACTGGACTTTGTCGCGACCATGAACCGCGAACAGCTTTTCGGCCACAGCGATTGGCGCATGCCCAATCGCCGTGAATTGCGCAGCCTGCTCAGTCTGCAAACCAAATTGCCTGCCTTACCTGAGCACCACCCGTTCATCGAGGTGTTCAATGGCTGGTACTGGACGTCGACGACGGCGGCTATCAGCCCGGCGCACGCCTGGTATGTGGCGCTTGATGGCGCACGCATGTTTTACGGCGGCAAGGATCAATCCTTCATGCTATGGCCGGTGCGCGGCGAAGGTCTGGGCGTTGTCCCGCGCACAGGCCAAAGCTTGTGTTACGACGCTACCGGAAAAGTCATTTCATGCGCCGGGACGGGGCAAGACGGCGAATGGCGTATTGGCGCCGCGTGGCCTGAACCGCGCTTTGAAATACTTCACACTGGCGTACTGGACCATCTCACCGGCCTGCTCTGGCAGCGCAGCGCGAACCTCACACCGCAACCGGTGGTTTGGCGTGAGGCTTTGGCAGAGGTGGAAAAACTCAATCAAAAAGGCGAGGGCAGTGCCTGGCGTCTGCCCACCATCAATGAACTGGAGGTGCTGGTGGATTGCGCCGCCCACAGCCCGGCGCTGCCAGTTGGGCATCCTTTCGCCGACGTGCAGGACATCTACTGGTCGTCCACCACCAGTCTGTTCGAACCAGATTGGGCCTGGGCCCTGTACCTGGAAAAAGGCGCAACGGGCATCGGACAAAAGCGCTTCGCGCAGTTTTTGGTGTGGGCCGTGTCAACGGTCGAATAGATGGTAGCGCTTCAGCTTTGTGGACTGCTCAAATACAGTAGTCAAACCTGAGCCTCATGGCGCTGCTTGCTCAAGCGGTCATAAAGGCTAGGACGATCGGGCAGTGGAGAAAGTGAAGCCGGTGGCATTCCTTCCGCGCCCGCCGGACGGCTTGCATGGCAAGGTTTTCACGGTTGTCGTTCCGATTGTGTTCCTGCTCGACGAATAAAAAATGATTGCCGCCGATTTCGCCGCGGGCAACACTGGGCAAATTAGAACGCTCGGCGGATATCGATGCCAACGAGATAATTGCGCAACGGGGCCGGCTCGTAGAACCGGTTGCTGGATGCGTTGACTATCACCGAGCCAATGTAATTCCTGTTGAAAAGATTATCCACCCGCACAAATTCTTCCAGCGTCCAGCCCATCTGGCTTTGCTTGAATCCGGCGCGCCAACTGGCCACGGCATAACTGCTGGCAGTTTCGGTGTTGTCATCGTTTACGTAGACCTTGTTGTTCCAGACCGTGGACAGCGTCGTGGAAAACCCGGTCGCCGGATAGGCCCAGGAAATCTCCCCGTACAAAGAGCTAAGCGGCACGCCCGGCAACGTGTTGCCACTGAGATTCGCGCCGTTGGAATGGATGAAATCTTTGTATTGGGCGGCGATCCATGTATAGGCCAGGTATGCCTTCCACCCATGGCCGATATTGCTGTCCACGGAGATTTCGAGCCCATCGCGCTGGGTTTTGGCGGCGTTGACATAAGTGCTACGGCCGGGGGCGATCGTCGGCCCGCTGACAATTTCGTCGTCAGTATCGATATGAAACAGCGCCGCATTCACCCGCGTATCTGCGCCTACAAAGGCTTTGACGCCCACCTCGTAGGATTTGCTGGTGCTGGGGCGCAGGACGAAATTGAGCCCCGGCGTACCGTCCGGCTTGTAGGCAAGTTCGGAGAAGGTTGGGGTCTCAAATCCCTTTCCCGCGTTGGCGTACAGGTTCACGCTCGGCGTCAGGTGATACAGCACGCCCAGCATCGGACTGGTATTGGAGTAGGCGATGTTGCCACTATCGTCCGGGCTGCTGGCCGTAATGAAATAGTCGGTCGAATCGAACTGGACCTTGCTATGCCGAATCCCGGCACTCAGTGTCCAGCGTGGACTGGCTTCCCATTTCGCCTGTACATATTGGTCCAGGTCATGGACGACATCATTCTCGTCGCGCTTCAACGCGCCGGCGATCCCGTAGTCGTTTACATATCCTTTGCGACGCTGCTCCATCCGGTTGGAGTCGATGCCGGCCGTCAGGGTGAACGGGCTGTTGGCCAAACGGGTTACCCGGGTCCAACGCAATCCAAGGCCACCGAAGCCGCTGTCGAGGTCTATGACGCCGCCCGACGAAGTCGGACTTGTACCCGTAAAAGCGAGGAACTGGCGGACGCTCCGCTGGCCGAAATAACCCATTAGGTGCACGGTATCCTCGGACGAGAGGCGCCGTTCATAAGTCAGTCCGCCTTGATTGTGGCGGATGCTTTTGCGTGTATTGAAGGCAAGCGCACCCGTGCCGGCCTGGCGCGGATCGAGTTCCACCTGCTCCCGCGTCAACCCCAGTGGATCCTGCGTCTCGGGCTGGTCCAGGGCTGTGACGACCAGGCTGAGGGTAGCGTCCGCATCGAGCGCAAGCCTGAACTTGCCATTGAGTTGATCACGCCGAGTGGCGCTATGGTCGCGGTAACCGTCGGTGTCAAACCCGGAAAGCGAGCCAATGTAATTCAGCAGGCCTGCCTGTCCGCCAAACTGGATGCCCAGCTTGCGGGTGCCATAGCTCCCCGCCAGGGCGCTGGCCTTTAACGTCGGAAACTGCGGCCCGTCTGCGGTGAAAATCTGGATTACCCCGCCCGAAGCGTTACCGTAGATGGCGGAAAATGGCCCACGCAGAACCTCGATGCGCTTGGCGGTGTCCAGATCGAATGTTGCCGTCTGACCCTGTCCGTCGGGCATGGTGGCCGGGATACCATCGGCAACAAGACGCACCCCGCGCACACCGAAGGTGGCTCGGGCGCCGAAACCGCGGGAGGAAATCTGCAGATCCTGCGCATAGTTCTGCCGGTTTTGTACCACGATCCCCGGCACGCGCACCAGACTCTCCGACAGGTTCACCCTTGCCTGCTGGTGCTGTATCTGATCCTGTTCCACCGCGTCGATGGAAACCGGCAGGTCGAAACTCGATGCTTCAATTCGGGTTGCAGTGACCACCACCGGGCTTAGGCGAAGCGTCAGCATGCCCTGGGCATTGTCGCCTTCCGATTCATTCTGGAGGTCTTGTGCAAAGGCGGTAGCGCCATGAAGCATGTAGCCTGCCATCATGGCAGCAAGCATGCAGGCGTCAGCCAGACTCTTCATTCTGATGCGTCGAGGGGTGTGTTTCATGGTTCCTCCAGCGCTATCCATCAACTACCCCACCCGCATAGGTAGCCGGTTCCCCAGCCACCGGTCCAGTTATCTTGCTAGCCGCACCAGTGCAGCCAGAAGCTGCTGAATATTCGCCCGGGTTGGTGCATCGGTCAGCCTGCCGTCCGGGTCAAAGCTTTGGGCGGCATTGCCGATCATCACTTCCGGTTGGTTGACCGTTGGCATCTGCAGCGTGACCAGGATCTGTCGCAGATGATACTGCGCGCGGGCCGATCCCTGGCTGCCGGTAGATGCACCCATCACCGCCGCCGGTTTGTCCGTCCAGGCACTTTCACCATAGGGTCTGGACGCCCAGTCGATGGCATTCTTCAGCACGCCGGAAACAGAATAGTTGTACTCCGGTGTGGCAAACAAGATGGCATCGGCTTCCAGAATCCGTCGCTTGAATTCAAGCACGGCAGCAGGCATGACTAATTCAGTGTCCTGATCGTAAACCGGAATGTCACGCAGCTCGACCAGGTTGAGCTCTGCGCCTTCCGGTACCAGTTCTTGTGCGGCTTTGAGTGCCAAATGGTTATAGGAGCCTTTGCGCAAGCTCCCCACGATGCCTAGAATATTTATCTCGTTCACCCAAAACTCCTTGTCTAGATTTGCCAAAGGATGTCAGCCCATGGCGACCTGCGCTGTGCGCCAGCACACATTGGATATCCGATGGCATCTGTGCGCTGCCGAACGGAATGGAAACCGTTCCCGGAGCATTGTGCATGCTGGCCTGTGGCGTTATAGCATTTCGCTGGTTGCGCCTGCCCAGTTGAGGAAGGTGCCGAATATGGGCAAGATCGAAAGAGGACGACATGCGGGTGACCATGGCACTTGAACATCACTACGAGCCAAAGGATTTTCGCGACCGGATGGCTTTTGCTTTGGTCAGGTTCATGCGGTTCTTCGCCGACACTTTTTTCGCCCGCCGCTATGGTCATCGCGCGGTGGTGCTGGAAACGGTTGCGGCTGTGCCGGGCATGGTGGGTGGTGTGCTACAACATTTACATTCATTGCGCCGACTCGAGGGCGATCACGGCTGGATCCGCACGCTCCTGGACGAAGCGGAAAATGAACGCATGCACTTGATGATCTTTACGCATATTGCCCGGCCCACCCGGCTTGAGCGCCTGCTGATCCTGCTTGCCCAGGGTGGCTTCTTTAATTTTTTCTTTCTGCTGTACTTGATTTCGCCCAAGACTGCGCACCGTGTTGTGGGTTATCTGGAGGAAGAAGCCGTCCACAGCTATACCGAATATCTGGCCGAGGTGGACAGCGGTTTTTGCACCGACGTCGAGGCGCCAGAGATCGCCATCGACTATTGGAAACTCGCGCACGATGCGCGTCTACACGACCTCATCATTGCAGTCCGCGCAGATGAGATTCGTCACCGTGACGTCAATCATGAATTCGCAGACAAGCTGGCTTGATCTGAATCAGAACTGACCGATACGGCTTGTGTTTACGCCATGTTACTGACCTTATGGTCACCCACCGAGGCCTGGATGACTTCACGTGCAATCGCCGTTTCCTGCTCGGTCAGGGTCTCCGCAACCAGCACCACCTGGCCGCTGGCAAGCGCATCACTGACCAGATCCGACAACCAGCCGTCCTTGTTTCCGGCGCCGGGGGTGGCGCCGACCGCGGCACCGATCAGGCCACCGATGCTTGCACCCCAGCCTAGCAACATCAGCGGAGCGACCAATGGACTGGCGATGAACAGACTCACGCTCGCCGCCGCCAGTGCCACGGACCCCAGCGCGCCGACGCCGGTGCCTACGGCGGTTCCGATGGTGGCATCAACCAGCACATCTTTCAGCACAGCATTACTGCCTTCATTGGGTGCGGTGTCTGACGCGGCCGGGTCAGATTCGAAAATGCGCAGCCGCTCGCGCGGCAGCCCGCGTTCGACAAGTTTTGAAAACACGATTTCGGCTGCTTCGCGATGGGCAAAAAAGCCCGATACATGGTGGCGATATTCGTTCATGCTTTTTCTCCAGCAATAAAATTCGTAGGTAACGGATAGATCATCAAGCCTATCTGTGGGTGGTGGAGCCGTCAGTGCGCTGTTGTCTGGTTTGCAAGTCGGAATAAATTACTTTGGGCGCGGATTTGACAGATTCGGTTGCACCGCCTGGAGTCGACCAGAACGTAACTCGACCACAGTCTTTGCAACCGCACGCGCTACATTGCGCACTTCTTCCTGCACGGATTCATCCTGATCAAGGTTGTCGTGGCTGGTTGCATACGGCTCGAAATAGCCGATGAAACGGTCCAGTCGCGCCTGCGCGCCCGCGTCGATGAAACCCATCCAGTCGAGCCAGTCCGACAGGCCGCGGCGCGAACCTTCGATCCCGGCTACATCACCGTGGACGATCAGTCCGTAGGCGCGTCCTGCCAGATGCTTGGGATAGTCCCAGCCGGCCATCTCGAGTGCTTTTGCCTTGCGGGGATTCTTGCCCGAGGTTGCTGTGGGGTCAGGGTTGCCGCCGTCGGCGCATACCAGGCGGTCGATCATCAGTTTTAACGGACTGGGGCTCTGGTACCAATACACCGGCGATACGATGATCACCGCATGGGCGGCGGTCCAGCGCTCGTAGATCTCGCCCATCCAGTCATTGGTCTGGTCGAGCGCATGGTTGGGATAGCAACTGCACGGCCAGTTGCACAAAGGCATCGCGGTGGACACGCACCCCTTGCAGGGGTGAATCTTGCGGCCATATTCGGAGGATAGCAGGCTGAGGTCGAGCACATCGACCTCGATGTCGGCCTGCTCCAGGGTTTCACGTGCGATTTCCAGCAGTCGAAAGGTCTTGGACATCTCGCCCGGACAGGTGCCATCGTTGCGCGCCGAGCCACAGATCAGCAACACCCGCGATGGATTTGCCACATTGGCCCAGCGCAGTTGCGCGGCGTCGATGCGCTGCTTGGTGGCAACCCATTCGCTTGACAGATCATAGTCCGGATCGGCATACCCTGGCCCCGCCTTCTGCGTAATGGGAGATTTCCGATACTCGTTGTGGGCCTGCCAGGCAATCTCCTCCAGGCGGGCGATGGACGTATCTTCAGTACGGAACGCCGGATCGATGAAGGACGCTCTAAAGCGGTCACTGAACTCGGCACGGGTAAGTGGGGTAGGGGCCTGACCCTTGCGGATCTCAATCATGAAGGTCTCCGTTGATCGTTCAACTTTTCGCCAAGGGGGCGGCGTGGGAATGTAAGTGTTTTCATGGGATTTGCTCCTTGTTCAGCAAGGATAGAAGACTGGCATGGTGTCGTCTGTGCGGTGCCGAACGAAATGGACGAAGCACCGAACCGATGTCGCGTATCGGCCACAACGTGCGGGTGTCCAACAGGCCGCGAAGATGCTGGCCGGGCGCGCCATCATCAACCGGAACGGCGCAACGCCTGAAGCGATGTTACGCAGATTTTTTGACGCATTTTCTGGGAAGGGAGACTGCTTTCCAGTCAGTTTTGTATTGTTCGCTAGCACACAGACAGGACCGTTTCGAAATTTTATAGTGCATTTCTCTATTCCAAATTTCAAGGAGAAGTCTGATGGGAAAGTATTTGATCGGCTGGCTGTTGGGTATCCCTGTCATCGTTTTAGTGATTATTTATTTCTTGTTCTAGTGCTTATTTATTGCTTCCTGAAGTGATGGTTGGTGAACGCAGCGGTAGAACAATGCATATTCTCCCAACCTCCTTCAGCCGCCCCCAGGTCAAGCGGATCCGGATCCGGACGCGGGTACGGGTGCTGGCTTCGTTGCTCGCTTCATTTGCCAGCGTGAGCCCCGCTTCGGCCAGTGCCACCTCCTGCGCGGAGCCTGCTGGCGCCGCCGCCACCTTTCACGCAGCATTCACCGACGGCACGATGGTGCTCGGGAGGGCCTCTTCCCATGGCCTGCGTGCCAAGGCATGCGGCGCCGTTATTGGCAAGACCGGATCGATGGTGTTGACCATCCAGCCCGGGAACATCGCGTTCCAAGCAGTGTCGGTCAAGATCCTGTTCATCCACGTGCCGGCCACCATCACAGTGAACACACCGTTGTCGGGACCATTCAAGACCGGACCCGGATTGAAATCGGCCGAGGTCAGCCTTAGCCAATCTGTCGGCGTCGTTCACGTTGCTGGGCTTCAGCTGCGACATCGGTCCGTTGACGCCGACACTCACGACAGGCAAGAGCGGCTCGCTGCATGGCACGACCTTCACCGGTGGCATGGAAAAAGGTTACACAGGCAAGGTTGTGGCCAATGACTTCGTCGTACCTGCTATCCAAAGCTCCAAGACCTGCCCAAAGTTGGTTGCCGCAATGGCCAATACGCTTGCGGGCCTGCCCCTTGCTCCGGGCAAGGCCTCGATCAGCATGGAAGGCGCCATCACGACCCCGTAACGGCCGGGTAAACACCAAGCCGGATTTGTTGGGGGCGGAGGCCGAATCATCCGCAAAGCACATTCGTAATGAGTAGTGTTGCCGCAGGCTTGCCCGAGTTCTGTGTGCGCTGACGTACAGACGGGTGTTTTATCCCGAGTAAGCTTGCATGCAAGGACGTGCCCATGACTGATTACCGGAAGTTCCGGAAGGAATGTCTCGATCCTGGCTAGGCCAAGGTCACTGCATGTCCGCCTTTAAGAATTTTGATCGAACCATTGGAGAATGATCATGAATGATGCAACACAGGATTTCGCACGTCCGGGCTATGAAGTCGAGCCCATTCCGGGATTCCCTCATGCCCCTCTCGACTGGTCCCTCGAACAGGCGGAGAAAATCGCTGAAACGGAAGACCTAACACTGACGGAAACGCACTGGCAGGTTGTGCGTGCGTTGCAAGAGCTGTGTTCACAACAGGCGGAATCTCCCCTGAACGCACGCGATCTTCACGATGCACTCGATGAGCATTTCCACGCCGAAGGCGGCATTAAGTATCTCTACGAACTATTCCCCGAGGGGCCGCTCGCCCAGGGCTGCCCGCTCGCCGGCCTTGAGCCGCCCGCAGGCGTTCAGGACAAGGGTATGGGCAGCGCGGTCTAAGCACCCGGCTACAGCATTTCATTCCGCGTATCGGCAATCCGCATCGTTATTCTCCCCTGGATCTGAAGACGTTTGTAATCGATGGACGGGTATGCTTGGTTATGTCCACCATCAGGCGGTCAGGGGGAGGCGACGTGCTCTTTGCCAATAAGGGGTGCCATGAGATGTTCGCAATGGATTTCGAAGCAGGTGGCGAGCATGAAAATTATTTCGTCGCTGCCATTGACCACGGAAAACGTACGACAGCGTTTTCACCAGAGCCGTAAGGTAGCCCACGAAGCCTTTCTCATAAGACGGCATGATCTGGCTGCTCGTTTGCGAGGACCCAGACCTGCCCCAATGCTGTTCGCTTAACCACTGAGCCGTTCGCCCTGAGCCTGTCGAAGGGCTGCCCTTCTACAGGTTAAGGGCGAACGGCACGAAACAAACAAACTTGATAAGGCCAAAACAAACTGTATTGGATCTTGACCGCTTAGCCTTAACGCCGCCGCCTTTGCGGTGAATGCGAGAGACAGCTGGCGCACAAGAATAAAGTTGAGGCGTCCTTCACGGGTTGATGTGTTGCGAGCTTTGCGAACACATCAACGGGACAGCCGGTGTGTATGAGGTGGTGAGATAAATCCGAGCTATAGCATTTAAATCAGGGTCATTATTTTTTACGCATGATCGCAACAACCCCGGCAACGACCAAGGCCACGATCAGTACCATCCATATTCCGCCCCACCCGCTCATGTAGCCGGTTCCCCAGCCATCCATCCAGTTACCTTGCATCATGATCATCACCTTTTGTTTATTGGGAATGCCGCGTATCTCTACTGCAGCTCACTCCGATTATCGGCTTCCTTGCAGATAGCTCTGTGCGCTGGCGTACACAAAGCAGAATGAAGCCGGTTTTGCTCAGTTCAATTTGACGGGGCTTACCCGCCACACGATGTTGCCAACGTCATCGGCGATCAGCAGCGCACCTGCCCGATCGACCACTACACCCACCGGGCGGCCTAATGCCTGACCTTGCGCATTGCGAAATCCGGTGAGCACATCCTCGGGCATCCCGGCAGGGCGGCCTGCTTCGAACGGCACAAATATGACTTTGTAACCGCTAGGGGGTTGACGGTTCCAGGAGCCGTGCTGACCGATGAATGCGCCGCCGGCAAAGTGCTTAGGTAACAAGCTTCCCTCATAGAAAGCAAGCCCGAGCGAGGCGGTATGCGTGCCGAGTGCATAATCCGGAGCAATCGCCTTGGCCACCAAATCAGGGCGGGGCGGTTTCACGCGTGTATCGATATGCTGACCGTAATAGCTGTAAGGCCATCCGTAAAACGCGCCATCCTTCACTGAGGTCATGTAGTCGGGCACCAGATCGCTGCCGATTTCATCGCGTTCGTTGACGGTTGTCCATAGCGCACCGCTCTGAGGTTCCCAGGCTAGGCCATTCGGATTGCGCAAGCCCGAGGCAAAGATTCGCGAACGACCTGTGGCCGGATCAACTTCCAAAATGGCGGCACGATTGACCTCGTTTTGCATCCCGTTTTCGCCGACGTTGCTGTTCGATCCCACTGTGACGTACAGCCGCGAACCATCGCGGCTTGCGATTACATTTTTGGTCCAGTGATGATTGATCGGACCGGCGGGCAGGGCAATTACATTAATGCCGGGCGCGGTGATCCGGGTTTCGCCGTTGCGATAAGGAAAACGCACAAGCCCATCGGTGTTGGCAACATACAGGTCGTTCCCGAGCAGGGTCATGCCAAAGGGAGAATGGAGTCCCGACAGGAAAACCGTTCGCACTTCCGCGATGCCATCGCTATCGACATCACGCAACAGGGTGATGCGATTGGCGCTCGGCACGCCCGCCCCCGCGCGTTTCATGACCCACTTCATGATCCAGCCCTTGATGCCTTTTCCGTCTTCTGGCTTCGGCGGGGCATTGGATTCTGCAACCAGCACATCGCCGTTGGGGAGGACGTAAAGCCAGCGCGGGTGGTCAAGACCGCTTGCAAAGGCATTCACCGCCAGGCCGGGGGCCGCCGTTGGCGTCGCGCCCGCAGGCCAGCCTTTGGCCGGGGCGATCTTGACGGTGGGTATGAGCGTGGGGTTCGGTGACGGTAACGTTGGATGGGGTCCGACGCCGGCCTGTTCCGGCAATTTCGCCACCTCACCACAGGCGCCCAGACTCAGGATCAACAGGCTAAGAAGGGGGTTTGCATAAGAGGGGCGCATGGGTTTCTCCCGTTTCGATTGGTTAGGGCGTATGCCTGTTTACAGGCATTCGCAACCTGTTTCCAGGATATTCATAAGGGCTGTTCAGTGCATCGTCGACGCGGCATCTCGCTCAGAGTTTCGGAATGTGCAGGGTCCGGCTGATCATCAACGTGCCGGAAACGGCGAACATCAACACCAGTGGATGCAGTTGCCATGGGCCGATGTGGATCATCCCAAACCAGAGCTGGTCGCCGATGGCACCGTAGCCGGCGGCGATGGCAATAACGATGACGAGAATGAGTGAGCTGGGGATCGGCGTACCCTCGAAATACTTCACCTTGTCGCTGCCTTGCGCCAAGGTCTCGGCGGTGATGTTGTAGCGGGCAAGGCGGCTCACACCGCATACAACGAAGTAGATCAGGATCACGCGGTCCCAGAGGCCGTCCATGCCAACGCCATAGGCGATGGCCGCGGGTGCTACGCCGAAGGAGATGACATCGGACAGAGAATCCAGCTCGCGCCCCAGCACCGAACTTTGCTGGCGCCAACGCGCGACGCTGCCATCGAAAACATCGAAGACGAATGCCAGTGCAACCAGCGCGCATGCAAAATACAGATGCAGCACATCCGGAGTTTGCAAATAGGTCATCACGGCGAACAGCGCTCCGACGCCGCAGGCTGCATTGGCCAGGGTGAACCAGTCCGCAAGATGAAAGCTGCGGATCATTGAGAGGTGCTTGCCATGTTTCATGTCACGGAGTCCTTGTTCTGATGCAGGTGTTCAATTATTTTCGACTAGTGTTTTTTTGTATTTCCCGCTCCGCCTGCAGCCAATCCTGTTTCGTATGGCCATCCTGGTGGCCATGCTGCTCATACAGTTCATAGGCTCGCTTGGCGATCTGTTTTCGTGAATCGCCACCTTGCTTGTCTTGCGGCATCGCCGCCGTTGTACCGGAATCCCGGGAGACTCTGAGCAAGCGCGCGTTAATCGCGACAATCACGGTACTCGCGGCCATCAGCGCCGCGCCCAATGCGGGAGAAAGCAACACGCCCCAAGCGTAAAGTGCGCCGCCTGCCAGTGGAATGGCGAACGCGTTGTAGCCGGTTGCCCAGACCAGATTCTGAATCATCTTGCTATAAGTGGCCTTGGATAGCTTAAGGAGCGCCACGACATCCAGTGGGTTGCTGCGCACCAGGATGATATCTGCGGTTTCGACGGCAACATCCGAGCCCGCCCCGATGGCGATCCCCAGATCCGCCTGTGCCAGAGCGGGTGCATCGTTCACGCCATCGCCGGTCATGGCCACCACCATGCCGCGGGACTGGACTTCCTTGACCTTGGCGGCCTTATCTTGCGGCAGGACTTCGGCGAAGCATTCGTCCAGCCCGACCTGGTCCGAAACCCATTGGGCGACTTGCTTGTTGTCGCCGGTGAGCATCATGCACTGGATACCCATTGCCTTGAGTGCGGCAATTGCCTGCTTCGACTCGGGACGGATGATGTCGGCCAGAGCAATCGCGCCTTGCAACTGTCCATCTATCAAAACAAAAACCACCGTTTTGCCTTGCGCCTTGAGTTCCTCCACGCGTTGGTCGTCCATCGCGATGTTCTGTTCACTCAGGTAGCCAGGGCTCACCACCTTGACCTCTTTGCCCTCGACCCTGGCCTCGGCACCTTTACCGGCAATGCCCTTGAAATTTTCAATCGACAATTTATTTTCGGTAGCGTCAGCAATAGCCTTGGCGATGGGGTGTTCGGAATGGGCTTCCACCGAGGCCGCATATTGATGCAGCGTGTCTTCGTCGACGTCCTGTGAGAACAGCAGGGTATCGGTCACGCCGAAACGGCCCTCAGTGAGGGTGCCGGTTTTGTCGAAAATGATGGCCTGTACTTTCCGGGCGCGCTCAAAGGCGGGACGATTGCGAATCAACAATCCATTGCTCGCGGCCAGCGCTGTGGAGACCGCCACGACCAGCGGCACCGCCAGTCCCAAGGCATGCGGACAGGCGATGACCATGACCGTCACGGCACGCTCGATGGCAAAGGAAAGCTCCTTGCCCATGACGCCCAGCCAGATAAAAAAAGTGATCGCGCCACCGCTCAGGGCAATGAGGGTGAGCCACATCGCCGCGGTGTTGGCCAGATCCTGAGTCTTCGACTTACTTTCCTGGGCCTGTTTGACCAGGTCGATGACCTGGGACAGAAACGAATCCTTGCCGGTTCCCTTGACTGCGATGGTCAGCGACCCTTCGCCGTTGATGGCGCCGCCGATGACCTTGTCGTCGGTCTTTTTGGTGACCGGCGTGGATTCCCCGGTGAGCATGGCTTCATTGACCGCGCTTTCGCCCTCGGTGATGACCCCGTCGGCGGGAATCTTTTCGCCCGGTTTGATCAGGACCTTGTCATCCACTGCCAGTTCACTCAGTGGCACGTCCTTCACGCTGCCGTCGGGCATGAGTTTGTGGGCATCGGAGGGCATGAGTTTCGCCAATTCCTCCAGGGCCTTTGATGCGCCCATCACCGACCTCATCTCGATCCAATGCCCCAGCAGCATTACGTCGACGAGGGTGGCGAGTTCCCAAAAGAAGACTTTCCCGGTCAAGCCGAACACCACGGCGCTACTGTAAACATAAGCGGTGGTGATGGCGACCGCAACCAGCGTCATCATCCCGGGCTGTCTGGATTTAAGCTCCTCGAACAGTCCTTTCAGAAACGGCCAACCACCATAGAAGAATACGGCAGTAGACAGGCCAAACAGAATGTAGAGGTCGCCGGAGAAACGGAAGGTATCGCGCAATCCCACCAATTCCTGAAGCATCGGAGAGAGAACCAGAATCGGAAGGGTCAGAACCAGCGCGATCCAGAACCGCTTCCGGAAATCCGCGGCCATGTGGGCGTGATGATTTTGATGGTCCTGACGGGGCGGGTGTTCGTGCGCCATTTCAGGTTGATCTGAATGCGGTTCCATATTGACGCTTCCTCTATATAGATTGCAATTCAATTTCCTGTGCGTCTGCACTGCGATTGCCAAGGGGAATGCGGCAGACAGAAAGGCCGTCCGCATATCAGCTGTTTGAGATGTTCATGTAGCTTCAAACACAGCGCGAAGTGTCCCGCTTATACCGAAAGTTGTATGTGCGCTGGCGTACTTAAAGTGGAAAAGCGTGTCTTTCCAGCTGGACAGAGGTCAAGATAATCAGCACCAGCGAGACCTGTGCAGACCCACTTCATTTCATCTTGGTATGGCGGGGCAGGTGTTCCATGGAATCAGTATGGGAAACCCGGAAGGAACCTATTTCCACATGACGTTGGATTCAGCCTTGGCTGCGGCGGAAAGCAGACCAATGAGCGGCAATGCGCGATGCGCCATGCTGACCACAGGCTCGTCCGCATCCTTGTCTTCCATGGGTGGGGTGGATTTGTCTGCCTCGATGGCGGCGGTTAACTGGCTCAGGGCTGCAGGCACATCTTCCGCCAGAATCGCGCCGGGCACAGTTGCGCTGTGCCCCATCATTTTCAGCATGGCAAGTGCGACATCCCCAAACAGGGTGATGTCGGCGTAGGCATTGGTCGTAAAAGTCACCAGCATTGTGTATTCCTCAAAAAACTTATCAGTTTCAAACGTAAACCAGTCGATGTTACCGCGCGCACAGACCCTTGCGTCCTTTATCCCGTTAGCTCAATTCCACCTCAACGAGGTGATCCCTGCGGTCGTCCACCAGAGGGATCATGCCTTGCGGCTTTCCTGTCCCATCGATTACGACGCCGTCCAGTGTCACGCGGATCACATGCTCCGGCGTATCACCGACACGCCTGATCGTGATGTGATAGAAAGTGTCGTGGAAGCGATATCGGATTTTGTACGATTCCCAATCGGCCGGGATGCACGGTGCAATACGCAGATGATCCACTTCCAGATTCAGGCCCAACAGGGTTTCCACGGTTAGCCGATACATCCAGCCCGCGGCCCCGGTGTACCAGGTCCAACCACCGCGGCCTGTGTGTGGCGACACAGCGTAAATGTCCGCGCACATGACGTAGGGCTCGACCTTGTAGCGTTCGATCTCCGAAGGCTGGCTGCCGTGATGGATGGGATTGAGCATGCCGAACAATTCCCACGCGCGTTCCCGGTCTCCCATTTTGGCGAACGCCGTGGTGGCCCAAATGGCGGCATGGGTATATTGGCCGCCGTTCTCGCGCACACCAGGTACGTAACCCTTGATATAACCGGGTTCCAGGTCTGATGTGTCGAAGGGCGGATCGAGAAGTTGAATGATTTGCGTATCTCGCCGCACCAGGTGATCGTCTACCGCTTCCATCGCCTGCTGGGCGCGGCTGGAATCGCCGCCGCCCGAAATGACAGCCCAACTCTGGCTGATCGAATCGATTTTGCATTCTTCATTGCCAGACGAACCCAGGGGCGTGCCATCATCAAAGTAGGCGCGCCGATACCATGCACCGTCCCAGGCCTGGGCCTCAATATTGCTGAGCAACAGCGCAGCTTGTCCGGTGCACATTTCGGCAAAGGCCGTGTCGTTTCGGCTATGAGCGAGGCTGGCAAACTGTTGCAGGTTGTCATACAGAAACCACGCCAGCCAAACACTCTCGCCCTTGCCATCACGGCCGACGAGATTCATGCCATCGTTCCAGTCTCCGCAGCCCATCAACGGCAAATCATGCTCGCCAAAACGCAGCCCATGCTTGATGGCACGCACGCAATGTTCATAGAGGCTGGCTGCTACAGATGAACGTTGCGGTTGGTCGTAGTAAGCTTCTTCTTCCGGATTCAACTCGCGACCTTCGAGGAAATGCACGGACTCGTCGAGCACACTGGTATCGCCGGTTGCCATCACATAACGACTGGTTGCAAACGGAAGCCACAGATAATCGTCGGAGAAATGGGTGCGCACCCCTTGTCCGCCGGGTGGATGCCACCAGTGTTGCACGTCCCCCTTGAGAAACTGGTGCTCGGCGCAACGGATCAACTGCTCGCGGGCGAGCCAGGGGGTCGCATGGATCAACGCCATGGTGTCCTGTAGTTGATCGCGAAAACCGTAGGCACCGCCGGACTGGTAATAGCCGCTGCGGCCCCAGAGTCGACATGACAGCGTCTGGTATAGCAGCCATCCGTTGGCCATGACGTCCAATGCGGGATCCGGCGTTTCCACGTGCACCGCACCCAGCGTGTGGTTCCAATATCCCCATACCGTTTCCAATGCCTGCCGCGCGCCTGCCTGACCGCCGAATCGCTCGATAAAATACTGCGCTTCGTTGTCGTCGCGGGCCGCACCGAAGATAAACACGATCTCGCGCTCTTCTCCGTCGTCCAGTTCGATTGCGGTCTGGATCGCAGCGCACGGATCAAATCCTGCACCGGTCTTGCCCGACAAGCGCTTGCGGCGCATGGCCGCCGGGCTGGTCAGCGAGCCGTTGCGGCCAATAAACTCGGTCCGGTTTCCGGTCACCGATCGCGCGCGCTCGCTGACATGGGCAAAGACCACCCGATTGGCGCATTCGCGACCATACGCATTGCGGGCAAATAGCGCCCCGCTGTGCAGATCCGTTTCGGTCACGATGTGCATCATATTGGCGTGTCGCCACTCACCGAGCACCAGTTCCCAATAACCGGTCAAGGACAACTTGCGTGAACGCCCTGAATGGTTGCGCAGCTTGACCACCACGAATTTCACAGGAGCGTCCATGGCGACGTAGGTAAACAATTCCGAGGCGATGCCGGCTTCGTAATGCTCGAATGCGCTGTAGCCAAACCCGTGCCGGCATACATACCCGGTCTGGCCCCGGGCAGGCAGCGGCGTCGGCGACCAGAAGGCTCCGGTTTCCTCGTCGCGGATGTAAAGCGCTTCGCCGCTGCTGTCGGAGAGAGGATCATTGTGCCAAGGAGTCAGCCGGAATTCGTGGGCGTTTTCGACCCAGGTATAGGCGCCCCCACTTTCGCTGACGACGGTGCCGATGTGCGGGCTGGCGATGACATTGGCCCACGGTGCCGGCGTGCTCTGGCCCGGTTCCAGGGTGACGACATATTCGCGCCCATCGGGCGTAAAGCCGCCCAGACCGTTGCAGAAAATGCGTTCGCGCGGCAACAGCGGACTGACCGGTTCGGCGGCCGGTTGCAGCCAGGGTTCCAGAAGATCCGACACCCGCTCTGCCGATACGCGGCGTTCCATTGGCTCGATCAGTGTCTCGGCTGTATCGCTGAACACAATGCGGGCGACAGTTTGGAGCAGGACACGCTCATCCTCTGAAAGCTCTTCTGCACGCCTGACAAATACGCCACCGGGTTTGTCTATGATTTGTGCATTAGGGCCCGCGTTGATCAGCCCCATGATCTGGTCGTGCAGCACCGCCCGGTAGCCCGAAAAATCCTCGTTCACGATGACCAGGTCGGAAGCCAGACCCTTCAACCGCCAATAGGCATGGGCTTGTAATGCCTGCTTGACCATGTCGACTCGATTCAGGTCGCCGATGCGCAGCAGGATGATCGGCAGATCGCCAGAGATGGCAAAACGCCACAATCCGGACTGCCCCAACTGGTTGCGGGCAATGATGCTGGGCGCAGTACGGCGCAAGGAATTGCTGTGAATGACAGAGCTGGCCAGGCGGCCATAGATCTGCGCATCGGCCTCACTAGCGTTGATGTGGCGCAACACCTCCTGACTCTGGAACCAGGCCATTTCAAAGGCACGTTCGACAAAGTGGCGGTCACAATATTTCTCAAGCAAAGCCAAGGCTTCTTCGCGCGTGTCTGCGACACCTGAGATGATCTGTACCGTCGCCGATTCGTCAGGCGATAGCGTGAGGGTGCGACGGATCGCCACGATAGGATCGAGCACCGGACCATCGGTGTTAGACAAGGTCTTTGAACTGCCAGGGTTAGCCAGTACCACGGGGTTGGCGGCGGTTCGACCCCGCCCGATGAATTGGGCGCGATCCGTTTCGTAAGACGGCTCGTCGGCCAGCACACCGGGGGCTGCCAGCAAGTGAAACATCCATGGCACCTGCTCCCCCGGAGTGCGGCGACGACGCGTGCAAAGGATTGCCTGCCGCTCGGGCAGGATTTCGGTTTGTACGAACAGGTTGCTGAAAGCACGGTGGGCGAGGTCGGCATCCAAGGGCGCCAGCACGATCTCCGCGTAACTCGTTACCTCAATATGACGGCGCCGGGATGAATGGTTGGTGAGCGTAACGCGGCGGATCTCGACGTCATCTTCCGGTGAAACACTGATCTCGGTGTGCGTTTCGATCGCCTGATCGCGTCGCCGGTATTCGGCGCGCGCCTGCACGAAGATTGCCTCGTAGTGATCGGCTTTCTGCCGGGTGGGTTGATACGCGCTTGACCAGTAGCGTCCATTGTCACGGTCGCGCAGGTAGATGAAGGTGCCCCGGTCATCGGAGGTGGCGTCCTCGCGCCAGCGAGTGACGGCGAGGTCGCGCCAGCGGCTGTAGCCACCGCCGGCATGGGTCGCCATGACGTGATAGCTGCCGTTGGACAGCAGGTGAACTTCGGGTATCAGCGTGTTTGGGTTAGTAAACACGCGCATGTTCGAACCTGCTTCTTCGGCGGGTCGCGCGGCGGCGCTCACTTCGGCCGCGTGCGGATGCAAGGTCGCCCCCTTCTTCGGCACACGCTCCTGCAGCAATAATTGCGTCGCCTGTGCAAGCGGATCGGACATGAAACGGCGCTGCATCGGCTGGTTGAGCAGGACATGCGCAAAGGCGAGCAGGCTCATGCCCTGGTGATGCACCATGAATGAGCGCACGATGGCGTGAGGCTTGCCCCGCGGCACGCGCGACGGGGTGTAGTCAATCGCCTCGTAGAACCCATAGCCGCCGAGGAATCCGAGGGTGGCGAGCGTCTGCAGGTTGCTGCAGGCTTCTTGCGGCATCACGGTCAGCGCTAATGCGCTGGCGTAGGGCGCGATGACCAGGTCGTCTCCCAACCCGCGCTTGAAACCCAATCCGGGCACACCAAACGCCCGATATTGATAGACCTGGTTTATATCGGTGGCGTTATAGCAGGACTCTGAAATACCCCAGGGAACTCCGCGCTGGTTGCCGTATTCGATCTGGCGTGACACTGCGGCCTTGCAGGTCTGTTCCAGCAAGGTGTTCGCGTAACTCGGCATGATCAATTGCGGCATGAGGTACTCGAACATCGAGCCGCTCCACGAAATCAGGCTCACGGCCCCGCCATGACTGGTGAGCAGGCGGCCGAGCGAGAACCAGTGCTTTTGTGGAACCTGGCCCTGCGCGATGAGCAGGAAACTGGCCAGGCGTGCTTCGGATGCCAGCAGGTCGTAGCAGGACGGGTCGCGGCGGCGTTCGCTGAAGTCGTAGCCAATGGCCAGCAAGCCGCATGACGTATCGTAAAGAAACTCAAAATCCATCACCGCCAGGTCGCGGCAACGATCCACCAACGCATTGATTGTCTTGAGTCGTTCCAGCGCGCCCTTGAAACGGGATACGGTTGACCCCGCTTTGTGGCTGGCAATACTTGCTCTGACCAAGTCAGCCAGGGTCGGGATGGTGCTGAAGTGCTGCGGCTCGGGCACCAGGAATCCAAGCTCATCTCGAAGTGCGCGGGATTGCTGGTCGAAAGACTGCGCCCAGTAATAGAGTTCCCCATCGATATCACTCTCTGCGGGCAGCCATGCAACCAGCCCACCGGCCGTACGGTGGATCTCTTCCAGCAAGCCTTCGGCGGCAGTCAGCGTCTGGGGTGGCCCGTTTACCGTGATGGGATGGAGTGTGTCCTGCAGAAGTTTGATTTGTTTCGCAAGATCCGGGACCGGGGTTGCGGGCAGGTGTTCGGCCAATACCTGCAAGGTGTCGTGCAGTCCCTGGAACGCGTTGGCTGGCAGCACGGGCTGATCTTTCAGTTCGGTCAGTCCGGCCTGCAAGGTGAGCAGGCTGCCGGCCAGATTGCCGCTGTCTACCGAGGAGACATACTGGGGGTGCAGCGGTTGCAGCGTGTGGGTGTCGTACCAGTTGTAGAAATGTCCGCGGTAGCGTTCCAGCTTTTCCATCGAGGCCAGGGTGTTTTCAACGCGTAGCAGGAATTCACCGGTGGAAAGATAACCAAAATCGTGCGCAGCCAGGTCAGACAACAGTGCCATGCCGATGTTGGTGGGCGAGGTACGTGAGGCGATGGCCGGCGATGGGTATTCCTGGAAGTTGTCGGGCGGCAACCAGTTGTCCTCTGGCCCGACGAAATCCGCGAAGAAGCGCCAGGTTCGTCGCGCCGACGTCCGCAGGAATACCCGTTGATCGCTGGTTAAGTCCGGGGCGGGGGTGACAAGCGGCAGGCTGATCCACCAGCCGACGACGGGTGACACCAGCCAGAGCAGCAGGACAGGCGCCCAGAACAACCACTCTGCAGAGCGGGTTTGCCATAGTGGCCAGACGCCTATCAAAATCGTGGCCAGCAAAAGCGCCAGAATCGGCGCGCTCCACATCTCCTTGAAAAAATCGGCCAGCGACTTGCGCGCGTTGCGGATTGAGTAGGCGCGCAGTTGCCACAGCAACAAGCCGCGTCGCGTGACCAGCATCCGTATGCCCGAGCGCATGATCGCGTCCAGGCAAATCAACGCGTCGTAAGGCAGCAGCACTACGGTCAGTAAAGTGAGTGCGAGTGGGCGCCCAGCAGACTTGCTGGTCAGGATCAGGTGAACCAGCCAATCCCGTTCTTTTGGCTTGCGGATGAGGTCTATCACGGTCCCCAGCAAGGTGGGTAGCACGACCACCCCCAGGACCAACAATATCCAGAACCACGCGGGTCCTGGACCAAACAGCCAACCCCCTATCAGCAATGCCAGCAATGATGGCGATACCAGGCTGCGTCGAAGATTGTCGAACAGTTTCCATACCGACAAGGCGCTGAGCGGATTGGGTTGGCGCTGCGCTTTTGTTCCGGGCGGGGTGATCGGTCCGGGCACGCGCGGAAGCAGCCAGCCGGCCAGCTGCCAGTCGCCGCGTATCCAGCGGTGCCGGCGGCTGGCCTCGATGGCATAACTGGCTGGGTGCTCTTCGATGAGGTCGACATCGGTCACCAAGGCCGAACGGGCATAGCCGCTTTCCAGCAAGTCGTGACTGAGAATGAGATTCTCCGGAAAGCGGCCATCGACGGCCTGCCGAAAGGCATCCACATCGTAGATCCCTTTGCCGATGAACGATCCTTCGCCGAAAATATCCTGGTAAACATCCGACACTTCACGCGTGTAGGGATCGATTCCTGACTCGCCGGCGAACAGCTTGGTAAAGCGAGACTGGCCTGCACTGGTCAGGCTGATCGAAGCGCGGGGTTGCAGGATCGCGTAGCCTTCGACAATGCGGCCCTTGTCGGCGTCATACACCGGCCGATTGAGCGGATGCGCGAGGTTGCCTATCAGGGTGCGAGCGGAGTCGCGGGGCAATTGCGTGTCGGTATCCAGGGTGATGACGTACTGGATAGAACCGAGAATGGCCGCATCGCCGACTATCTCCGAAAAGGCCGTTTGCGCGCTACCCCGCAGCAAGGCATTGAACTGCTCCAGTTTGCCGCGCTTGCGCTCGTAGCCCATCCACACCCGCTCGGTTGGATTCCACACCCGCGGTCGGTGAAACAGATAGAAGATGCTCGGGCGGTCTTCATGGTAGGTCTCGTTGAGCGTCTGGACTGCTGCGCGCGCATACGCGAGCAAAGCGTCATCGTCTGGCAGTTTTTGCTCGGGTGCGTCATGGAAATCTGTCAGCAGGGCAAAGAACAGATTGGGATCGCGATTGCCGAGATAGCGGATCTCCAGGGCTTCGAGCAGTTCATCAACATCGTGCGGCTGGCTCAGCAAGGTGGGCACCACCACCATGGTGCGGTGGCTATCCGGAATACCTTTCGAGAAATCCAGCCGTGGCAACGCGCGCGGCGGCAGGATGAGCGTAACCAACTGGTTCACCAGTGGGACAGCAAGTGCCGAGCCTCCGATCAGGCTGGCAATGATAAAAAACCAGGTGCGCCAGTCACCTAACTCGACCCCATTGAAAAATGAAAGCACTCCCGTGGTCGCCAGTGCGGTAAGCAGAAAGATCGGGCTGAGATAAAGAAACAGGCGGAAACGCCGGCTCGTCCGGCTGGCCTGCAATTTCCACGGCAAACGGAAGCCGACCCCACGCTCCAGATCAGGCCGTCCGTGATCGATCAGGTAGAAACCGACATGCGCGCTGCGGTCGTGGGTGCTTGATTGCGCTGCCGCAGTCTGCGCGAGCGCTATGGCTTCGCGCGCCACCGCCCACTCACTGCGTGAGCTGAGCCTCGCCAGGTCTTCGATAACATGCCGGTAGCGGTCGCGCGTGGCGAAATCCTGGCTGGCGTACATCTCTGCCGGATCTTCACGCAAGGTCTGTTCGACGACACTGAGCGACTCAACGAAATCCCTCCAGTCCATTGCGTCGATAAAGCGCAGGCTCCCGATGCTGTTGGCGATGGAGATTTGGTTGGTCGCGGCCGTGCGGCCGGCCGCATCCGATAACTGCGTTGCCGTCACTCCCTGGTCGAGCAGTTTTTGTTCAACCCAGGTTTGAACGAACGCCATGGCGGGTCCATGCGCCTGAAGCCTTGCGTAAAACTCCTCCACAAACGGCGCGGTCAGCGGCACGTCAGCACTGGCAAACTCGGCGAGTAACTGGATAAGCTGCTTCGGTTCACTTTCCGCCGTCGCGAGCATGCGGTCGGCCCAGCCGGTGGCTGCGTCGATATCCTCGCGCCGACGGGCAATACGCAAGCCAACGCGGCGCAAATTTTCCAGCAGTGCCAACTGCAGCATGATGGGAAAAGCCCACAGTTCGCCCAGCTTCAAGGGTTCGGCAGTCTGGTAGGCGGCGATGAATTGGGTGGCGTTATCGCCGTCGACACGCCCGTCCATGTGCGAGATCAACTCCAACGCCAGATCATAGATTCGGGGGAAACCCGCTGACGGACCACTCGCCAGTCGCGGCAACTGCCGGCTGTAGCCGCGCGGCAGATGCCGCCGCGCCAGACCGATCTGCTGCTCGATCAGATAGAAATTGTCGAGCAACCAGGCCTCGGCCGGCACGATCCGTTGTCCGGGCGTGACTGCGGCTGTTACGACGTCATACGCCGCCAGCAAAACGCGCTCGTTGTCCGCTAGTCGTGGCAGTAACAGGTCCGGCCCCGGATTCGGATCGATTTTATGCTGGCCAGCCAGCGCGACGGCATGACGCTTCAGATGCTCGATGCTGAACAACTCAGCGCGCAGCAACTCGGTATCCCGGTCGTTACGCAGCGTGTTCCGTGTGCGTGGCGAAAATCCGAACTCTTTGATTGTTATGACACTCTCCTTGTGCACATAAAACGCCAGCAACGCAGGAATTAGTTTCGCGCTGGCTTATGTCTGGTGTTGGTCGATCAGGGTTTACAGACGACTCAAGCCCATGCGAGTCGCCTGTCGAAAGCCGTCGCTATTAATACATTCTATTTTTAGCAGGAATTACGCGTCCAAGGCAGGAAAAACGTCGCGATGAAGTCGAATCGGGATACTGGCCGACACACTTTATAGGTTTTTGCTGACATGGCGTGTCATCGGGCAGCACAGAGCAGATGGAAACTGCAGCACGCCGCTTTCAAGTTTTTGAGTCTTGTTTTCTCGGTAACGTCGCACTTGATACACACCATGGGCTTCATCTTAACAAAAGCAGTCAAAACAACATGACGGGCTCAAATCGGCCTTGCTGCCGGTACCGATGATCGAACGGCGCGACATGGATGGGTCTATTCGGATAATCGCCATTACTGTCGAAAGGCTTACATCATACGTGTGCAGGGAACACGACTATCCAGGTACATCTGCGAGGTTTCATGACCATTATTTGCAGGCGTGGTTATTGCTTTCGATTATAGCTTTCTCGGTTGACAATCGCGCGACCAGTGATTCAAACCAAGGAAGTGCGGTATCCCGCACGTGCATCCATTTTCTGAATAATGCGGGTTGAGAATAAAGTGACATGGCGAAATACAGGAACAGTAAGCAGCAGGAACGACGCAACGCAGATACGATGATTGTCATCGATAGGCGCAATGGAAAGGCATGGCTGTATGGGCAGCTGATTCTTTTCCTGGCCTTGCTGGTGAGTGTGTTGTGGCTTCTTGTCGACTGACAGGACGTCCATCTCGATGCCGCGGTAGCCTGCCGCTCGTGGGTCAGGTGCATTGTTCCGGATGGACGCTGGGCGTGCGTGATCGAGCGAAGTCGTCGCATCCCCGCCCAGTATTGCGTTCGGCAAAAGAAAAAGCACCCAGGCCGTAAAGCGCCGGGTGCTTGAATATGGTGGGGTGGACGATGGGGCTCGAACCCACGACAACAGGAATCACAATCCTGGACTCTACCAACTGAGCTACGTCCACCATTGGTGTTGCCAGCATGGCTGACAACGATAAAAATTTGGTCTGCCCGACAGGAATCGAACCTGTAACCCCCAGCTTAGAAGGCTGGTGCTCTATCCGGTTGAGCTACGGGCAGAGATTCTTTCATCGGGCACTATTATAGGGGGGTGGTCGGGGTGAGGGGATTCGAACTCCTGACATCCTGCTCCCAAAGCAGGCGCGCTACCGGGCTGCGCTACACCCCGAAAATCTACTTATGCAATCCTGCCGCATTTCGGAGAAGCGAGACTATACATGGGCAAAGTGGTTGTGGTCAATTTTAGCTTGAGTAAAGGGGGTGGTTTCCGGGAAAATCACGCTTTTGCTTCAGGGTTGTCTTGATGAGCGCACGTATTCTCGACGGTAAGGCCATGGCTGACACCATCCTCGCAGTGATTCACGACAAGGTTGCCGAGCGCGAGGTGCAGGGCAAGCGTGCGCCCGGTCTGGCGGTGATTCTGGTGGGGGACGAGGCGGCTTCCGCGGTGTATGTGCGCAACAAGAAACGGGCTTGTGAGCGGGCGGGTGTTACCAGCGTGTCGCACGACCTGCCCAGCACCACCACACAGGATCAACTGCTAGCGTTGATTGATACGTTAAACGCCGATTCGGGCATTGACGGCATTCTGGTTCAGTTGCCGCTGCCGGCGCATATCGATACGGAAACAGTGATCGAGCGTATCCGCCCCGACAAGGATGTGGATGGCTTCCATCCCTATAACATCGGCCGTCTGGCAGTGAAGATGCCCACGCTCCGGCCATCCACGCCGCGCGGGATCATGACGATGCTGCGCGCCACGGGCGAGATACTGCGGGGCAAGAATGCGGTGATGGTCGGCGCATCGAACATTGTCGGGCGGCCGATGAGCCTGGAACTGTTGCTGGCCGGCTGCACCATTACCGTGTGCCACAGCGCCACGCGCGACCTGGAAAGCTTTGTGCGGTCCGCCGAGGTGCTGGTGGTGGGGGTGGGGCGACCCAAAATGATTCCGGGTGACTGGATACGCGAAGGCGCAATCGTGATCGATGTCGGGATTAACCGCCTGCCTGACGGCAAGCTGGTTGGCGATGTTGATTTCGATTCGGCGAAGGATCATGCCGGCTGGATCACCCCGGTACCCGGCGGGGTGGGCCCGATGACCGTAGCTACCTTGCTCGAAAATACGCTCGAAGCTGCACTAATGCACAATCCCTGAGGCTTGCCCCGGGGTGGGTTGGACGCGTTCTGATCAGCTCTGGTGGAGTGCCCTCAAGTACGCCACATCGACAAACGGCTGATTGAGGTCAACGCCCGCGATTCGCCGATTCGACGCACTGGGTTCTCCCAGATCGGACAACACGACCGACGCCCCTGTGAAATCGTGATCCAGTGTGTAATCGTTGACTGTCACCAGTGTTTTCAGACCCGCGCCCAAGCTGGAACGCAGACCATTCTCCGAGTCTTCGAATGCCAGACAATCGGCTGGATTCAATCCCATTTTCTCCAGCGCGTATTGGTAGATGTCGGGTGCGGGTTTTTTCGACGGCACAATATCGCCCGCGGCAATGACTTCAAACCAGTCTTGCGTGCCTGAACCCAGGCTGTGCTCCAACAGCACGGTGACGTTTTCTGGCGTGGTGGTCGTGGCAATACCCAACCGCAGGCCAGCGGCACGCGCTTCGTTCAGCACCCGCTTGACGCCGGGTCGCATCGGGATGCCTCCCTGCGCGGCAAGGGCCGTGTAGTGGCGGGTCTTGGCTTTGTGCAGGTCGGCCACCAAATCATCAAAATTATCCGGTTTTCTATAGTCCGGCCGAAAGTGGTCGATATAGTGCTTCATGCGCTCCTTGCCACCTGTGACGGCGAGCAGTTTGCCGTACAGCGCGACATCCCAGACCCAGTCTAGTCCGGCGTCCTGGAAAGCCTGGTTGAAGGCGGGGCGGTGTCCATCACGTTCGGTATCGGCAAGTGTGCCGTCGACATCAAAAAGCAGGGCAAGTAGGGTCATATGGGTTGCAGTTGATAAGTGATTCTGATATTAAGTCGGGTCGGGTTTTTCCCGGATTCAACTGAGATCTGTATTTTCGGAGAGAGCGAGATGGCTGAAACTTTGATGCGCTTCGAGCCTTACAAGGCGAAAAAGAGCGAAGAATACATGAACACGAAACAGCTCGAGCATTTTCGCAAGATGCTCGAGGTCTGGAAAGCCGAGTTGTCGCAGGACATCGATATTACGTTGCATTCGATGCAGGAAGAACAGACTGTGTTTGCGGATCCCAATGACCGTGCCACACAGGAATCCGATATGGCGCTGGAGTTGCGCAACCGCGACCGCGAACGCAGGTTGATCAAAAAGATCAACGAAACTATCGCCAAGATCAATAGTGGCGATTACGGGTATTGCGAATCTTGTGGCATCGAAATCGGGCTGGAGCGTTTGCAGGCACGCCCAACTGCATCGATGTGCATCGACTGCAAGACACTCGAAGAAATCCGTGAGCGACAGGTTGCACGATAAGGCTTGATACTGCTGCGTCCCATCCGCCCTGAACTGGAAATTGTTTCTTGCCATGAAAAATACTGACGAATTTGATCGCTACTTCGATGGGTTGCTTTACAGCGTGATGCGCTGGGATCAGTTGACAGCATTCTGGCAAAAAATTGATGCTGATGCGGGTTGGTATCTCTACGCGGTCGGGCAAGATCTTCCAGAGGGTCCTTCAACCGGCGAAAAGGTTCAGCAGTTTACGCGCGAGTTGGATGTGTTATTGCGTCGTGATCACCATGAAGATTACTGTGCGATTGTCTATGCAGACGATCTTGACGCCCCCAATTTCATCAAGATATATGACCCCAATCACCTGGGCAGTTCGTGCGGCTCCAGCGCAACCAAGTCAACCGTGCTTCCGGGCTGGTTGATGAGCCGGACGCCGCCACGTGAACTCGAAATTCGAGGCGTTGTAACCGGCCAGCGAAAACGTTGGTGGCAGTCTTTTTTGAGTACTGCAGCATAAAAAAACCGCGCCCAAGAGCGCGGTTTTTTTGTGGCCAGAAGAATTACTTCTTGGCGGGTGCAGCGGGGGTTGCCGGAGCGGCAGGCATCGCCGGAGCAGCAACGGCAGCTGAAGCTTCAGCTTTCTTTGCGTCAACTTTGGCATTTTTCTTTGCCGGGGCAGCAGCAGGCTTTTCAGCGGCAACAGCAGGGGCAGCGGTTGCCGCAGGAGCCGCTTTAACTGCATCAGCGGCATTAGCGGACATACTGAAAGCACCAACAATCGTTGCGGCAACCAAGGAAGACATCAGCTTGCTCATTTATTTCTCCAGAATGATCATGAGTTGAAATGCAATCGCGGATTGCAATTGCATGGCCGAGACTATGCGGTCTGATGCTTACACGAACCTTACGGGCGCGACCTGTTTCAACTATTTTTTCGAAGCACACCCGGTCTGGATCAACCGGGTTTGTGGCAGACTTTGCTGATGAAAATTTTGCTGGTTGAGGATGACTCGACGCTGGGCGAAGCCGTCGTGCTGGCGACCCGGCAGGCAGGTTTCGCAGTTGACTGGACCCGCGATGGCGTACAGGCTGAGAGCGCGCTAAGCGGATTCACCTATGATGCCATGCTGCTTGATCTGGGGTTGCCTCGTCGTGAAGGGCTGGAGGTGCTGCGTAATCTACGCAAGCGAGGCAAGACTTTGCCTGTCATGATTCTGACCGCACGCGATACGGTGGAAGACCGGGTCCGGGGCCTGGACGCGGGTGCTGACGATTATTTGCTCAAGCCGTTTTCACTGGATGAACTCCTTGCGCGCCTGAGAGCATTGTTGCGCAGGGCGCACGGCGTGGCCGATACCCAGATAAGCATGGGGCGGCTGCGCTTTGATAGTGTCAAACGGCAAGCCCGTGTGGATGAGACACCTTTGGTCCTGTCTGCGAGAGAAGTGGAAGTACTCGAAATTCTGCTGCATCACGCCGGACGTGTCGCTGCCAAGGAAGCCATTGCTGACCGGTTGGCCGGTTGGGACGAGGGTGTGGGTGAGAACGCGGTGGAAGTCTATATCCATCGGTTACGGCGCAAACTGGAGGGTTCTGGCGTGAGTATCCGCACCTTGCGCGGTCTGGGTTATCTGCTGGAAGTAGGGGGCTGACTATGGAGAGTCAGAACAGCCTGCGCAGACAGCTGATCGTTCGAATGCTGCTGGTAATGCTGCCGCTGTTTATTCTGCTGTGGATCATGGCTTATTTTTCCAGCCAGTACTTCATTAATGCAGCTTTTGACCGTTCGCTGACGCGCCGCACCTATGCGCTGGCCGATCGGGTGGAAGTCATTCGTGGACGGGTTCACCTCGATATTTCGGTCGCGGCGCGTGAGATGCTCGCATTTGATCAGGAGGACCTGCTGTTTCATCGCGTGATTGACCCGCAGTCCCGGGTGATTGAAGGCGATCTTGATATGCCACAACTTCCTGGGAATAAAGGTTTGGAGCCCGGGCAGTTGATTGTTTATGACGGCATCAAGGATGGTGAAAAAGTCAGAGTGGCTGCATTTTCACTTTCACTCAAGGGTACCAGTGCGCGCGGAGCCGTGCTGGTGCAGGTGGGGGAAACGTTATTGCGTCGATCAGCGCTGGCCAAGCGCGCCACCCTGGCAATTGTGGTCCCCATGCTGCTGATGACGCTGACCGCGGCCGCGGCAATTGCCTATGGGGTCGGGCGCGGTCTGGACCCCCTGCGTCGGCTGCGAGATCGCTTGTCCGCGCGCGAGGCACTCGACCTGAGCCCCGTGCCGCTGGATGGCACGCCAACGGAATTGCGCCCCTTCCTGGATGAAATCAACTCCTTGCTGCTGCGCCTGTCCGAAGCGGTGGATGCACAGTCGCGGTTTGTTTCGGATGCGGCTCATCAACTTCGTACCCCTATTGCGGGAATCCGCGCACAGGCAGAAGCCGCTCTGGTGAATGCGCAGCCTGATGATGCGCAACACGCTTTGCTACGTATTGCACAATCGACTGAGGCTATGGGGGAACTGGTTCAAAAGCTGCTCATTCTGGCGCGTGTCGATGCTGCGGAAAACACCCTCCGTCTTGTTCCTCTGGATGGCGTGGAATTGGTACGGGAAATTGCACGTGAATGGGTGCCGCAGGCGCTGTCTAAAGGGGTGGAAATAGGGTTTGACTCACATCACAGTGACGCGCCACTGGTGGGCGACGCCCAGCTGTTGCGGGAGATGCTGGCAAACCTGATCGATAATGCCCTGCGTTATGGCGGCACGCGTATTACGTTGACGGTACACCGCACGGAGCAGTGGGTAACGTGGTGTGTGGCTGATGATGGCCCTGGCATTCCGGAATCGCAGCGTGCTGCCGTGTTCCTTCCTTTTTTCAGGCTGTCGGGTGGCGTGGACGGGGCGGGTTTGGGATTGACCATCGTGCAGCGCATTGCGGACTTGCATGCTGCGAAGGTGCGTTTGGACTCAGAAAACGGCGCCACAGGATTACGCATTTGCGTCGATTTTCCATTGGGGGCGACTTAACGCACAACAAAAAACCGCGCCAAATGGCGCGGTTTTTTGTGGAAGTTGCTGTGTTCAGCTTGCGTCTTCCGGCGTGTTGTTGTCGCTCACGACTGGAGCGGGTGCCGGTGCTGGTGCAGGCTCCTCCAGCAGTGCTTTCATCGACAAACGCAGACGGCCTTTTTCATCGGCCTCCAGAATCTTCACCTTCACGATCTGGCCTTCTTTCAGGTGGTCGCCAATGGCGTTGACGCGCTCGTGGGCGATCTGGGAAATGTGCAGCAGACCGTCGCGGCCCGGCAGCACGTTCACAATCGCGCCGAAGTCCAGCAGCTTGATGACCGGGCCTTCGTACACTTTGCCGACTTCGACTTCGGCGGTGATTTCCTCGATGCGCTTCTTGGCGAGTTCGCCTGCTTCAATGCTGGTGCAGGCGATTTTTACGCTGCCGTCTTCCTGGATATCGATCTGGGTGCCGGTTTCTTCGGTCAACGCGCGAATGACTGCGCCACCCTTGCCGATGACATCGCGAATTTTTTCCGGGTTGATCTTCATCGCGATGATGCGCGGTGCGTAGGCCGACATTTCGTGGGTTGCAGAAACCGAGTTTTTCATGATCTCAAGGATGTGCAGGCGGCCTTCTTTCGCCTGAATCAGTGCAGCCTGCATGATTTCCTGGGTGATGCCCTTGATCTTGATGTCCATCTGCAGCGCGGTCACGCCTTTTTCGGTGCCTGCTACCTTGAAATCCATGTCGCCGAGGTGATCTTCGTCGCCGAGGATGTCGGTCAACACGGCAAAGCGGTTGCCTTCCTTGATCAGACCCATGGCGATACCCGCAACGTGCGCTTTCAGTGGCGCGCCGGCATCCATCAGCGACAAACAGCCGCCACATACCGAGGCCATTGACGAGGAGCCGTTGGATTCGGTGATCTCTGACACCACGCGCATGGTGTAGCCGAATTCTTCTCTGGAGGGCAGCACCGCCATCAGCGCGCGCTTGGCCAGTCGGCCATGGCCGACTTCACGGCGCTTCGGCGCGCCGACGCGGCCGGTTTCGCCGGTGGCGTAGGGAGGCATGTTGTACTGCATCATGAAACGGTCGTGATAAGAACCTTCGAGCGCATCGATGGTCTGTTCGTCGCGTCCGGTACCCAGCGTGGTGACCACCAGCGCCTGGGTTTCGCCACGGGTGAACAGGGCGGAACCGTGAGTACGCGGCAGCACACCGGTGCGGATGGTGATCGGGCGCACGGTACGGGTGTCGCGGCCGTCGATGCGCGGCTGGCCAGACAGGATACGGTTACGCACCACGCCGGCTTCCAGACGGTGGAATGCGTCTTTGATATTGTTCTGTGTAACGGTGTCCATATCGGAATTGAGCAGTTCAGCGAACGCCTTGCTGCGCACTTCGTCGACGGCCGTGGTGCGGGCCTGTTTCTGCTTGATGTTGTAAGCCTGCTGCAGGCCGTCTTCGGCCAGCGCTTTCAGGCGACCAAGCATGGCGATGTCATCGGCTTGCGGCGCCCAGTCCCATGCATCTGCACCAGCTTCATCGGCCAGTTCGTTGATCGCATTGATTGCAGTCTGAAACTGCTGGTGGCCGAACATGACCGCGCCCAGCATGATGTCTTCGGGCAGTTCCATGGCTTCGGACTCGACCATCAGCACGGCAGTTTCGGTGCCGGCGACGACCAGATCCAGCGCCGAGTCCTTCAGTTCGGACAGCGTTGGGTTGAGTACGTATTCGCCGTTGATGAAACCAACGCGGGCTGCACCCACCGGGCCGTCAAACGGCAGGCCGGACAGCGACAGCGCGGCGGAAGCGCCAATCAATGCGGGGATGTCGGCACTGACCTCGGGGTTGGACGAAATGACCGTGGCGATGATTTGCACTTCGTTGAAGAAGCCATCCGGGAACAGCGGACGGATCGGCCGGTCGATCAGGCGGCAAATCAGGATCTCGCCGTCGGACGCGCGGCTTTCGCGTTTGAGGAAGCCGCCGGGAATGCGACCCGCAGCATAGGTTTTTTCCTGGTAATCAACGGTCAGCGGGAAGAAGTCCTGGCCGGGCTTGACTTCCGTCTTGGCAACGACGGTGACCAGCACCACGGTGTCGTCCATGTTGACGATGACGGCACCGCCTGCCTGGCGGGCGATTTCGCCGGTTTCCAGGGTGACCTGATGACGGCCGAAAGTGAAAGTTTTCTTGATAGCGCTCACACGAGTTCCTTTCAAAGCAAAAACGCCCCGCGAGTGCGGGGCGTGGAAAATTCAGGGGGCAATACGCCCCGTCCACAGTTCAGAACCCGCCGGTGCCGGCGCAGCCATTAAGTTGCAGCCAGCTAGGTGCCGATTCATCACAGTGGGTTAGCCGGGCTTACTTACGCAGACCGAGGCGCTCGATCAGGGTCTTGTAACCTTCAAGATGGGTACGTTTGAGGTAGTCGAGCAATTTACGGCGACGGCTGACCATGCGCAACAGGCCACGGCGTGAGTGGTGATCCTTCATGTTGGCCTTGAAGTGGCCGGTCAGGTCGTTGATGCGGGCCGTCAGCAGGGCAACCTGCACTTCGGGTGAGCCGGTGTCGGCGGCGGCGCGTTGGTAATTCTGGACGATCTCAGCTTTTTGAATGACGGTAACAGCCATGGTGTACTCCTTCTAAATCGCGTGGCCTGCGGCTGTGCGGGACACGTTCGGGGGGAAACCGCGTATTTTACGCGGAAAGGGTGGTTTGACTCAAGCTTGTTGCGTGTTAATCAAGCGCCGCGGCACCAGTTGGCCAGCGTCTGCGTCGGCCAGGCCAAGGAAGCGGTTGGTGGCCGTATACACGCGCATCAATCCTGAATCAGCGCCCGAATAGCCTATGTTGCGGCCTTGGCACAGGGAAGCGGCATCCGACTCGTCGAGAGTCAAGGCTGGCAGGTGTGCCACCAAATAATCCGCTGGCTGGAGCAGGGTTTGCCGATCGTTGGGTTCAAGTGCTTCCAGTTCGGCCAGGGTATGGGCCAGCTCCAGGCTGAATCCGCCCGCTGCAGTCCGCTTCAAGGCGGTGAGGTGGGCGCCGCAACCCAAGGCTGCGCCGATATCCTGCGCCAGGGTGCGGATATAGGTGCCAGCCGTGGACTGCACATCGAGCACCACACGTGGCGGCGCGCATTCAATCAACTCCAGTGAGCGGATCGTGACCTTGCGGGCGGGGCGCTCGATTTCGATTCCGGCACGGGCGTATTCATACAGTGGACGACCTTGATGCTTAAGTGCTGAGTGCATCGGGGGAATCTGTTCGATTTCGCCCATGAAGCGCGGCAGCACGGCAAGGATATCGTCACGGCTGGCGTCGACCTCACGGGTGCTCAGTACTTCACCTTCCGGGTCACCCGTTGTGGTGGTGACGCCAAGCTGCATGACCGCACGATAGTGCTTGTCGGCTTCGAGCAGGTAAGCTGAAAACTTGGTGGCCTCACCGAAACACAGCGGAAGCAGCCCATCTGCAAAGGGATCGAGGGTACCGGTATGCCCCGCCTTTTTGGCGTTGAGCAGCCACTTGGCTTTTTGCAGCGCTGCGTTGGAGGTAATCCCCACCGGCTTGTTCAATAACAACACGCCATCAATGGGCTGACGAGCGGATTTCACTCGTCTTTGGGGTGTTTGGCGTCTTCGGCGAGGGCCGATTCGATCAGATGGGTGAGCTTGATGCCGTATTCGACCGATGTGTCATAGACGAAGCTCAGCTTCGGCACCACGCGCAACTGCATGCGATGTGACAACTGCGTACGCAGGAATCCACTGGCACGTCTAAGACCTTCCAGGCAGGCATCGTGCTCGGCCTGCCCCCCCAGCGTGGTGAAGAACACCTTGGCGAACTCCATGTCACGGTTGACCTCCACCTCGGTGATGGTCAGCATGCCGACGCGCGGGTCCTTCACTTCCTGCCGGATCAACTCCGGCAGTTCGCGTTGTATCTGGTCGGCGACTCTACGTGCTCTCGGAAAATCCTTGGGCATTACAGTGAGCGCGCGATTTCCACGATTTCAAACACTTCCAGCTGATCGCCTTCCTGGATATCGTTGAAATTCTTCAGGCTCAAGCCACACTCAAAGTTGGATTTGACTTCCTTGACGTCGTCCTTGAAACGCTTCAGGGAATCAAGCTCGCCTTGATGGACGACGACGTTGTTACGCAGCACGCGGACACCCGCATTGCGTTTCACCACGCCATCGAGCACGTAACAACCAGCGATGGTGCCCACCTTGGAAATCACGAAGACCTGGCGGATCTCAACGGTACCGATCACGGTTTCGCGTTTCTCGGGTACCAGCATGCCGGACAACGCAGCTTTCACCTCATCCACGGCTTCATAGATGATGTTGTAGTAGCGCAGGTCGACGCCATTGGCCTCGGCCAGCTTGCGGGCTGAGGCATCGGCTCGCACGTTGAAGCCGATCAGGACAGCCTTGGAAGCCAGCGCCAGATTGACGTCGGATTCGGTAATGGCGCCAACACCGCTATGGATGATGTTGACCTTGACCTCGTCGGTGGAAATCTTGGCCAGCGCGTGCGCAAGACCTTCGTAAGAGCCCTGCATGTCGGCTTTGAGGATGATGGGCAGTTGCTGTACTTCGCCTTCGCCCATTTGATCGAACATCGACTCCAGCTTGGCCGCCTGTTTTTTCGCCAGTTGCACATCGCGGAACTTGCCTTGACGGAATAGCGCAATTTCACGCGCCTTGCGTTCGTCCGGCAGCACCATCATGTCTTCACCTGCACGCGGCACGTCGGACAGACCCTGGATTTCAACCGGGATGGACGGGCCCGCTTCGGTGACCATATTGCCGGCTTCGTCGAGCATGGCACGGACGCGGCCGAAAGCCTGGCCTGCCAGCACCATGTCGCCACGACGCAGCGTGCCGGACTGAACCAGCAAGGTCGTGACAGGGCCCTTGCCCTTGTCGAGGCGAGCTTCGATGACGATGCCCTTGGCCGGGCCCTCTGCATGCGCCTGTAATTCGAGCACTTCGGCCTGCAGCAAAATGGCGTCAAGCAGGCCGTCGATATTGGTATTGGCTTTGGCCGACACTTCGATGAACTGCGTGTCGCCACCCCATTCTTCGGGGGTTACGCCTTGCGCGACCAGTTCCTGGCGAATCCGCTCAGGGCTGGCGTCGGGTTTGTCGACCTTGTTCACCGCCACCACCATCGGCACACCGGCCGCCTTGGCGTGGTGAATGGCTTCGATGGTTTGCGGCATCACGCCGTCATCTGCGGCGACGACCAGCACAACGATGTCGGTCGCCTTAGCACCGCGAGCACGCATGGCGGTAAACGCTTCGTGGCCCGGGGTGTCGAGGAAGGTGATGACGCCTTTCTCGGTTTCGACGTGATATGCACCGATGTGCTGGGTAATACCGCCGGCTTCGCCGCTGGCTACGCGGGTACGCCGGATGGTGTCGAGCAGGGACGTTTTGCCGTGGTCGACGTGGCCCATCACGGTGACCACCGGTGGGCGGGCACGCAGGGTCAGCTCGCCAGTAAACCCGGTATCGATGAGGAAGGCTTCCGGCGTATCCAGCGCTGCCGGTTTGCCGATGTGACCCATTTCCTCGACCAGAATGATCGCGGTTTCCTGGTCGAGCACCTGGTTGATCGTCACCATGCTGCCCAGCTTCATCAGGGCCTTGATGACCTCAGCTGCCTTGACCGACATCTTGTGGGCCAGCTCGGCGACGGTAATGGTTTCAGGTACCAGCACTTCACGCACAACCGGCTCGGTCGGTGCAATAAAAGTGGTTTCCTCATTGCTGCCGGATCGTGATTTGCCTTTGCGGCCGCGCCAGCCTGTATCGGGCGCGGCGCCGCCACGGGTCTTGAGACCGCCTTTACGCTTTGCTGCATCATCTTTCCAGCTGCCTTCGGCTTTTTTGGCTGGCTTTTTGTCAGCTTTGGCCCCGGCGGGTTTGTCTGGTTTATGGAGCGTTTTTTCAGTGGGGGCAACGGGAGCGGGAGGTGCAGCCGCTTTCTCGGCTTCCGCCACCTTGGCGGCTTCACGCGCAACTTGTGCGGCTTCGGCCTGCTTGCGCAAGCCTTCACGTTGGGCCCGGTCCGAAGCTTGACGATCCAGCAACGCCTGGTGACGGCGTGTTTCGTCTGCACGTGCCTTGACTTCCGCATCGCCAATAATGGAAGCTTTTTTGATGCGTGTGGTTTTCTTTACAACGGGAACAGGCGCTTCCTCGGGTGCCGCAGCCACTTCGGCAACGGGTGTTTCCACCGCAATTTCGGGAACCGGTTCAACAATAACGGGTGCCTCTTCGGCAATCGGCTCAGACTTGACTTCTACAGGCTCAGCGGCGACTGGCTCGACAACAGGTTCCGGATCCGGTGTCTCAACTTGAGCTTCAACCACCGGCTGAACCTGTTCTTCGAACTCCGGCGCGGCCTGGGTTTCAGCGATAGGCTCAGCCGTGGGCTGGGCTTCGGCCGTCGGTGCTGAGGCGTCCCGTTTGACGTAGGTACGTGATTTGCGTACTTCGACCTGGATGGTGCGCGATTTACCGGTGCTGTCGGTTTTGCGTATCTCACCGGTCTGCTTCCGCGTGATAGTGATCTTGGTTTTACCGGCTTCGGTTCCACCGCCATGCATCTTGCGCAGATAGTCGAGCAAGTGGGCTTTGTCCGCCTCGGTAACCGAGTCGACAACATCATTTTTACTGACACCCGCGGCCTTGAGCTGTTCAAGCAACAGTTCGGGCGGCAGTTTCAGTTCGAGAGCAAATTGTTCAACGTTCATGCAATCCTCTTGGCGTTTTAGCCTTGGGCGAACCAGGGCGCGCGTGCGGCCATGATCAATTGTTTGGCGCGTTCGTCATCCATCGCGGCGATTTCGATTAGTTCGTCAACAGCCAGCTCGGCCAGGTCTTCGGTGGTGTGAACCCCTTTGCTGGCGAGCTGACGTGCTGTTTCCGCGTCCATGCCGTCGAGCGACAACAAGTCGCCCGCGGAGGCTTCGACCTGCTCTTCGCCCACGATGGCTGCGGTGAGCAAAGCATTGCGAGCGCGAGTCCGTAATTCGTTGACCAGGTCTTCGTCAAACGCATCGATTTCGAGCATCTCGTTCAGCGGCACGTAGGCGACTTCTTCCAGTGTGGAGAACCCTTCGTCGACCAGAATCTGGGCGACCTCCGCGTCTACATCGAGTTTCGCGATGAAAAGCGCGAGGGTATGACCGCTCTCGGTTGATTGCTTTTCTTCAGCAGTCGCGCGCGACATGATGTTGAGATCCCATCCGGTCAACTCGGACGCCAGCCGCACGTTCTGGCCACCGCGACCGATCGCCATCGCCAACTGCTCTTCGTCCACCACCACGTCCATGCTGTGCTTGTCTTCGTCCACCACGATGGAGCTGACTTCGGCGGGCGCCAACGCGTTGATAACGTACTGGGCCGGCTCGGCTGACCAATGGATGATGTCGACGCGTTCGCCGGCCATCTCGTTGGTGACCGAGGTTACGCGTGAACCGCGCAGACCAATGCAGGTACCGATCGGGTCGATGCGCGGGTCGTGAGAGACTACGGCAATCTTGGCGCGCAGGCCGGGGTCGCGAGCAGCCGCCTTGATTTCCAGCAGGCCTTCTTCGATTTCCGGCACTTCCAGTTCGAACAGCGTCATGACGAATTCGGGCGCGGTGCGCGACAACACGACCTGCGGGCCACGGGCGCCGCGATCAATGCGCAGCAGGTAAGCCCGTACGCGGTCGCCGATACGCAGGTTTTCCCGCGGGATCATCTGGTCGCGATGCAGGAAGCCTTCAACACGGCCCGATTCGATAATAGCGTTACCACGGTCAATCCGCTTCACGACACCGTTGACGAGGTGCTCCTTGCGATCAAGGAAGTCACTGATGATCTGCTCGCGCTCGGCATCACGGATTTTCTGAAGAATGACCTGCTTGGCAGCTTGTGCACCAATGCGGCCGAATTCGACGTTTTCCAGCGGATCTTCGATGTAGTCGCCGATTTCGATATCGGGAATCTTGTCCTGCGCGTCAATCAGCAAAATCTGGAAGCCCTCGGATTCCAACTCGGCTTCGGTGACAACCTGCCAGCGGCGGAAGGATTCGTACTCACCCGTTTCGCGGTCAATCGACACGCGCACGTCGGCCTCATCCTTGAAGCGTTTCTTGGTAGCCGAGGCGAGTGCCTGCTCCAGTGCTTCAAACACGACTTCTTTGCCTACGCTCTTTTCGCGTGCCAGTGCATCGGCAAGCATCAACATTTCACGGCTCATAATCCCTCCAGCGCCTGCTTCAAACCGTCGGTTTCAAGCGAGCAACATCCACATTTCTCAAATCGACCGAAACTTCTTTTCCGTCGACGATCAACTTCACTTCTTCGCCTTCCAGGCCAACCAGTTCACCCACCAGGCGACGACGATTGTCCATCGGCACCCTCAGCTTGAGCGTCACTGGATTTCCCGCAAAGCGGACATAATCCTGCGGCTTGACCAGCGGCCGATCGAGACCGGGCGAGGACACTTCCAACCTGTCGTAGTCGATGTTTTCAACCGTAAAAAGATGCGTCAGGTGATTGCTTACCGTGACACAGTCTTCGACGCCGATACCATCTGGCTTGTCGATTAAAATCCGGATCAATCCACGCCCGGCACGCTCGAGCAGCACCAACTCGTATCCGAGTCCGGCCAGCACGGGTTCCAGGCGGGTGGGCAAATCCATCATTACAAATCCATCAAGGCGCTACAGCGCGGCGTAAAGCGGCTTGCCGTAGCACAATAAAAAAATGGGCGAACCGCCCACAGTGTTAATAATAAAGCGCCGGAATTGTACCACTCGGGCGTATGAACTGAAAAGTGGTGCCCGGAACCGGAATTGAACCGGTACGCCATCACTGGCGAGGGATTTTAAGTCCCTTGTGTCTACCAATTTCACCATCCGGGCGATGCGGACAGCTGGCACTGAATCTGGAGGCGCGAGCCGGAGTCGAACCGACCTACACGGATTTGCAATCCGGTGCATAACCGCTTTGCTATCGCGCCGTCGCGGCAAGCCACCAATCAGTGGTCAGCCACGTAAACGAAAAGGGGAAAACGTCCGGACTAGTCCTTCTGTTTTCCCCGGAATGCTGGAGCGGGAAAGGAGGTTCGAACTCCCGACCTCGACCTTGGCAAGGTCGCGCTCTACCAGCTGAGCTATTCCCGCGTTGAAGGCTGCGCATTATGGGGATTCCGCCTTTTTCTGTCAA
>JAUXRY010000029.1 GCA_030679915.1 Thiobacillus sp.
CAGTATATGGCCGTCATGCCCACCAACCTCTACGGCCCCGGCGACAACTACCACCCGGAAAACTCCCACGTCATCCCCGCGCTGATCCGCCGCTTTCACGAAGCCAAGCTCGCCAATGCGCCTAGCGTCACCGTCTGGGGCAGTGGTACGCCCAAACGCGAATTCCTCTACAGCGAAGACATGGCCGACGCCTGCGTCTACCTGATGAACCTGCCGGACGACAAGTTCGTCCCGCTGCTGGGGCAGGACCGCAACGACGGCCTGCCGCCCTTGATGAACATCGGCGTCGGCCACGACCTCAGCATCCGTGAACTGGCTGAGACCGTGAAGGATGTCGTCGGCTTTGAGGGCACGCTCGAATTCGACGCCAGCAAACCCGACGGCACCCCGCGCAAGCTGATGGATGTGGGAAGGCTGAATGCGATGGGATGGACGGCGACGACTGACATGCGCAGAGGACTTGCCGTGGCGTACCAGGATTTTCTCGTGGCCAACACATGACCCTGCGCCCCATCCTTGCCGCATTCGCAAGGTGGGCGTTCCCCCTTGTTGTCGCTTCATTTGACCTGAACCCGACCGGACGCATGGGCTCATCGCGCGCCGACTGACATGAGCCTCGTCGCCAAAACTCTCTCGGGCATGCGCTGGACCACGCTGGCGATGGTCACCAACGTCAGCTTCAACCTTGGCTACACCGCCGTCATGGCGCGCCTGTTGGCGCCGTCGGCATTCGGCCTCATCGCCATGGCGCAGATCGCCATCCGCTTCCTGAGCTACTTCGCCCAGCTGGGCGTGTCGCCCGCACTGGTGCAAAAGCCTGAACTTTCCGAGCGGGACATCCGCGCCGCGCTCACCCTGTCGGTCGGCATCAACGCGCTGCTATTTGCCCTGATGTGGCTGCTGGCGCCACTGGCGGGCAGCTTCTTTGGCAATCCCGAAGTCGTGCCCATCCTGCGCGGCCTGTCGGCAGCCTTCTTGTTGAGCGGGTTTTCCGTCATCTCGCTTGGACTGCTGCGCCGCAACCTCAAGTTCAAGCAGCTCGCCATGGTCGAAATCGTCTCCTACATCCTGGGTTACGGCGTCGTCGGCATCGGCAGCGCCTTTCAGGGCTTTGGCGTGTGGAGCTTGGTGTTCGCCGTCATCGGGCAGGAAACCATCACCCTGGTAGCGAGCTATGCATTCGTCCGTCACAGCCTGCGGCCTGTTTTCGCGTGGGCCGACATCCGCCACTTTCTGCACTACGGCGGTAAATATTCCGCCATCGGCTTTCTCGAATACATCGGCGCCAACGTTGATTCGCTGCTGATCGGCCGCTGGTACGGTGAAACCGCGCTGGGTTTTTACAATCGTGGGCAAATGCTGGTGAAGCTTCCCATGCACCACATAGGCAATGCCGTTACCAAAGTGCTGTTCCCCGTACTAAGCAGCGCCCAGGACGACATCCAGAAAATGGCGCGTGGTTATCTGGCTGGCTGGGTCATCATCGGCAGCCTTGCCGCTTCCGTTAGCCTTGCCCTTATTCCTGCCGCGTCCGATGCCGTACTCACCCTGTTGGGGCCACAGTGGACTGCCGCCATCCCCATCGTCGAAATCGCCGCGCTGGCCGTGCCGTTCGCCTTCCTCACCCGTCTGTCAGGCATCGTGTGCGATGCCCAAGGCCAGCTCTGGCCCAAGTTCACCATCCAGCTGCTCACCCTTTCTGTGCTCGCCATCGCCATCTATTACCTGCGGGGTGATGGCGTCATCGGCTTCGCGCTCGCCATGGTCGTCGCCGAAGCCTTCCGACTTGCGCTCTACATCGGATTGCATTTCAGACGCTTGCCCATTCCCTTGGGCGAATTTCTTCGGGTCAACGCCGCCGTTGTCTTCACCGCTGCCGCCACCACACTGGCTGTCTGGCAAACTGCCCGCATCGCCCATGCGCATGCCCTGCTTCCCTGGTGGAGTCTGCTTGGCGAAGTCATCGCTGGTGGTGCGGCCTTTGCACTGAGCTTTGGCCTGGCTTGGCTATGGTTGCGCCGCTTGCCGGCTTTTGTCGCCCTGCGGCACCACCTGCCGCTGATCGGCCGCATCGAACGCCTGTTTCCCGCTGCCCTTGTCGGGCGCAGCCGCGCTGCCTGATCCCGGATCGCCATGGACTACGACAACCTCATCTTCCTGCACATTCCCAAGGCGGCTGGTTCCACCCTGCACCCCGTGCTTGAGCGGCATTACAGCAAGCGCGCCTACCGCACCATCTCCGTTCCCGATCAGCTCGAAGCCTTCAAGCAGATGCCTGATGAAGAACGCCGCCGCATCCATCTGCTCAAGGGCCACATGCCATTTGGCATGCACACCTATCTAACGGGAAGTAGCCGCTACATCACCCTGCTGCGCCATCCCGCCGAGCGCGTCGTCTCGCATTACTACTACGTCAAGCGCCGGCCCGGCCATTACCTGCACCACCATCTTGAAAGCGGCATGGGCCTGGCCGAATTCGCCAGCGCCGGCCTCTCCGGTGAAATGGACAATGGACAGGTACGCCTGCTGTCCGGACATGACCAGGACATCCCATGCGGCCAATGCACCCGTGACCTACTCGGCACTGCCAAACGCAACATTGAAGACCATTTTGCCGTCGCCGGCCTCACCGAGCGCTTCGACGAAAGCCTGGTTCTGATGGCGATCGAACTTGGCTGGAACTGGACGCCGTACTACCTCAACCTCAATGTCACCAAAGACAAACCCGTTGCCAAACAGATCGATCCCATCGCGCTCAAGGCTATCGAACAAGCCAACCCACTTGACTTCGAACTGTATGAGTGGGCCAGCCGGCGCTTTCAGACCCAGCTTGCCCGACGGCAGCCGGAAGTGGATGCGCGCATCGCACAGCTTAATCGCGCCAACACCCTGTACCGCCCCTGGGGCAGCCTAGCCGACTCACTCAAGCGCAACTTCAAATCCCGCCTCTTGGCGCGAGTGGGTGCATCCGCATGAGAATAGGTATCGCCGGCCACATCGCCACGGACAGCATCGCCCGTTTTCTGGATGGCGACACCGCCGGTTTGCCGCGCGGCTATTACGGAGCACCCCTGCTCGGAACCCTGATTGGTGAACTGCTGGAGCGCGGCCACAGCATCGTCGCCTACACCACCTCATCCGACATGCCGAACGGTACCCGCGTGATCGCCAGCGGTGACCGCTTCAAAATCACCTATTGTGCCGCGCGTCCGCGCGCATTCCGCTACAGCGAAGGCCAATGGGGTCGTGCGGCCGACAGCTTCAAGCGCGAACGAATTTTATTGGCCCAGGCCATGCGTGAAGATGCCCCCGATCTGGTGCATGCTCACTGGAGCTATGAATTTGCCTTGGCTGCCATTGAAAGCGGTCTGCCGCATGTCGTCACCTGTCACGACGTGCCGCAAGTGGTACTGAAACATGCCCCCAACCTCTATCGGCTCGTGCGCTACTTCATGGCAAGGCGTGTGCTGGATCAGGCACAACATCTGACCGCCGTCTCGCCCTACCTCAAGCAAAAAGTCGAGGGCTATGCGCGTGTGCCGATCAGCGTCGTGCCCAATCCGCTACCCGCGCATCCGGCTCATTTGAGTGAATCAAAACGGCAATACGACCCATCGCGGCCGCGTATCGCCATGGTGCTCAATGGCTGGGGTGCGCTAAAGAATCCTCAGCCGGCTCTGCGCGCCTTTGCCGCGCTGCGCAGAAGCTTTCCGGCCGCCGAACTCTGCATCATGGGGAGCGACTATGGTCCGGGTGGCAAAGCCGAAACCTGGGCAATGTCGGAGGGCTTGACGCAGGGGGTGCACTTCCTGGGATCGCAGCCTTATCCGAAGCTTCTGGCAAAGCTGGCCGACTCCGATCTGCTGTTGCATCCGTCGCTGGAAGAAACCTTCGGTATGTCGATTGCCGAGGCGATGTCGCTTGGTTTGCCGGTAGTAGGTGGGCAGGCCAGCGGCGCAGTACCTTGGGTGATTGGGGAAGGGGGCGTGGTGGTGGACGTGACTTCGGTTAAGGAAATTGAATCAGCGCTCGTCGGGCTACTGTCTGATTTGCCCGCATATCAGCGCTGCGCCCAGGCGGCCAGAAAACGTGCGCAAGAGAACTTTACAGTGGATCAGGTTGCTGATGCTTATGAAGCGACTTACTCAAATGCCCTGCATCGTGTAAGCGCAGCAAACACGACCCCGCGCGATGCTGTATTGCACAGCATGGGAAAAATATGAGGTACATCAATTTATGAACAAGCTATATATGGCGTCGCATAGCACCGTAAAAAAGTGGGTTAGCGCATGATGCAGTACGCCTTTCTCTCGGCCTATTTTTTGGCTGCCTTGATTATTCCTCTGGCCTTTATTGGCGTGCTTTGGGGCATGTTTCGTATTTCATCCCAGCGAAACGACAGGGTTTTCTGGGGGGGGCTGATCGGAATGCTGGCGCTGTTGCCTGTGCTTACAGACTTGCGGATCACACGCGGTGAATTCGTTGACGGTGTTTTGCGCGATGTGTGGGTTCCCCCTGCAATCCTGCAGTTCCTTGCATTATGGGGTGCGCGGGGTATGACCTATTTGTTGCTCGGCTTCAGCCTGGTGGTGATTGCCAAAACCATTTTTAGTCGGCACGTTGAGAAAAGGACTGGTACGACCTTGTTTCTGGCGTACTTGGCGCTGGTTGTTCCGTCGTTCATTAGCTCGGTCTTTGGCTCCAACCCTGTTTTTATTCATTTTATTTTCTATGGGCCGTTGTTTTTTGCATTGGCTTATCTCGCTCAGCCAGCACTTGATTGGTTGTGGTACGTCAAACAGTTCAAGCGCGTATTGCTTATCTATATTTCGCTTAGTGCGCTAATGGGTTTGATTGTGCCGAGTTGGACAACTGGTGCGGCGCTGACTCTGATACCCGGCTTTACTTTCCGATTACATGGGATCTTTTCCCATTCCAACAGCCTGGGTATGACCGCACTGGTCTATCTGGTGCTGGATATGGCTGATGACTCACCTAAAACCATTTATCGCAAAGCGGCCTGGCTTATCAGTTTCGCTGTCCTTGTGGCAGCCCAATCCAAGACGGCTTGGGTGGGGGCGCTTCTGACGTATGGCATCTACATCATCTATAAGGTGCAGTCTCGCAGATCGCCCAAGGTTGACTACTTGTTCGCACCGGCAATTGTAGTTGGCTTGATTTTTTTAGCAGGACTGAGTGGCTTGCTATTGGCTTTTTCGAGTGGGGGATGGTTTAGGGGGCTGGATACCGAAACCTATAACACCCTGACTACATTTACCGGACGAACAACACTTTGGGAAATCACCGTTAATACATGGCGAGATAATCCGATTTTTGGCTACGGACCATCCCTTTGGGATATCGATTACAGAATCAAATACGCACCGCAGCAACTTTTGTATTCGGCAGGAATGGCCCACAACCAGTTTTTTCAGACATTGGGTGAGTCGGGTGTTTTGGGAGTTATCGGTTTATCTCTTTACGTGTTAATCCTGGTCAAGTATGGCATTAAATATTTTTCCACCACGCGCGGTGCTTCACTTGCACTTGTCGTCGTTTTGTTGACGCGCTCAATTTCAGAAACTCCATTCAGAAATCAGGCGCTAGATTTGATGTTTTTTGTTCATTTCGGTGTGTTTGTTCTGTTGCTTAGTTTGGAAGCAAACGCCAATAAAACGAAACTCACGACAGCAACAAACTTGGAAAAAGTCTGATTCTTATGTTTTTTCGAAGCCAAGACATGCGCCCCCCCTTAGTCAGTAGATCACAAAGGATGTGGGGGTTGATTGCGTGCCTGTTGTTCTCCACGCCATCTTATGCGCAGACGGTCGTTGTCCCCGCGCCAACCCCGCGCCTTATCTCTGATAGTTACTTTGGGATGCACATGCGCTGGGGGGCAACCGCGCCATACTGGCCTGAGGCACGCTTCCATTCCTGGCGAATAATTACACCTGAGACTGAGTGGCGTGGGCTGGAGCCTCAAAAGGGAAAATGGCATTTTGAAAACTTGGATAGCGCAGTCGCGCGCGCACGCGCGAGGGGTATCCAAATTATGTTGACCTTGGGGCAAACCCCACCTTGGGCGGCCGCACGTCCAATGGAAAAGGTGCCGAATGGATGGGGTGCTTCGTCCGAACCAAAAAGTATGGCGGATTGGGAAAATTACATCCGGACTGTGGTGACTCGCTACAAGGGGAAGATCAAATATTACGAACTGTGGAACGAGCCAAGACTTCGTGAGGTGGATCCTTATCGAGCAACCGCTGGCTTTACTGGCACTGCCAAGCAGATGCTTGAAATGGGAACCATCGTTAAGCGTGTGTTGAACGAAATTGATCCAGACGCAAAACTGGTATCCCCAGCATTTGATGCGAGGATGATTGGGCTCAAACGTTTGAAAGCCTGGCTTGACGCAGGTGGCGGAAACGTGAGTGATGTCATTGCCTACCATATCTATGCCACAACCCCCGAGGAAATTCCCGAAGTCGTCGGTGCAATTCGTGGAATATTAGAAAAATATGGCCTTGGTCATCTGGAGTTGTGGAATACCGAATCCGGGTTTCTGATCGAGACACCTGACAGAGCGGTCAAGCCAAAGGGGGGGGCTGTCTTTGCTCAGGTACACACGCAGATACGTGGGGCAGCATACATGGCGCGTTCGCTAATTTTAGGCGCGGCAAGTGGACTGGATCGATTTTATTGGTATGCATGGGACATTCCAGATATGGCGATGTCGACGGGAAAAGGCCAATACATCTCCCTCGTGGGACATGCATATGTTGTTGTCCAGCGCTGGTTGAGAGGCGCGACGATCAGGGAATGCCGTACGGCGGACGACCGGCTCTGGGTCTGCACGCTGAACCGTGGTGCGCGTCGGGCCTGGCTCGTCTGGAATACGACAGGATCGCGTGAATGGGCAGTGCCGGCCAACGGGCAGGCGCGTCGGTACGAAACACTGTCGGGAGATGAGGGGCGTGTTGGTATGCGTGGCCGCGTTCATGTGAATGAAGCCCCGCTTCTGGTCTTGTCGGATGACGAGAAATGGGGGACGTTATGAAGAGCAAGGGCCGCAGCTACAAGTTGTCGGCTGGGAGCGCGCATCATGCTTGATACGACATTTCTGCGCTTCGTCGCCATTTGGCTGATCACGAACTCACTATCCGGTTTCGGCAATGGTCACCGGCGGACAACTGGGCAATTCGCTTTTCTTCATGCTGTCGGGATTCGGAGTTGCCCCTTTGTTTGATACGTTTCGGACAAATGCTGAGTGGCATTTGTTTAGCTGATAAATTTAACGGAGCTTCTCCAATTGTCCACCGATATACGCACAAGACTGACCTGGTCTAGATTGGGTCTTGGAACTGGAACACTTGCCTCCCTGGGGCGTGCCGCCTCGACTCGGGAAGTGGACGGGCTGATGGGTGCCATGCTTGATCTTGGACTAACGGTCATCGACACGGCGGATACCTATGGATCGGGCGACTGCGAGCGGCTTTTGGGAAAAGTGCTGAGCGGCAGGCGGCAATCCTTCACGCTAATTACAAAGGCGGGCTACAGACACTCGAATCTCCCCGGTCCACTTCGTCCATTGAACCAGTTTGCCAAGAAAGGTCTACAGAGCCTTGGGTTGCGGCAGTGTTTTACTCCGGCCTACCTTTCAAAATGTCTCGACAACAGTCTTGCGCGGCTGAAGACTGAAAGCGTAGATGCCTTCCTCCTTCACGATCCGACGCTGGGGACCGTGACGAACGAGGATGTAATGCGCTTGTTCGATGGTCTCAAGAGAACCGGAAAAACGAGAACAGTTGGCGTGTCATCCGGTGATTCTGAGGTGCTCAACGCTGCCATTTCATCCGGGGTGTTTGATGTCATCCAGACCCCGGCAAGTTTGAAAACTGCAGTGACGATCCGACCTCTCTGGCTTGAGTGCGAGGCACGCCAAATACAGGTGATCGGGAGCCATATATTTGATCCATCCTGTCTCGGAACCCCCGGTGTGACACATGAGATGTTGATGCGCGGTAGTTCTGCCCTGTTACCGAAGAATGCGGTAATACTCTGCGGAACGCGTAAGCCTTCTCATCTACGTCAGTCCAAAAATTGGGCTTTGGACCCATTGCCTGAAGCCGAGGCTGAGCGCCTTGCCATGAAATTTTCAGCCCCAGGTTAACCGGCGTGGTTTTCTATATGGAAAGATGCGTCCGAACTTGCACAACTGAACAGCCCTGCCCACGCCGCCTGCCATCCACACAGCATGATTGAAGACGCACGATTGATACCACCGGGAACTTGCCTGGAAGCGGACTTGTGCATCGTCGGCGGCGGTGCGGCAGCCATTTCGCTGGCGCTCGGCTATATGAAATCGGGCAGAAGTGTCATCCTCGTGCCGGGTGGCGGCCCGCATCAGACGGCGTCCTGCATCGACCTCTACAGGGGTAAGGTTGATCCGCCAGGCAGCCACGAGCCGCTTGAGGAAAACCGCCTGAGGATGTGGGGAGGCACCACCACCGTGTGGGGTGGGCGATGTGTGCCTTTCGATCCGATCGATTTTGAAGCTCGCCCATGGGTTCCGGGCAGCGGCTGGCCGATTGGTCGTGACGAACTGAAAGACTACATCGCGCAGGCAAATGAACTGTCTGAGGCGGGAGAAGCTGATTTCGATGCACGCTCGGTTTTTCCGGAAACGCAGACCGAGCTTCTGCGTGGTTTTGATAACGAGAACATCGTAACCTGGCCGCTGGAGCGATGGAGCATTCCGACTGATTACAGCAAACGCTACAGGGCGGATCTGGAGGCTGCATCCAACTTGCGCGTTTTGCTACACGCCAATGCCACTCACCTCCAGATGGATTCGAGCGGTACAACGTTACGGCACGTCAAGGCCGCGTGCAGGCCCGGCAAGGTTTTCCAGATCAATGCGAAAAACACGGTCATCGCCTGCGGTGCCCTCGAAAATACAAGGCTGCTTCTTGCAGCTAGGGATATCCTGACCGAGGGCATCGGCAACAAGCACGATCTCGTCGGACGCTATTACCAGTCGCACTGCTTCGGGGTGTGTGGATATGCTGTCTTGAAAGACCCCTTCAAGGATTTCATCTACGATTTTGAAAAGGACCAGGCTGGGGTGTATTGCCGCCGCCGGTTCTGGCTTACACCCGAAGCTCAGAAAAAGCACCAGGTGAGCAACGTCGTTGGATTCTTTGTCAGAGCTGTTTCAGGGGAGTCGGAACACAGGAACGCGATGGTTTCCTTGGTACTCCTTGTGAAGACGCTGCTCGGTGGTGCCAAGAAGGGCCCCAAACGCCTGTCCCAGATTGTCAGGGCTCAGCGCCGTGAACTCCTGACGCATCTGGGAATTGTGCTGAAGGACGGGCCGAGTATTTTTCGCCAGGTGGCGGCCGTCGTGTACACCCGCTACTTCCAGAAAAGACGCCTTCCGATGGTGCTGCCCTCGAAAAAAGCAAACTTTTTTCCGCTCTTCTTCCAAACAGAGCATGCGCCGCTCTGGGGGAGCCGCGTGATGTTGGACGACTCGTCCGTGGACGACTTCGGGATGCCGAGACTGAAGGTAAATATTCGGTTCTCGGAAGTTGATTACCGCACCATCAGGACGTTCGTTTCCCTCTTCAAGCAGCGCATTGAGGAATCGGGGATTGGAACCTTTCATCTCTCCGAAAAAGATAAAGAGTATCTGGCGCATCCTGAACGCCGGTCATTTAACAGCAACGCCCATCACATCGGCACCACGCGCATGGCCGTGACCGCCGATGCGGGAGTGGTGGACGTTAATTGCAAGGTGCATGGTGTGGAAAATTTGTACGTCGCGGGATCCTCGGTCTTTCCGACAAGCAGCCACGCCAACCCGACACTCATGATCATTGCGCTGGCGCTACGACTGGCGGATCACCTCAAGTCAAAAGACTGAGCGCAAATGAAAGGCAGGGCTTTACCTGGTGGCGATCGTGAACCTCTATAACTGCAAGGAACTGAGCTGTTGCGTTTCCAATACCTATGATCATTGATTTCTGCGACGTGCCTCTGGAAGAGGCGCACACCACACTTGGGGGTCTGGAGATGTTCAACATCTTCCTGGCCGCTCAATTCATAAAACCTGTGATCAAGAGTGAATCCAAATATGGATCCAAGGAATATCGACTGGGTACATACATTTTCAGGCTCAACGCGGATTTCCGCAAAAGGGAGTCGCTACATTGCAGCGTGGTTGCGGCCACTGAGGACTGCCGAGTCAGGCAAGGGGGTTAAGTGAGCGCGGTCTCCACAAGAATCGCTGTTTTGATGGCGTGCTACAACCGGCGCGACAAGACGGTCGCATGCCTCGAGCATCTGGCCATCGCCGCCGGCCGTTCCAGGGTCGATTACCGCTTGTTCCTGTTCGACGACGGATCGACCGACGGCACGGCGGAAGCGGTGCGGGCGATTGAGTCCGACGCCGTGATCATGCGCGGCGATGGCAGTTATTTCTGGAACCGCAGCATGAACCGGGCATTCGAGGCTGCGATGCAGGAGGGGTTTCCGGCGTATCTCTGGTTGAACGACGACACCATGCTGCGGCCCGAGGCATTCGATCTGCTGCTGGCGGCGCGCGACTCGGCCGCGCCCAGGGAAGTAATCGTGGTCGGGGCAATCAGTGATCCGGAGGGCGGGCATACCACCTATGGCGGGTGGCGCTACGTCGAACCACGTTTTCGGCCATTCCTCGCCAGACTGCTGGATCCCACCGATAGCCTCCAGGCTGTCGATGTGATGAATGGAAATGTCGTGATGATCACGGACGGCGCTGCAAGGAAGCTGGGGAACCTCGATCCCGTGTTCGAGCACGGCATGGGGGATACCGATTACTCGAAGCGGGCGCGCAAGCTGGGTATCCCGGTGCTGCTGACGGCCGGCTATGTGGGCGCATGCTCGCGCAATCCGCTCAAGGGGACGCACCGCGACAAGGCGCTGCCCTTGCTGCAACGTGTGCAACAAATCTTTTCACGCAAGGGCTTGCCCTGGCGTTCCTGGCTGACGATGTGCTGGAGGCACGGCGGGGTGTTGTGGCCGGTGCATTTCCTGTGGGGGTATGCCAAGGTCATTCTTGGTCGCGCATGAAAATTCTGCTCAGCGCCTTTGCCTTTGCCCCCAACGTCGGCAGTGAACCCGGCGTGGGCTGGCGCTGGGCGGCAGAGCTGGGTAAACAGCATGAGGTGACGGTGGTGACCGACATGACCCGTCGCGTGCTGGTCGAGGCCGAAGGTGTGCAGGTGCCGTCCAATGTGCGGGTCGTCTATTTCCGCCCAGCGTGGTTGCGCGCGATGCCGCTTAATTCGGCAACCGCTCCCTTGCTCTACACGCTGTGGCAGTTTGGCCTGCTGGGTTTTGCGCGTCGCTTGCAACGCGAACAGGGATTCGATCTGGCCATCCATTGCACCTATGGCGTGTTCCGCCATCCGTCGTTTCTCGGCTATATGGGTATTCCCTTCGTGTTTGGTCCGGTGGGTGGTGGCGAGGATGCGCCGCTGGCGCTCAAGCGATCCATACACGGGCGTGAAAAAATCAAGGAGCTGCTGCGTTCGCTGCTTAACAAGGCGGCGCTGTTTGATCCTTTCTTGTGGGCGGCCTATGCCAAGGCCACGCTGATCCTCACCAAAACTGAAGACACCCGCCAGGCTCTGCCATGGCCATTCCGCCGCCGGGCAATCGTGTATCCCGAAATCGGCATCGATGCGCCTGCGGGCATACAGCCAGCTTCGCGGCACCCAGGTGAACCGTTTCGCGTTCTGTTTGCAGGGCGGCTGCTGGGTTGGAAGGGGGCACATCTGGCGATTCGGGCCGTGGCGCAGGCAGCCGCACAAGGTGTGCCGGTCGAATTTACGTTGCTGGGCAAGGGGCCGTTCGAGCCCGAGCTTCGCAAGCTGGCGGCTGAGACGGGTGTGCAAGACAGCATTCGCTGGGTGAGCCAGATGCCGCAGCAAGAGTTGTTTGCGCTGTATCGGACCATGCATTGTTTTTTGTTTCCCAGTCTGCACGATTCCAGCGGCAATGTGGTGCTGGAGGCGCAGGCCAATGGGTTGCCGGTGATTTGCCTGGATGTCGGTGGGCCGGTAACTTTGGTGACACATGAAACTGCGATTGTTGTATCAACCCGGAACCAGAATGAAGAGGGCGTGGTGCAGAGCCTTGCGGATGCGATCCGGAAGCTGGCCGATGATGAGCCGCGCCGCATGGCAATGAGCGAGGCGGCGCTTGAGTGCGTCCGTGAAAAGATGACTTGGGAAAGCCGGGCTTATGGTGTGTTGGCGCTTGTCGATAGAACGCTGGGCCGGGCCTAGTGCGACTTGGTTAATGGTGCGTAAATAATGAGTGTGATACCGAATAAGTCGCGGGTTTTCGAAATCGACCGAGCCAAGGGGTTGGCGATCCTGCTTGTGGTAATTGGCCACATTGAAGGCCGCACTCCGCTGAGCGGTGCCGATTGGTATGGGGTGTTGAAGCAGTGGATCTACCTTTTCCATATGCCGTTCTTCATGTTCCTGAGTGGGTTCATCATGGAATACACCTACAAACCTGTGACTACTGTAAGTGGCTATTTCAAGTTCGTGCGCGGCAAGTTCATGCGGCTGATGCCGGCTTTCTTCGCTGTTGCGCTGTTGATCGTGATTGGGAAAACGGTCGCGAGTCATTTAATCCATGTTGACAACGTTCCCCAAGGTATTTGGGGTGGGCTGATTGATATTGTGGTGCGCCCCGTTTACAGCAGTGCCTCGGCACTTTGGTATATCTACGTTCTATTTATCTACTACCTATTGTTTCCCATCCTGAAACGTGTCACTGGAGGAGCGTCATGGTTGCTTCTGTCGATTGGCGTGATTGCTTATGTTGTCCACGCGGACCTAACCAGCTTGCTGGCGCTGAATCGGGTTGCGGAATACACGCTTTTTCTCATGATCGGTGTCATTCTCGCGCGCCACTTTGATGCCTTTATTCGTGGTCTGGATAAATTTGGCTGGGTCGCACTGGGGCTCTTTGTCGTCCTCTCGTTTTCACATCATCTATTCCCCTATCCAAAGCTGGTGTTGGGTCTGGCTTCAATTCCCGCGTTGATGTTTTTCATACGGCTGCCTGTGCTCAGGGATTCAGAGATTTTGCTCACCTGGGGTAAATACGTTTTCATTATCTATTTGCTTAACACCGTGTTCATTGGCTTGGTGAAGGGGATTGGTCTGAAAGTGATGCCTTGGGATGGGTTGAATTTCCTGATCTATTTCCCACTATTGGTCGCTGCAGGGATGTTGCTTCCGATAGCTCTCAAGAAATGGGTATTGGCCAAATGGCCACCGTTGGATCGGATGACCGCTTGATGGGTATCAAGACTTGGATACTTGTAGCGGGGCGGCAGCTGCAAACCAAAATCAAGGCTTTTGCCTGCCGTAAAGTGCTGACGCATGGTGATGACCTGCATCTTGGTGCGCGTACCCGGATTTGGGCGCCAAGCCACGTCAGGATGGGCAATCAAGTTTACGTGGGGAAGGATGTTCACATCGAGGCCAATTGCCGGATTGGCCATTTTTGTTTGGTCGCCAACCGTGTGGCCATTGTAGGCAGACATGATCACGACTTTTCGGCTGTCGGTTATCCCGTGCGGTTTTCACCATGGGTTGGGAGCAAGCGTCTCCCTAGCCAGTATGCCCACGAGGAGGCCGTGATCGAGGATGACGTTTGGCTGGGTTACGGCACGATTGTTCTGACAGGAGTCACCGTGGGTCGGGGCAGTGTGGTCGCTGCGGGTAGCGTAGTTACGCGGGATATTCCGCCGTATTCAATTGCGGCGGGTGTGCCTGCGAAAGTGATTGGCAAACGCTTTGATGACCAGGCAACAATAGATCGTCATGAAGCAGCCATTCGTGACGGGCATTTTCGTTTTTCCGAGAGGGGCTACGATCACTGTCTGATAGAGCCTGCACTCCCCTTGGCAGATTCCTCACATTCATGAAGAAGGTTGTCATTTGCCAGCATCGCTTGCTGCATTACCGCATGGGCCTATTTGACCGCCTGCGCGCCGCTTGCGCCCAGCGCGGAATCGATCTGCATCTGGTGCACGGCCAGGCATCGCGGCGCGAGTCAGCCAAAAAGGACGAGGGTTCCTTGCCTTGGGCACACAAGGTGCAAAACCGCTTCTGGGAACTAGGTGCGCGCGATCTAATGTGGCAGCCTTTCCCGGCTGATTTGCGCGATGCCGATCTGGTGGTGGTAATGCAGGAGAACCGCATTCTCTCGAACTACCCACTGTTATTGGGGCGTTTGTGGTCGCCGCGCCGGGTGGCGTATTGGGGGCACGGGGTGAACTTCCAGAGTGATGCGCCGAGCGGCCTGCGCGAGAAATGGAAGCAGATGATGCTGCAGCGGGTGGATTGGTGGTTTGCCTACACGGAGACGACGGCGGAGATCGTGCGCCGCGCAGGCTACCCGCAGGAACGCATCACCTGCCTGGACAACGCGATCGACAACGAGGCGTTCGAGCGCGATCTGGCAAGCGTGACCGATGCGCAATTGCGGGCGATGCGGGTGGAGATCGATGCGCCGGAGGGGGCGCCGGTGGGGCTGTTTTGCGGTTCGCTCTATTCCGACAAGCGGCTGGATTACATGATCGAGGCGGCTGATCGCATTCATGCGGCGCTGCCGGCGTTTCGCTTGGTGGTGGTTGGCGATGGCCCCAGTGCAGGTGAGATACGCGCGGCGATGGAAACGCGCCCGTGGCTGAAGTGGCAGGGCGTGCGCAAGGGGCTGGAGAAGGCGGCCTGGTTCAGACTGGCGGATGTGGTGATCAACCCGGGTGCGGTGGGCTTGCATGTGCTGGATTCGTTCTGTTCGGGCACGCCAATGATCACGACGGTGGAATCGCGTCACGGTCCCGAGGTTGCCTATCTGAAGGATGAGGTGAATGGGCTGGTGGTGCGCGGCGAAGCGAGCCGCTATGCGGACGCGGTGATTGCGCTGTTCAACGACCGCGAGAAGCTGGATGCGATCAAGCAGGCGGCATTGCACGATGCGCAGCATTACACGCTTGACAATATGGTGGAGCGGTTTGCGGACGGGATTGCGCGATGCGTGGCGATGCCGAAGAAATAGATTGAAGAGACAAATTGCAAGATACAAGCCGAGCGAATGATTTCTGGGTAGTTGAATGGATGCGGTAAGGGGAGTGGGATTGGATCGTCGGATTACGGGCTCGGTGCTGGGGGCGCAAATCGATGCGTTGACGTGGGACGCGGCGATGGCGCGCCTGCTTGGCTGGGCGCATGGGCGCGACAGCCGCTATGTGACGATCTGTAATGTGCACGTGGTGGTGAGTGCGTCGCGCGATGCAGCCTATCGCGACATCATCAATGGTTCGGACATGGCGACGCCGGATGGTGCGCCGGTGGCGTGGATGCTGCGGCGGCAGGGGTTTGCCAACCAGCCGCGCATCAGCGGGCCGGATGTGATGTGGGCGTTGTGCGAACGTGCTGCTCAGGAAAACCTGCCGATTTATTGCTATGGCAGTACGGATGCAACGTTGGGTTTGCTGGAGGCGCGCCTGCGGGCAGCGTTTCCGGATTTGCGAGTAACCATGGAGTCGCCGCCTTTCCGTGCGCTGAGCGCTGAAGAAGATGCAGCGGCGGTGGACCGGATCAACACCAGTGGGGCGGGCATCGTGTTCGTTGGGTTGGGCTGCCCCAAGCAGGAACGCTGGATGGCTGAGCATCGCGGCAGGGTCAATGCGGTGATGATCGGCGTGGGCGCGGCGTTCGATTTTCACGCCGGCACGGTGCAGCGCGCGCCGGCCTGGATGCGGGACAACGGACTGGAGTGGTTGCATCGTTTGGCGTCGGAACCGGGACGCTTGTGGAAGCGCTATCTGGTGACGAATACGCTGTTTATCGTTGGGGCGGCGCGGCAGTTGCTGGGGAAATGAGTCGCAAGTTTCAAGGTGCAAGATTCAAGGGTGGGTTGGCAGGGGTTTCTTGCCTGGGCTTTTATAAAAATTAAGGGAGTGAACATGACGGTTGTTGCTGTTGTTGGCTTGGGCTACGTGGGGTTGCCCCTGGCGGTTGAGTTTGGCAAGAAATTCGAGACGATTGGTTTCGATCTGTCGGAATCCAAAATCGACAGTTACAAAAAGCATGTTGACCCCACCGGGGAGGTCAGCAGCGAAGACCTGAAATCGGCAACCCGGCTTTCGGTGAGCACCGATCCCGCCACGCTTG